>NZ_JAYSDT010000051.1:0-25703 GCF_041914225.1 Chryseobacterium sp.
AAAAGCGCAGGACCTAAAAGAAGTAAAAAAAGTTGTAACAAAAATCAAGGCTGTAGAACCTACCATCCAGCAACTGACGGATGATGGGTTGAGACAAAAGACGGCTGAGTTTAAAGAGAATATAAAATCTGCAACCAGCAAGATCACAGCTCAAATAGAACAGATAAAAGAGCAGATAAAAAATTCAACAAATGTTGATGAGAAAGAAGCTCTTTTCTCAAAAATTGAGTCTCTAAA
Source organism: Chryseobacterium sp. (assembly GCF_041914225.1). Taxonomy (GTDB): domain Bacteria; phylum Bacteroidota; class Bacteroidia; order Flavobacteriales; family Weeksellaceae; genus Chryseobacterium. The sequence continues at coordinate 238 of NZ_JAYSDT010000051.1, forward strand.
GAAAGAATCATACGAAATTGAAGAGAAAGTTCTGACTCAGATCCTTCCTGAAGCTTTTGCATTGGTAAAAGAAACAGCAAGAAGATGGGCTCAGAATGGAGAAATCCGTGTAACGGCAACTGACTGGGACAGAGAGCTGGCTGCTGCAGGGAAAGATTTCATCAGCATTCAGGGAGACACAGCTGTTTGGAAAAACTCATGGGATGCTGCCGGAACTCCTGTAGTTTGGGATATGGTCCACTATGATGTTCAGTTTATCGGAGGGGTTATTCTTCACAGCGGTAAAATTGCCGAGATGGCTACCGGTGAAGGTAAGACTTTGGTAGGAACATTACCTATTTATTTAAATTCACTTCCGGGAAGAGGGGTGCACGTTGTAACCGTGAACGATTACCTTGCGAAAAGAGACTCCGCATGGATGGGTCCTCTTTATCAGTTCCATGGAATGTCTATCGATTGTATCGATAACCACCAGCCGAACTCAGACGGAAGAAGAAAAGCATACAACTCAGATATTACTTACGGAACCAACAACGAATTCGGTTTCGATTACCTGAGAGACAACATGGTGACCTCACCTTCAGAACTGGTACAAAGAGAACTGAACTTTGCTATCGTGGATGAGGTGGACTCTGTATTGGTAGATGACGCCAGAACGCCATTGATTATTTCCGGTCCGGTTCCTCAGGGTGACAGACAGGAGTTTGACGTTCTTAAGCCTTCTATCGACAGAATCGTTGAAGTACAAAAGAAAACAGTTTCCACTATTTTCAATGAAGCGAAAAAATTAATCGCTGCCGGAAATACAAAGGAAGGTGGATTCAAATTGCTTCAGGCTTACAGAGGTCTTCCAAAAAACAGACAACTTATCAAATTTTTATCGGAAAGCGGAAACAGAGCATTGCTTCAGAAAGTGGAAGCGCAGTATATGCAGGACAACAACCGTGATATGCCGATCGTAGATAAAGATCTTTATTTCGTTATCGAAGAGAAAAACAATCAGGTAGACCTTACAGACAAAGGTGTTGAATACATGTCTCAAGGAAACTCTGATCCGAACTTCTTCGTACTTCCGGATATCGGAACTGAGATTGCTGAAGTAGAAGCTAAAAACTTATCCAAAGAAGAAGAGTTTGAAGCAAAAGAAAAACTTTTCGCTGAATTTGCTGAAAAATCTGAGCGTGTTCACACGATGAGCCAGCTGTTGAAAGCTTACACATTATTTGAAAAAGATGATGAGTATGTTGTAATTGATGGTGAAGTAAAAATCGTTGATGAGCAGACAGGTCGTATCATGGAAGGACGTCGTTATTCTGATGGTCTTCACCAGGCAATTGAAGCGAAAGAGAATGTAAAAATTGAGGCAGCAACCCAAACTTTTGCAACCATCACACTTCAGAACTATTTCCGTATGTACAACAAGCTTGCGGGAATGACCGGTACTGCTGAGACAGAGGCCGGAGAGCTTTGGGAGATCTACAAATTAGACGTTGTGGTAATTCCTACCAACCGCCCTATTCTGAGACATGACAAGCAGGATTTAGTTTACAAGACTAACAGAGAAAAATATAACGCCGTAATTGAAGAAGTAGAAAAATTAACAGCAGCAGGAAGACCTGTATTGGTGGGAACCACTTCGGTTGAAATTTCACAGTTGCTTTCAAAAGCACTTCAGTTAAGAAAAATTCCGCACCAGGTATTGAACGCGAAGCTTCACAAAAAAGAAGCAGAGATCGTTGCGGAAGCAGGACGTCCAGGAGTTGTAACCATTGCAACGAACATGGCGGGACGTGGTACCGATATTAAGCTTACCAAAGAAGTAAAACATGCAGGAGGTTTAGCAATCATTGGTACAGAAAGACACGATTCAAGACGTGTTGACAGACAGTTAAGAGGTAGAGCGGGACGTCAGGGAGATCCGGGAAGTTCTCAGTTCTATGTATCTCTTGAAGATAACTTGATGCGTTTGTTCGGTTCTGAAAGGATTGCTAAAATGATGGACAGAATGGGTCACAAAGAGGGAGAAGTAATTCAGCACTCTATGATCAGCAAGTCTATTGAAAGAGCTCAGAAAAAGGTAGAAGAAAATAACTTCGGAACCAGAAAGAGACTTCTTGAATACGACGATGTAATGAACAAGCAACGTGACGTTATCTATAAAAGAAGAAAGAATGCTCTTTTCGGAGACCACCTGAAATATGATATCACGAATATGATTTTCGATGTTGCCAATTCTATCGTTGCGAAAGGAAAGGCTTCAGGAAATTATAAAGATTTTGAATACGAAATTATTAAAACATTTACGATGGAATCTCCGGTTTCCCAAAATGACTTTAATAACAAAAACGTTCAGGATCTGACCAATATCCTATTCAAAGCAGCTCAGGAAGATTACAAAATGAAGCTGGACCTGTTGAAAGAAAAATCATTCCCAATTATTGAGAATGTATACCAGAATCAGGGTTCAATGTTCAAAATGATCCAGGTTCCTTTCACAGACGGACACAAAACAATGACTATTGTAGCTGATCTTAAAGAAGCTTACGAAACGCACTGTGAAAGTCTGGTGAACGATTTCGAAAAGAATATCACTTTATCAATTATTGATGAAAACTGGAAGCTTCACCTTCGTGAGATGGACGATTTAAGAAGATCATCACAGGGAGCAGTATATGAGCAGAAAGATCCGCTTGTAATCTATAAGCAGGAGTCTTTCCACCTATTCAGTGAAATGATCGATAAATTAAACAAAGAAATTATTTCATTCTTATACAAAGGAGAAATTCCTTCTTAAGAAAAATTTAAAAATAATATTTAAAAACCGCTATGGCATTGACCATAGCGGTTTTTTGTTATTCAGTATATAATAATTTTATGATAAATATCAATCTTATTATTTATTTAGAACAGTTAAAAATAATATATTTGCAGAAAATTTTGCTTTCATGAAAAATGTACTGATCTGTGCTTCCGCACTAGGGACAATGATGGTTTCTGCCCAAAAAAAAGATTCATTAACCACAAAAAACATAGATGAAGTAGTTATCAATACATATGTCAAGAAAGACAGTGATTATTCCAATAAAATGCCTCTTAAAGCCATAGAGGATCCACAGGTATATTCTTCTATTGACAAGGGTGTTTTGGAAAATCAATTATTATTCACTGTAGATGATGCCTTCAGGAATGTTGCCGGCGCACAAAAAATGTGGAGTGCAACCAACAGATCCGGAGATGGAGGAATTTATCTTAACCTGAGAGGTTTCGTAGCAGGAAACTCTATCAGAAATGGCATGGTAGCTCCTATTACCACTTCCATGGATGCCATTAATATTGAAAGAATTGAAGTTTTAAAAGGACCTTCCGCAACGCTATTTGGAAGTAATGTAACTTCTTATGGTGGAGTTGTCAACAGAATTACCAAAAGGCCTTATGAAACTTTCGGAGGAGCAATATCCCTTGCAGGAGGAAGTTACAACTACTACAGGGTACAGGCGGATGTAAATACACCACTGACCAACGATAAGAAGTTATTATTCAGATTAAATACGGCTTATACAAATCAAGGTACTTTCCAGAGAACCAATGCAAAGAATTCATTCTATGCATTTACACCTTCCATCACTTACCGTCCTACCGATAATTTGGAAATCAATGCAGAGCTGGAAATGTTTGAAACCAATTCCTATCCTGAAACAGCATTTTTCTTTTATTTTCCAAGCTCACAACTTGGTGCAGACAGCATGGACAAAATGGAAAAACTTGGTTACAACTATAAACAGTCTTATACCGGGGAAGGTCTTAAAACTGTAGGTAAAGCAAGAAATTTCTTTGGGCAGGTTAACTATAAGATTAATGACCATATTAAATCTTCCACTAATGTAAGTACTTCTTATTCTTACTCTGACGGATTTAGCCCATATTTTTATTTCGCCCCAAATCCTACAAATAGTTCTGAAGTTGGAATAGCGAGAGCCGATCAGTCAACTAAAGACAGTAAAAGAACTTATTTCCAGCTTCAGCAGAATTTTAATTTTGATTTCAATATTGGAAGTATAAGAAACAGAACTGTAGCTGGTTTCGATTATATGAGATTAAATGACAACCAATACTTTATGTTCACCAATTTTGACTGGGTTCCTTTTAAAGGTACAGACTATTCTAATATGAATAGCCAGACATTGGGAGCCATGTATGATAATCTGAGAAACCAGCCTGATTTTGAAAAAAATAACACCTATATCAGTACAGGGAAAAAAGATGTTTACAGTGGATACATTTCCAATGTAATAACTCCTATAACAGGGCTTAATATCCTTACCTCTTTGCGATATGAAAGTGTAGACTTTAAAGGAGGCCAAACGGGGCAAAATGTAACTGCAGCATATACCCAGGGAGCATGGTCTCCGAAACTGGGAATTGTTTATCAGATTGTTCAGGATAAAGTATCTGTATTTGGAAATTATCAAAATAGTTTCACAAGCAACGGATATTATGTTTCCGATGCAAACTCTAATGTAACCCTTTCTGATCCTGAACGAGCTAATCAGTTCGAAGGTGGATTTAAAGCCAGTCTTATCAAAGGAAGAATCAGTACAACATTAAGTTATTACAATATCAAAGTAAAAAATACACTTCTGAATGCTGGATATACTGATCAAGGGAGAGCAATTCAAAGACAGGCAGGCTCCCTAACGAGTCAGGGAGTTGAATTGGAAGCAAATGCTTATCTGATCAAAGGATTCTCTGTAATTGCCGGTGTAAGCTATAATGATATGAAATATACGGAAGCGGATGAAACTGTAATTGGAAGAAGGCCTGCTACAGCTTCTTCTCCGTGGCTGGTTAATTTCAATGCGAGCTACCAGTTCCTTGATGGAAAATTAAAAGGACTTGGATTTGGTGTGGGTGGAAATTATGCCAGCGATAATAAGATCGTCAACTCAACCACAATGGGAACTTTCATACTTCCAAAATATCTGGTACTGAATGCTAATGCCTTTTATGATACAAAAAAATTCAGAATCGGAGTGAAGGTAGACAATTTTACCAACGAACATTACTGGAGCGGATATACAACAGCCAATGCACAAGCTCTTGCCAACGTATTAGGAAGCTTCACTTATAAATTTTAAAAAATTCAAAGGTTAGCCCCTCATGGGGTTAACTTTTTGCTATGAGAAAAAAGCATCATCATAAAAAGAAGGTTTCTTCAACAAAAAAATGGTCCGCAAAGCTGCATTTGTGGCTGGGCTTGTCTGTTGGATTCATTGTATTTATAGTCTCTCTTTCAGGGACTTTATATGTTTTTAAGGATGAAATACAGGATAGCTTACGTAAAGAAGCTATATATCTTAAAAAAGAAGATGTAGGGACAAAACCTTTGCCCATCAATCTGCTTCGTGAAAAAATATCGCTGGAGCTTAATGAAAAGTATCCCGTAAGTGCTGTAGAAATCTCTTTGGATAAAAGCAAATCCTATCAGTTCCAGTACTATGAAAAAAGCAAAAAAGGATGGAACTATTTTCAGCAGGTACTCATCAATAAGCAAGTCTATGTGAACCAATATACAGGGCAAATCCTTGCTGTTTATGATGAAAAATATGATGTATTCAGTATTTTGAAATATATCCACTGGGGACTTTTACTCAATTCTGAATGGGGGCCGTACACTGTAGGAATCCCAACCGTTATTTTTATGATTATGCTGATTACAGGAATCATTTTATGGTGGCCTAAAAATAAAAATGCAAGAAAAGGACGTTTTTGGTTCAATTGGGAAAACGTAAAAACCTGGAAGCGTAAGAACTATGATCTTCACAATGTGCTTGGATTCTATGCATCATTTATTGCACTGCTTTTAAGTGTTACCGGGCTCTATTTTGCTTATCCTTACGTGAAAAATACATTCACATTTGCCTTGTCCGGATCTTGGGAACTTCCAAAGGAAAAAGAAAGAAAATCCCCGGATTCCCTGATGACTAAGAACGAAGCTGTTTTTGATCTGGCTGCGGCACAGACTGAAAAATTATACACTAAATCATCAAGCTTCAGAATCACATTAAACGGAAAGAATAAAAAAGGAAAAGAGCTGAAGAGTCTTCCGGTAACGGTTTACGGAATGGACGGAAGATACAGTGAAAGAAACATCCTGACATTCGACAAATATTCAGGTAAACTACTTGCCAACAAACCTCATCACAATCTCAATACTGCCGAGAAATACTCCAACGCTAATTATGACATCCATACCGGATCCTATTTCGGAATTATTGGAAAAATCATCTGGTTTATGGCCGGCCTTACGTGTACGTCACTCCCTGTAACCGGATTCCTGGTTTGGTGGGGAAAAAGAAAGAAAAAAGGAAAGAAAATATAATGAAAAAAGTGCTTTTATCAGCTGCCTGCTTAGGAACTACTACCATTTTTGCCCAGGTAAAAGACAGTTTACAAACTAAAAATGTAGACGAGGTGGTAATGACTGCTTCCAGAAAAAAGGAAAACATCAAAGAAGTTCCAAGCTCTATCACAATTGTCGGTGAAAAGCAGATTCAGTCTCAGCTGACTGTTAACTCAGATATTACAAGCATCCTGCAGTACACCGTTCCGAGTTTGGGAACCAATTCAGGACAGACTTCCAATACAGGACAGACGTTAAGAGGACGCCAGGTCCTGGTTTTGATTGATGGGATTCCGCAGTCTACTCCACTTCGTAACGGGGCCAGAGACTTAAGAACTATTGACCCTTCTGCTATTGAAAGAATTGAGGTGATCAAAGGAGCTTCTTCTATCTATGGAAACGGGGCAGACGGAGGGATCATCAATTATATTACGAAAAGAAACAAAACAGATAAAAAAATCTCCGGAATTTCACAAATTGGTTTTACCGGACAGCCTTATGGCGGCACTTTAGGAGTAAGAGCCAGCCAGCTTTTAACAGGAAAGATCAACAAATTTGATTATACCCTTTCATTAGCTTATGAAAGAACCGGATATACGAAAGACGGAGATGGTGTTTTAATAAGCCCGACTTACAGCATTGCCAAGATGGACAATTACAATGGATTGCTGAAAATAGGGTATGATATCAACGAGAATCAAAGAATTGAAGTTTCTTATATCGGATATTCTTCAAGATCAGATCTGAACGTAGGCTTAAAAACAGGAAAATACGGCATTACGCCTACCATTGGTGAAGGAATTGGGAAAGGTTTGGAAACAACCCCTCAGGGAACTCCGAAGAACCACAACATCAGAGTGAGCTATGACAATAAGAATTTGTTTGCCGGAACTTCTTTAAATGTGAATCTTTATTACCAGGATTTTAAAACCGTTTACGGCTACAGTGACACCTTTTTCAATGGCGGACAATCTAATGTAATCTCCAAAAAAGCAGGGGCAAGATTTAATTTTGACACCCAGCTGTGGAACTCAGGCAACTCTCAGGGAGAAATTATCTACGGGGCTGATATTCTGAATGATGAAACTGTACAAAAGCTGGAAGACGGACGCTTCTGGACTCCTAATATGAGCATGACCAATATTGCTCCTTTTGTATTGGCAAAAATTGATCTGTTTAAAAAGTTCACCATCAAAGGAGGACTTCGCTACGAAAACATCAGAGTAAATGTTGATGACTTCAATACCCTTTCTACCCTTAAAAGTGACGGAACTTTCACCAAAAGCATTCCCGTGGCCGGCGGAAAACTGAATTACAATGCTCTGGTAGGAAATATTGGTATCCGTTACAATATTGAACCTTATATCAACCTTTTCGGAAGCTTTTCTCAGGCCTACTCTATCAATGAGCTGGGAAGAATCTTAAGGACCTCAACTTCTGAAACGATTAAAAACCTGGAAACAAAACCAATCATCGTTAATAATTACGAATTGGGTGCTACAGGACAGCTTTCCAGTTGGCTGAATTATGAATTAACGTCTTATGTAAGTACATCAAAATTGGGAGCCTCATTTGTACAGAGTCCGGACAGAGCATTAATGATCCAGCGGTCTCCTGAAATTGTGTATGGTGTTGAAGGATTTTTACACTTTACCCCAGTGAAATGGATCCAGTTTGGCGGAAGCTATAGCTGGATGGAAGGAATTACTTCTGTAAAAGATGACGGAGATTATTCGACAAAAATCAACAACAGCAGAATTTCTGCGCCTAAGGTTTTAGCATATGTTCAGGCCAGACCTGTTCCGGCTTTGTCCGTTGGGCTTGATATGCTGCATTCTTTTCAGCAAAACAGATTCGAGCCTAATGCCAAGACGGGATTATATGCGTATGGTGAAGGATATGTACCTGAGTATACTGTTTTCAATTTCAAATCAAGTTATGAGGTTAATAACAATTGGAGATTATCATTAGGAATTGAAAACCTTTTCAATAAACTGTACCAGCCAGCTATTTCATGGTGGACCGCAAGAGACAGTGATTTTACCAATGCTCTGGGATTGAGAGGAACATTCATGGTTGAATACAGATTTTAATTAAACTAAATAAAGAGTAAGGCTTATATTTGCTTTACTTTTATTGCGATATGAAGAAAAAACATCATCATAAAAAGAAACCGGGATTCATTAAAAAATGGTCTGCAAAACTTCATCTCTGGTTTGGATTGGGTATAGGTTTCCTGATCTTTATTATCTCTATTACCGGAGCCTTATATGTTTTCAAGGATGAAGTGGAAAATATCACCCGAAAAGATGTCATCTACCATCATGAGCAGAATATTGAACAGAAGCAGGTACTTCCTATCCGGGTAATGGAAAAGGCTGTCGCGGAACAGGTAAAAGAGAAATATCCGATCCATTGGGTAAATGTTCCTATCGATAAAAAGATGTCCTATATGTTCTTCTGGTATGAACACAATACAGATGCCTGGAATTATTTTGATGAATTTCCTATCTATAAACAGGCTTATGTAAACCCATATACCGGAAAAGTACTGAGAGTGTATGATGAAAAAAACGGATTCTTCAATATTGTAAAAATGATCCACTGGAGCTATCTTCTGAAACAGGACTGGGGAACGTATGTGGTGGGAATTCCGGTTATTATCTTTATCATCATGTTGATTTCCGGAATCATTCTTTGGTGGCCTAAAAATAAAGCAGCCAGAAAACAGCGTTTTGCTTTCAAATGGAAAAATATCAAAAGCTGGAAACGAAAGAACTATGACCTTCATAATGTATTAGGGTTTTATGCCTCTATCTTTGCTTTAATCTTTTCCATTACAGGGCTTTTCTATGCATTCTTTGTTGTTCAGGCGATGATTTATGTGATCTTTTCCGGTGGAGAAACCAAGTATCCTGACTTCTCCCATATCAGGACAAAGGCCCCCATTGAACTGAGAACTGAAGGAACGCTTGATAAAATTATTAATACTGTACAGACAAAATATCCCGATGCCTATGGTTTTGCTATAGATCTGGGGCATCCTCACATGGATGATCATGAGCATCCTAACTTTGAAGTGTATGTGAAACACCTCTCCTATTCTTATCATAAAAGCAGCAGCTTAATCTTTGATGAAAATTCAGGGGAACTTCTCCATACTCATGATCCGAAGGATAAAAACTTTGGAGAGAAGGTGGTAAATGCCAATTATGACATTCACGTAGGAGCTATTTTGGGACTTCCAACCAAGATTATTGCTTTTATTGTAAGCCTTATCTGTGCTTCCCTTCCGGTTACCGGATTTATGATCTGGTGGGGTAGAAAAAAGAAAAAATCAATAAAAACAGCATAAAGAATTAAATAAAACCCAGTTAATAATCCATTAATACAATCTTTTTTATAATTTTAGCCCTTAGAATTTAATCATAGAAATGTCATTAATAGATTTATCAAAACAAGTTGCCCTTGGAGTTGACATCGGCGGAACCAATACTAAATTCGGAATCGTAAACCACCGTGGAGAAGTTCTGGATAAAGGAAACCTGAGAACCGATGCTTATGACAAAGTTGAGGATTTCATCGATGCTTTATATGAACATGTTCATCCTATGATGGAAAAACATGGTGCTGAAAAGCATTTTGACGGAATCGGGGTAGGAGCACCCAATGCCAACTATTACAAAGGAACCATTGAACTGGCTCCTAACCTTCCCTGGAAAGGTGTAATTCCTTTTGCTGAGCTGATGAAAGCCAAGTTCGGTCTTCCATGTACGGTAACCAATGATGCCAATGCTGCAGCCCTTGGAGAAATGCTCTTCGGAGCGGCCAGAGGAATGAAGGATTTTATCATGATTACACTGGGAACGGGAGTAGGAAGCGGAATCATTGCCAACGGAAGCTTAATCTATGGACATGACGGGTTTGCCGGAGAATTAGGACATACAATAGTGAAACCCGGCGGTAGAAAGCACTGGAGCACAGGTTCTGAAGGAAGTCTGGAGGCTTATGCTTCTGCAACAGGAATCACAATAACAGCAAAGAAAATGAGAGCAGAGTTCCCGGAATCTATGCTGAATCAATATCCTGAAGATGCCATCAATTCTAAAACAGTATATGAATGTGCTATCAAAGAAGACCCAATTGCTATTGAGGTTTTCCGATATACGGGTCAGAAGCTGGGAGAGGCATTAGCTAATTTTGTTATGTTCTCTTCACCTGAAGCTATTCTTTTATTTGGCGGGGTGATTAAAGCAGGAGATTTTATTTTAAAGCCTGCTAAGCTTCATATGGAAAGAAACCTTCTTCCTATCTTCAGAAATAAGGTAAAACTGGTATTCAGTGAGCTTGACGAGGCTGATGCTGCCATTCTTGGAGCAAGTGCTTTGGTTTGGGAAAAATAACTGAACATCATTAAATATAAAAGCATCCTTTTAGGGTGCTTTTTGTTTTTTCCGCAAATTTCACAGATTTTTGCAGATGATCGGGTTATATTTCCTTGTGGCTATTTGTGAAAAACATTTGTGTTATTTGTGTTTAGAAATCATTTGTCATATCTATCATTACAATTTAAGTTTAAGACTTAAAATCGTGTTCAAATGAAAAAGTTTTTCCTATTTTTGATCAGCTTTTTCCGGATAAAGGAGAGAAATAAAACAATATAATTACCAACAATGGACAACAATAATTTAGAACAGATTACTTTCGGGGGTGGATGCTTCTGGTGTGTAGAAAGCTGTTTCAATATGCTGAAAGGAGTACAGTCTGCTATTTCAGGATATTCGGGAGGTCATAAGGATAATCCGACTTATCAGGAGGTATGTACAGGTGAAACCGGACATGCAGAAGTGGTACAGATTACTTATGATCCGGCTGTTATTTCCTACGAACAGTTAATGGATGTATTTTTCTTCCTTCATGATCCCACTCAACTGAACAGACAGGGAAATGACATCGGAACCCAATATCGTTCTGTGATTTACTATAAAGATGATGCAGAGAAGGCAAAAGCCGAAGAAGCTATTAAAGTATCTCAGGAATCAGGAAGATGGGCTGGTACTTATGTAACGGAATTAACGAAATTCGACAAATTCTGGCCGGCCGAACAATATCATCAGGGATATTACAATGAAAACCCTACACAGCCTTATTGCAGCGCTGTAGTAGGGCCTAAAATACAGAAGTTTAAAAAGCATTTCGGCGGAATGGGAATGCTGAATGCAGAGTAAAATCTTACATTTTAAGTTTTGGCTAAAGCCAAATTTGATGATATGAATTCAGTTAAAACGGACTAAAGTCCGTTCCTATTGATATTTAATATTATCATGAAAATGGAATCTTGACATTTATAAGCTAATATAAAATATAGAAGCGAAGAGAAAATCTCTTCGCTTTTTTGTTTACCATAAAATGAGTGAGGACTTGCTTATTCTTCTAATGTTGCATTTCGCCCTGCATAATTTTCCAATATTCTTTCTGAAACGCCTTTTAATGTCTTTTCATTCTCAGGATGTTTTCCAAAACTTGTAAAGAATTCTACATGATTTTTACTTTTATTATACCATACTTTTCCTAAGGAATTTGCAACAGTCAATGTGTCTGGTCTCATAATTTTCTTGAAATACTTAAACATATATTCATTCATTGGAACCACCTCTACTTGAGAACCTAGAGAACTGCTATCCGTTGCCATATATCTATCTTTATCCCAATACATGTAGGCTTTATTAATTGCAGAAGACTCCCAGCCAGAAATAATACCAAAAGATTTAGAATTTTTACCATTAGAGAAAACAACACCTCCAGTAACAAGAAATAGGACAAAAGTCATTTCTAAAATACCTAACCCATTTTTTCTCATAAAATCTGGTAATAAAAGAGTTGGCGTTACAGTGATAATTATTTGTTAAATTTTATCTGATAGATCTTTGAAACTCATCGTAAACGTAGTTCTTCCGTCTCCCTCTATGTTTACTCTATTGCAAAAATCATCAAAATCATCATATCCTACGTACTTACTTAAATAATCTAAAGCAAGACCATCAATATTATAATCTTTATTTTTTTTACCATGCTCTTATAATATCTAACATACGATCTTTCATCTCTTAAAAAACCATATCGCTCTTCAAATAGAGAACTTAAGTAAATTGAAATAGAATTGTCGCTTGCATTAGGAAGTTCATTTCTTGCAGTTTCAAACACGGTTCTCATTAAAAATCTTTTCTTCTCATACATAATTTTTCAGGTATTAATTATTTGCTGTCCAAATTAGACAAAAACAAGATGCAAAAATTGCGGTTTTCCGTAAAAATCAAACACTTACATCGCACCTTACTGTCCATCGTCTGTCTGAATATTTGAGCTTATATACAAGATATTTGTAAAAGAAATCAGGGACAAAAAAATAACATTAAAAATCTAAAACCCTGATTTCAAAATCACCAGATAAAACGGAGGAAAACTCCGGATTGGGAAGCAGATGTTTCTCCTCCGTTTTTGAAGGTTCACTTCCCTAAAAAATTAAGAAGCGCTTCGAAATTTTAATTGTGTACAGCCTGAGATAAATACATCTCAGGAGGAAGAAAAACAGTCAAAAAACTTCTAAAATTTTACGGAAATGATCGAGATTATATTGATGCTATTAGGTTTAGCATTCTCAAACAATAATGCCAATACAACAACTGCAAATGATAGCAACCCAACTACTGAAACTACTCAAACTCAAAGTGGGGCTACGGATCCTGGAGGATCTACTGGGGAAAGTGGGGGAAGCGATACGGGAGGAGAAACAACTCAAACTCCACCAAAAAAATAGTTATTTGGAAAAGATTAAATCCCTTAATTAATAAACTCAATAAGAACAGGCATTATGATGTCTGTTCTTTTTTTTAAATTTATGCTAAAACTTTTCCATGAAAAAAATTTTAACTATTCTTCTATTGATGCTTTTATTCTCTTGCCAAAAAAGTAAAATGGCAATAAAGCCTAACTTATTCTATGACAAAGCATATGAGTTAAATAGCAAAGGAAAAACCGATAGCGCATATGTATACTATGATAAAGCCGAGGATGTCTTTAGACTTCATAAAGATAGCATAGGAATGGGAAAATGCATTGTTAATAAAGCAATTATTTTAACCGAAAAAGGAGATTATTATGCTGGTCAGGAATTATCGCTTAAAGCACAGCAGTATTTTGACAAAAATAATAAGGATCAATATTCATATATCTGTGCAAATTATAACAACTTAGCTATAGCCAGCAATAACACAAAAGACTTCCCTAATGCTATAAAGTATTACGACTTAGCCATAAAATATGCTGATTCTGAAGAAAATAAACTTACTTATCAAAAGAATAAGGCCAATACTTATAAATATGAAAAGAAATACCCTGAAGCTATTAAAATTTATGAAAGCATTCTTCCTCAAATAAAAAACACTAATAAAAAACTATATGCAAGACTACTTTCAAACCTTGAAAATGTAAAATCTCTAAACAATCCGCATTATAACCCAGAACAGCAATTACTGCAAGCTATTGAAATTGAAAAAGAAATTGATGATAAATGGGCTCAAAATGCTGGATACGCACATCTCGCGGATTACTACATGACTAATGACAAAAAAAAGGCTTTACTATATGCTGAAAATATGTACCAAATAGCAAAGGAAATTAAAAGTCCAGCTGACCGCTTAGAGGCTTTACAAAAACTTGTTTTGTTAGATTCTGAAAAAAATACAGAAAATTTTCAAACATTTTTGTCCCTGAACGATAGTATTCAAAGAGAAAAAGATAAAAGTGACAGCAAATTTGCTTTCATCAGATTTGATGTAGAGAAAATTAAACGAGAAAATGTACAAAAGGATAATAATATTTTAAAACTTTTGATTGGAGTAGTTATATTAATTGTTGCAATCATATTCATTATAATTGGTTACAGAAGAAGACAATTAAAATTAAAACAAGAAAAAGAAATCGAGGTAAAAAACACGCAGCTCAAAATGTCAAAGAAAGTTCATGATGTGGTTGCCAATGGGATTTACCAGGTGATGACAAAGATTGAAAATCAGGAAGATTTTGACCGGGATAAAGCGCTTGACGAACTGGAATTTGTATATGAAAAATCCAGGGATATTTCCTATGATAAAATTGGAGAAGAAAAAGAGTTCAGCAAAGTCGTCTCAGAGCTTATTGCTTCTTTTAATAATGATACCGTAAAAACCTTTACCGCTGGAAACAGCCCTGCGATTTGGGAGTCCGTTTCTCCTACAGTAAAAGAGGAGGTTTACCAAATGGTCCGTGAGCTGATGGTGAATATGAAAAAGCACAGCCAGGCCAGTCATGTTGCGGTTAAATTTGAAAAAATAAACAATGTCGTTGAAATTCAATACAAAGACAATGGAATAGGAATTCCGGGAGACCTTGTGTATAAAAATGGCTTACGAAATACGGCATCCCGCATTGAAGCGATTAAAGGAACCATTACTTTTGACACGAAAATTGAAAAAGGGCTGAAGGTCAATCTTTCATTCCCTGTTTCCTAACCATCCAGCCATGTTCAAAAAAGTTTTAATCGTTGAAGATCAGGAAGTCATGAACCGGGGAGTCCTGAATACAATAAAAGAATTAAATATCCCTGATTTTGATTATGTAACCTATTGTGATGAAGCCCTAAGCAGAATCAGAACAGCTTTGGAAAGGAAAAATCCATATGATCTGCTTATTGCTGATCTGTCATTTGAAAAAGACCATATTCCCCAGAAACTTCGTTCCGGGCAGGAACTTATTCTTGAAGCAAAAAAAGTTCAGCCGGCTTTAAAAGTAGTGGTATTTTCTGTTGAAAAGAAAGCAAAAACAATTGACGACCTTTACAAAATCTATCAGATTGACGGGTTTGTAAGCAAGGCAAGGCGTGACGGACAAGATCTGAAAAGCACAATACGGAAAATCTTTAACGGAGAAAACGTAATTCCCCAGGAAGTTCTGAATACTATGCGTCATATTTCTTCAGAGTTTGATGCGTATGATATCAAATTGCTTGAGCTGTTAGCCAAAGGCTATAAACAAAGTGAAATAAGCACTTCTCTGAAACAACACAGAATGATCCCGCATGGCATCAGGTCTATCGAAAGGAGACTGAACGAACTCAGGGACAGTCTCGGCGCAAAAAATAATATTGAGATGATCGTCATCTGCAAAGATATTGGCCTCATCTGATCAGGTCTACTGAAATATCATTTTTTCGTCCCTTTACGTGAAACCGTAATGACGAAAAATTAAATGAATATACTTTTGAGGTCTTAACCATTTTTTTAATTAAACCGTATAACCATGTTCAAAAAAATTTTAATTGCCGAAGATCATGAAAGCATCAATATTTCTGTTCAGAAAACCCTTGAAGAGCTGAATATTCCCACCGTAGATTATGTGTATTACTGTGATGATGCTATTGGAAAAATTCAGAAAGCGTTACGGGAAGAATATCCTTATGACTTGTTGATTACAGATCTGTATTATGAAGAAGATCATCATGAGCAAAACCTTAAAAACGGAAAAGAACTCATCAGAAAAGCAAAAGAGATACAGCCTGATTTGAAAATCATTGTATTTTCGGCAGAACATAAAACGGGTGTAATAGAAAATCTTTTTTCAGATTATGAAATCAACGGATATATCCGTAAAGCCAGAAACGATTCAAAAGAACTGAAAAAGGCCATTGCATCTGTATATATCGGCGAAAACTATTTATCTTTTGATCTGAAGCAGGATATGAAAAAGTTCAACAGCTATGAGTTTTCTACATTTGATATCACCCTTGTCTCTCTCCTTTCTAAGGGAATCTTGCAAAAAAACATTCCTGCCCACCTCGAAGAAAGAAATATTAAACCCTCTAGCCTGAGCAGCGTTGAGAAGAGATTAAACAGTCTGAAGGAAGACCTTGAAATAAACAGCAATGAGCAGCTGGTAGCCTTCTGCAAGGACATCGGGATTATATAGTATACAATTCATCTTACATACAGCCTTTCAAATTTTTTGAAAGGTTTTTTTATTTTTTGCCCGTTTTACGGTTTTCCGTAATAGACTGAAATCTAATGCTCATATTTTTGGAATGTTAAACCAATAAAAATTTTTGCAATGGAAAGAAAACCATTAGGAACAAAAGCGAAGACAGGAGAAAATTGTCCTGAATCTGGAGTTTGGAAAGTCGTTGGAAATCCTTCTACAACAGCTCCAATTTCAAAAGGAAATAGAATGCCTCCTTATGATGGTAAAGCTGTTACTTGGGAATTAATTCAGTACGCTTAACAAGTCTTTATTTCCAGTGATTATTAACAAAAAATGGTCACTGGATTATCTAATAAATAAAATTAATCATGGGAAAATTCGTAATCACACAGAGAATCAACAAAGAGTATCAGTTCAATCTGAAAGCCGGAAACGGTGAAATTATTTTAACCAGTGAAGGGTATGTTCAGAAAGCATCCTGCCAGAAAGGCATTGAATCTGTAAAAGTCAATTCTCAGGATCTTTCAAGCTACGACAGAAGACTTTCAAAAAATGGAAAAGACTATTTCGTGTTAAAAGCTAGAAACGGTGAAATTATCGGGAACAGCCAGATGTACAGTACGAAATCCGGAATGGAGAATGGTATAGCGTCCGTAAAATCAAATGCTCCGGCAGCAGAAATCGTTGATGAAACTTTAAAAAATTAAAAACTATGGATCTTAAAATTAAACTTGAGCAGCTCCACCAGAAAGTAATAGGCCTTAAAGACCAGATCGGAACAGAAGAAGCCACTAAAAATGCTTTCGTAATGCCTTTCATACAAATCCTGGGCTATGATATTTTCAACCCTACGGAAGTGGTTCCGGAGCATGTCTGTGATATCGGAACAAAAAAAGGAGAAAAGGTAGATTATGTGATTAAAAATAATGACGAACCCATCTTCATCATTGAATGTAAGCATTGGAAAGAAAGCGCTGATGCTCACAATTCACAGCTTCACAGATATTATCATGTTTCCAAAACAAGATTCGGAGTTTTGACCAATGGAATTGTGTACAACTTTTATACAGATCTGGAAAAGCCCAATATTATGGATGAAAAACCGTTTTTCACCATCAATATTGAAGATTTAAAAGACAGTTCCATCAAAATTCTGGAAAGTTTCACCAAAAAAGATTATAATCTGGAAAGTATACTTGATTCTGCAGAAGCATTAAAGTATATCAAAGCCATCAGAAAGGAATTCGAAAAGGAAATTGAAAATCCATCTGATGAATTGGTGAAACTTCTGGTGAACCGTTTCTTTGAAAAACCTTTAACAGCCAACAGAATGATTTCTTTCAAAGAGTATGCTAAAAAAGCATTAACTACTTCTATTAATGAATCGATCAGTTTCCGGTTAAAGTCCGCATTGAGTATTAATGAACAGATAGAGAAAAAAGAAGATGATGTAAAATCATCACAGTCTATTGATCAAAATAATGATTCTAAAATTATCACCACAGAGGAGGAGCTGGAAGGATTTCAGATTGTAAAAGCAATTCTGAGAGAGAAAATTCCTTCTTCGAGAATTGCCTATCGGGATACTTTATCCTATTTCGGGATTTTATTGGATGATAACAACAGAAAGCCACTTTGCAGATTACACTTCAACACAACAAATAAATATCTGGAAACTTTCCACAACGGAAAAGAAGCTGGTGAAAAGATTTTATTGAATACCCTTGATGAGATCTATAATTACAGAGATCAGCTTCATCTGACGCTTGAAAATTATGCATAAAAATTACTCATCATGAAAAAACTAATCCCATTTATCATACTTACCTTCAGTACATTTATCTTAAATTCCTGTTTTAAAGCCAATGACAATATAGGACATGGCGGAAGGTGTACAGGTTCTGCTTATTGTACAGCTTGTTCTAACTGTTCAGGATGTGGACATTGTAGCAGTGGTGGAACCTGTGGCGCCTGCCGTGGTGGATCTTCAGGAAAAAGCTCTTCTTCAAGAATCCCCTCAAAAGGCAAGTCTAAAAAACATAAATCACCGAATTCCTACAGATCTTCAAAGCCCCATACCGGTAAACCTCCAAAAGTATTTATTGATAAGGTAAACATCAATCTTAATTCTAACAACAGATACATTGCAGGCATTGCAACAACAAATGTTTATGAGAAGCCCACTTTTAAATCTAAAGTAATAACAACAGTGTCTAAAGACACCAAATTAATACAGCTCTCAAAGGAAGGATCATGGTATAAAGTACAGGTGAAATCAAGTGGAAAAGTAGGATTTGTTTTCAATAAAGATGTAAAATAATCAAAAAAACAAAATAATATGAACTTAAAGAAATTTTTAAATGAAGAACAGGATCCTCAAGCTGTTGAAAAGCTTTTAGGAAGAATCAACAGTTTACTTACCTCACAAGAATTTGTAGAATATATAGCTGTTCAGAAGAAACCCGTGATCAATTTATCTCCTGATTGTATTGCTCTAACCAACAGAAGAATTATTTTCTGCAGGCCGAAAACCTTCGGTTTATCAATGGATTTTCAGGATTATAATTGGGTGGATATAGCTGACTGTCATATCAAAGAAGGAATTGTTGGCTCAACTTTTACAATGAGAACAACGAAAAACTATATCAATATGATGGATTATCTCCCTAAAAACCAAGCAAGAAAACTGTATCAGTTTGCACAGGAAGTAGAAGAAAGAATGCGGGGGGTAAGAAGAGAAAAAAATCTTGAAACATTAAGAGCTTCGGCAGGTGGCGTTACCGTAAATAATGCCACACCTATTATCACCCATCCTCAGCAGTTTGAACAGGAGAAAAAACCACTATTGATAGAAAATGAAGATCCTTTTGCCTTATTACAGAAGTTAAAAGACTTGAAAGAGAATGGAATAATTTCTCCTGAAGAATTTGAAATAAAAAAGAACGAAATCTTATCCAGAGTTTAAATTATGAAATCAAAATCTACCACCGCTCTACTCGCATTTTTCCTTGGAGGATTTGGCATCCACAGATTTTACTTAGGTCAAAATGTTATGGGAATACTTTATCTGGTTTTTTGTTGGACCTTTATTCCTGCTTTAATTGCATTATTTGATTTCTTCGTCTTTATTTTTATGTCTGAAAGCCGTTTTAATTATAAATACAATCTCAAAACAGGATTTTAAATAAACTTTTATGAAACCATTTCTCACCTTTTGTGCGTTATGTTGTTTCATCGGCATTTTCAGACTTCCCATAGAATATTATACTTTCCTCAGAATTCTTGTTTCTCTTGGAGCCTTATTGGTTTTATACAATACGTTGAGTTCCGGGCAGCACTATGTCAGTATAATTTTTCTGGTTATCCTAATTCTTTTCAATCCCGTTTTCCCTATTTATCTGTATCGGAAAAGCATTTGGATCCCGATAGATACGATAACAGGAGCTTTATTCTTACTCATTAACTTCATAGAAAGAAAAGAACTCACAAAAAAAGAAGACGAAACTGTCGAAGAAACCTCAGAGCACCCACCTCCTATACACCAAAGAACTGTTTCCAGAGACAGAATTATTAATCCCAAAAAACAAAACAAGAATAACCATCATGGAAAACAATCAAATAACAGAAAGCCTCAAAGCCCACTTTCTAAGACTCTATCAAATGGCAATCTGTGATGACGATTTCAGTGCATTAGAGCTGAAAATGCTTTATAAATGTGCAGAAGAAAGAGGGATTTCATCAAAAAATTTAGATGAGATCCTTTTAAATCCGATCAATTTAAAGTCATTGGTACCCCAAACGATCGAAGAAAAAGTAGATTATTTATATGATCTCACTGTCATGATCTGGGCTGATGGAATCGTTTCTCCGAATGAATACTCTGCCATGCAAAAATATGTTCTGATGTTCGGTTTTCTGGAAGAAAATACAACAGCTATTGTAGATTACCTCATTGAAGCCATAAAAATCGGCAAGAACAAAAGCGAAATTTTATATGAATTAAAAAACTAATCATCATGGATACCACCAGTATAAAAAACTTATTTAAACTAAAATCCGTTCCGATAGAACCTCAGCAGGAACAGCTTCCTAAAAGTGATGTCATTCCGGGTGATGAATCTTTCGAAGAAACCCGAAAAAGGACCTACCACGAAGCGGGCTACAGAGACAGCTCACGAACCAACGGAAATCACTCAACCCTATCTATATGTTTGGATGCCGTTTATTCAAAATTTCAGAATGAAGAAAAAGAAATGGTTGAAAAACAGAAAAATCTTAAAGAATCTTATGTAAACGAACAGAAAAACCGGGAAACTGAAATCAAAGCTTTATTCGTTTCACAGGAGACCAAAGAAGAACAATTACAAAGCAAGGGCAATGAAATTGAGAATCATCAGCATACCATTGAAACATTAAAAGCTGAGATACTTGATCTTCCCAGAAACCCGGAAAAATATAATATAAAAGCGACAAGAGGAGCTTCTGCAAAATTCTGGATCGGACTTTTTCTTTTGATTCCTATCACCTTATATTTAGGAACATTCTATATCTCTACTTCCTATTCGGCATTTTTTAAAAGTTTTGACGCAAAAAGTACAATTATCCAAAGTGTTTTAGATGCACAGGCTTTCAGCAAAGCATGGAACGAAGGAGTTATTGAAGGAGCATTTGTTACCTTGATTCCCTTTGTTTTCTTAGGATTGGGTTACTTGATTCACATGTTCTGGGAGAATAAAACGAGAGCCAACTATATCAAGCTTGGTTTATTATTTATCGTGACATTTATTTTCGACTGCATTTTAGCCTACGAAATTGAGTCAAAATTGTATGAATTAAACAAAACTTTTGAATCTCCACCCTTTGATATTAAAATTGCTTTTACCAAAATTCAGTTTTGGGGAATAATTTTCGCGGGATTCATTGTATACATTATTTGGGGATTGGTCTTTGACTTTGTAATGAAAGAACACCGTGAAAAAGATAAGATTAAAAATGAACAGGAAATAAGGCTGAAGAGAATTGAATTCTTTCAGGATAAAGTCAATATTTTAAAAAAAGAAATAGAAGAAATCCTTTCCAATATCGGAATGATAAAAGAAACTGTCATCAAAACCCGGGGCAGAATTGAAGAGCTCCAGAATATTATTGACGGCGTAATTATTCCCACCAAGGATTACAAACTGTATGCTTCGGAATATGTTCAGGGCTGGATCACTTTTATCGGTGAAAAAATAGCAGTATCAAGAACGGAAAAACAAACAATGATTGACGACTGTATTGCCACCTACAATACCAGTTTGGAAGCCGTAGGCGCTAATTCCGACAACCAAAATTTAGTGTATTTATCATCTTTATAACGCACAGATTATGAAAAAGATACTTCATTTATTATTGTTCATTTCTTTGGCTTCTTGCTGTAAAAACAAAGACGATGGAACAAACACTGGAAAAATAGATTCTGCTGTGGCTGACCCAAACAATATCAATGTCAGCATTTTGATTGATTTATCCGACAGAATTGATCCTAATACAAACCCAAATCCTACAATGGAATATTATCAACGGGACACAGAGTATATCAAAGCCATTGAAAAAGGATTTTTAAACCATATTAAATCAAAAAGAATCATCACCTATGACGATCAGATGCAGGTTTTCTTTAATCCGGAACCCTCAGACTCGAAAATGAATGTGCTTACCAAAGAATTAAAAGTTTCTTTCAATAAAGATACTCCAAGAAATTACTTTGATTCTGTTGATAAAAAATATTCTGAGTTACCTTTAAAAATTTATAATTCAGCAATTAAAGATGGAAAATATGTCGGGTCCGACATCTGGGAATTCTTTAAAAACAAAGTTAAAGATTACTGTATAAAAGATGATCGCAGAAACATCCTTTTCATATTAACCGACGGGTATATGTATTATCAAAACACGAAGTTTGAAGAAAAAAATGAAAATTCATACAGAACATCTTATTTAACAACCAAACTCATAAAAGCCAATAACCTGACAACATCCGGTTTTAAAGATACCATTGAAAAAAATGGCTATGGTTTTGTAAAAGCAAATGAAAATCTGAGTAACCTTGAGGTTATCGTTTTAGGAATTAACCCGGAAAAGGGAAATCCTTTCGAAGAAGCTGCTATTAAAGAATACTGGGAAAACTGGTTCAAAGAAATGAAAATTAAAAATTATCAGATTAAATCCGCAGATCTGCCTTCCAACTTGGAGCCCATTATCTTAAAAGCGATTTCAGGGAAATAAAAAAACACACTCACCATATTTAGCTATTAAAAAAAGCGAAGAATACATTTCCTCGCTTTTTCTTTATTTTCTTATCATTTCCGTATGCGGAATATCATCTTCCAGATATTTATTTCCTGTATCTTCAAATCCGAATCCGCTGTAAAATTTTAACAGATAATCCTGTGCTGAAATTCTGATTTCAGAAGTATGGAAACGGTTTTCTATGATTTCTACAGCATATTGTATAAGCTGTTTTCCAAGACTTTTTCCCCTTGCCAGTTCAGTGGTAAGAACTCTGCCAATAGAAGTTTCATCATACTTTATTCCTTTATCAAAAATACGGCAGTAGGCTAAAACCTGCCCGTCTTCTTCTGCCCAGATATGGACTGCTTTCTGGTCATAATTATCCAGATCAGGATAAGGGCAGTTCTGTTCAATAACGAAAACATCAATACGTGCTTTCAGTACGGCATACAGCTCCGGAACAGTAAACTCATCAAATGTTTTGATTTTCCAGACAATATTACTCATCGAAGCTTATATTATTATGGGTTAAAAACTCATTGGTCTTTTGAATAAAATCAAGAATCTTATCGCCACCTTCTTTCTTTTCTGCTGAGGTAATATACAACTCAGGAAGATCTTCCCACGTTTTATGAAGCTCAGCCTTATAGTCTTCAACATTTTTGATCACAGCATTCGGTTTCAGCTTGTCAGCTTTTGTAAACACAATTGAGAATGGTATTCCGCTTTCGCCACACCACTGGATAAATTCCAGATCAATTTTCTGTGGGGTATGTCTTACATCTACCAGAACAAAAAGATTCACCAGGTTTCTTCTGTTCAGAATATAATTGGTGATCAGTTTTTCAAAATCCTTTCGCTGTACTTTTGAAACCTTTGCATATCCATATCCTGGTAAATCGGTAAGATACCAGTTTTCATTCACTAAAAAATGATTAATCAGCTGGGTTTTTCCAGGTGTCTGTGATGTTTTGGCAAGATCTTTATGATTCATCATCGCATTGATGAGTGATGACTTTCCTACATTAGACCTTCCGATAAAAGCATACTCGGGAATATTGGGTTCAGGGCATTCCTGCCATTTTCCGCTACTCTTTACAAACTCTGCTGTCTTGATAATCATTTTTTGAATGTATTTTAGAAAAATAAACCATTAAGAAAAGCTCTTAATGGTCATTTATATGTTTTTAAACTTTATCTTTTATCCAGTTGTACAGGATTTCATTGAACTCATCCGGCTTTTCCATCATGGCAGCATGACCACATTTATCTATCCAGAACAAATCCGAATTAGGAATAAACTTATGCATATCTTCTGCTACTTCCGGCGGAGTTACATTATCCTGTTTACCCCAGATCAGACAGGTTGGTGTCATAATTTTCGGAAGATCATTCAGCATGTTATGTTTGATGGCGCTTCTCGCCAGCATTACTGTTTTTATTCCCTTCATTCTGTCATTTACCACTCCAAAAACTTCATCTACAAGGTCCTCCGTTGCAATCTTTGGATCATAGAAAACTTCTTCCGTTTTCTTTCTGATATAAGAACGGTCGTTCTTCCTTGGAAAGCTGTCCCCGAAAGTTCTTTCATACAATCCGGAGCTTCCTGTAAGAACAAGGTTTTTTACCAGATCAGGCCTTGCCAGAGTAAGAATAAGCCCTACATGGCCTCCCATTGAGTTTCCTACAATAGTTACAGGTCCTGAAATATGACTTTCTATAAACTTGATAATATATTTTGCGATAGTGGTAAGATTCGTATTGAGTACCGGCAGATCATAAATGGGTAACTGGGGCACATACACCTTAAACCCTTTTTCCGAAAAAAAATCTACCATTTTATCGAAATTACTCAAACCACCCATTAACCCGTGCAACAGCACTAATGGATGTCCTTCTCCTGCTTCTATATAGGAATATTTCTTTTCTTTTTTTGTACTAAATATCATAAAACGCCTTAATAAAGCCCTGCAAAAATACAAATTAAACCTCAAAAAAATTTTGATTATCCTAATTTAAGATAAAAATAATATAATATTCTCCTTTTTAACTTTTTTTTTCAAAACCGCTTTATTATGGCTTAAATAAGACTTTCAACAAGTCTCTTCATATCAACATTTTACATTATTGAAATTCAATCTTTAATAAAACTTATTAACATTGAGTCAAAAAGTGGGAAAAAGTGGGAAATTTTGGAAATTATTATATAAATTTGTCCCAAATGAAAAATTTCATTGGGACATATGAGTGTAAAATTGACGACAAAGGCCGCTTAAAAGTTCCTTCATCTTTAATCAAACAGATGGAAAACTTCGACGATAAGGCGTTTGTAGTCAAAAGATCTGTGTTCCAACCTTGTCTGGAAGTTTATCCTATGAATGCATGGGACAAGCTGATGGGCAAAATTAATAAACTGAACAGGTTCATAAAAAAGAATGCTGATTTCATACGAATGTTTACGGCAGGAGTAAAAACAGTGGAGCTGGATAATGCAGGACGATTACAGATATCGAAAGACCTTACGGTTTTCGCAAATCTTCAGAAAGACATTGTGATTACCAGTGCCGGAGAACTCTTTGAGATTTGGGATAAAGACGCTTATGAAAAGGTAATTGCTACCAACGAAGCTGATTTTGCAAGCCTTGCTGAAGATGTGATGGGTTCTTTCGATGAAGAATAACTGCAGAGATTATTAATTGATAGTATTAAATAAAAAACACAATTAAGCATGTATCATAACCCCGTTTTGTTGAAGCAGAGTGTTGATGATTTGGTGACGAAT
>NZ_JAYSDT010000052.1:0-23977 GCF_041914225.1 Chryseobacterium sp.
CGTCGATTAATTCAGACTTGTTCATAATTTTTAATATTAAAGTTAGTTCGTAATTATAGCAAATATAGTACTATTTTCTAATTGTGCAATTTTTTTATTAAAACTTGTGAAAATTTTTTACGTTTAAGTAAAATCAGTTAAAATATGATAATTCCACTTTTCACAGAAAATCTACGTTACGGGTTACTAAAATCATGCCAAATGCTTATGTTTATTGACTTTAGCAAAAAGTTAATATTATTTCCTCTATTTATTAAATCCTAAATTGTGTGTAAACAATTAATTTTTTTGACCATATGATTATTAAATTTACAAGCAATTTTCATATTTCTTATATTTTGTAAAATTAAACCCCTGTGTTTGTGGGAGTTTTTAAATGATAGTAAAGACATGTTTTATTAATTTTTATTAATAAATTTGCAACATGTTAATAGAAGTTTTTAAGTCTAAGATTCACAGGGTGAGAGTAACTGCCTCTGACCTTAATTATATAGGGAGTATAACGATAGATGAAGATCTTATAGAAGCTGCCGGTCTGGTAGTGGGAGAAAGGGTCTATATCGTGAATGTAAACAACGGAGAACGTTTTGATACTTACGTTATCAAAGGGAAAAGAAAATCTGGGGAAGTATGTCTGAACGGGCCTGCTGCGAGAAAAGTACAGAAAGATGATATCATCATTATCATTGCTTATGCGCAGATGACCCCGGAAGAAGCTAAAGACTTCCAGCCGAAAATTGTTTTCCCGGATGAAAAAACAAACCTTCTTACGTAATACATGGAGAAAACATCAAAAAGTCCGGTAAAATCAATACTTACAATAGTAATATCGCTTGCTTTTGCAGGCTTTTTTTTATGGCTCGCCTTAAAGGGGCTCGATTTTAAAGTCATTCAGAAATCACTGGCCAAAGCCAATTACCTATGGGTACTGTTTGCTTCTGTATTTGGACTTCTTGCTTACTGGTTCAGAGCTATTCGCTGGAACCTTATGCTGGAGCCTATGGGACACCGTATTTCTAATTCCAATGCGCTTTGGTCCATATCATTCGGTTATCTGATGAATCTTACCATCCCGAGAAGCGGAGAAGTAGCAAGAGCTACAGCTTTATATGGTGTGGAAAAAGTACCTGTAGATAAATCTTTCGGAACTATTATTCTGGAAAGGGTGGTAGATCTGGTCTGTATGTTGGGATTTTTAGGTCTGACTTTATTGTTTAAATATGATGCAATCCTGTCATTCTATAAAAATTCAGGAATAACAATGAATCCTAACAAAATAATACTGGTTTTGTCAATTCTGATTATAGGAACAGTCTTGTTTTTTGTATTTAAAAAGAAACTTTCAGGAATTCCGTTTTTAGGAAAAGTTGTCAGCTTTATTGATGGGATTTTTCAGGGATTAACTTCTATTTTTAAGTTAAAAGAAAAGGGAAAATTCATCCTTTATACATTGGGAATCTGGATTTGCTACTATCTGGCGGCTTATCTTGTCTGTTTTGCCCTTCCTGAAACCTCCGGATTTACCTTTGCGGACGGCTTCTTTATCATTGTAGTGGGAACATTGGGAATGATTATCCCTGCAAGCGGGGGAATTGGTGCTTATAATCTTGCAATGAAATACGGTTTTATGGCACTTTTTATTTCAGTGGGTAAAAGCGCTGACTTCGGAGGGGAAATGGGGCTTACTTATTCCTTTATTTCTTTACCGCTGCAGATTGTCATTATGCTGGTAATGGGTTTGATTTCAATTCCTATGCTGGCAAAAGCAAGAAATGCTGCTGTTGCAGATAAAAGCTTTAAAAATTAGTTCAACATAGTTTTTACATTATACAAGGTCCAATTTTTTAATTGGACTTTTTTATATTCATTTTGATCAAAATCTAAATAATTCAATTTACTGCCTTTCAGTTTCCATAAAATAAGAATGCTCGTCTTCTCCTACGATTTTAAATCCCAGGCTTGTATAGAGATGCTGAGCTTTATTGGTTTTTAATACACTTAATGATACTGTTTTCCCAGCTAGTGAAGCTTCCTCCAGAATATCCGACAGAATCTTTTTTCCAAGTCCTTTACCCTGCTGGCCGGGATCAATCTGTAGCTGAAGAACCTCAATATTGGTAAAGGTTCTGTCCACTTTTAACAGTCCGATGGGTTGATGGTCTAAAAGAATAATACAGGCTTTATCAAACTCATGAAGAACTCTTTGAAGGGTTGTTTCCCTGTCCGTAGAAAGCCCGGAAGCTTCATAATGAGGATTCATGGTTTTCATTCTGAGATTGAGAAGAAAATCAATATCAGTTTCATCGGCTTTTTTGTAACGCAGGTCTGGACTCATAGTCAAAGATTAGTGTTTCTATTTTAATGCAAGATATTGAAATAAGTTGAAGGAGGGAATAGTAATGTAAGGCCAAGGGTTGGGAGCTGGGAGAAGGAAGCCGGAAGTTACTGTTGTGCTGTAGTGAGCTCCTGCATTTTTTAATTTAACTTTTGTTTAAAAAAAAATCAATCAAAAAAACTTCAGATGTTTCATTCACGTCTGACAAAAAACTTCCCTCTCCCAGCTTCTATCTTCCATCTTTATATCAGCTCAAAAAAGCCCCTTTTTCCGATTTTATTGTTGTTCCGGTTTAATGCAAGATATTGAAATAAGTTGAAGGAGGGAATAGTAATGTAAGGCCAAAGATTGGGAGCTGGAAGTTACTGTTGTGTTGTAGTGAAATTCTGTGTTTTTTAATTTTAACTTTTGTTTTAAAAAACATTTCAATCAAAAAACTTCAGATATTTCATTCACGTCTGACAAAAAACTTCCCTCTCCCAGCTTCTATTTTCCATCTTTATATCAGTTCAAAAAAGCCCCTTTTTCCGATTTTTATTTTTGTTCCGGGTATCAGCACCAATTCGTTATTAGAGTCTGTTATTTTACTGTTATTGATCTGAACTCCTCCATTTTCAATTAATCTCCGCATAGCAGATTTGCTGAGATCATTTTTAAGCTGATGACAAAGTTCCACAATAGAAATTTTGTTTTCAATACTCAAAGAGCTGATAGGGATGGGTTCATACTCTTTCTCTTCAAAATTTTTATTCTGAAACTGGTTGATAAAGAACTGTTCCGCCTGGTCTGCTGCCGTTTTATTATGATATTGTGTAATGATGTTTTTTGCAATGATCTTTTTGATATTCATAGGATTTTCACCCTCTGTCATCCTGAACAGTAGGTCTGCTTTTTCTTGTGGGGAAAAATCGGTGGTCAGGCTGATAAATTCTTCAATCAAAGCATCCGGAATAGACATGGTTTTTCCAAACATTTCGTTGGCTTCATCTGTAAGCCCGATAATATTGTTCAGGGACTTGCTCATTTTTTCTTTTCCGTCAAGCCCTCTCAGCAATGGCATACACATCACAATCTGAGCAGGCATCTGATGGACTTCCTGAAGCTGTCTTCCCATTGTACAGTTAAAAAGCTGGTCCGTGCCGCCCATTTCAATGTTACACTCAATTTTTACGGAATCGTAGCCCTGAAGAATAGGGTACACCAGTTCATGTATGGCAATAGGAGTATTTTCAGTAAACCTTTTATTAAAATCATTACGGTGCATCAGCTGAGCTACGGTAACCTTTGAAAGCAGCTGGATCACATCTGAAAAATCAAGTATATCCAGCCAGTCGGAATTGAAAACAATTTTTGTCTTTTTTACATCAATAACCTTGGAAAGCTGACTGATATAAGTCTGTGCATTATGCCGCACATCGTCAGCGCTTAAAGGTTTTCTTGCTTTATTTTTTCCTGTAGGATCGCCAATTCTTGCCGTAAAGCTTCCAACGACTATAATAATCTGATGCCCCAGATCCTGAAACAGCCTCAGTTTTTTCAATACAACCGCATGACCCAGATGAAGGTCCGGAGCGGTAGGATCAAATCCCAGCTTGACAGAAAGTTTTCTGTTTTCTTTTTTTGCCTGATTAAGCTTTTCTTCGAGGCCGTTTTCCGGCAGGATGATGGCCACATTTTCTTGTAATGAATGAATCATGTTGAATAGTTTTAAAATGAAAAAGCCCGGACAGGTACTGTCCGGGCTCTATATATACGTTAGATTATTTTATTGGATTACAGATATAGAAAGTCTTCCCGAACGATAGTCCGGAGTGTAATATTCACTGAAGAACGGAAGACGTAATATACTGTTCAGATGTTTCATTGTGATGCAAATATACAGGAATTTCCTGTGGAGCCAATATTTAAACCATTAAGACGCATTGCAGGGTTATAACAAGATTTGTTTTAAAGAAAAACTTAACCATCCATCAATCTTAATGGCTTAAAATAATGGTTCAAAACAATTTTACTTGCGGTTTCTGAAGCTAATTTCATGCCATAAATCCCTTTAACGCAAAATAGAAGATCAGAATGTAAAAACTGTATTTTATTATTTTCTTTATCAGTTTGTATGAAGTCAATAAAGCAGGGTTTATGCTATGTTTTTCGTTATCTGTTTTCATGAGAAGAATTTTAATAATGAAACAATTGTTTTGAATATAAATTTTTAATCTGCTCTTTCCAGATTTCAAGGTCTTCAGAACTTGCCCTGTCTGCCTTGTCAAAGAATAAATGTCTGATGATTTCCAGTCCGGAATAGATGAAAATACCATGATCAGAAGTCAGCGTAAGTGCTTTATCCATTCCTGATCTTTCATATTCTTCATACGACTTCCCATGGGTATTGATAATCATTGTTGATTTACCTTTCAGAAGTCCTTTCTGTACGCCCTGATCATAGCGGTAGGCAAAACCATAACTGAAAATACGGTCTATATAGCCTTTCATCATAGCGGGAAGCCCTGTCCACCAGATGGGATAAATGAAAGTAATCTGTTCTGCCCACGAAATATGATCCTGTTCAGTTTTTACATCATCCGATACTTTTCCCATACGTTGTCCCTGCATATCAGCCAGAGAAAGTACAGGATCAAAACCTATTTTATAAAGGTCTCTCACGATGATCTCATGATGATGGGATTGGAGGGTTTCAACTACTGTGTTTAAAAGATGGTGATTTAAACTGTTTTCATTGGGGTGCGCGTAAATGATTAAATGTCTCATTGTTTTGATGATTTAGATTAATGAGACAAAGGTAGAGGGGTGGGCTTTTCAAAAATTGTAAGAAAACGAAACGGCCTATCCTGACTTTGGATTACAGATATCCTGCTGGAATTTCAGATACTGTGCAGGTGAAATGTTGATAAAATGTCTGAAATCATGGATGAGCTGGCTCTGATCATAATAACCGCATTCATCAATGATGGTAAACCATTGGACCTTATTCTGTTTTCCGGTTTCCTGTTCAATGATTTTGATTGCTTTTAAAAAACGGTTGTACCGGTTGATTTCTTTTAAGGAATATCCAAACTGTTCCTTCTGTTTTCGCTGGATGTTTCTCTCCGTTTGCCGGGTCTGTTCTGCAATTACTTTTATCGGATTTAAAAGATCATTCCCAAAACTGCTTAACAGCTTTCCGGTAACGTCCGGATATTGAAGATAAGGCTTGCAGAATTCAAGGATATAATCCACCTGTGCTGTGGTGGAATGTAATTCTGTCAGCTGATGCCACAGTTCTGTAAAACAGTTTTCTTCCAGCAATTCGTCAGGATGTCTTACGGACTGTTCAATAGATACTTTTCCGAAAAACCTGTAGAATGCATCGTCTTTGAAATTGGCAACCAGAATGGAGCAGCCGGCAGGAAGTGTATAATCAAAGGCTTGCCTCACAGGACCGAACACCATACATTTATCAACACGTATGTTTGTCTTTTCCAGGGTAGACATGGTGGCACTTTCCCCGAAACAGAATAATAGAATCGTTTGGTAGGTTGGCAAAAGTGTTTTGGTGACCGGTCTTTCAGTTGTGTTTTCAGCAAAATAAAAGTGCGTGAATATATTTTCAAATTCCTTTGGAACTGAAATTCTGAACTCATTATATTCCGGTTGTAATCCCATTTCTCAGAACTTAAAAGAGACTTTTTATCATTTTATAATTGGTCAGATTTACTCCTTTAACATTGACCTCTTGTTCCTGAACTACTTGAAAACCAATTTTCTCAAAAAAAGGTCTGGCAGTTTTGCTTACATCCGCTGTCAGTTGTTTTTCATGCTGCCTGAATGCTTCTTTTTCAATCTCCTGATAAAGAATTGATGCAATGCCTTTCTGCTGCTCATCTTTGTGAACAAAAAGAAGATCGATATAATTTCCCTGATCAAGAGTACAGAAACCGGCGATCTTATTTTCTGTAAGAGCAATTACAACATACTGATCTCTGATCACTTTCATCCATCTTTGCTCATTTTCAGCTCCGGATTTCCATGCTTCGAGCTGTTGAGGTGTATAATCTTTTCCGCACACGGCATCTATTGTGGCTGCAAAAAGCTGCAACATTTCCGGTAGATCTTCTTCATTGCCTTTTCGGACGATAATACTGTGGCTATCTGATATATTGCTGTTCATAAAGCTTTTGCTGTTCTTTATTGAGAAGAGGATAAAAAAGATTCATCTGAAGAAGTGTGTAATGCTGTATAGCTTCTTTGGGACTGAGCTTCAGGATAAGCCTGTTATGGGTAAGCCAGTTATCTGCAATGATAAAAATTTGTTCAGTAAGGCAATCTACAATAAAACGGGGAACATCTTTCTGAAAAATACTGCTCTTCTGGAGATCTGAAAAAATCAGTTGAAACTCTTCTTTTCTGCTGAAATTGATGCCCTCATACCTGGATTCTATTTCAGGAATCTGATTCAGGATATCTATAAAATTGATGAATATAAAGCGGTAGGAATAAAAAATTTCACAAGTGGAAAAGGTAAACTGATAAAGGTCTTCCAGGGTTTTATGTTCCTTTTCTTTCATATGGTTCAGAAGCTCATCCATTTTCAAAGTTAGCTCTGAGAAAAGAATTTTAATAATGTCTTCCGAATGCCTGAAATGATAATGCAGATTTCCTGCACTGATATTGAGCTCAGCCGCGATATGCCTGGTAGTAATATTATTATACCCCTTGTCATTAAATAACTCCAGTGCTTTAGACAGAATCTTATCCTTGGTCTTCATAGTTCAAAGATAAGAATATACAGGTTGAAATAAATCATATTTTCAAAATTAGAACATTTGTTCTAATTCGGTATATTTGCATTATAAATCTCGTCATAATGGAAGGAAAAAAGAAATTCGATTACGAATCAGCG
The DNA here is from genome assembly GCF_041914225.1 of Chryseobacterium sp. GTDB lineage: Bacteria > Bacteroidota > Bacteroidia > Flavobacteriales > Weeksellaceae > Chryseobacterium. Next base: position 7,233 of record NZ_JAYSDT010000052.1, read on the forward strand.
GAAAGGATCGAAACAGAAAAGAAAACGGATCCGCAGGAAATGATATCAAAAATCCTGCAGATCATCCTTGGAATTATCATGGCAGTACTTCATATGTAATGGAAAAAAGAATTTCATATTGGTTTTTACTGGGACTTGCAGCGTGGGGCCTGATTATTCTTCTGAGGCAGGCCGGAATTTACATTCCTGTTATCAATAACTATTTTACAGATTGTATTACTGTTCCCATGTATTGTTATCTGATAGAATATCTGATGAATAATGTTTTAGGTTATCATTGGAAACCTGACCTGAAATTTGTACTGACTTCGGTACTTTATCTCTCATTTTTGTTTGAAATACTTTGTCCAAGGTTATCCGGAAATTTTACAGGTGATTTGTTTGATGCACTGGCTTATAGCGCTGGTGGAATGGTGTATTATTTTATGAAGGTCAAGCCTTTGGAAACAGAGTAAAATAAAGCCGGCATCTTCATATCGTAAGGAAGCTGCCGGCAATGCTATAGTTTTTATCCTGATTTGTAATAATGGATGAGGGTGAAAATTTAATTACTGCCACCTGCCCGGTTTGATTCTTCAAATTTCACCTGCTTGGTTGCTCCTTTCACATTATTGTTTCCAAACTTATAGGTAAGAGAAAGGTGAACATTCCGGGTAATTCCTTTGTACTGAAAATCGATATTATAAGCAGGATAATACTCAATTCCTTTTTCACGGTTGGTATTCAGAATATCGTTAAGATACAGATTAACCAGCAGCTTTTTTTCCATAAATGCCAGTTTCATACCCGTATACAGTGAAGAACTGTTGTAATAATATGAATTTCCAACCCTGTTAGGAAGACTGCCCCAAAGCCCCAGCATAAAAGTGACTGTTTTTTCTTTATTGAGGAAGAAACTGTTATCGATATTAAGATTGGCACTGTATCCTGCAGGAGCAGTCAGTATCAAAGGATCATATGATTTTGATTTCGTATAATATCCGTTTACAAATACCGTAGATTCCAGCCATTTCAGCTTGTTGTAGTTATAGCTGATATTGATGCCTGCCTGATCTTCATTGTAGAAATTTTTAGCGACTGTGTATCTGTAATCACCATCTACCATTTGTACTCTGTCCCAGCTATCCTTATTGTAATTGTAATATAAAGTGATATTGAGATTATTGTTCAGAACATATCCGAATTCAAAATTATCTGAAAACGTAGGTAAAAGATAAGGATTACCGGTGCTGTATTCGTACTCTGAAGTGTAGTATTTGAACGGATTCAGGTTACCGAAGTACGGACGTGAAATTCTTCGTGAATAGTTAAGAGAAAATGAATGATTTTCATTAGGCTTATAACTGATATAAGCAGTAGGGAAAAACTTTCCGTAATTGATCTTTGCTGAGGTGTCATCATTCATGGAAATCCCTTCTAATTTGGTATATTCATAGCGGAGACCGGCTTTTGCATCCCATTTTTCACTGATTTTAAAGTTGCTAGAAAAGTAAACCGCATAATTTTCTTCATTATAAAAGAACGTGTTGGTTCTGCCCGGGTTCAGGTCATACTGTCCGTTATTGATATTGAAAAAATTAAATTCAGAATCATTTTTAATCTTAGTATACTTTATACCGGATTCTGTTTTGATTTTGGCGAATGTTTTTTCAAGGTCAGCCTGCCCGGAATAAATCCGGTATTTGCTGATGGGATTAGCCATGGTGGAAATTGTTTCCGTAGTAATGGTATTGGAAAAATTTCTGGCATTGGAATTATTAAGCATCAGGTTGGCGGTAATGTTCAGCTTACCTCCTGCACTGTCAAGCTTTGTTTCATAAAATGCCGTAGCGTTGTGAACATCCCTGCTGTTCCGGTTCCTGAAGTTGGAAAGAATATTCAGAAATCCTTCATTGTTGGACCTTATAGCCTGGCTTTCTCCTTTTTCCAGGGGATTACTGTGTGAATAATTGTAATTGATTCCGATAAGATTTTTATCATTGATCTTGTATTCAGCCTTTGCATTACCACCTTTATACCTGTAGTTATTGAGATTTTGGGTATCCCGGTTCCAATAGTCATTACTGTTGTTGGCGGAAAGATAATTATAGGTGGTGTAGTACCAGTAATTATCTCCTGTGGAAAGGTTGGTGCTCAGAGATAACTTTTCTCCCTGATAATTGAATGTAGCCCCGCTTCTTGCTGATACTGTAGGTCTGCCCCAGAAATAGTTACCTGAAGTCTGAACAGATCCGTTCCAGCCCAGATTGGCGTTCTTTTTCAGGATAATGTTGATCAGTCCGCTTTTTCCTTCGGCATCATATTTTGCAGGTGGAGTGGTGATGACTTCAATTTTAAGGATATCATCGGAACGTAATGTTTTCAGGTAGTTGATCAGTTCCTGGCCATTAAGATTCAGCAGTCTGTCATTGATCATCACTGCCACATTACTTTTTCCGGCAATGCTTATAGCGTCATCACTGGTTTTTACCATCGGTGTTTTCGCGAGCGCTTCTATTGCATCAATTCCTTGAGAGGCAACAGAGTTTTCAACATTAAAAACCAGACGGTCTACTTTTCTTTCGAATAATTTTTTCTTTGCAGTAACGGTCACTCCTTCTATTTTCTGTTCAGTGACAGGTGCTTCCTTGATTTGCAGATCTTTTCTGTGTGTGCCCTTTACCGTAATTTTTTCACTATTGGTTTTTACCCCGTCTTTTATGATTTCAAATAAATATTCTCCGTCTTCTTTCAATGGAATTTTAAACATCCCTTTATCGTCTGTGATGGCTGAAAACTTCACATCATTTTTGGTAATCAGGACTTCGGTTTCCAATGCCGGTTTATTGTCTTTGTCTGTAATAATCCCTTCAACACTTTGCGCAAAAAGAAAAGACGAAGAAATAAGACTTAAAAGAATGGTAATCTTCCGATTCATATTTTTAGTTTATATACAAGACAATTGTTTTGTCCTTGATATTACATCGGATGGTGAAGAATCTTTTTTATGCTGGTAAATATTGAGGCTTTATTTTTTGGGAAAATATCCGTTCAGGACATGATTTTACTGATGAGAGACAGAAGCTGCCAAACACTGTTTGAGTAATAAATAATGTTCTTATAAAAAGACTGAATTGCTGAAAGAGGTTTGAAAAGCCTCTTTTTTATTGTTGTTCCAGTTTGATAATAGGACCTTTGTAAAACCGGGTCAGATCATATAAATCTGTAAAATGCTGCTGGAGATCCGGAATGACCTTACCGTCAAATTCCTTCACATTGCACTGGTCCTCCGCAAGCAGGTATAAAGACTGATTATCCGGTTTCAGATACTCACAGAGTATATTATCCTGATGCTGTTCTTTATTTAGAATTTCTGTGAGAAAAATTCCATAGATCAGAAACTGGTTGAAATTGCCGGAATCCACGATATAATTCATGTCTTGCTTCAGGAGTTTTTCGTAGTCAGAAAGGATCCTAAGGAAATTTTCGGCGTGAACGGTTGTAGGAATTTCATAAAAAAGATCAATACCATTGATGAAAAGCTGTGTTTTGGCTTCTTCGTGATCTGAAGAATATACTTTGGTAAACCACTGGAAAATAAGTAAGAGCTCCTCCTGGGTGAGTTCTTCGACAGAATCTTTTACTTTGTTTTTAATATTTTCAAGGGTATGTACTGCATCAGCTGGAAGGTGTTTCAGAATATTCTCTTCTTCACGGCTGAGCTTATTGTACAAATTAATTTTGGCAATAGTTGGGTTGGTTTTGATGAAATAAAGTTCTTCCGCCATAGTTATTTACCAAATAGTCTTTTATAATGGTTATTAAAGATACAAAATATGCCTCAACTTTATTAAAAAAAATAATATGCACTGAATGGTACAGTTATTTTACTGGTCTAGAAAGTGTAATAAAATTTATCTGTGTTTTAAAAATAGATAGACTTATCTATTTTTTGTTTAGATTTGTAAAAAATTTCTCGATGAAAAAGGAAAAAGTGCGTGACAGAATTATCAGGGTTGCCTCAGATCTGTTTTATAAGCAGGGTTTTAATTCTACAGGAATCAATCAGATTATTGCAGAGGCTGATATTGCTATAGGCTCACTTTACAACCACTTTTCGTCTAAGAATGATCTTCTGCAGGCTTATCTGATCAAACAGGAATCGGAATGGTTTGAAGGATTTGAAAACAGTACATCCAAAATCTCAGATCCCAAAGAAAAACTTTTAACCCTGATTGATTACAGGAAAAAACTGCAGCAGACTTCAAAGTTTGCCGGATGTCATTTTATTAAAATTGTCTCTGAAATAGGAGAGGGCAATCCTTCCGTATCCGGTTTTGCCTTACAGCATAAGGAGAAGCAAAAGGATTTGATTACAGCGCTTGTAAAAGAATACGGAATACAAAGACAGGTTTCCGACCCGGATCTGTTAGCAGAGAATATTTTTTTGCTAATAGAAGGAGCTGTTGTTACCTCCACAATCAGGAGACAAAATGATTCCTTTGATCAGGTGAAAAAAATTGTCGAGGGATTATTACCTTAAATTTTTTTGATCTTAATAAAATAGATATATCTATATAAAAATGAAACGTAACTATTTGAAATTATTGGTAATATTGTCAGGTCATTTATTGACAATTATGGATATTTTTATCATTAACGTATCTATTCCGTCTATCCAAAGGGATTTGCATGCCGGCAACGGGGAAATTCAGTTTATGATTGCAGCTTATCTCATCGGATTTGCCTCTTTTTTGATCACCGGCGGCAGATTGGGTGATGTGTATGGCAGAAAGAAGGTCTATATGATCGGATTAGCAGCTTTTATGCTGAGTTCAGTGGCTTGCGGAATTTCCGTAGGGGCCGGCCAGCTGGTTGTTTCAAGGTTTATCCAGGGTGTAAGCGCTGCCATGATGGCTCCACAGGTACTTTCAATGATACAGGTACTGTTTTCTGATCATCAGGAACGCACAAAAGCAATGGGGTGGTATGGAATTACAATCGGAGCAGGAACTATTCTGGGACAGTTTCTGGGCGGGTATTTTTCCTCATTAACAATTATGGAAGAACCCTGGCGGCTTATCTTTCTGATGAATATTCCGGTATGCCTGCCAGCCATTTTTCTTAGTCTGAAAGTATTAAACGAATCTAAAACACCAGTGAAACAATCCTTCAATATGAGTGGTGTTGTAATGCTTTCTGCCGGATTGTTCTGTGCTGCCTATGCATTAACAATGTCTGAACATGAGGGGATTCATTTCAAAAATGCTTCATTGATGGTGGCCTCAGTAATTATTGTATTGATTTTTATTAAAAATCAAAAGAAAAGAATCAGAAATGAACGTTCTTATCTGATTGATTTTGAATTGTTCCGGTATAAAAAATTCAATCTTGGAATTGTGGCAGTTTCCCTGTTTTTTATCATGCTGGATTCCTATTTTTATATTCTTTCGCTTTTTTTTCAGGACGGATTAAAAATAAATCCTTTAAAAGCCGGTGAAATCATTGTATTTCAGGGGCTGGGCTTTATACTTGCTTCCGTAATTTCTGTAAGACTGATTTTACGATATGGAAAAAAAGCCCTGGTTGCAGGACTGATGTTTATTATTGCTATTCTTATTTTTCAGCTGTTCTTATTCAGAACGGAGACGGATTTTCCGCTTTTCTGTCTGTTATTATTTCTTCATGGGTTGGGAGTTGGTTCCATTATTCCTTCGCTGGCCAATATTGCCTTGTCCGGGATGTCTGAAAAGCTGATAGGAAATGCCTCCGGAGTATATAATACCTTCCAGCAGATTGCTGCCATCATAGGAATTGTTGCTATTGGAAGCATATTTTATTATTTTCTCGGAGAAAAACCTGCAGTGCAGCATTATCAAAGAGCTTTTTCGGTGACCTTACTGATCAATATTTTCTGTCTGATCCTGGTTATTGCTTCTGTGTTTAAAGTTCCCGATCATGTTCTTCCGGAAATGCGTAAAAAATAGCATTGGCTTATTTCTGTGGCCTCTTTGCTGAGGTTTTGAATTCTTTTAAAGCTGCCTTTGCAATATTCCTGGTAACTTCAGTCGGAGAATGGCAATCACAATTACTGAATCCTACCACATAGATGTCTTCACCGGGAATGTAAACTCCCATACTCTTAAATCCAAATATACTTCCACCATGTTCACGGTCAGGAGTTCCGCTGATATCCTTCAGATGCCATCCATATCCATAGGTGAATTCCTCACCATTATTCAGTTTATATTTCTGAAAGGCTTTTTGAGTTTCCTTAGAATTCAGCAAAATATTCTGATTCAGGGTCTGTTGCCATTTCAGCATATCATCCACGGTAGACATCAGTGAGCCTGAAGAAAAAGGAACACTGAAACTGATGGCTGTTTTATTCACAAATCCCTGCTCTTTTTTGTGATAGCCATATGCCCTTTGCGGGATAACTTTCCTGTCAGATGCATAATAAGAGTGAGACATTCCTGCTTTATCAAAGATATTTTTCTTAATAAATTCTTCATAAGAAGTTCCTGAGACCAATTCGATGATATAACCCAGAACCACATAACCGGAATTGTTGTAATCAAATTTTTCTCCCGGTGCAAAATCCACAGGTTCGCTTTTAAAAAAATTCACCATTTCTTCCGGTTTCATCTCTTTTTGGGCAATGGAAGAGAGAGACTTCATTTTGGTAAAATCTTTTATTCCTGAAGTATGGGTAAGAAGATGATGAATCGTAATATGATCTCCGTCAGGATAATCTTTAATATATCTGGAGACAGGATCGCTGACATTAAGTTTGCCTTGCTGTTCAAGCATCAGAATAGCTATAGCTGTGAATTGTTTGGTCATAGATCCAATCTGAAAAACATAATCAGGTGTCAGATTGACATTAAGTTCCAGGTTGGCTTTTCCAAATGCTTTCCTGTAGATATTTTTGCCGTTTTTAGTGATCATGAAAACGCCGCCGGGTTCGTCATGATTCCCGAATTCTGTCTGGATAATGCTGTCTATTTTCTTTTCAAATCCATTTATCTGGGCATCTGTTGTATTGAAAAGTAAAAACAGAGCAAGGCAGGGTATTAATTTTTTAATATTCATATTGATGTATTTTGTTATGCAAAGATATAATATATTTGTATTACTATGTTATGCAATATAGTAATTTATATTTTATGCTTTGATATTTAAAAAGGATATTAATTATTGTATTTTTCTGGTATTTAATTTAACACCTGTTGAAATAATCATTAAGTGGTATTGATTATTTTCCTCAATTAAAAACTGATAGCCGTCTTCAGATTCGGGATTATCAAAAAAAGAGGTTGGGGATTCCGGATAAATTTTGGTTTTCTCTCCGTCTTTATCAAGGATATACAGAAAATGATTTTCAAGAATAACTGTGAAAACCTGTGACAGATCAGCCTCAAGCGCAAACTTTCCGGTGTACTGTTTGAGAACTTCATCAGAGACTTCAATTGCTTTCCTGTTGATTTTTTGAGGAATACGATAAGGCTGGCCATTCAAAAGATTAATGATATCTTCAGTCACTTTCTGGAAAGGGATATCTGTGAAATTTGAAGTAAAAATAAAGGTGATTCCTGATTTTAAATCCTGATAGTAATAGGCTCTGTAACCCGGTCTTCCTCCTGCCTGGATCAATTGGCTGTCTTTTCCGAACATGGTAACGACGAGGTCTTTTCTGAGATTCTTTCCGGAAATGAGCTGCTGACTAAAGCTGTATAAATCGTCAATCGTCGAAAAATAATTTCCGGTTTCAAACCGGTTGATGCTGCTATGGGAAACAGGAATAATTTTACCGTTTTCAGCTGAAAATCCATAAGCAAAATCAGACAATGATCGGGAAGAATTAAACTCACCTGTGTTTTTCAGCTGGTATTTTTTGATGATCTCTTCCTGGATAAAATGCCAGTATCCTTTATCAGACAATTGGTCAATAAGATAATGCAAGATAAAATATCCCACATTGGAATATAAGGTCTGGGTTCCGGGTTCGAACTGTAAAGACTCCTGCTTTGCCAGTTCTATAGTCTTTTCAAGGCTGAGGTGATCATATTTTTCGTAATCTTTAATTTCCCTTGGAAGACCGGACTGATGAAATAACAGATTTTCAATAGAAATTTTTTCTCCGTTTGGGAAATCAGGAATGTATTGATTAAGATGATCTGACGGTTTAAGTTTTCCTTGCTCAACCAGTTTCAGTATTCCATATTTTACAAATATTTTTGAAACTGAAGCAATAATAAATTTACTGTTTTTATTGACCAGTAAAGCCTTGTCTTCATTAGAAATAGTATAGGTCTTGTCAAGAAGAACTTTATTGTTTTTGGCAATTTTTACATTTCCGTTAAAATTTTTCAGATCCGTGAGTGCTGTAAAGTAATGATCAAGCTCTTTGCTGTATTGCTGCGCAGAAAGTTTTACTGAAAATATAAGAATGAAGAAAAAGGTCAAAAGCTTCATAATCTGTTATTTGTGATTTGCAAATATACATTTTAATCGCTGATATTTTTTTAAGGCTATTTCCTTACACCCTTTCAAAATTATTTTTCAACGGAGATCAATAGCATCATAGGCTTGCGGAGTTCTTCCTTCATTTCCGGAATTTCTTTTATCATCTCGTGGCTAGGCTCAGGTTCTGTGACTTCTTTGATGGTGAAGCCATGTTTTAACAGAGTATTTAAATATGACGTTAAAGTGCGGTGGTATTTGATAACATTTTCACCCAGAAAAGTAGTGTTTCTCTTTCCTTCCAGAAAATAGCGGTCCACGGGCCAGCTGATTTTTTCTCCGTTTTTATCATATATCCAGTCCTGGCCGCCTTCTGCAGTAAAAACAGGGTGTTCTACTGAGAAAACAAATGACCCGCCGGGAGCAAGCCATTGGTAAATATTATGGACCAAAGTATCAAATGATTCTACATAATGCAACGTAAGTGAGCTGAGTATGATATCAAATTTTTCAGCAGGGTAACCAACATCTTCAAGGGCTTTTCTTTCATATTGAATCCCTTCCAGATTGTTGATTTCTCTTGCTTTGGATAACATTCTTTCCGAAAGATCAATTCCAATCACGGATTTTGCTCCGTTTTCCATAGCATAACGGCAATGCCATCCGAAACCACATCCAAGGTCCAGCACATTCTTTCCATGAAAATCAGGAAGCATATTTTTTAATGTATGCCATTCTCCGGCCCCTTCCAGCCCAATTTGAGAGCGGAGCATCTTTTCATACTGGTCAAAAAATGACGGGTTGTCGTATTTATTTTCTTTCATAATAGCAGAGAATTTATCATTACAACATTTCTTACCGAAAATAAGAGCTATGTAAATTTACAACAATTATATCGGAACTCTGAGAGGGTCTGACTGGAAAGCAAAAGCTGAATGCCCTGCATCCAGCTTTATATTATTGTTTCCCGATCAGGAATTTTTTAGTTCGTTTCCGTATACTTTTTGAAATTATCAAGAATTGCCTGCCAGCCTCCTTTCTGCATTTCTTCCGGATTTTGATTTTCAGGATCGAAAGCTATATCCAGATGGGTTTGCCCGTTATTTTCTTTAAAGTCAACATGAACCTCTCTTCCGTCAGGCATAGTATATGTAAAGTTTTTACCCTCATTTATTTCATTATAAACAGCTTCAAAATCGAAACCGAAACTTCCGTCTTTCGCTTCCATTCTTGCTGCATATTTTCCTCCGACTTTCATATCATTGGAAGCGGAAGGGCATTGCCATGAAGGATCTGCGAAATTCCAACGGGTGATATGCTCCGGATTGGTGTAGTAATCCCATACTTTTTGTGCATCTGCATTGATGGTGGCAGAAACTGTGATTTTGTGGCTCATTTTTATTGATTTAATGTTACTAGTAATTCATCAAGTTTTTCCAGAGTTGCGATCATTCCCTGTTCCATGCCCATTTCGATAATGGTTTCCAGATCAGTTAAGGATTCATAGCTTACCACAGTTTCTACAAGGGTATTTTCATTTTTATCCGTGAAAGTTACTGTCCATTCTGCCTGAGGAAGATTGGTGTTGATTTCTCCTTTTTCATTACAGAAGGCATCGCTTGAAGTATAGGAGTCAATCGGATTGATCTTATGGTAGCTTACCCAACCCCAGTATTCTGTTCCGTTAGGTTCCACCATGACATAATGCCAGTGTCCTCCTTCACGGAATTCCATTGATTTTGTTTTGGTGGTTAAAGGTTTCGGAGCAAACCAGCGGTCAAGAAGTTCACTTTTTGTATAACAGTCCCAGACCATTTGTCTGTTGGCCATAAATTCACGTCTGATAGTAAGGGTGTTCTTTTCTTTGTCTGCAAGAAAATCGAACTGAAGATGATGTTTCATGATAGTATTTTTTATAGTTTGTTTTTGGTTTTATGTTGTCAATTTTATTTCTGCTGGCTTTTCAGTGTGGCCAGTAAAGTGTCAAGCTGTTCAAAGCGGCTTTCCCAGATCTTTCTGAACTGTTCCAGCCAATGATCTATTTCTTTCATTTTATCAATTTCTAACAGGTAATAAATTTCTCTTCCCTGGTGATTTTGGGTTACCAGTTCGCACTCCGTCAGGATTTTCAGGTGTTTTGAAACAGCCTGTCTTGTAGTATCAAAATGCTCTGCTATGGCATTCGGTGTCATCGCCTGTACTGCGATCAGTGCAATAATAGCCCGGCGTGTGGGATCTGCTATAGCCTGAAAAATATCTCTTCTCATAAACAACGATTTTTAAATGAAACCATATGGTTGCAAATATATGTGCAACTTTTCGGTTTCACAAGTTTTTTTTGAAAAATTTACAAATAAGAAATTAGAAAGGATAAAATGGATTATGTAAGTGGTTTATAATCAATGTTTTTGATTGATTGTAATTTATCTTTTATTTTGTTTCATGGCTTTAATTAATTTTTCATTTCGTTTATCTGCTCTTTCATTTTGTAAAGAAAGCACAGCCCAGATGGCAGCAGGAAGCCAGCCAATAAGAGTGATCTGTAAAATCAGGCAGATAATTCCTGTAAAAATTTTTCCACGGACAATAAAAGATAAGAAGGGAAGTAAGATAGCCAGTAACATGATTTTAAGTTTTAATTGAACTGATTTTTTAACGCGATTGAGGCTCAAAATGGGCTTTAAAAGTAAGAGGATCTTCAGTTTTGTCCTCGGCTTCTTCAAGGTATTCAAGATACTCTTCCTGATGTTTTCCCATATAAACAAGCACAATGGAAAGGTTGATAAACAGGTTTTTATCTTTAGAACCTAGGTTTAAAGCCATCTTTAAATATTCCAGAGCCTTTTCGTTTTCTCCCATATCGGAATAAACAGCACCAATGTTAACCAACGCAGAAGTGTTTTCGGGCTCAATAAGCAGAATTTCTTCCAACTCTCTCACCAGCAGATCGTTTAAAGTGTCCCAATGATCTTCATTTTCCCATCTTTTAGCCTGAAGTTTTTTTACGTTTTCTAGTCTTAATGTTATACTGTTCATTATTTAAAATTAAATATGGATGTTTTATTATGCTGTACAAATTTAGCTTTATTAATATAGATGCCCTTTTTAAGGGATAAAATAATTACCCTTTAATCCCATCCAATATTGCGGTCTTCAGTATTTCAGTATTGATATCTTTCAACGCTTTGAATTTAATGCAATACCCTGTCACACTGGCTTTACCTATTTTCTCTCCATAAGTTTCAAGTAAATAGGTTTTATCATCAATATTCATAATGTATATTGAAATCCCGGTAGTATTGGCACTCAACCCAATCTGATAAAAGTCTCTGGTTTTTCCTCCAGCGTATTGCATGGTATACGATCCGTAGCCGATATTGGGATTGGAATCGGTCTTATTTTCACTGTTTTTACCATCAAGAAACCACAGCTGGCATTCCGGCATAAGTCCTAGGATAATGCGGTGAAGTTCCCACATATCATTGCATTTCTTTTCAGAATGGCTGTTGATATAATCTTTGATTTGTTCCTGAATGTCCATATTGAATGTAACGTTGCTAAAAATGACTAATTTATCAATTTTTAAGGTATGGTATATATGATCATCAACAAAAAAAGAACAGCAATTGCTGTTCTTTTGTACTTTATCATTTCTGATTTTACTGAATCAGTTCTTCCATTGTTTTTTCTGTTTTCATCAGCTCACCCTGCGGGATCCGATGATGAAGATAAGTGAAAAGCAAATTGGTTACCCAATTGTTTTCAATCTGATGAACAGCGTAAGAGCAGATCAAGCCAAAATCATCAGAAATATAAGCAGGAAGGTCAGAGGATCCTGTAGTTTTGAAGACAGATACGAAAATTTCCTTTCTGATATCAGTGATTCTGTCTTCAGTCTCCTCATCAGCAACCTTCTCTTCAACGGTGTGATAGGCTTTCATCCATGCTTCAGAAAATGCTGCCGAATCTCTGTTATCAAGAATCTCATCAATCTTTTCGGGAGTAATACCAGTAAGAGCTGTTTTCAAAGCATCATTAAAAAGGGTTTCCAGCTTATTGATTTTTTCTGTCATAATCTGAATTTATATTCTATCCGAATGCTCTTTTCAATAAACTTTCTACTTTTGGCTCGCTGCCTCTGAAGGCCTTATATAATTCCATTGGATCTTTGGTTCCTCCTGAAGAAAGCAAGACTTTATATTTCGCAGCAATTTCAGGATTAAAAATTCCGTTTTCTTTGAAATACTGGAAAGCATCGGCATCCAGAACTTCCGCCCATTTATAGGAATAATATCCTGCAGAATATCCTCCCTGGAAAATGTGTGAAAAACTTGGGCTCATAGCCGTTTCTGAATTGGAAGGATAAAGACTTGTCGCTTTTGTATATTTATCTTCAAACTCTTTTACACTTTCATTTTCCAATTCTCCGACTTTTGTATGGTAATTCATATCCAGAAGTCCGAAACCTAGCTGTCTTAAAGTTTGGTAACCTTCCATAAAGTTTTTGGACTGCTCGATTTTTTCAATTTTTTCGTCAGGAAGTACTTCTCCTGTTTTATAATGTTTTGCAAAAGTTTTCAGAAACTCAGGCTCATAGCAGAAGTTCTCAAGAAACTGCGATGGAAGTTCCACAAAATCCCATTTTACAGAAGTTCCTGATAGGGTAGGATATTGGGTATCTGCCATCATCCCGTGAAGTGCGTGGCCAAATTCATGAAATAAGGTAGTCACTTCCTGGAAGGTCAGTAAGCTAGGAGTATCTTTTGTCGGTTTACTGAAGTTGCAGACAATTGAGATATGCGGACGTGAGTTTTCCCCGTTTTGCTTATACTGATTTTTATAGCTGGTCATCCATGCACCGGCTCTTTTCCCTTTTCTCGGGAAATAATCAACGTATAACAAGGATTTATAGGTTCCGTTCTCTTTTACTTCATATACTTTTACATCTTCATGGTATTTCGGAATGTCGTTTCTTTCTTCGAAAGTCAGGCCGAATAATTTACCTGCCAGCCCGAATACAGCATCCTGTACCTGGTTTAACGGGAAATAAGGTTTCAGTTCCTCATCATTCAGATCAAATTTTGCCTTACGAAGTTTTTCAGCATAGTAGGCGTGGTCGTAACTTTGCATATCCTCAATTCCGTCGGCTTTGGCTAAAGATTTCAATTCTTCAATTTCTTTGTCAGCATACGGCTTTGCTTTGGTTAAAAGCTCATTTAAAAAATCAAAAACTTTTACCGGGGATTTTGCCATCCTTTCTTCCAGAACGAAATCAGCATAGTTTTTATATCCTAAAAGTTCAGCTTTCTGCTGTTTTAAATTCAGAAGTTCTTTAATCAGATTCTGATTGTCAAATTCTCCGCCGTCGAAGGATTTTTTACCATTGGCAAGTGCCAGTTCCTTTCTCAGCTCACGGTTTTCAGCATACGTCATAAATGGGATATAACTTGGGTACTGTAAAGTTACCACCCATCCTTCAAGATTTCTTTCCTTAGCTTCCTCAGCATATTGATCGATAATGGCCTCCGGAATTCCTGCAAGATCTTCTTTATGGGTGATATGTTTAAAATAAGCATTCGTAGAAGCCAGTACATTCTGCCCGAACTGTAAAGACTTTAAAGAAAGATCCATGCTGATTTTCTTTAATTTTTCTTTGTCTTCTTCATTCAGTAAAGCACCGCTTCTTACAAAACCTTTGTAGGTTTCATTCAAAAGCATTTCCTGCTCTTCGTTGAGATTATATTTTTCCTTTTCATCATATACCTTTTTGATTTTTTTGAAAAGGGCTTCATTCTGAGATATTTTTGAAGAATATTCCGTTAAGATCGGCGAAACTTCCTGAGCGATCTGTTGAATTTCGTCACTGGTTTCCGCTGAATTTAAGTTGAAAAAAATATTTGAAACCACATCCAGCTGTTCCCCGGAATACGCTAATGCTTCAATAACATTTTCAAAAGTAGGTGCTTCAGGATTGTTGACAATAGCATCAATTTCTGCTTCAGATTTTTGAATCAGCTCTTTAAACGCCGGAAGATAATCTTCATTTTTAATGTCACTGAACGGTGCCGAATGATATGGAGTGTTAAATTTTTCTGTTAAAATATTCATTTTTCGATTTTTATTATAAGTAAATGTAATGATTCACCGGGAATCACAGCTGAAATGCTCAAAAATAATGCCTTACTGGCAAGTTATGACAAAAATACCTTATCTTTAATTAATCTTGTCATATGGAAAGAAGGAGTGATGTGGGAATATTTAATTTTGGGAACAGATTTAAAATCATCAATAATAATATAAACCTTAAATATATAGACTATGAAAACACTCTTAAAAATTATTGGTATCATCATCGTGCTGGTTCTTATATATGCTGTAATTGCCGTGTTGGCTTTCAGTAAAGATTATCACTATGAAAAATCTGTTGTTATCAATGCACCGCAGGATAAAGTATGGCCCTATGTAGGTACATTAAAAGGATATAACCAGTGGGATCCTTTTTCCAAAGCTGATAAAAACATTGTTATTACCTATTCAGGAAATGGTGATAAAGTAGGAGATTCCTATCATTGGAAAGGAGATAAAAATGTAGGAGAAGGAGAACAGGCAATTACTGAGCTGGTTCCCAACCAGAAAATGGCTACAAAACTTCACTTTATAAAACCTTTTGAAGGAGATATGAAGGCTAATTTCGTTATGGTTCCTGAAGGAAACGGCACCAAAGTAACATGGATGATTGATAATGAGCTGACTCCTATGATGAAGATCATGAAACCGCTGATGAATGGTAATATGGACAAAATGTTTAGCCAGGGACTTGGAGATCTGAAAAAACTTGCAGAAAAATAAAATGAAAGCCTTGTAAAATCTACAGGGCTTTTTTATTATAAATCCTTTTTACTGATCCGATTGAAAAGAAGAGTTATTTTATGCCATGTCATTGAAAATTATTTTAAAAATATTATCTTTATATAAAGAATCGATTGTATGGAGAAGATTGTATTTGAAAAAAGTGACATCAGAGACTTTGTGAAAATGACTATCGCAGAGAAAATAGAAAAGCTTAAAAACTTTATCGAATTTACCCTGGAAGCGAGCCGTGACATCAAAAAAACTCCTAAATATGACAGTATGAGAGAAGAAATGCAGGAGGAGATCTACCAGATGCAGCGACAGCTGGGTGCTTTGAATGATCTTAAAAGAAATATGGCAAAAGTACTGAATACGGCTACCCAAAGAGTACAGCTTGGTTCGTTGGTGATTACCAACAAAGCCCGGTTCTATATTTCCGTGTCATTGGGAGAGTTCTTTTTTGAAGGCGATAGATTCTACGCCATCTCTCCGGAAAGCCCGATGGCTAAAAAGATGATGGGGATGAAACCAGGTGATGAGTTTACCCTTAATAAAATCCATCAGAAGATTGTAGAAGTGCTGTAATGTGAATGGATTTTTGCTTTGTAAGCAGATAGTCATAATTCTGATAAGCCCGGCCTCAATTTTTATTTTCATTTAATATTAATACTTGTTTTAAATACAGCAGATTGAATTCCATGTTGTAAATTTGCAGGTATGAATAAAGCAACCATTTTAAAAGAAATTATAGAGGAGAGGAGAAGTATTTTCCCGAAAGATTATACTGATGCGGAAATTCCTCAGGAAGTTTTGGAGGAAATTTTGCACGCTGCTACCCTGGCTCCCAACCATAAACGTACCAAGCCATGGCGTTTTAAAATATTCAAAGGCGAAGAAAAAGCTAAGCTAGCTGCAGAAATGCAGGCAATCTACAAAGCCACTCAACCCGAACAGCTTTTTCTGGAAAAAAAATACAATGACATCGGTTTCAAAATCAATAAAGCTGACGTAGTGGTTTCCATTATTGTCAATTTCAGCGGCATGGTTCCTGAATGGGAAGAAATAGTAGCTACTTCAATGGCTGTTCAGAACATGTATCTTACCTGTACGGCCAACAATATCGGATGCTACTGGAGCTCTCCCAAAATTGTAGACTATCTGAAAGATGCTCTGACCATTGAAGAAAACCAGAAGTGTCTTGGATTGTTTTACATGGGAGCTGTATAATATTTTTAATGTAACAATCTGAAAATTTACCAATGTAACAATGGTTAAAAAAACAAATCAAATATTGTTACACTGTTAGATTGATAAATTGTTATACTTATTAATTGTTCAATTAGAATTTTTGTGTATCTTTGCACTCTTAAATATTTAACTGGGACGAGTTCCCATAAAATTCAAACATTATGTCAGTAAAAATCAGATTACAAAGACACGGTAAAAAA
>NZ_JAYSDT010000053.1:0-23882 GCF_041914225.1 Chryseobacterium sp.
AAAAGCTCTTTGAATGTTAGGAAGACGACAAATCCGTGAAAAAGTAGTACAGACAGTGTATTCATACTACCAAAATCCTGTAAAATTTGATGTTTTAGAGAAAAACATGTTTGCCGGGATAGAGAAAATCTATTATCTGTACATCTACCAGCTCAATTTTTTGGTAGCTCTGAAAGAACTGGCAGAACATCAGATCGAAATTGGTAAGAATAAGTTTCTTAAGACTGATGCTGATATCAATCCTAACCAAAAATTCATCAACAACCAGGTATTGCTTAAACTGGAAGAAAATCCTGAAAGATTGTTTTTTACAGGTCAGCATAAGCAGTTGAAATGGGATATGCATGATGATTTATTGGTAAAGACTTTCCAAAGAATTACTGCAGGGAAACGTTATCAGGATTTCATGAAAGAAGAAGGTTACTCCTTTGAAGAAGATCAGAAATTTATCGGTAAATTATTCTTGAGATATATTGCTGAGAATGAAGATTTTCATGATTATTTAGGAGATAAGGAACTTTCATGGTATGATGATATCCACATTGCCAACTCAATGGTACAGAAAACAATTGGTTTCCTGAGAGAGGATGAAGAAAGCAGAACTTTGATCAAGATGATTAAAGATGAAGATGATAAAACTTTCGCTGCAAAACTGTTGAAAGACACGTTGAACAACTGGGAGAACAATGAAAAGAAACTGGAAGAAAGACTTGAAAACTGGGATCTGGAAAGAGTTTCTCTAATGGATAAAGTAATTTTGTCTACAGCAATTGCTGAACTTGATAACTTTGCTTTCACGCCTTCAAGAGTCATCATTAATGAATATATTGAAATTGCAAAAGTATTTGCTACAGACCGTTCCAATATTTTCATCAATGGTATTTTAGATAAATATTGTAAAGATCAAAATAGAATATAAAATGAAAAAGACGTTATCAATTATCGCCTTGTCAATTATAGGCTTTGGGTTAGTTTCATGCAAAAAAGAAAACAAAGAAACTCAAGGTACTGAAACTGCAACTACTGACTCTGCAGCTGTTGCGGCTCCTCTAACTACTGATTCTGCAGCAACACCTGCAACTGGTGAAGCAGCTGCTCCGGTTTTTAATCAGCCGTCTACTTCTGTTGCTTTATCTGAAAACAGCTTTGATTTTGGAAAAATCAAAAAAGGAGATAAAGTAGAGCACGTATATGAAATTACCAACACGGGGAAAAACCCATTGATCATTTCTGAAGTGAAGCCAGGATGCGGATGTACAGCTCCGGACTTTACGAAAGAACCAATTATGCCTGGTAAAAAAGGAAAAGTTACATTGCACTTTGATTCTTCAAGCTTTGACGGGAACGTTCAGAAGTATGCAGATGTTTTTGCAAACGTAGAAAAAGCCCCGATCAGATTAACATTCACTGCGAACATTCAACCATAATAATTAAAATATGCTGACATTATTTTTACAGGCACAGCCTCAGGGATCTTCATCAATGATGCTGATCATGATGGGTGTAATGTTTGTAGGGTTTTATTTCCTGATGATAAGACCTCAGATGAGAAAACAGAAGCAGGAAAAAAACTTTCAGGAAAACCTTAAAGTAGGAACGAGAGTAGTGCTTACATCAGGTCTTCACGGAAGAATTGCTCAGGTTCAGGATGACGGTTTTGTAATTGAAACTTTATCCGGAAAGCTGAAATTCGAAAAAGCAGCGGTTTCAAGAGAAATGACAGAAGCCCGCTTTGGAGCGAAATCTGCTGATAAGGCAGATGATAAAAAAGAAACAGCCACTGAAGAAAAAAAATAATTCAGTCTGAAAATATCTGTCTGCGGCGGGTGAACGAAGTTCACCCGCCGCAGCTTTTTTTATGTAGAATTATAGAAGCTGAAGTAATCATATGTTTATTTGTAAAAGCAATTGGTGAAATCATTGTTTAAATAAAAATTTATCTTTGTCACATGAATCAAAACACAAACAAAACGGTCCTTATTTTGGGGGCAAATTCTGATGTTGCCAAACAATGTATAAAGCAATATCTTGAAAAAGGGTTTTCAGTAATTGCTGCTTCCAGAAATACAGCTTCACTGGAAAACTTTATCGACTCAAATAACCTGGATCATTCAAAAGTGTCTGTTTTGTATTTTGACGCCTCAGATTTTGATTCTCATCAGAAATTCTATTCCGGCCTTTCCGTAAAACCTCATATTGTGGTCTATGCCGCAGGCTTTTTAGTAGACAATCAAAAAGCGCTAACTGACTTCAAGGGAGCAAAGCAAATGATGGAGGTTAATTATATGGGAGGGGTGTCTGTTCTCAGTATTATTGCAATGGATAAAAGCAATAAGAATCTGGAAAGAATTGTCGGGCTTTCTTCATTGTCCGGAGTAAGAGGAAGGAAAAGTAATTTTGTCTATGGAAGTACAAAGGCCGCATTTACACAGTTTCTGGCTGGTCTGAGACAGGAACTGGCTTCCCGTAAAATCATTGTAAATGCTTTGGTCATCGGCTATATCAGAACAAAAATAAATGAAGGGCTGGATTTGAATGAATCTCTGATCATGGAACCGGAGTATGTAGCGAAATTCATTGTTAATGCAGGAAATTCTTTTACCATTGTTCCAAACTTTAAATGGAAAATTATTTATCATATTCTTAGGCTTTTACCGGAAAATCTGGTGGCAAAATTACCTTAAGTAATATTTATTTAATTGTTATTTTCTTTAAGGTTGATAGACTTCGGTACCGTTTTTGTAATTCTATGACCCGAAAATTATTTCTTCCTGCAAGATTCAATTTCTGAATGATTATTGAGTAAAGCTGAAACATTCCGTTCTGCTTACAATCTGTTTTTAAGGATCAATATAATTTACTTTCACTCCAGGAGTGTAAGGTAAATTTCTGTTTAAATTTTGCAGGAGATATCAATACCTTATTGATATAAATAGTAAAACACATATATAATACAAAAATGGACGATTTAGAATTGAACAAGATTCAGCAGCACTGGGACACATTAATCTCTTCAGCAATTTCATGGGCTCCGAGAATTTTTACTGCAATCATTTCTGCATTATTAATTTACCTGATTGGATCATGGATGATAAGAATGATCAAAAAACTGGTTGAAAAAGCCTTCAAAAAACGGAATATGGAAGCTTCTCTGCAGCATTTCCTTTTAAATATTATCAATTGGGGACTGAATATTCTGTTGTTCATTGTCGTTGTAACTCAGCTGGGAGTGCAGACTTCTGCATTTGTAGCTATGATTGGTGCGGCAGGTCTGGCTGTTGGTTTGGCATTGCAGGGATCCCTGACGAATTTTGCCGGTGGAATTTTAATTTTATTATTAAAACCTTTTAAGATCGGTGACTTTATTTCTACCAATTCAGGAGTTTCAGGAACTGTAGAGGCTATAGATATTTTTCATACCAGACTGGTTACACCACAAAATCAACTGATTGTTATTCCTAACGGAGTAGTGTCAAATAACAGCATTACCAATTTTACCCAACTGGGAACACGAAGAACATCATTGGATATCGGAGTTGCTTATGATGCAGATTTAAGACATACAAAAGATCTTTTAATGAATGTCATTAAAAATAATCAATATGCTCTTGCAACCCCTGCCCCGCAGGTCGTGGTAACAGAGCTTGGAGAGAGTGCTGTCAATTTATCTGTAAGAGTCAGCTCTTCCACTGAAAATTTCTGGACGATGAACGAGGAGCTGATCATTAGTTGTAAAGAAGCTCTTGACAAAGCAGGAATCGGAATTCCTTTTCCACAGAGAGATGTACATATTTACAATCAATAATTATATTTAATTTTTTTTAAGAAACTCCTGCATTATACGATGTGGGAGTTTTATTTTAACCTATATTCTGCAGCCGCTCCAAGGCCTTCATCATATCAATTCCCTTACCTAAAACCGGCTTGAACAAATCTCCCTTTTCTTTAATTCTTTCAAGAGTATTATCAATATTAAAATCCATAGGTTTCACTCCAGGTTTTAATTCATCCCAATCCAAAGGCATAGAAACTGAAGCTCCCTGTTTGGGCCTTAAGCTGTATGCGCTTGCCAGGGTTTGCCCTGTTCTGTTCTGCAGGTAATCAAGATAAATCTTTTTGTTATCTCTTTTCTGCAAGCTTCTTTCTAACGTGGTGAGTTCAGGAAGTCTTTCATTCACCTGTTTCATCAGAATATGGGCGAAGTCTTTGACCTGGTCAAAATCATATTTACCACCCATCGGAATATAAACATGGATACCGGTACTTCCTGAAGTCTTACAATAGCCTTTTACATGAATTGCTGTTAAAACTTCATTCACCTGAAGAGCTGTTTCAATTACATCATCAAATGTATTTTTCTTTGACGGATCAAGATCCAAAACAAGGTAATCAGGATGCTCAAGGTCAGGAAGTGAACTGTTCCACGGATTCATATCAATACATCCTAAATTATTCAGATAGGCTAATGTTGCTTTATCATTACAGTAAATATAATCGATGTATTTGTCATTTGATTCAGAATATACCTGCGTGGTTTTTATCCAGTCCGGTATGGTGTCTCCTGCATCTTTCTGATAAAAGCCCTGTTCTTCAATTCCGTTTGGAAACCGGTTGAGAGAAAGAGGGCGGTTCTTCAGATAAGGTAAGATATAATTCGCCACAGACTGGTAATAGCCAATAACATCTCCCTTCGTAATACCATCTTTAGGAAAATAGATCTTATCCTGATTGGTCAGTTTAACTTTATGCTTATCTAATGTGATCTCCTTTTCTTTTTCAGAAACTTCAGTTTTTTTAGATGATGTTTTTGTCTTCATTTCTTTAGGTTTTTCGGTGAAGGATGATTCCTTGATATCTTCTGGTCCTTTGTCCTCTCTGACGGTTATAAAAACAGGATGTCTGAATATTCCGTCCCGGGTAATCTCAGAATATTTGATTTCGCATACCAGTTCCGGTTTTATCCAGGTTACTGGCATATTGGTTTTAGGAATTTTTTCGAAAGGTGAAGATTGTACAATTAATTTCTCAAGTCTTTGATAAAGCTCTTTCAAAGACGTTTTATTAAACCCTGTACCAGTATGGCCGCAATACGTAAGCTTTTGATTAATATATCTCCCCAGTATCAATGCCCCGAAACTTTCACGGGATCCTCTCGGTTCTGTAAAACCACAAATAATTACTTCTTCAGTATTTGAAAATTTTATTTTAAGCCAGTCACTGGTTCTGTGGTTTTCAATATACAAACTATCCGCCCGCTTCGCAATCATACCTTCCATTTCATTTGCTTAAAAAATTCAATACCTTTTTCGGGAATATGATCACAATATTTAATGGCATCAGTTTCAATTAAAGCTTCTTTTAAAAGTTCCTTCCGCTGAATGAGCGGAAGTTCCTCAGTAGAATGACCATTCAGCCAGAGAAGGTCAAAAACCTGATAAACAAGTGGTGTACCTGGATTGTCCCCGATTTGCTGTAGAAGCTGGAAATTGGGCTTTCCCTGATCGTCATATGCGACAACTTCGCCATCCAGAATCATCTGATATTTTTGCTTATCGAAATCCTGACTGATTTTTATCAAATTTTGATAAAAATGAAATTCCGTTCCGGGAATAGAAGAGTGGGGTTTCATGGCTGAGGTCCGCAATGGCTCTGTAGCCATCCCATTTTATTTCGAATATCCAGTCTTTATCATTGAAGGCATCTTCGGAAAGCTTAGCCAGCATAGGCCTGATGAAAGATTTAAGCTTTTTTTCGTTTGTTAAAGAATTGAAACTTCTAAATGGTTTTTCAGTAGTTATGACTTCTTTTTTTCTTTTATTTTTAGGCTTTTTTTTTCCTCTAAAAATTGGGAAACCAAAGATTTTGGGGATGTGTTTTCTTCAGCATCATACGGACTTTCTGCAAATTCATCTTTATGCTTAATGAGCAGCCATGAATTGTCCTCCGTATTTTTCATTTTAACCAGAGCAAATTCACCCTTCAGCTTTTTACCATGTAAAATGAACTTTAAAGATCCTGCATGTAATTCTTTCAGAAGCTCTTTTTCATCAGAAAGCTTACTGTTTTCTTCCAAAGGTTCATACGTTCCGCTGTCCCAGATTTCTACCTGTCCGGCACCATAATTCCCTTCAGGAATATTTCCCTCAAAATCTTTATAATCATAGGGATGATCTTCCACCATCATAGCAAGGCGTTTGTCTTTGGGGTCTAAAGAAGGGCCTTTCGGAACAGCCCAGCTTTTCAGTACCCCTTCCATTTCAAGGCGGAAGTCATAATGAAGTCTGGTTGCAGCATGTCTCTGGATTACAAAAATCAGCTTATTCTTACTTTTCTTTGTTCTTCCTTTGGGTTCGCTGGTTTCATCGAACTTTCGTTTTTTATGATAATCTTTGAGAGCCATTACGATGCGGATTTGGATTTAGAAGTATTTAAGCTGGCTTTTAACTGTGCCATGAGGTCAATCACTTTGCCTTCTTTTGCAGGCTGTGTTTTTCTTGCTTTTATATTTTTGCCTTTGGCTTTCTGCTTGATGATTTTCATCAATTCATCAGAATAGGTATCTTTATACATTGCGGGATCAAATTCCTGGGAAAGCTGTTCAATCAGGCTTACTGCCATTTTAAGTTCTGCAGGTTTGGGTGCCTTTTGAGCAGGAATTTTTAAATCAGTATAATCTCTTATTTCCTGGTCAAACCTTAAACGGTTCAGGACAAGAATTTCATCGTTATAAGGACGTATCATTCCGATAGCTTCGCTTTCACGGAGTACAAATGTCCCTACGCCTACCATACCGGTCTTTTCAAGTGCCTTCAATAAAAGCCTGTAAGCGCTTTCCCCATTTTTCTGGGGTTCCAGATAATAAGGCGTTTCAAAATAAACACTATCCACTTCCTCTTCTTTAACGAACTGGTCAATGGAAAGTATTTTTGTCTTTTCAGGGCTTGCCGCTTCGTAATCTTCTTCATCAAGAACGATGTATTTGTCGTCCATGAGATAACCTTTGACGATGTTTTCCCATTTTACTTCTTTTCCCGTATTTTCATTTACCCTTTTGAACCGGATATTGGAAAAATCAGATTTATCGAGCATATCGAGATCCAGTTTTGTGGTTTCCGTTGCCGAGTAAATTTTAACAGGAATGTTTACTAAACCGAAGCCAATGGCGCCGTTCCAAATTGCTTTCATTGTCTTACGTTTTTAAAAATCAAGCAATTAATATGCCGCCAGAAACTCATGTGGTACCTTTTGTGAACTTTGTTACCAAATGACAATTGTTTTTAGCGGTGACTTTTATACCTTTATACTTCCGCAATCCGTGGTTGATAACAGATATGGAAGAGCTTTTTACTTATATCAAAAAATTCGTAACACTGAATCCTCAGGATGAGCTTTTGATTGCTGAAGGAATTCAGGAAATTACTGTAAAAAAGGGGGAACTTTTTGTAGAAGCAGGGAAAGTAAGCCAAGGAATTGCTTTTGTGAAGAAAGGTGTTTTCCGGTCTTTATATTATAACAGGCAGGGAGATGATTTCACCAGGTATTTCATCTATGAAGGGCGGTTTATCGGAGATTTTCAGGGATTTACTGATCAGCTGCCTGCCCATGAAGATATTGAGGCTATTACTGATGCTGTCCTGTTGGTGATTGATTTTAAGCACTTTAAAATTCTGGAAGATAAAATTGCTGTATGGCCGGTTTTGTTTGCAAGAATCCATGCTTTTGTTGCTGAGAATAAACTCAAAGTGGCGAGCATCATGCTGAATCAGGATGCAAAATCACGCTATATTCACTTTTTAAATCATTATCCCGGCCTTGCTAACAGGGTTCCGCAGTCTATGCTGGCATCTTATCTTGGAGTTACGCCTTCTTCTTTGAGCAGGATCAGGAGAAATATTTTATAAGGTTTGAGAGTAATAGAGTTTGTGAGTTTTACTAACTTCTGATATTTCATAATCGCTTTTTGTCAAATGACAACGGTCTTTCCAGCTGGCTGTCATAGCTTTGCTTCATAAAATTTAAAGTACAAATATGGATATTGTATTAGGACTACAATGGGGAGATGAAGGTAAAGGTAAGTTCATTGATCTTATCAGTGAAAATTATGATATTACAGCACGTTTTAATGGCGGATCTAACGCTGGACACAGCATAGAAAGAAACGGGCGCAGAATCACGCTTAAAATGATTCCTTCCGGGATCTTTATGCAAGGAGTACAGAATGTGATCGGCACAGGAACTGTTCTGGATCCTGTAAGTTTTAAAAAAGAAATTCTGAATCTTCAGGTGTTTGATAAAACCATTCAGCCGGAAAATACTATCATTATTTCTCAAAAAGCACACCTGGTAATGCCAACGCATAGGCTTCTGGATATTTTTATGGAAGAAAGTCCCGAGTATACCACGATCGGAACTACAAAGAATGGAATTGCTCAGGCATATTCAAACAAAATATTAAGGCAGAATCTGAGAGTAGGGGATATATTTTCATCAGATTTTCAAAGCAGGGCACAACACATTCTGGATAGAGATTACAGAATACTGGAAGAAGGAGGAATGATTGTTTTGCCGGCTTTAGAAGAAATCAGTAAAGAGTTTTTTGATGCGGTGGAATTTCTTAAAAAATTCAATTGTACAGACACTGAGATTTATCTTAACAAAGCTTTATCTGAAGGTAAAAAAGTGTTGGCAGAAGGATCTCAGGCAGCGATGCTGGATATTGATCACGGTACTTACCCATATGTAACGTCTTCTTCAACGACCGCATCGGGGGCGAGCAGCGGATTAGGTGTTTCACCGAAAAAGACCGGTGAAATTTATGGGATTGCGAAAGCATATTGTACCCGTGTTGGAAATGGCACATTCCCAACGGAACTTTTAGATGAATTTGGAGATGATCTCAGAATGAAAGGGAATGAGTTTGGTTCCAATACAGGACGTCCGAGAAGAACAGGATGGCTGGATCTTCCTGCTTTAAGGTATGCAGTAATGATCAATGGAGTCACTCAATTGGTTCTGACAAAAGCGGATGTTTTGAGTGGATTGAAATCAGTAGCAGTTTGTACTCATTATGAACTTGAAGACGGAAAAACGGTATCGGTTTCGGGGTTACTTCCGGAGAATGGAAAACCGGTATTCAAATGGATGAATGGCTGGAATGCTGATTTTTCTGCAATGAAAAGTCCTTCAGAACTGCCCAAAGAAATGAATGAATTTCTGTCATTTCTGGAAGCGGAACTGGGAATTCCGGTGGCTTATCTTTCTACCGGACCGGGAAGGGAACAGATGTTGAAATTGACTATTAAATAAATTTAGACCAGTTTGTATATACTGATCTGATAAACAGAAGAGGCTGTTTCAAAAGTGTCATTCTGCCTAAGGAAGAATCTCATTCACAATTGATAATACGAGATTCTTCACTCCATTACATTTCGTTCAGAATGACAGCGTCAACTTATTTGACTTTTGAAACAACCTCTTTATCTGTTAGAATAGTTTAATTAACTTTTGTAAGGATAAAGCGCTGTTTTGTAGAAGGCTGAACCGTTTGATCCGTAGTGCCGATTACAATCGGGGTAAGATTGGTTGTCAAGCCGTCTTTTACCTCTAATCTCAATGCTGGTGCATTCTTTGGGGCAAATCCGAAACCATTGTTTCCCAGATTGAATAATAGCCATTTCTGGGAATCTGTATTAGCATTGGTTCTTAGCTCAACAGCTGTTCCACTTGTTGTTCCGTTACCTTTTACAGTCAGTACTTTTGAAGGATCCAGTATGGATTTGATGATATAATACCCGTGATCTGATTTGCTGAAAGTAAATCTCTGGTTATTTCCTGTAGAAGCAGAATACAGAATTACGCTGGTGCCGTCTGTAGTGGAACTTCCGGTAATATCTACATTTTTATCATTCGCCAAAGCTGTTGTCATGGTATAAGTTCCGTTGATTGCAGAACTGGCATTAACAGGTCCATACAAATGATTTATTCCTGCATAATCCCCTGCAGACAATCCTGTCCTTTGCTTGGTAAATGTAGATCCGTCAAGTTTAGTCATTACAGGCTGGCTTGGGTCTATAGCAAAGTCTGTAGACTGATACATCATGACTGAACCGAAATCAAACGCACCATGTCCTGCATAATCATTATAAAGATTGAAGTTATGACGGCTTCCTTCCACAGCTTTGTTTACGTCTACAATAATGTACTGATCTCTATCCGGGCGGCACTGCTCATGCATGATTCCCATAGAATGCATTATTTCGTGAGCGATAATGGCTGGATACGTGATATTATAAATTTTAATACCGTTTACTCTGTTTTTTTGCCATCCAAGCGGAGAGCTGTTGGAGGTTGTATAAGTAAAAGTGATGTACTCTGTCTGGTTTGTACGTTCAACAAACTGCATGCTGGTTTGGGAAGAGATCATATCAAACGCTTTGTTGATATTGGTAAGGA
The DNA here is from genome assembly GCF_041914225.1 of Chryseobacterium sp. Classification (GTDB taxonomy): domain Bacteria; phylum Bacteroidota; class Bacteroidia; order Flavobacteriales; family Weeksellaceae; genus Chryseobacterium. Next base: position 10,453 of record NZ_JAYSDT010000053.1, read on the forward strand.
ACGTATTATAATTCTGAGTGCTCATAGTTCCCTGGCTGGGTAATGTGTAATAGACTGTAGCATTCGGCCATGTCTTAATAAATGAGCTTACAATGGTGCTTTTTTCAGTTGTGGATATTTCAGAATTGGCCTGCATTTTTAACTTGTCAAACTGCTCGGCGCTAATCGTAATATCATCAGCATAAAAATATTCACCATTCACTTCATTAACATAGGTGTATTTTCCGTTAATTAATAATTTGTGAATTTTTGTATTGTCCAGCTTCGTCGTTGTTTGATCTATTGAATCTGACTGTGCATTTTCAATATCCGACCTACATGAATTCAGTGCCAAAACAAGGCATCCTGATAAGAGTAATAGTTTGCTTTTCATATTATTTAATATTGGTTGGTGATCAGGTTTATATATGAACAGCTCTATTATTACCCCACGCAAAAGATTATTAAAATTAATCAATTCTTAAGTTTGATTAAGTCTTCATTATAATTCAGCTGTGTGTTGTAAGTATATTAATAAAAGATTATTATTGTATATAACATAATATAATGATTGTTTTATTGATATTTTGTTTGATAAATGTATTTAATTCGTTAATTAATTTATTGTGTTTTATTTTTTACTATTATATTTAAAATTAGGTTATTTCACTAATATTTGATTTGCAAATAAAAATTGTACTCTATATTGATATAAAGTCTATTCTGTTGATAAATAAGAAAGTGTGCTGAATTTGTAAAGTCGTGAATCCGGGATAATGCTTTCTCATGAACATGTATTTTTGTAAGTCTAAATTGAAGATTCCTGTAATTGAGGATATAAAAAAGCGGGGTGAAAACCCCGCTGTATATTTATGCTTTTAAATTTAATTGTAATTCTAATTCATCAAGCTGTGCATCGGCGATCGAAGCAGGAGCATCAATCATGACATCTCGTCCTGAATTATTCTTAGGGAATGCAATATAATCTCTGATGACTTCATTTCCGTCAAGGATCGCTACCAAACGGTCAAATCCAAATGCAAGACCTCCGTGTGGCGGTGCGCCATATTTGAAGGCATTCATAAGGAATCCAAACTGAGCTTCTGCCTCTTCTCTGGTAAACCCTAATAAATCAAACATTTTAGACTGAAGATCTTTATCAAAAATTCTGATAGAACCTCCACCGATTTCGTTTCCGTTCAGAACCATATCATAAGCGTTGGCTCTTGCTTTACCAGGATCAGTTTCCAATAAATGGATATCTTCCGGCTTCGGAGAAGTGAAAGGGTGGTGCATTGCATGGTATCTTTCAGTGTCTTCGTCCCATTCCAACAGAGGGAAGTCTACAACCCAAAGTGGTGCAAACTCATTTCCTTTTCTTAATCCCAAACGGTTTCCAAGTTCCATTCTCAACGCAGAAAGCTGAGCTCTTACTTTGTTTTCGTTTCCGGAAAGAATCAACATCAGGTCTCCTTCTTTTGCTCCGAATTTTTCGATAATTTTTGCTAAATCCTCTTCACTGTAGAATTTGTTTACTGATGAGGTCTTTACTCCATCATTCTGGAATTTTACCCAAACCATTCCTGAGGCGCCAATCTGAGGACGTTTTACCCAATCAACAAGCTCATCGATTTGTTTTCTTGTATATTCTGCACATCCTTCTACATTGATTCCGACAACCAATTCAGCATCATCAAATATTTTGAAGTCTTTTCCTTTTACAAGCTCATTCAGTTCTACGAATTCCATTCCGAAACGGATATCCGGTTTGTCGTTTCCGTATTTTCTCATCGCATCTGCGAAAGTCATTCTTGGGAAATCCCCGAATTCCTGACCTGTAATATCTTTTAAAAGAGTTTTAGTCATTCCTTCGAATACGTTCATAACATCTTCCTGCTCTACAAAAGCCATTTCACAGTCGATCTGTGTAAATTCCGGCTGTCTGTCAGCTCTTAAATCCTCATCACGGAAACATTTTACAATCTGGAAATATTTATCCATTCCACCTACCATCAAAAGCTGTTTGAAAGTCTGTGGAGACTGTGGCAATGCATAAAACTGTCCCGGATTCATTCTGCTCGGCACGACGAAGTCTCTTGCTCCCTCCGGAGTAGATTTGATCAGTACAGGAGTTTCCACTTCAATGAAACCTTCATCAGACAAATAATTTCTTACTTTCTGCGCCATTTTGTGACGGAAGATCAGTTTATCTTTTACCGGATTTCTTCTGATATCCAGGTAACGGTATTTCATTCTTAATTCCTCACCGCCATCGGTTTCATCCTCAATGGTGAAAGGTGGCAGCTGAGAATCATTCAGAATCGTAAGCTTTTCCACAAGGATTTCAATTTCTCCTGTCGGAATATTAGGATTTTTGCTTACTCTTTCAATAACTCTTCCGGTAGCCTGAATCACAAATTCACGGCCCAGTTTTTTAGCCTCTTCCATCAGTTGTGCAGAAGAACGCTCCTGGTCAAAAACCAGCTGGGTAATTCCGTAACGATCTCGAAGATCTACCCAAATCATAAATCCTTTATCACGGATAGTCTGTACCCATCCTGATAGTGTAACTTCTTCATTCAGATTTTTCAGAGATAGCTCTCCGTTGGTGTGTGATCGAAACATAATTATTTGTTTAAAGTTCAATGTTTAAGGTCCAATTCCGGACCTTGAATTTTTCGTTGGCAAAGATAAGATTTTTGCAGGTTTTATAAATAAAAAAAACTTCCTTTCGGAAGTTTCATATATTGTTTTTAGATTTTTTAATCTCTATTGCCGCCTTTTGCTATCAGAATTTTCTTTATTTCTTCACTGCCCTTTGTATCATCAGCAACTTCAAGAGGTGTTTTGTTCTGACATTTTTTGTTAACATTGGCTTTATTGTCCAAAAGGAAATTCAGAATATTCTTTCTGTCAGCCATCACACTGAAACCAAGGGGTGAATAAAGTATATCTCCAACAAGGAAACATTTGTTGTAATCTCCCGGTGCAAACTGTTTTTTAAATGTTGCTATATCATCAGAATAAATGGCTTTCATCTTTTCCTGAGTCATTCTCTGGGCAGATAGCATGCTTCCGGACAGTAACATTCCAAATAGAAAGATAGTAGAGATTATTTTTTTCATAAGAATAATTTTTAAGAATATACAAATCTAAATTAAATTTTATTACCAATTGCTAAGTTTTGATAATAATTATTGTTCTATTAATCAGATTATTCTCGTATTAATTATTGAATTACAAATCCGCTGTTTTGAATATATGAATTGAAAAATTATTCCAGAAGTTTAATGATTTCAGGTTTATCATATTTCCGGGCATAATCCAAAGCTGTGTAACCGGCTGATGTTTTAGTCTCTTTTTTTGCTCCATTGGCCAGAAGTTTCTTTGTAAATTCTGTATTTCCATATTTTGCTGCAAACATTAAGGGCGTCTTTCCGTCACATATTTTGTCTAAATCTGCTTTTTCATCAATCAGTTTTTGGAATACTTCTTTACTGTTCATTTTAATGGCTAAGCCTAATAAAGTGTAGGTATTGTTTTCAATCTGATAACAAGTATTGATGTTATTTTTATTGATCAAAGTATTAAAATAAGCTGTATTATCGTACTTTAACATTTGTTTGTGTTCATTGGTTAGCTCTTGAGCATTGGTGTATGTTGAGAACACAGCCATTATTAAAATGATTGTTTTTAAGTTTAAATTGAGTTTCATATTATTTATTTTAAGGTTTAAATTCTAATATATCACCAGGCTGGCAATCCAAGGCAGTACAGATTGCTTCTAAAGTTGAAATTTTTAAAGCTTTGGCTTTTCCGTTTTTCAAAATTGAAAGATTGGCCTGTGTAATTCCTATTTTTTCAGCCAATTCCTGGGACTGCATTTTTCTTTTTGCAAGCATTACATCAATATTGATAATAATCGGCATAATTATATTGTTAAGTCATTTTCTATTTGTAATTCGTATCCCTTTTTAAAAAATTCTATAATAAAAAGGATGATAATTCCTAAAGTAAGATGAAGTAGTATAAACATTGGATCTATACTGTATACAGACTTATCCATGAAATATAAAACGGCACAATAAATAGGAATGAATATTATGTTGAGAATGGCAAATGATTTAAGATACTGAATAACTTTTATATTAAAAATAATCTCTTTGCTCATTCCTCTGAAAATTCTGAACAGATAAAAAGTAAACAGACTGTAAAACCCAATGAAAAATATGATTGAAATAAAGGTATATAGCGTATAGCTTCCTCTGATTACAAAATTGGTTAATGGCATTTTGAACTGAAAAGTTAAAGAATCAGCGGTTGTTTTTGTAATTTCATCATTGAAATCTCCAGTTTTAAAAGTGTCTTGGAAATATTGTGTTCCCTGATGTATGTTGAAATATACTATAACGAATCCAAAAATCAAGTAACCTAAATACAGCAGCTGACCTATTGAAACAGTCAGCAGAATTTTATTTAAAATTGTGGAGACAGATTTTTCACCAATTAATTTCATATAATTATTTTATTTGTTGTAAATGTATAAATAATTATTGTAATACGATAAATATTTATTGTAAATTTTGTTTTCAATATTTTGATTCGACTTTTTTACAAAAATGATCAGTCTTCAGCAGTTGTTAAAAACTTTTCATATGCCAACTTTTAATTGTTTTTGAATGAATACTTTTGCTAAGTAAACTAAAAAGAGGTCATGACAAAATATGTTGAATTTTTGAAAAAAGCGTTTAGCGGGGAAGAGACAGATTTTACCAGAGTGAATATCAGAAGTGCCGTATTGCTTTTAGCTATTCCCATGATGCTGGAAATGGCTATGGAGTCCGTATTTGCGCTTGTAGATCTTTATTTTGTCGGTCATCTGAAAGAAAGCGGTTTTGCTATTCAGACAGTTGGGCTTACCGAATCTGTACTTTCAGTAATGTATTCTATTGCGATAGGGATGAGTATGGCTGCAACGGCTTTGGTGGCAAGACGAATCGGGGAGAAAAATCCTGAGCAGGCTTCCAGAAGTGCTGCGCAGGTATTGCTTGTTTCCTTTGCTATTACGTTTGTTTTAAGTTTACTGGGAGTGATCTATGCAGAAGAAATTCTGATTCTGATGGGGGCTAAACCAGAGGCTGCATATTATGGAAAGAATTTTACCAGGATTATGATGGGAAGCAGTACGATTATCATGCTTTTATTTTTAATCAATGGGATCTTCCGAGGAGCAGGAAATGCGATGATTGCGATGAAAAGTTTATGGATTGCCAATATTGCCAATATTATTCTTTGTCCTGTTCTGATAAAAGGTCTGGGACCTGTGCCTGCTTTGGGATTGACGGGAGCTGCTCTGGCAACTACAATAGGGCGTAGCATTGGAGTAGTTTATCAATTATACCATCTTCTGGTGGCGGATACTCAGATAAGAATTAAACTTTCTTATTTTAAACCTAATTATGAATTGATCCAATCCATCATCAAAATCGCAACACCGGGAATTTTTCAGTTTGTCATTGCTTCATGCAACTGGATTTTCCTTGCAGAATTGGTTGCAACTACAGGAGGAGAGAATGCATCGGCAGGTTATCAGACTGCTTTGAGACTGATGATGTTTTTTATGCTTCCAGCCTGGGGATTGAGTAATGCGGCCTCCACTTTGGTAGAACAGAATATGGGAGCTAATGAAATGCTGAGAGCCGAACAGTCCGTAATGAAAACTGTGAAATATAATGTCATCTTTATGCTGGTGGTAAGTCTGATATTTATTTTTATGGGAAATTTTTTAGTGGGTTTTTTCACTCAGGAAACTGCTATTAAAGACTTTGCCAAAAATGCCCTTCAGATTATGAGTACCGGATTTATTTTTTATGGAATCGGAATGGTGATGATCAATGCATTCAATGGTGCGGGTGACACATGGACACCAACCTGGGTTAATCTTTTTGGTTTCTGGCTGTTTCAGATTCCTCTGGCTTATTTTTTATCGAAGTATTTTGAACTGGGTCCTAAAGGAGTCTTTATTTCAATTCCCGCAGCAGAAACCTTAATTACCATTGTCGCTTTTATTTTATTTAAAAAAGGAAAGTGGAAAACGATAAAAGTTTAAGAGGGTGGGGGCCGGAAGCTGGAAGAAGGAAGTCCTGGCAGCCCGAAATATTTAAACAGCCTTTTGTTGGCAAAATGAAAAAAAATAAGTGATCTGCAGATTAAGAATCGAAACTGGTAACCTGATAATAACTTCCAGCCTCCCTCTCCCAGCTTCCCTTCTTAATTTATAAAATTTTAACAGCTTCATTAATTGGATTTTAGCGCTGTATTTTCTAAATTCGTAGAACAACAAATACATCATACTATGGGAAAAGGAGACAAAAAATCAAGAAGAGGAAAGATTAATTCCGGAAGTTATGGTAAAAGAAGACCTAAAAAAGCCTCAAAATCTTTTGTAGCTTCTGAAGAAAAATCTAAAAAGTAATTAAAAATAAAAAGACCGAAGATTATTATCTCCGGTCTTTTTTATGAAAATTAAATTAATTATTTACCTCCAAGAATATTACCAAGGATGCTGCCCAAGCCGCCACCTCCTTGTTGTTGGTTTCCACCGCCGCCCAATACACTTCCCAGTATATCGTTCAGTGGATTTCCAGATGATTGAGATTGTCCGCCGCCTAAAACACTTCCAAGAATGTCATTTAAAGGATTAGACTGCTGAGCCTGAGCCTGGTTTGAAGCATTTCCAAGAATTCCTCCCAACAAATCTCCCAAGCCGCCTGCTCCTACATTATTTTGTTGCTTTTGCTGACCGATGTAACCCATTACAACAGGTGCGAGCATGGCAAGGATAGGTCCTATTTTGTCTATTGAAATCCCGGTGTTTTGTGACAATTGGTTTTCAACAGTACTTTTTTGTCCGCCAAAGATATGATCAAGGATAGATCCGCCTTCAGCCTGTCTTGCTTCAATTTGTGAAGCATCATTTAAGATACTTCCGTTATGGTCTTTATCTAAGGCATTATTTAAAGCTTCTGCTTCTTTTGCATCCTGAGATTTATTTCTAAGATAAGAAATGATAAGAGGGGTCGCTACAGCCAATAGGGCGATCACCTGGTTTTTGCTGATTCCGAATTTGTTTTCAGCCTGTTCAGCAACCTGGTTGCCAGTATTCCCTGTAAGTAGGTCAATTAAACTCATTTTTGTGTTTATTAAGTATTAAGTACACCAAAGTTATCAAAAAATATGCCTCATAAAATGACCGCCTTTCATAATTATTGTTAAAGTTTTCTGATCTGTTCCTCCGTATATCCTTTACTTTTTAACAGCTTTATATATTCTACTGCACTATTGGTCATCCATTCAATAGGTTCTGGTGCCTGTTTTTTATCAATAGTGAACTCCAGAATACCTACATTGTTATTCATCCATGGAAGTACATAATAAGAGAGTCCGCCCTTATACTCTTTAAATGAATGGAATTCTTTTCCTTTCTCTGTTAAGGATATGACTTTATACAGTAAAAGATAACCTACAGGAATCAATAAGCAAACCCATGAAAATTTTCTCAGATGAGCATATTTGACAGAGGAGAGACCATATCCGATAGATAAAGCAAAAATGATATTGAAAGGCAAAAAGAAAACATAATTGTCTGATACCGCATAAAATGTTGAAAATCCATATACACATACAGCTCCCACTGCAAAAACAAAAAACATTTTTCTGTTGGTATTGTACAGAAATAAGACACCTGCGACTCCGAAAAATGTAAACAGATTGAAATTATAAATAAGATATACGAAAGATTGAAAAAAATCCTTTACATATTGAATGAAATCTTTTTTCAGGGAATCTTCTACCCATGTTCCCTGGTCAGAGCTATAAGGAGAATTAAAAGGAAGCCCCTGGGAGATATTCAGAATGAATAAAAAACTGAATAGCACAACAAAAATCAATAGTGAAGTTGCAGCATATTTTTTTTCATTTCTGAAATAAAATAGAAAGATCAGTAAAGCTGGGATGAGGAGAATATTCTGAATATGTACCCATAAGCTTATCCCTAGAAATAAACTGCTTAACAGGATATAGATTCTTTTGTTTTCTGTAAAACTTTTGATAACCGAAAAGAAAAAAAGACTTACCCAAAGCGAATTATAAGTATATACTTCTACGATTTCTGCATTTCTCCAAAAGGTAAAACTGAAACCAAATACAAAAGCAGCCGTAATAGAAGCCCATTCTGTTTTTGAAATACTTTTCACCGTGAGATAAATGACAGAAACTGTGGCGGCCCCTGAAGAAACTACTAAAAACCTGCTTGCTTCGATAGCGTTGATCCCTGCCAGATTTTTAATGAAAATAACAGTATTAATATATAAAAAGTGACTGGTTGCGGTAGCCGTTGTTTCCCATATGCCTTTTTCTGTACTCAGCACAAATCCTACACAGTCTGCAAAAGGAATTTTTGAAAAACTCCCGCAATAATAGATACCAAGAAAAATAATAAATAAAAATACGGCTGATAAAGATTTGTTCATATTAGTTCTTTACAATAGGAACATTAGAGCAAGCTTCTCCGAACATCAGGGATTTTACTATTGGTTTTAACTGTTCTACCAATTCAATATAAGCATTTTCAGGGATTTCTTTATCAGAGCAGCCTTTTACAAGCACTCTTTTTCCTCTCATTTCCTCAAAATCATAAGTCTGGATGGCATTATGCATTAAAATAACTTCCAGATCTTCACGGCTTCCAAATACTATTTTCTTAGCTACATCTGTAAGTTTTGCAGTTAAAACAAAATAAGCCCAAAGAGGAATGATAGTATCTACAGAATTGTAGATGTATATATAAGAATCTTTATATTGTTCAGTATCTATAGCATCTACCTTTTCACGGAAATCTTTTTCTTTGAGGATCATCTCCTGAAAAAGAAAATCTTTAAGGTCAATACCCTTTCTTTCTCCTTTTGGCAGTAAAGTGGTAAGGTCAAAATTGATAAGGCCGCTTTCTGCAACTTTATTCCTGATTTCAAATTCTTCTGACATTTTTTATAATTATCTTTGAACAAATTTACGAATTAAGATCATATCTGTCTTAATTTGTTCTCTATCCTTACTATAGAAATGAAGTATTATATTATTGCAGGAGAAGCTTCCGGTGACTTGCATGGAAGCAACCTGATGAAAGCCTTGAAACATAAAGATCCCAATGCGGAATTCAGATTTTGGGGAGGTGATCTGATGAAAGCTCAGGGGGGAACACTGGTAAAACATTATCGTGACCTTGCTTTTATGGGATTCCTGGAAGTTGTAATGAACCTCCGCACCATTCTGAATAATATTAAATTCTGTAAAGAGGATATTCAGAAGAACAGACCTGATGTTTTGATTCTGGTAGATTATCCGGGTTTTAACCTGAGAATTGCCAGATTTGCCAAAGAGCTTGGAATCAAGGTCGTTTATTATATTTCCCCGCAGCTTTGGGCGTGGAAAGAAGGACGTGTAGAGATTATCAAAAAATATGTGGATGAAATGATGGTGATTCTTCCTTTTGAAGAGGATTTTTACAGAAAGCATGGAGTTCACTCTCATTTTGTAGGCCATCCTTTGCTGGATGCTATTTCAGATTTGCAGGAAATCAGTGTTGAAAAATTCAAATCTGAAAACGGGCTGAATGAAAAAGAAATCATTGCCCTTTTACCAGGTTCCAGAGAACAGGAAGTGGAAAAGATGCTTGAAATGATGCTTTCTGTAAGACCGCAATTTCAGAACTATCAGTTTGTGATTGCCGGAGCGCCGAGTCTTCCGAAAGAATTTTATCAGAAATATGTGGATGATAATGTTCATTTTGTTTCCAATAAAACCTATGACTTGCTAAGATGTTCAAAGGCGGCTCTCGTAACTTCCGGAACGGCTACTCTGGAAACCGCTTTGCTGAACATTCCTGAAGTGGTTTGCTATCGCGGAAGCAAAATTTCTTATGCCATTGCAAAAAGACTGGTAAAAAATATCAATTACATTTCTCTGGTTAACCTGATTATGGATAGAGAAGTTGTGAAAGAGCTGATTCAAAATGATCTGAATACTAAAAATCTGGTAACAGAACTCAATAAAATTCTGACAGGAGAAAAAAGAGAGCAGGTTCTGAATGACTACCATCTTCTGAGAGAAAAACTTGGTGGAAAAGGAGCCAGTGAACATGCTGCTGAGGTAATATTGAAAGTATAATTTTTACCAATGACTTTTAGAATTTAATTACTTTTTAGCTATGAATTATTTTAACCGTTTCCTGTTATTACTGACCATTACATTGTTTTTTTCAAACAGCTTTGCACAGCAGAATAACGAAAGAGATAAAGTCCAGATATTTTATTACGGCTGGTACGGAAATCCTGCAATAGACGGAAGCTATCAGCACTGGAATCATGAAATCCTTCCTCATTGGAATAATCCGAAATGGAATAACCTTGGGCATCACAAAGGAGGAGATGATATTGGTGCCAACTTTTATCCGGCACTCGGAAATTACAGCTCCAATGACCCAAAGATCATTGAGAAGCATATGAAAATGATCAAGGATGCAGGAGTGGGAGTAGTTGTAGTAAGCTGGCTGGGAAAAGATTCGTTCACGGATAAGAGCCTTATCAAGTATCTGGATATTGCAGATCGGTTTAATTTAAAAATAGCATTCCACATAGAGCCTTTCTATAAAAATACAGCAGAATTAAAAGAACAGCTTTCTTATCTCATAAAAACCTATTCTTCTCATCATGCTTTCTATAAAAAAGAGGGAAAACCACTTTTCTATGTGTATGACAGCTATAAAATTCCTAAGGAAGAATGGAGTGAAATACTATCCAAAAACGGAAAAAAAACAGTAAGGAATACAGATTTAGATGCTGTTTATATCGGGCTTTGGGTTGAAAAGGATGATGCGAAATTTTTTGATTCATCAGGATTTGATGGTTTCTATACCTATTTTGCCAGCGAAGGTTTTGTGTATGGAAGTACAATTGCCAATTGGGATTTTATGGCCGGTTTTGCTAAAGAGCATCACCTGATTTTTATCCCTTGTGTCGGGCCGGGCTATTCAGATACAAGAATACGTCCATGGAATGAAGCCAACTTCAAAAGCAGAAACAATGGAAAGTATTACGAAAATATGTTTGATGCTGCCATCAAAGTTAATCCGGATTTCATTGGAATCACATCATTCAATGAATGGCATGAAGGAACACAGATAGAGCCAGCTGTTCCTAAAAAAGCAGGTGATTTCAAATATGAAGATTATGGGAAAGATCCTTTATTTTATATTAAAGAAACAAAGCGTTTGACGGATAAATTTCTGAAAAAGAGATAGCATACTTTCAAACGTAATTTTTATAAAAATAAATTAAGCGTTCTGTTGACATCTTTGATGGATAACGGGACGCTTATCAGTTATTTAGGAGATAATACATCAATCATTAATTATCTAATTTTTACAGATAATTATTGGAATTGCAAAAACAACCTCTTCTTATTCTCGCAGTATGCTTTATTCTTGGAATTTTTTTTCAGGATAAAATGGTGTTGACAGAATATGCTATTTATTGGGCTGCTGCAATTTGTTTAATCCTTCTGGTTATAGTATGCTCTCATTCTTATTTTCTATACAAAACCAGGACAGCTTTACTGATGCTTTTGTTTTTTGGAGCGGGAGTTATTCTTCATTTTTATAATTCCTTTTCATCAGATGAACATTCGCAGGTAAAGCAAAAAGAAATAATTATTTTTAAGATTTCTCAAAAGCTGAACTCTACAGAAAAATATAGAAAATATGAAGGAACAGCACAAACTGGAAACAAAAGTTTAAGTTCAGTTTTTTATGTTCCAAGAGATTATAAAGAGCTGGATTTTATTCATTATTACAAGAGTGAAGCTTATATTACACGGCCTGAAGCTCCTCAATATGATTTTCAGTTTGATTATGCCCGGTATCTCGGAAGAAAGCATATTTATTATCAGATTTATATTTCAAAAGAAATCGGATCTGCAGAGCGGAATGATTTAACAGTTACAGATAATCTGCGGCAATACAGGTTTGCAGTTCTCAATAAAATTGATCAAACCGGGATGTCAGGAAAAAGCAATGAGTTTTTAAAAGGCATTATTCTCGCGGACCGTACAGAAATTGATGCAGATACTGTCAGGGATTTCAATAAGTCAGGGCTGGTTCATTTTTTGGCGATCTCCGGAACCCATATTGTTGTAATCTTTGGAATGTTTTACTTTTTGCTGATCCGTTTTACTCCATTAAGATTCAGAAAATATGCTGTAACTATCAGTTTGGCTTTTATCTGGTTGTTTGCTGCTTTCATTGGATTTGGAAATTCGGTTCTGCGTTCGTGTATTATGCTGAGCGTTTATTTTATCTTCATATTGCTGCAACGGAAGCTGGATTTGCTTCATTCATTGGCTTTGTCAGTCTTTTTTATTTTAATTGCAGATACACAGCAGCTTTTTGATGTAGGATTTCAGCTTAGCTTTTTAGCTGTTTTGGGAATTTATTGGCTGAATCAGCCCTTTTTAAAATACTTTCCCAAACAGGATAATTATATTAAAAAAATACTTTTTAATACCATTACAATATCTCTGTCGGCTCAGCTGGCAACGCTACCTGTGGTACTGTATTACTTTCATCAGTTTTCATTGATCTCGATCCTTGCGAATTTTGTTATTGTTCCCTTTTCTGAAATCATTATTGTGTTTTCATTCTTAATGACCGCGCTCATTTCTGTCAGCGCTGATTTTGAATTGATAAACGGGGTATATGATGGGGTTATTCATATTTTACTCAAGGTGATCCATTGGTTTGCTGAGGTAGATGTATTGTTCTTTGAAAATATTCCGATGAATGGGGTAGAAGTACTGTCAGCTTCGGTTGTTATTTTTTTACTAAGACCTTTGATGTTGAAATTTAATTTTAAAAATTCGATGACATTGATGATGGCTGTTTTAGTATTTCTGATGATAAGAACAGGAAGTACGGCTTTTGAAAACCGGAAAGAAGAAATACTGGTTCATACCTTTGGCAAAATTAAAATTTTCTCCATAAAAACGGGAAATAAAGTATCTTTCTGGATTTCAGATATGAAAAATGAGGCGAAGATCCGGCAGTATGTTATCAATCCTTATTGTGCTTCCAGAAGAGTGAGGCATCTTGAAATAAAAAGCATATCATCTTCTACCCAAAAAGCAGTTTTCAGAGATAAAATTTATGATCTGAAATAATGGTTCTTAAGTTAGAAATTTTCCCGCATCTATAATGGATAAATTCTTATTTAGAAAGATTACAAACTGTCTAATTGTGAGATTTCTCACTTTTTGATATTGTTAAACTTTCTTAATTTTGTGGAAATTCAAATTTAAACTTATATGGCAGGTTTAACGAGTTCTACGATAGGTAGAAAATA
>NZ_JAYSDT010000054.1:0-22046 GCF_041914225.1 Chryseobacterium sp.
TATCTTTGAATCTTTGAGACTCTGATAAGTAACCCTGGATTCCTGCGGAATGACAGAATTGTGGTAAGAGACTGCCAGATACTTTGGTCATTTCTATAGACTGTTTTTAAATACACATTTTTAAGCTCATAAAATCTTCATCTGATATAATAACCTATCCTAAGTGCAAAAAATTCTAATATATCTTAAGAATAGCCTTATTTTAATCCAGATCAAACAAAAAACCGTTTCAATAAAGAAACGGTTCTCATTTATGGCATTTTGATTTTCAATCTTACATGTCACTGTTTGTGTCCGGGCATTTGAAATCATCACTGCAAGCTGCACAAACAACGGTTCCATTACAATAATACATACAAAAATCTGTTTCAGGAAGATTAGTTCCTCCGGAAATGTTTTTTAATTGGCCTTTTTTTAGTTTTTTTAGATTTTTCATATTGTTTTAATTAAAAATTTGTAGTTAAAGTAAAAATAGGCAAAATATTTTTAACTAAACAAGACTCGTTGTGTAAAAATAAAAATTTAATGGTAAAATGATTCACATCTATAAATCTTTATTTAATTAATTATTATGAAATAAGTACTAATTTTAAGCTTACGTAATCCGAAAAGCTTACAGAGTAGGAAACAATTAAACGATAACTATGAAAAATTTAAAGAAAATTTAAAGAAAAGAATTGAAAGCTATTTCAGGAGGAATTGATAAGTACTATGATCTTAGAGAATCTCCTGATGATTCTTGTCAGGAACTTAATAATCAGAATAATGGTTGTTACAGAATGAATAGCTGTACAATGTTATGTACGCTTGTCCCATGTTTCTAACGGAATTATTATATAGTAAAATGGCTGCCTGATAGGGCAGCCATTATTTTTATTTTTTAATTAATCCTAATTCGATCAATCTTTCATGCAGGAATTCTCCGGCAGTAGTATCTTCATATAATTTTGGATTGTTTTCGTCTACACAGTTCTCAAGTGCATTTAAAGACATTGCACTGATAGGATGCATAAAGAAAGGGATTGAATATCTTGAAGTGCTCCACAATTCTCTTGGTGGGTTTACTACCCTGTGGATTGTAGATTTCAATTTGTTGTTGGTATGTCTTGAAAGCATATCTCCAACATTGATCATCAGTTCGTCCGGTTCTGCAATAGCATCAATCCACTCACCATTGCGGTTTTGAACCTGAAGACCTTTACCTTGTGCTCCCATTAAAAGGGTAATAAGGTTAATATCACCATGTGCAGCTGCTCTTACCGCATCATCCGGTTCTTCAGTAATAGGGGGATAGTGAATAGGTCTTAAAATTGAATTTCCTTCTGCTATTTTGTCATCAAAATAAAATTCATCCAAACCAAGGTGTAATGCTAACGCTCTTAGCACATACTGTCCTGTTTTCTCAAGCATCTGGAATGCTTCTTTACCAACTTTGTTGAATTTTGGAAGTTCATCAACAATTACATTGTCAGGATACTCTGTTTTGTACCTGGAATCTTCAGACAGGTACTGTCCGAAGTGCCAGAATTCTTTTAAGTCTCCTTTTTTGAAACCTTTTGCAGTTTCTTTACCGAATCCTACATAACCTCTCTGGCCTCCAATTCCGGGAATCTCATACTTTTGTTTCGTTTCCACAGGCAGGTCAAAAAAGTTTTTTACCTCTCCATACAAATCATCTACTAGGTTGTCATCAAGAAAGTGGCCTTTTAGGGCTACAAAACCAATTTCTTCATAAGCTTTTCCGATTTCATTTACAAATTTCTGTTTGCGTTCCGGGTTGTCCGAAAGGAAATCACGCAGGTCTACACTAGGTATTTTATCCATTTTTAGAAATTTACGAACAGCAAAATTACATTTTTTTTAATTTAAATGATTTTAAAATCATTATTTATAAGTTAAATTTGCTGTATGAAAAAATATTCTTCTAAGAGAAGTATCCAAATACTTGCACATCTTCTTCAGCAGTACGGAATTGCAGATATCGTTATCTCTCCGGGGTCAAGAAATGCTCCTTTGGCCATTCATTTTTCAGAGGTAGATAGTTTTAACTGCTACAGCATTGTAGACGAAAGAAGTGCTGCTTTCGTGGCAATGGGAATGGCAAAAAGTGAGAAAAAGCCGGTAGCAATTACGTGTACCAGCGGATCTGCGGTGGTTAATTATTATCCAGCAGTCACTGAAGCATTCTATCAGAATATTCCACTCTTAGTACTGACTGCAGACCGTCCCACTGATTTTGTTGATATATTTGACGGGCAGACCATCAGGCAGAAGGATGTTTTTCATCAGCATTCCTATGGTGATTTCCAGCTTTTGGAAGACAGCAAAGAAAATGCAGAAGATATTAATTTCGATATTATTAAAAAAGCCATTGAGCTTTGCTTTGAAAAGCAGGGACCAGTGCATATTAATATTCCTTTGGAAGAACCATTGTACGAGTTGGTTTCTGAACTTCCTACTTTTCCTACAGTGGAAAAGACAATCAAGCATAAAGATTATGAAATCCCGTCCAATCTGATTGCAGAATGGCATACTTCACAAAAGATTATGCTGTTGGTGGGAACAAGAGATTACAGCCCGGAACTGGAAAACCAGTTGACGCAGCTGGTGAAAAACCATTCTGTTGTGGTATTGAGCGAAGCGAACTCAAACTTGTATCATGAAAAGTTCTTCAGACATATAGACCGTTATATTTTTAATTTTACGGAAGAAGATTATAAAACATATGCTCCCGATCTGTTGATTACGGTAGGGCAGAATGTGGTTTCCAAAAAAGTAAAACAATTCCTGAGAAGCGCCCGTCCGAAACAACACTGGCACCTGGATGAAGTATGGCAGCCGGATACTTATTTTTCACTGACTGAAAAAATAGAAGTGAAGCCTGAAGTTTTCTTCTCAAAATTGTTGAAATTTATCAATCTGGAGCCTAGGCCTTATTTTAATCTTTGGGACGTTTTAAGGGATAAAAAAGATGCTAAGCATGAACAGTTTTTAAATACGATTGAGTTCTCTGATTTTTATTTTTTCAATAAGGCTTCCCAAACGGTTCCTGAAAATTATAATATTCACTTCAGTAACTCATCAGGCATCAGATATGCACAACTGTTTGATTTCGGGAAGAGAAAGATGTACTGCAACAGGGGAACCAGCGGTATTGATGGATCTACTTCAACGGCAATGGGATTTGCCATCAAAAATGAAAATCCAACCTTGCTGATCACGGGAGATCTGAGTTTCTTCTATGATATCAACGGGCTTTGGAATCAGTATATTCCACCATTTGTAAGAATTATGATCTTCAATAACGGGGAAGGAAATATCTTTAAAATCATTCCGGGGCCAGGAAATGCCAATCCGAATACACTGGATGAATTTATTGCTACAAAACACCGTAAAAATGCAGAATCTTTGGCCAAGCACTTCGGCTTTTCCTACATAAGGGTGGAGGACGAGCTTACTCTGGACAGAGTTTTGGAGAATTTCTTCAAACCTGATGCACAACCGAAAATCCTGGAAGTAAATACTCACGGGAAAAACAGTGCAGATGTCCTGAAGTCATATTTTGAATTTATGAAATAGATTTAAAGATCAAGATATTCTTCACTTCCCGGCAGATTGATAATCCTGTCGATGGAATAGATAAACATATCATCAAAATCATTCAACGCATTAATGATCTGGAAATGGGAGAATTGCTTTATATTCTGTAAAGTGATTTCCGTTTCTTTGATCTTTTTATGCTTTAAAAGATGCTGTCTCTGTACTCCGTTCAACAGATAGGTAGAAGGGGTAAACCAGTCTTTTCCCTTCAAAAATAAAAGATTGGAAAAAGAGGTATCCGTGATATGATTATTTTTAACGATGATAATTTCTTCTGCCTTGGCTTTCATCTTCATTTTGTCCAGTTCCTTACGATCTTCAAACTTGAAAGAATAATCGAAACTGTTGTTTTCTACCAGCTGGAAATCCTGAATTTCAGGGATGGCATAGGGAATCATCTGTGTCCTGATCTTTTTATCAAGGTCATAGGCAATTCTTAGTTTGAAAAGACCATCTTCATCGTGCTGCAGGTTTTTATAGATTTTGGCCAGATCGATGGAGTCTTCCCTTCCGAAATGGGAAAACGTCTGATTGACACGTTTCTGATGCAGATCCAATAGAAAAACCTCCTGATCTTCTACTTTAATACTTTCAATGAATTGGGACATAGATTTTATTTTTCATTTCCTGATACTCGTCTTCTAATTTACTCATATGCGTTATACCGCCTCCGCTCTTGAAATAAAGCTGATCTCCTTCTTTTTCAATAAAGCGTATCATTACACAGCTGTCAACATTCCGGCCGTCAAACCAGCCGCAGACTCCTGTATAATATCCTCTGTCATATCCTTCTGCATCCAGAATAATTTCCAGTGTTTTAGGTTTTGGAGCTCCTAAAATAGAGCCCGCAGGAAGCAGTTTTTTCATAATACTTCCTATTCTGCCGTCAAATTCAGGTTTTACCGTGCCTGAAATTTCGGAACTCATTGCATACAGATCTTTCTGCTGCGTTTTGATAAAGTCTATATGCTGAAACTGATCTACCTTTACATCATCGGCCACCATGCTCAGATCATTACGAAGCAGGTCTACAACAGTGTAATGTTCTGCTTTTTCTTTTTTATCATTTTTCAGGATTTCTGCCGCATTTTCAATGGAAGCATCAATTGTTCCTTTCATAGGATACGTCAGAATTTTACCATCAATGATCTTTACAAAAGTTTCAGGAGAAAAAAATACAAAAAAATCTTTATAAAATACTTTATACTTAGCATTTGAGTGATAAAAAATTTCTTCTAAGGTTAAATTGGTCTCTATTTTCGTTTTTCTGGTATAATTTACTAAATAAGAGTTTCCTAAACGAATATTTTTCTGAACTTTATCAAATCCGATTTTAAAGCTTTCCTGTGTTTCCGGAAACGATTTCCAGACTATTTTTTTATCCAGCTTGTGTATTGTTTTTGTGTTGTAAAATTGTTGAAAATCAATTATTAAACCTGATTTTTCAATCTCATTTTCCTGGTATATTTCAACATTCTCTGAAAGAAAGTCGATCACGAAAAAATAGGGAACCTTCTGAAGAGAAAGTTCGTCCATTTCCATAAATTTTTGATGATTCACTGAAAACATTCCGCAAAAATAATTATTGATGTTTACTTTTGCATAAATTTTTTATGATGCAGAACAAATATCCTCAGAAACCGGGAATAGATTTTATATTGAAGCAGGCTTTTTTTTACTGGAATAAAACACTCGTTTTTCAGTTGATGTTTTCAATCATCTTTTTTGGAATATTACTTACCGCAGTTATGCTTTTCGGACAGAAGTATGACGTTTTTTCTTATAATAAAGAATTACAGGATGCATTTATGGAAGGAACTCAGGCTTATCTGAAGAAAATGGAAGAAATAGCGGTTACTGAAAATTATCAGATGTTCACACTGGCAATCTGGGGAACCACAGCATTTTTATATCCATTGAACCTTGGGATGTTTCAGATCTTCCGTAAGCTTGACCTCAGGGAAAATGTTGTAATAGGAGATTTATTTGCCGGGTACAATGGGCTTAACTTTTTTAAATATGTAGGGTATTTCCTTTTCTGGTTTTTCATTTACAGATTGACGATTCCTACAATAATACTGGCAGTGATCTGGGTTGCTGTGACCCTGTTTGTTGCTCCGCTGATGTTTTTTACCAATAAAAGGATTTTTGAAGCTATCTCTCTGAATTTTAAAGCGCTTAAAATGTATTTTGTAGAAATAATGGTCTGTGTGATTGTTGCCTTTCTGTTTAAATATTTAGGCTTTGCCTTATTTCTGATAGGCGGACTTTTCACATTCCCCTTTTGGAATGCTATGATTTACTCACTTTATAAAACTGTTTTTTCAGAGAAAATTTAAATTTCATACCTGTTTAATGTGATCTTTTACCAAAAAAAACTAAATTTGGTAAAATCATTAAATATTTAAACTATGTCTGAATTTAACGAATTTGATCAGCAAGGCTCTGTGCCTAACAGAGATACGGGGTCTATTATTTCTCATGCCTTTGAAATGTATAAAGGAGTCTTCGGTTACGGAATCGTAGCGATGGTTATTTACCTGATCGGAGGATCTGTTATACAAATGCTTACAGGATTTGACTCTGCATCTATGGTTGAAGAAATGAAATCTTCGGGAGGCGAATTTAATTACTGGAGTGCTCCGGGACTTCCTTTGTATATGGGAGTTTCCAGTCTTTTCGGTCTTTTATTATCCCCTCTGTATGTAGGATTGATCTATATGGTGAATAAATACAACACCAAAAACCCGATCGAGTTTTCTGATCTTTTCATTGGATACCGTCAGAATTTTGTTAATATACTGATCTACAGTTTTCTTTCCGGGATCATTTCATCAGTGGCGTTGGCATTGTGTGTGCTGCCGATCATTTTTGTCTATCCTTTCCTTTTAATAGGGTATCCTATTCTTTTATTTGAAAATGCTTCAGCAACGGATGCCTTGGGAAAATCGTTCAATATTGCCAAAGAAAACTATGGAACATTCCTGTTAACAGGGTTTTTAGGATTCCTGATCTCTATTGCAGGGGTTGTTCTTTGCGGAATAGGGGTTATTTTGACAGCACCGTTTATTATGATTGTAATGTACTCTACTTATTGCGCTTTCTTAGGAAAACCAAGACAAATTATGTACAGTAAGTAAAATAAAAAAGGAATGATGAATAAGGACAAACAAATAAGCAGTGTTGCGATAAAGCAGATGTCATTGCTGGCAATTATCCTTGTGCTGGCAGGGTTGATCTGTTTTAATCTGGCATTGTTTATTCCCTCGGTTCTGGGAGCAATTACCATTTATGTAGTCTGCAGAAAATACAATTTTTATCTGCAGGAAGAAAAAAAATGGAAACCGTCACTGGCCGCCTTTGCATTAATGTTTGCAAGTCTTATTGTTCTTATTCTTCCCATCTATTTTATTGCTGATCTGATAATTGATAAACTGGGAAATGCACAGGCTTATATGGCCAAATTCAATATTTTCCTGGATAAGATACATACTTATATTTTCGATAAAGTAGGATTTGATATTCTCAGTAAAGAAAATATGACAAAACTGAAAGATTCTGTAGGAAAGATTTCTACTTCTGCACTTAGTGGGACATTCAATACCCTTACAGTGGTAATGTCTATGTATTTTATTCTTTATTTTATGCTGGAAAAGCCCAGGTTATTTGAACGGATTTTAAGTAATTCAGCCCCCCTTAAGAGGGCCAACATTTCCCTGATTGGCGATAAAATGAGAAAACTGATCATGGCCAATGCTATCGGGATTCCTGTTGTGGCAGTAGGCCAGGGGATAGTTTCTCTGATAGGGTATATAATCTTTGGTGCTCCGGGACCAGTATTACTATTTGCCCTTACAGCTGCATCTTCAGTAATTCCTGTTGTAGGAACTGCCATTGTTTATGTTCCGGTATGCATCTTTATGATTGCTGAAGGAAATACAGGTCCCGGATTGGGGTTGGCAGCATACTGTGTAGTGGTGGTAGGTCTTACGGATAATCTTCTCCGTTTTACACTTTTAAAGAAGCTGGAAAATATTCACCCTTTAAATACCGTATTCGGAATCATCATGGGAATGAATCTGTTTGGCTTTATGGGGCTTATTTTCGGGCCTATTCTGATCTCCCTGACCCTTTTGCTGATTCAGGTGTACAGAAATGAATTTTCGGATGAAGAAACACCTCCGGATCTCGAATTGCCGAATCAGAATGATCTTGAAGAAAAATTAATTTAAGTATATAAAAGTGGAAGGTATAAATCCCGAAATATTAAAAGAAATCTGCGTTGCTAAAATGCCTTTCGGTAAGTACGAAGGAACAGTCCTTGCAGATCTTCCGATCAGCTACCTGGAATGGTTCAACAGAAGCGGAATGCCCAAAGGAAAACTGGGAATGCAGCTTGCAACCGTCTATGAAATCAAGCTGAATGGGCTGATGGATCTTTTAATTCCTATCCGGGCAGCAGTAAGTAATGTATTTTAAAAATTAAAATATATCATTCGGTTAAAAAGTTTCGGCGGCATCGAATATGCCGCCTAATCTTTTTAATAATCAATTATTTAAGCCTTCAAAGCTTCAATTTCGTCTCTCAGCTTCGCTGCCTTAATAAAGTCAAGATTTTTTGCCGCAGCTTCCATTTCTTTCTGCTTCTGGGCAATCATTTTATCAATATCTTCACTTGCATAGCTGGCTTTGGTTTCCGCAACCTTCTGAAGGATTTCTTTCTGAGTATATTTTTCATCCGGGAAATCTTTACTTCTTCCGACAAGGTTTTCAGAAATCTTTTTATTTAAAGCTTTTGGCTGAAGTCCATGTTCTTCATTATATTTCATTTGCTTGGCACGGCGGTATTCTGTTTCATCCAGTGTCGCCTGCATAGATTTGGTGATCTTATCCGCATACATAATTGCTTTCCCGTTCACATTCCTTGCAGCACGGCCTACCGTCTGGATCATTGATCTTCTGCTTCTCAGCATTCCTTCTTTATCTGCATCTAAAATAGCCACTAAAGAAACTTCAGGTAAATCTAATCCTTCTCTCAACAGGTTTACTCCGATAAGCACGTCAAAAAGCCCTAAACGAAGGTCCTGCATAATCTGAATACGCTCCAGGGTCTCAACATCAGAGTGGATATATCTTGTTCTGATTCCGAATTTGGTGAAGTATTTGGTAAGCTCCTCTGCCATTTTCTTCGTTAAGGTAGTCACCAGAACCCTTTCATCGGCATCAGCTCTCTTCTGTATTTCCTCCATGAGATCATCAATCTGATTTAAAGTAGGCCTTACCTCGATGATAGGATCAAGAAGTCCTGTAGGACGGATAATTTGTTCTATATAAGCTCCTCCGGTTTTCTCCAGTTCGTAATCGGCAGGTGTTGCAGATACATAAATCACCTGGTTCTGCATGGCTTCGAATTCCTCAAACTTTAGAGGCCTGTTGTCCATTGCAGCAGGAAGTCTGAATCCGTATTCTACCAATGCTTCCTTACGGCTACGGTCACCACCGTACATGGCATGAACCTGTGGAACCGTTACGTGGCTTTCATCAATTACCATCAGGAAATCTTTAGGAAAATAATCAATCAGACAGAAAGGTCTGCTTCCCGGAAGACGCCCATCCAGATACCTGGAATAGTTTTCAATTCCGGAACAGTAGCCTAGCTCTTTAATCATCTCAAGATCCAGTTCGGTTCTTTCCTGAAGTCTTTTGGCTTCCAAAGGTTTTTCGATAGAATTAAAGAAGTCAACCTGCTTTACCATATCATCCTGAATCTCTCTGATAGCACCGTTTAAGGTTTCTTTTGAAGTCACAAAAAGATTGGCTGGATAAATCTGAATCTGGTCAAAATTAGACTCCACATTTCCCGTTAAAGGATCAAAACTTTGAATCTTTTCAATTTCATCCCCAAAGAATTGGATTCTGATCGCATTGTCTGCATACGCCGGAAAAACATCAATGACATCCCCTTTTACACGGAATGTTCCCCTTTGGAATTCATTTAATGTTCTGGCATATAGAGCATTAACGAGTGAATAGAGAAGAGCCGTTCTCGTTACCTTCTCACCAATGGCAATAGAAATCAGGGATTTATGAAACTCCGTTGGATTTCCGATACCATAGATACATGAAACTGAGGCAACAATCAAAACATCCCTCCTTCCTGAAAGAAGGCTGGCCGTAGCGGAAAGACGTAATTTCTCAACCTCTTCATTGATGCTCAGATCTTTTTCAATATACGTTCCGGTAGTCGCAATATACGCTTCAGGCTGGTAATAATCATAGTAGCTCACAAAATATTCCACCGCATTTTCCGGAAAGAATTCTTTAAACTCCATAAAGAGCTGTGCCGCCAGTGTTTTATTATGTGCCAGAACTAGTGTAGGACGCTGAACATTTTGTATAACATTCGCAACAGTAAAGGTTTTTCCGGAACCTGTTACTCCCAGTAGCGTCTGATATTTCTCACCGATCTCTATTCCTTCGGTAAGCTTCTCGATAGCCTGGGGTTGGTCTCCGGTAGGTTTATATTCTGATTGAAGTTTAAAATCCATACAACAAAAATACAAAAGAAATCATAAGACTGTATAATGTTTTGAAGGTGAATATTTTGACAATAAAATTTTAACAGATTGAGCCATATTTAGGAAGTTTCATACTTCCTGTTAGATACATTTTAAAGAATACTATTTTAAAGGATTGTATGGCATTATTTTTCCATTCATTTTTCTAACACCTAATCATAATGTTATGAAAATCAATCAATTTTATGTCCCGGCAATAAGCCTTTTTCTTATTTTATCTTCATGTAAGGAGAATCATGTAAATGCCCAGAAAACCGGAAATGATGGCAGTGTAGAAACAGAAAATCCTAATTCTGACTACAAGCCGGCATTTCAAGGACAGACAAGAATTAAGGCTGTGAAGACAACAACAGCATATAACGTAGAGATTTTGAATAAAGATCTGGGAAGACCCTGGGGAATGATCAATTTGCCTGACGGAAGGTTTCTCATTACTGACAAGAACGGATATATGAATGTTGTGTCAGCAGACGGAAAACAAATTTCAAAAATAGAAGGCTTTCCAAAAGTAGATTCTAAAGGGCAGGGCGGAATGCTGGATGTAGCTCTTGATCCCGATTTTAAAACCAATAATATAATTTACTTCAGCTTTTCTGAGCCGTTTGGAAAAGGAAACTTAACTTCTGTAGCCAAAGGAAAGCTGTCCCCGGATCTTAAAAATATTTCAGAGGTAAAAGTTATTTTCCGTGCAGAACCTTCTTATGATGGAGATAAACATTATGGAAGCCGTCTTGCTTTTGATAAAGATGGAAATTTATTTGTCAGCACAGGAGAAAGATCAGATAAAGTAACCAGGGCATATGCCCAGAAAACGGATAATTATCTTGGAAAAATTTTGAAGATTACAAAAGATGGTAAGCCTGCACCCGGAAATCCTTTTATCGGAAAACAAGACTATAAGCCCGAAATCTATGCTTATGGCGTCCGTAATCCGCAAGGGTTGGCAATTGATCCTGATGGAAATTTATGGGATGTTGAAATGGGGCCAAGAGGAGGAGATGAAATCAATCTCATTAAGCCGGGCAAAAACTATGGTTGGGGAGATGTGACGTATGGAATTGAATATTCCGGTGATAAGGTAGGAAAAGGAATTACACAAAAAGAAGGAACAGAACAGCCGGTTTATTATTGGGATCCGGTGATCTCTCCAAGCGGGGTTACTTTTTACACCGGAAATATTGATGAATGGAAAGGAAACCTCTTTATCGGATGTTTAAGCGGTGAACATATCGACAGAATTGTAATGAAAGATAATAAAGTAGTAGGAGAAGAACGCCTTTTAGCAGATCAGAAAGAGCGTTTCCGGGATGTATTGAATGGTATGGACGGAAATCTGTATGCTGTAACAGATAGCGGTAAGCTCTATAAGATTTCAAGAAAATAAAATAAAACTCCTGAAGATTCTCAGGAGTTTTTATTTTCAATTAAAATTTAAAGTTAAGTCTGGCAAAAACCTGTCTTCCGGCAAATCCCATCTGTACAGGATCAAAAATACCTCCGGATTCTGTATTTCCGGTGGTCACCTGAGTCGTCTGTAAAGTAGGATATCGGTTGAATAGGTTTTTACTTCCCAACGTCAGATTAAGATTTTTAGAAAACTCATAACCAAAAGAGAGGTCAGTTGTTACTTTTGCATTATAAACCTGTTCTGCATCATCATAGCCAATCAGAGTTACTTTATCAAATCTTACCATCTGCAGATTTACATTGAATTTGTTGATTTTATAGTTTAGATTTAAGTTAACTTTGGTTTTTGGCGCAGAAGCCAGGATAAAAGCCTTTTCTCTTTCGCTCAGATAAATATCTTCTTTCCCTGCCAACTGTTCGGATGTATTCACCTTGGTAATTTCCATATCGTTATAGTTTCCGGCTAAAGTGGCAGTCAGTTTTCCGGATCCTATATTTTCGCTATAGCTTAAAATAAGGTCAACCCCTTTCGTACGGGTATCTATTGCATTAGAAAAGAACTGCACCTGGTCAATAAATGGATTCTCTGCCTGAACTTCTGCTGGTAAGTCTTCTTGTGCAAAATATCCGGTAAGGACGATTCTGTCTTTCACTTGAATATAATAACCATCTATTGTTGCTGTGAATTTTCCTGTATTGAAGGTAAATCCGGCACTTCCATTCACAGATGTTTCCTGTTTCAGCTGAGGAATTCCAAGGCTGCTTGCCAGCTTGCTGTCATTAGAAGCGAGCTGAATGGTAACTAATTTACCACCTTGAAAGTTGGTGAACTGCTGGCTATAATACTTCTGTGCCAGAGAAGGGGCTCTGAACCCTGTAGAAATAGATCCACGGAATGCAAACTGCGGAGTAATCGCATATCTTGTAGCAAACTTACCATTCAGGGTACTTCCGAAATCATTATAGTTTTCAAATCTTCCGGCAACGCTTATCATCCAGTTTTTTGTAACATCTAATTCCGTATCTATATATGCTGCAAAATTATTTCTGTTTTTGCCAATATCTGTTGAATATCCGGGAAATCCTTGAGATCCACCAGGTCTTACACTGCCGCTTAAAGGATTAGTAACAAGTAAGCTTTCAGGAGTATCTGGTGTTACAGGATTTCCGTTTTTGTCATACATGGTGTAAGACGCTTGTTCACCTTTGATAATATTAAATTTTTCATACCTGAATTCTGATCCGAAAGCAATGTTTAGTCCTTCCAGTACCTTAAATTGTTTCACAGCATTAAAGCCGGTCGTATTCTGCAGCAATGAATGTCCTCCGGCATTAAAGCTTGTCGGTGATTTGACTCCCAAAGTAGCATTGATGGTATTGTCAATCTGATAGGTAAACCTGTTGTTGCCAAAAGCATTATAAAAATCCACGTCCCAGTCTAATACCTTAAATTTTAGGCCATTATCAAAAGTAAAATCTGAAATGCTCGTATTTTCAATCGGGTTAAATCCTGAAGGATATATTTCAGGAATATTTCCATCTGCATCTGCTGATCTGGTCCACGCATAGGCTTTGGTGTTTCTATGCGAAAAGCCCTGACGGGAATAAAATTTCAATCCGTCTGATAAAGGAAGTTCAACATTGCCGAAAAAATAAATATTTTGAGCCTTGGCGTCTCCGAAACGTTGTCTGGGTGCTGGATCCGGATCATTGTAGATGTCTGGATTAGCATTACGTATCGCATAATCTTTGTTGATAAACTCTGCCGTAAAATTTCCAAAACCGCCTTTGGATCCTATTTTAGTTCCAAAATTCCCGCTGAAGTCAAAAGTAGTTCCATCCACTTTGTGATCGGAAACAACGTCATTGTTCCCGGGACTTTTAAAGAGGTTCATTCCATAGAATGCATTTCCTTCAAAACCTTTGTCACGATCATTAAGGATCACGTTAATTACCCCTGCGATAGCATCTGATCCATATTGGGCAGAAGCTCCGTCACGAAGAACCTCCACTCTTTTGATGGCGCCAATGGGAATGGTGTTCATGTCATATCCGGTATTTCCTCTTCCTTTGGTTCCGAAAAGGTTGATCAGTGAAGACTGATGGTATCTTTTCCCATTTAGCAGAAGCAAAGTCTGATCGGGGCCCAGACCTCTTAAAGTGGCGGGATCCACAGCATCAGCACCGTCGGATCCTGATTGTTTGTTGGAGTTGAAAGAGGGGGCGGAAAACTGTAAGAGCTGGTTGACTTCCACCTGGCCGGTTGACTGGCTTGCCTGTTTAATATCGATGATATCAATAGGAACAGGCGTATTTACAACTGTTCTTTTTTTATTCCGGCTTCCGGTAATAGCTACTTCGTCTATCTTTGATTCTTTTAAAGTATCCTTTATCTGCTGGGCGTAGGAAAGGGTAGAAGCTCCAAGGAAAATAATGCTGATGTATTTTATTTTCATATTGATAATTTTGAGTGATGATTCAATCAAAATTATCAATATTTATTTTTAAATCAATACTGAAATTAAATATTTAGTATGAAAATCTTAATTTAATATTGATTTGTGTTAATTTCGGTAAAATAATAACTTAATATTCAATTTTAGTGAAAAATTTTAACATTAAAAGCTGGTAATGATTCTGTTAATTCCTTCTTCTAAAATTTCCCGTGAAGTAGAAAAGCAAATTCTGATATGTCCTTCCGCCCCTTTTCCAAACCATCTTTCTGAACCGGGCACTATTGCAACTTTTCCATGCTGCAAAACATGCTGGGCAAACGCGTCACTGGTCATCCCGTTTTTGATCTTCGGAAATAGGACAAAGGTAGCTTCAGGAAAATTAGGCGTTACAATTTCGGATTGGCTTAATAAGGTAAATGCAAGATCTCTGTTGCTTTGTAAATGTGCCAAAAATTCTCTGTACCAGGGTTTTGCTTTCTCCAAGGCCACAGTTGCTGCGATTTGTGATAAAGTAGAAACTCCTTCTATTGTTGAATTGAAATTGGATTTTTCAGTAAAATCTTCAAGAATATCCTGGTCATTACATAATACAGCTCCAATTCTCAAGCCGGCAATCCCAAATGATTTTGAAAATCCATACACGGTAAAACTTTTTTTCTTCGCCTTTTCTGAAACAGAAGAGTAGGTGTAGAAATCTTTATTGTCGTAAATAATATCGCTCCAGATTTCATCACTCATCACCCAAAGATCATGGGCGGAAGCAATCTCAGCTATTTTTATCAGGATTTCTTTAGAATAAACCTTTCCAAGTGGATTGTGCGGGTTGCATATACTAATAAGCCTGGTTTTGGGGCTGATTAAAGAAATCAGTTTTTCAAAATCAATTTCACTGGATGTTGTATTCACGGGGCAGAGCATTACTTTTCCACCGGTTGTTTCCACTGATTTTTTGAAAAGGAAATCTACCGGATCAAGAATAATGGCTTCGTCTCCTGGTTTAAGAATATAAGATGCGATAAGAAACATTCCCTGAGCGGCACTGTTCACAGCCAGGATGTTTTCAGGAGTAAAATTGCCGTGCTTTTCCTGATTGAAATGATCGGCTACACTTTTCCTGAATTCCGGCAGTCCGGAAAATGGCCCGTAGCTGAGATAACCGTCTTTCAGATATTCAATAATTCCCTGTTCTATTTCAGGAGCTGTCCTGAAGTCGGGATCAGCAGCGGTAAGGGGGATAATTCCATCTTCCAGGGTAGCCCATCTTCCGTTGTAGGCTTTTCTTTTCAGTGCCTCAAAATTGATATCGTTATTGGTAAACATATTTATTTATAGGATATAGGTAAAATATTTTCTGATTGTTGCCGAAGAGGAAGCAGGAACTGTTCTAACAAGGTTCTTCCGTTACTGATATGAGTTTCAATTTCGGGTTTTCTTTCTGCTTCATACTTTTTGAAAGCTTCTTCTGCTTTTTCTTCATCGACTAAATGTTTAGTTAAGATGAAGGAGTCTTTTAATGCGGAGGTAACACCCTGGCTGGTAAAAGGAATTAATGGGTGTGCTGCATCCCCGATGAAAACAATATTGTCTTTATAAAACGGATTTAATTTTTCCAATTCATAAACACACCATAAATGCACGTTTTTATAGTCTGATTTCTCTATAATGCAAGGAATCAGAGGATGCCAGTTTTCAAAAACTTCAAGCATATATCTCTTTAGGTTTTCTGCCGTGCATTCGTTGATCATATATTTTTCGTTATCAAACTGTGAATACCACAGAATAGTATCACCCGAAAGCTTGAGGATCCCAAAAGTCAGTCCGCCTTCCTCGTGATGAAACTTTATGAAGTCATTCTCAACAGAATCTGCTATATCTTTATTTTGTATGATATTGACCACCTCGCTTTCTCTTACCAGGCTCATTTTTTCATCTTTAAAAAGATGCCTTCTGATACGGCTTTTAGAACCATCAGAAATGACAGCAATGTCAGTGTCAATATCGGTTCCGTCAGAAAGCTTTAGTTTTCCGGTTTGTTGATTATCAGGAATTATAGTTTCTTCGTAGGTAATCTTTTCGGGAGAGATGTTTTGTGCCAGGAGATTTATTAATGAGTGTCTTGAAATGGCAAAAACATGATCCAGTTCCTTTTCTGTCAGGATTTTTCCTGTATGGGAATACTGAGTGTATTTTTTCAGAAAATTTCCATGTTTAAGAAGAATTTCAGGATCAATTATCTGAGAAAGATAGTCCATCCCCTCTTTTGGAATGAGGAAGCCGTGCCCTGTTTGGTCTTTCTTTTTTCTTCTTTCATAAATATGGTAATCGATCTTGTGTTTTTCTAAGTAATTTGCCATGGTTAAGCCAGAGATGCCAGCGCCCACGACAGCAATTTTCTTCATTCGGAATAAGGGATTTTTTCAGGTTTGTTTTTTAAGTATTTGATCTGTTTTATAAGACGGATACAAAATTAACTTAAAAACATTCACTATTTCAAAAAATGAATCAATTTGCTTTTGGTTTCTTTAAAAATAAAATAAAAAAGATGATATAATTGCTGTTTATAAAAGTATATGATTGATTTATATTTATTTCCAATATTTGAATGATCTGGAGTCTGTTGAGTGATGGCAGTTCATTTCTATGAAAAAATTTAAAACATAAAAAAAACCGGAAAAATTCCGGTTTTATGATTAAGCTTTTTCAAGCTGAACAGTAAAGTGTCTTAAGATTTCAGGTTCCCAGGTAATCCTGTATCCTTTTGCAATCTCTTCGCGCCTTTCGTAAACGTTCTTTATAGCAGCAGCAATATAATCCATGTGATTATTAGTATAGGTTCTTCTAGGAATTGCCAGACGTACCAGTTCTAACTTAGGATAACGGTTTTCTCTTGTGGCAGGGTCTCTGTCTGCTAACAAGGTTCCGATTTCTACCGTTCTGATCCCTGCTTCCTTATAAATTTCAAGTCCTAATGTCTGTGCCGGATATTCTTCGCGGGAAACATTCGGAAGGAAGTTTAAAGAATCAATAAATACCGCGTGTCCCCCGATTGGTTTCTGAACAGGAATTCCATATTCAATCAGTTTATTCCCAAGATATTCAACCTGGGAGATTCTGCTCTCAAGGTAAGCAAACTCAGTGGCTTCGTCAAGACCTACGGCCAATGCTGCCATATCTCTTCCGGCCATTCCTCCATAAGTAATAAAGCCTTCGTAAATAATGGTAAAGTTAGATGCCTTTCTGAAAACCTCTTCATTATTCAAAGCGATGAATCCTCCAATGTTTACCAGTCCGTCTTTTTTGGAACTCATTGTCATTCCGTCTCCGTAAGAGAAAATTTCCTTACAGATGTCTTTAATGCTCCTGTTTTCCTGCCCTGCTTCTCTTTTTTTGATGAAGTAAGCATTCTCTGCAAATCTCGCTGAATCAAAAAATACAGGAATTCCATATTGATCCGATAATGCTTTTACTGCCTTCATATTTTCCAAAGAAACAGGTTGGCCTCCTGATGAGTTACAGGTAATGGTAATCAAGCAGAAAGGAATGCTTTCTTTCGGGTGGCTTTTATAAACTTCTTCCAGCTTTTCAAGGTTGATATTCCCTTTGAAAGGATGAAGATCATTGATATCAAACGCTTCATCAATTGTACAGTCTATTGCGTGTGCCTTTCTGAATTCGATGTGACCTTTTGTTGTGTCAAAGTGTGAGTTTCCCGGAACTACATCACCTTCTTTTACCAGTACTGAGAAAAGTACGTTTTCAGCGGCTCTTCCCTGGTGGGTAGGTAATAAATATTTGAATCCTGTGATTCTTTCAACGGTTTTCTGTAATTGTTCGAATGAACGTGATCCTGCGTAGCTTTCATCGCCGGTCATTAAAGCTGCCCATTGTTTATCGGACATCGCTCCGGTTCCGGAATCGGTAAGCAGGTCAATATAAACCTGAGAAGATTTTAAATTGAAAAGGTTATAATTAGCTTCTTTAAGCCACTGCTCTCTTTCTTCTCTGGTAGACTGGTAGATTTCTTCCACCATTTTGATGCGGAAAGGTTCCGCGTACGGTAAATTCATGAGTTAAATATGTTTTAAATTGTTTGTAAAGAAAATGTGCTTGAAAATAATTTTTCAATTTCATCAAAGTATATATAAGGCGGAAAGAGATTTATTCCGGAGCCTTAAATATATTTTCATCAGAATGGAATCCGGCTACACCGCCGCTCACTGCAAACTTCATGGCAGAAGCTGCTGTCATTCCCACTACAGGTTTGATGTTTTTTTCTTCAGTAACAATTACCCAGCCCGAGATGGCATACGAGTGGGGAAGATATACCGCAACGTAATTATGCTTGTCAACGTCTGACATTTCTTTTTGAGTTAAAAAACCGATTCTCCAGATCTCCGGATTTTCATTGGTTTTTACCCACACAGGATCGTTGAATTTTTTCTTGTCACCTACAAATGAAGACATCACGTCTTTTGTAGGAGTATAAATGTGTTTTACTCCCGGAGTTTTCTCCAGTAAGCTGTCCATGGTGTCGAAAAAGAATCTCCCGACCACGAATTTATTTCCTAAATATCCCAGAATAGCAGTAAACAGTATGATTGATACGAAAACAAGCCCTGGGATCTGCTTCGCAAGAGAAGGAACAAGATTGTCAATTGCACTTACAATATACCAGATGACAAAAATGGTAAGCCCGATAGGACCAATAATAACCAGTCCCTGAAAAAAATTCTTCAGGAAAAGGTTGGCAATATTTTCAAAGCTTGGCTTCTTCAATGGATATTCTTTACTGTTTGTATTTTAACCGTGAATGGTTTCTTTGTTTCCGTAGGATTTAATAATGCCGGCTTCATACTCCAGCCATTCTTCCCAGCGCTGATTTACTTTTTCAGGATTGCCAAGCTGTCTTGCAAATCCGATGAAAGTAGTATAGTGATTGGCTTCGGAAATCATTAATTCCCGATAAAAGACTTTAAGCTCTTCATCTTTGATATTTTCCGTAAGAACTTTGAATCTTTCACAGCTTCTGGCTTCAATCATAGCGGCGAACAGCATTTTATCTACGATGAGGTCTTCCCTGCTTCCCTGAACGATAAATTTTGCCAGTTCATTCACATAATCATCTTTTCTGGCTCTTCCAAAAATATAGCCTCTTCTTTTGATGATCTCATGTACCTGATTGAAATGGTCCAGTTCTTCCTGTGCAATGGCAAGAAGTTCTGTTACAATCTCAGGGTATTCGGGAAGCATCGTGATCAGTCCAATAGCATTGGTAGCTGCTTTTTGCTCGCACCAGGCATGATCTGTTAAAATTTCTTCAATGTTTCCTTCTGCGATATTTGCCCACCTTGGGTCGGTAGGTAGTTTCAACTTAAACATGTTGTAAATTTTTTGTAAATTTAAACAAATTGAGGTAAGAAATGTGACTTTATTTCAATTTGATCATTAAAGTCTTAAGAGGCAGTCTTCCTTCTTAGGAATTCCAAAATATTCCAGCCTAAGGTGTCAACCTTTTTCAGTCCCGCAGAAATGACAAAAGCTAAAATGATATTAATGATGTAAATAATGATCATCAAAATCCACCAGGGCATATTTTCTTTTAATGGAACCACCATAAAGTAGACCAGTGAAGAGCTTATTCCCTGTGCAAAATAGAAGAAGATAGCATTCCTGCCGATATAAGTGATGAAATTTTCTTTTGTGATCTTTAACCGGTTATAGAGAACAAATAATGTCACCAGAGAGAATAATGCCCAGATGATGTACGGGATTTTTGGCGGGAATTTATTTTTGTTAATTTTATAGAAAATATCTTCTCCATAGTACCAGAACATCCATATAAGAGCAGCTCCAACGAGCGCATATAAGACAGGAATTACTTTAGTCGGAATCTTTTTTCCACGCATTTTATTCCCGGTTAAAAATACGGCAAGATAAAAAGCAACATATCCCACCTGTCCGGTTGGATAATATTCCGGGAAAATATTAAATAATAACGTTAAAGCAATGCAAAGTCCGATAAACCAGTTGATATGTTTCGGGAAAAACCTTAAGATCAGAACTCCGAAAACGGTTAAAATAAAATACACTTTAAGATACCAGAAACTTCCCATGACAACCGGAAAGGTATCCGCATTGGTGTACTGATGAAGATACCAGTTTCCAAGATTTTCCCATTGAGGAAACGCTGAAATGCTGGTAGTGGAATATTTGGACCCAAATGTGGAATAAAAGTTCTGAAGCCATTCTATAGAAAAGAAACTCAGCCCGAAAACTTTAAAGAAGTAATCTAAAAAGAACAGGAAAGTTACAAATATCATATATGTGATCTGCAGTTTCAACAATCGGTACAGTGTTTTTTCAATATTGGCACCTGAAGTAATGCCGCTCAGTGCATAAAAGAGAGCAACGTCAAAAACAAGGGCGAAAACTCTTACTTCCGCAGGAATATAAAACTGTCCAGACCAGAAAGCTGTATGGATAAATATGATGGAAAGTGTTGCCAGTCCTTTGGCGAAATCAATATAAAGATCTCTGTTCATTATAGATGGGTTGGAGGTTCTTTTGTTATTGGTTCAAAAATACAAACAAATTGACTGTTTAAAACATAAAAGATTTTTTAAAACAAAAAAGGGGCGGAACATACTGCCCGCCTCCTTTCTTAAATATGCTAAAAATGAATGTTCCCGTTTATTGAAGATGTTTAAATTCTTCTGCAGAAATTTCTCCTGACTGAATTTTTCTCAGTTCATCTATATATTGACTCATATAAGCGTCAATTTCAGGATTTACTGTGTTTTTAGCCATCTTATACGTACCGTTCAAAACTCCCTGATAGTAATAGAAGAAGTTGTAATCGAAATTGGAAGCGTTAAGATCGTATTGGCCTAAAAGGAATCCTAAACGAACTGCTGATCTTCTCTGTGCCGGTGTTCCGTGATGGTTGACATTGGTCGTCTGATAGTCTCCAATGCTCTGCGCAAACTCATAAGCTGCTGCAATTTCCGGAAAGCTGGTTTTATTGTAACCATTAGGTCTTCTCAGATAATATCCTGCAAAACCATCTGCTTCAAGCTCGTTCGGCCTGTATGTTGACTCTGATACAGAAGGAAGATTGAAGATGTACTGCAGCTGATGTCCATATTCATGGGCAAGGATCATTGCGTTTACAATATCGCCACCTTTTGATTTTGCATCATAATAGATAGCATATCCGTAATAGATCTTTCCTGTAGAATAGGAATAGCATTGTACGTAGAGTTGAAATTGGAAGGATCATTTACAAATCGCAGTGTAGGAGCGGTTCTTCCCCACATGCCTGCAATTTTAGTCATCTGACCGTTCATAAAATTGGTGTCTGTGGAGTTTTGAAGTCCTGTCAGTAAAACAGAACTGGAGCTCCAGTTGTTGTCTACGTAAGAGCATCCTTTTTCAGTATTTCCCGGTTGATCAATTTTTGCACTTAGTGCTTCTTGCTGAGGTTGAACATTGCTGTCCATTTGATCATCACTACATGCCGTCAATGAAGTGACAGCAATGGCACCTGCTAATAAGCAGAGATTAAAGTTTCTTTTCATATATAAATTCAATTTGGTAAAACGAAGGTAATAAATTATCTCTTAATTGTGAGTACTTTATTGTAAAAAATTATTCAAAACATAGTGAATAGGATTTTAATTAAAAAAATATTGCTTTGATTGTAAGCTATTTAGAAATTTATATGTATATTTGCACCTCGAAATAACTAAAAATTTATAAACAATGTTTGCAATTGTAGAAATAGCAGGGCTTCAATACAAAGTTGAGCAAGACCAGAAGTTGTTTGTAAACCGTTTAAAAGGAGATAAAGGAGGAAAAGTTTCTTTCGATAAAGTTCTTCTTACTGTAAACGGTGCAATCACTGTAGGCGCCCCAGCTGTAAACGGAATCACTGTTGAAGCAGAGATCCTTGACCACGTAAAAGCTGATAAAGTAATCGTTTTCAAAAAGAAAAGAAGAAAAGGTT
>NZ_JAYSDT010000055.1:0-21841 GCF_041914225.1 Chryseobacterium sp.
CAGTTTTGTAACTTAATGTATTCACACGTTTTAGTTAAAGATTAAACATAATTTACCCCTAAAAGGGTGTGCAAAGGTACAAATTATTTTTGTAACCCAAAAACATATTTTATTTAATCTATATATTATTAGCTATATAGCCGAGTATCAATAGATTTTAACACTATTTATAGTTTTGGCATAAATCTTGCGAATTGTTGGCCGATGAAAAAAACACTTTCGGAGATTCTGAAAACACCAATGAAACAGTAAAGAGTTTATTCCCTCAACTCTTTCTTTTATTAAATTTACTTTAACGTTCTCTTTAAAACATATCAATATCATTATATTTTCATCGAAATAATTATATTTGTGGCAATCATATTCCATAATTCATGAGCCACGGAAAACTAAGAGATGATAAAACCTGTCTTAACTGCGGACATCAGGTTGAAGAAAGGTTTTGCCCCCACTGTGGGCAGGAAAACGTTGAGAGCAGGCAGCCTTTTCATTTTCTTTTTACTCATTTCATAGAGGATTTCACCCATTATGACGGACAGTTCTGGAAAACCATACAGTATCTTTTTACCCGTCCCGGCAGACTTACCAAAGAATATCTGGAAGGGAAAAGACAATTATATGTAGCACCTGTAAAGCTATATATTTTCATAAGTTTCATCACATTCTTTCTTCCAAATATCATACCTCATGCCAAAGAGGAGACTGAAAGGCCCAGCCATATTAAAACGGAAGCAAAAGCAAAAAAGCAGAAAGAGATCTCTAAAGACGTTGTAAAAGATTTGCAGAAAGAAGGCCTGTTATCCCATGAAACGGCTGCTACAGCGCAAAAAACACTGGATACTTTAAAGATAAAAGACGGGCAGGAAAAAGATGAGATTTTTGACAGCACATTCGATACTCATGAAGCATCCATTATGAAAGCCTACACGATGAAGCAGTATGATTCCATCCGTGCTAAAGATAATACGGGAATCTACACATTGATGCGCCCCATTGTGAATAAAGTGTTTGAATTAAAGGAAGAAGGATACAGTAAACATCAGATCTGGGAAAAATATAAGGAAAACTTTATTCATACTATTCCCAAAGCACTTTTTGTGTACCTGCCAATATTTGCATTCTTTTTGTGGCTGTTCCATAATAAGAAAAAATGGTGGTACTTTGACCACGGGATTTTCACCCTTCATTATTTTTCCTTTCTCTTACTGGGAGTGCTGATGTTTATTGTAGGAGAAAAAATCACCAGCTTCTTGCCGGACAATAGTATACTTACCTTACTATATGTTCTGGCATGTCTGGCACTGGGTACCTATATGACGATCTATTTCTTTGCAGCGCACCACAGAGTATATGAAACCAAAAAAAGAATAAGTATACTGAAAGGCTCCTTATTATTTATTGTTAATTATATCGGATTGCTTCTGATGTTCCTGGTGCTGATGTGCCTGAGCTTTATTATGCTGCATTAATTTCTAAGGGATTTATTGCCTCTGAAACTTGCAAATAAATAATAGGCAACAAAAACTGTTGAAAACTTCAGAATAGAAGGAATTGCCAGTTCAAGTGTAAACATCAAAGTTCCTAAAAGAACCAGAAGCCCCATAGCCACAAATGAAAGACCTAATTTCTTAGGCAGCGTAAAATCAGGAGTATCCAGATAATAAGCAATTCCCCATGCTGAGCCAAAGGCAAAGGCATAATAAATATCCAGTCCGATGTTTTCAGAACTTAAAAAGAAATAATTGATAAGGAAACTTACTACGGTTCCCAGGGCGAAATACATCAAAGCTTTTTGCATATCTGTAGAAATATTCTGCAAAAGTAGAGAATTTAAACGGGCTATGGAATCGTTGTAAATATTTTAATGAATGAATTAAAAGCAGGTTTCATAAACTGATAAAGCAAAATCGGTTAACTTCATCGTATTAAATAAATAGTACCCAAAGAGGTAATTGACAACGAAGACTACAAACCATAAATTTGAAGTACAATCAAAACTAAAACTTCTCATCATTTTAAAGGATACGATTTGAAAGAGAATACACAAAACCAAAATTAACAGACATGAAAAAAATCCCTCAAAAAACAGTAAAAATTACGCACTTTAAAGAAAGTAATGTTGAAGTGAATGTAATAATCAGTGCCAACACACAATTTGGCGACCCGCATTTTATCATTAACGGAAAGAGAATAGATGATAACAATTCAAATGATGATAAATTTTCTTTTACTATTCCAAAAGCAGATTTAGCCTCAGACAATTTACTTTTCGCTACTTCTTTCAATATTAATATGCAGGTGAACCATTTGCAGATCTTAATCAATACATGCAGGATAAAGTTTGAATTCCCTCAGATTCCTTCCAAGAGTTTTCATTTCAATCCTTTTGAAGGTAAAACCACTGATGATTTATCTGGTAAGTTTATCTATGGAGTTTATAAATACATAAAAGTTGAGCTATGAAAAAGACATTACTATTAGCAGCGCTGGTGTCTAATATGGCATTATTGTTTGCTCAAAGCAAAGAAATCAGCGCAGAGTTAAACAAACTGGAACTTTCCAATGCACCAAGTGTAATACTTCTCGGCTTAGCAAGTTCTGATCTGGAGACCCCGAAATCAAAAAAGGCTTTTATGAGCAGTATTGTCAATTCATTCAGCGAAAATGACGGCCTTCCCAATGCCTATGCAGTAGAACTTACCCCTACTCATTTATTTCCTCTGACGGAAATGGATGCTTTGAAATATGCCGGCATTAAAAGCATTAAAAAGCCAGATGACAGTTATGAGTATAAAAATAACATCTTCAGTGAAGCCAAAAACGTTTCTGTCTCATTTGCATTTCTGAGAAATTATAAAATTGAAGGTCTTGATATGGAAAATCCTTCGGTGTCTTTTTCTTTACGAACCACAGTATTTAAAATCAGAAATAAAAAAAATATAGAAGCTATTACCACTTCTAGCAATAACATTTCCAGAGAACTAACTGACATCCAGAGTGAATTTTATAAATCACAGAAATATAAAGATATAGATGCTTCCAATATCAGCAACAGTGAAAAGGAGAAAAAACTAGCACAAGCATTAGAAGGATTTGTCACAGATTATTACAAAACGGAAACCGAAAATTATAAAAAGTATCTTGACGAAAAACCTGCTTTTCAGTTGGATGTAGCTTCTGCATACAGTACTTTCTTTTTAGATAATCAATTCAAGAATAATCAATTCGGAAAACTGGGATTTTGGATGACCATGAGTTCAGGAATCAACCTGGAAAGAACAAAAACTCCAAAGAAAAAAGAAGATCAAAATAATGAAAAATCAAAAGTAATCATCAAAGAAGCCTTCACCACAGACGCCTCAAAAATTGAGAAAAGGTTAAACTTCTATGCCGTCGCAAGATACCTGCAGGATAAGACGGTTTATGATGCAGCCAGCGGATTCAGCAGGACTGATAATTATGATTTCGGCGGGAAAATAGAGCTTGTATACAACAGATTCTCCATTGGATATGAGTTCATCTACAGAAGCAGTGATCTGGATGACACTTATCGTTCCAACGGAATCATCAACTACAAAGTATCTGACAGTGTGTACATCAATGCTGCATTTGGAAAAAATTATGGTGACAAGAACAATCTCATTACATTTTTAGGATTAAACTGGGGACTGGACAGCAAAAGAAAAACACTTTTTTCAGAAAAATAAAACCATAAAGATTCTCCTGAAGAAGATCAGGCATCGGATTTAAGACATAAAGAAAAAGCGCCAGATTTTTTATCTGCCGCTTTTTATACTTTAAAACCCGGACGCAACCTCCATCAAAGTCTATCAGACTGAAACAGCAATTAACATAAACATTTAAAAACCAAACAATTAACCATAAAATACAGATTTTCATTTTATTACTATATTTGAGAACTTAGAAACTGTCTAGAATTTTTATGGAAACCCAAAAATATACTCCAACCAACAAGGTAAGAATCGTAACTGCTGCTTCATTATTTGATGGGCATGATGCTGCGATCAATATTATGCGTCGTGTTATACAGGGAACAGGATGCGAAGTGATCCACTTAGGACACGATAAATCAGCAGAGGAAGTTGTAAATACAGCAATCCAGGAAGATGCCAATGCCATTGCATTAACTTCATATCAGGGAGGTCACAATGAATATTTCAAATATATTTATGACCTTCTGAGAGAGAAAAATTCTCCTCAGATCAAAATTTTTGGCGGCGGCGGTGGTGTAATCCTTCCGGAAGAGATCAAAGACCTTATGTCTTACGGAATCGACAGAATTTATTCTCCGGATGACGGCCGTGAACTTGGCCTTCAGGGAATGATTGATGATCTGGTACAAAGATCAGATTTTGCTACAGGAAAAGATGTTACGGCAAAAGATCTTGATGATATCAGTTTTGAAAACCCTTCCAGCATTGCACAGATCATTTCTGCTGTTGAGAACTTTTCAGATGAGAAGCCTGAGCTTGTAAAAGCCATCGATGAGAAA
Source organism: Chryseobacterium sp. (assembly GCF_041914225.1). Taxonomy (GTDB): domain Bacteria; phylum Bacteroidota; class Bacteroidia; order Flavobacteriales; family Weeksellaceae; genus Chryseobacterium. The sequence continues at coordinate 4,514 of NZ_JAYSDT010000055.1, forward strand.
TCCAAAGATTTAACCATTCCGATCATTGGTATCACGGGTACCGGAGGAGCAGGTAAATCTTCTTTAACAGATGAATTGGTAAGACGCTTCTTACGTTCAAATACCGATAAAAAAATTGCCATTATCTCCATTGACCCTTCAAAAAAGAAAACAGGAGGAGCTCTTTTGGGAGACAGAATCCGTATGAATGCGATCAATGATCCAAGAGTTTATATGCGTTCCATGGCAACAAGAGAAAATAACGTTTCTGTTTCTCCGTTTATTCATTCTGCACTGAATGTATTGAAACTGGCTCATCCGGACGTTATTATCCTTGAAACTTCAGGGATCGGGCAGTCCGGTTCAGAAGTTTCGGATTTTGCAGATGTTTCCATGTATGTAATGACTCCTGAATACGGAGCTTCCACACAGCTGGAAAAAATCGACATGTTAGATTATGCAGATCTTGTCGCATTAAATAAATCTGACAAGCGTGGTGCATTGGATGCTCTTCAGGCAGTAAGAAAACAATTCCAGAGAAACCACCTTTTATGGGAAAGCCAGCTGGAAGACATGCCGGTTTATGCGACAAAAGCATCTCAGTTCAACGACCATGGCACTACAGAACTTTACAACAGATTGGTTTCAAAAGTAAACGAGAAGTTTGCCGATTTACATTTAAATACTTTTGTAGAGCAGGAAATCACAGATGAAGTAACCATTATTCCTCCGAAAAGAGTCCGTTACCTTTCTGAAATTGTTGAAAACAACAAGCAATATGATGCCAATGTTGAAAAACAGGCCGAGCTTGCCAGAAAAATGTATCATATTGAAGGAGTAAAAAATATGATTTCCAATGAAGCTTTGGATGCCGAATATCAAAAGGCAGAAAAAGAGCTTCAGCAGGAGAACATCGATTTCCTTAAAACATGGGATGATACGAAAAAAGCATTCCATGCTGAGTTCTATTCTTATTTTGTGAGAGGAAAAGAAATTAAAGTTGAAACCTCAACAGAATCTTTATCTCATTTGAGAATTCCAAAAATAGCATTACCAAAATACAATGACTGGGGCGATCTGATCAGATGGAAAGGACAAGAAAACCTTCCGGGAAGTTTCCCTTATACGGCAGGAATTTATCCGTTCAAGAGAACCGGTGAAGATCCGACAAGGATGTTTGCAGGAGAAGGAGGTCCTGAGAGAACTAACAGAAGATTCCATTATGTTTCTGCAGAAATGCCTGCAAAACGTCTGTCTACAGCATTTGACTCTGTAACATTGTATGGTCAGGATCCTGCTTTACCACCGGATATTTATGGTAAGATCGGAAATGCGGGAGTTTCTATCGCGACGCTGGATGATGCTAAAAAGCTGTATTCAGGATTTGACCTTGTGAATGCACTGACTTCTGTTTCAATGACAATTAATGGTCCTGCACCGATGCTGCTGGCTTTCTTCATGAATGCAGCCATCGACCAGAATGTTGAAAAATATATCAAAGAAAACGGTTTAGAAGCTAAAGTAGAGGCTAAACTTAAAGAAAAATTCGATGATAAAAGATTGGAAAGACCGAAATACAACGGTGAACTTCCTCCATCCAATAATGGTTTAGGACTGCAGCTTTTAGGATTAACAGGTGATGAAGTAATCCCTGCCGAAGTATATGCAGAAATCAAAGCTAAGACAATTGCTACGGTTCGTGGTACCGTTCAGGCGGATATCTTAAAAGAAGACCAGGCTCAGAATACGTGTATCTTCTCTACAGAATTCGCCCTGAGATTAATGGGTGACGTTCAGGAATATTTCATCAGAGAAAAAGTAAGAAACTTCTACTCTGTTTCCATTTCAGGATATCATATTGCCGAAGCAGGAGCCAATCCGGTTTCCCAATTGGCATTCACTCTGGCTAACGGGTTCACGTATGTAGAATATTACTTAAGCCGCGGAATGGACATCAATGATTTTGCACCGAACTTATCTTTCTTCTTCTCCAATGGTATCGACCCTGAATATTCAGTAATCGGCCGTGTGGCAAGAAGAATCTGGGCAAAAGCAATGAAATTAAAATACGGAGCTGACGAAAGAAGCCAGATGCTGAAATACCACATCCAGACTTCCGGACGTTCTCTGCACGCTCAGGAAATTGATTTCAATGATATCAGAACTACGCTTCAGGCGCTTTATGCGATCTACGATAACTGTAACTCTCTTCACACCAATGCTTATGACGAAGCCATTACCACTCCTACTGAGCAATCTGTAAGAAGAGCGATGGCAATCCAGCTGATCATCAATAAAGAATTAGGTTTAGCTAAAAATGAAAACCCGCTTCAGGGATCATTTATCATTGAAGAATTAACGGATCTTGTAGAAGAAGCTGTATATGCGGAATTCGACAGAATTACGGAAAGAGGAGGTGTTCTCGGAGCGATGGAAACGATGTATCAGCGTTCAAAAATCCAGGAAGAATCTATGCATTATGAATGGCTGAAGCATACCGGTGAATATCCGATCATCGGAGTAAATACCTTCTTAGGAAAAGATGGTTCACCAACGGTTTTACCGGGAGAAGTTATCCGTTCTACGGAAGAGGAAAAACAGGCACAGATTGAATCTCTTCATAACTTCCAGAAAGCCAATGAAAACAAGTCTGAAGAAGCCTTAAGAAAACTTCAGCACGCAGCCATCAACCAGCAGAACTTATTTGAAGTGATGATGGATGCTGTGAAATACTGTTCTTTAGGGCAGATCACCAATGCTTTATTTGAAGTGGGTGGTAAATACAGAAGAAATATGTAATTCCGGAATCTGACACACATTTTTTAATAAAAACCTCAAAGAAATACTTTGAGGTTTTGTATTTTTAACATTAAACTAACCTCAATGACCAAAACCATATTCCTATCTCTAATTTTTATTTTCAATTTATATTTTACCCAGAATAAAAATAAAAACAATTATTTACTACCTGAAAAACTGGAAATGATTTTAGGGCAAAACTTTTTACTTACTACATATTATGCCCTTCGGTATCCTGAAAAGGGATTTAGTTTTAATCATCCTGTCGGTTCTGCAAAGATTTATGAAGAATACCTGTTGGAAAAGAACCCTAAAGACGCAAAAAAACTACTCGCAGAAATACATTTTAACAAATCAGGAAAATTAAATAGTGTACAACAGTATTCTGACGGATTCCGTTCAATAGTCATATATAATGAAAATGCTCTTATTTCTCATATAATAAATTATTATGATGACTACGACGCTGTTACAGAATATACATATGATAATATTGGTAACCTGAAAAGTAAATATGAGTACAATAAAACAGATGGAAACCTTGATTTCAGAAATTATACTGAATATCAATATCATATTGAAAACAGCAATATAATTGTTCAGGTATACATCATTGAAAAAAGAACAGGATTAAATATTGAAAAAAGAAAACTCACTTTTGACAAACAGCAGAGAATGACCAAAGAAGAGAGAGCTTTACGCATTCCCAATAAGTCTGAACTAAAATATGAAAGGATCTATTATTATGGCAACCCAAAGTTTCCTGAAAAAGTAACAAAAAAAGAAACCCATAATTTTGTTGGAAATAATAAGGAAACTGAAGTCTTTGAATATAATGATAATGGAGATCTTATTTATAATTCCCTAGATTCTGAACCACTAAAATTCTCTTCCGTAGATAAAACAATTTTTAACTCAAAAAATCAGGCAGAAAGAATAACAATAACAAAAAATTACAGCAACAGCCTGAAAGAGAGTCCGATCAATGAAAACAAAACGCATCATCTGCTTTCATATGATGATTTTGGGTATATTACTTATGATAAAGAAATACGGAATGAAGGTGATAATGTCTTTACAAAAAGCACCTATCAGTTTGATAAACATAATAACTGGATTGAACTTCTAATCAAGGAACATGTTTATCTTACAACATATGGAAAAAAAGATAATGAATCCTTTGATTCCAACACTCAATACAAAAGAGAAATCAGTTATTCCGATTTTGAAGAACCATATACATCAAAACTTATTGATACTCAAGCAAGCGAAAAATTAAAAAAAGAATACCTTACCAAAAGCAAGTTTCACGAAAAGATAGAAATCATACACCATTGATCTCTTCTATTTTGTTCAATTCTTTATAAAAATATCAAATCAATAAAATCTCCCTATTTTTGGGAGATTTTTATTTACAATGAAACCAAAAGCTTTATTCAACTGGAGCAGCGGAAAAGATTCTGCTCTTGCCCTTTACAAAATACTACAGGAGGATCAATATGAGATCAGCACTCTGCTTACCAGCATCAATGATGAGTTTCAAAGGATTTCCATGCATGGAGTTCATGTTTCTCTGTTGGAAAAGCAAGCTGAAAGCCTGGGAATTCCATTAGTTAAAATGGAACTTCCCAAAGAACCATCTATGGAAGAATATCAGCAAATCATGAGTAAAACAATGGCTGGAATTCAGGCTCAGGGTATTACGCATTCCATTTTCGGGGATATTTTCCTTGAGGATCTGAGAAAATACAGAGAAGACCAATTACATGCGGTCGGTATGAAAGCCATATTTCCCTTATGGAAAAAAGATACATCCAACCTCATCCGTGAATTTTTAGACCTTGGTTTTAAAACGATAGTAACGTGTGTGAACGGATCTTATCTTGATCAAAGTTTCGCCGGGAGGATTATTGATGAGAAGTTTATTGATGACCTTCCTGAAAATGTAGATCCGTGCGGAGAAAACGGAGAATTTCACACCTTTACTTTTGATGGCCCTGTTTTCAAAAATCCGATCCGGTTTGAAATTGGTGAAACGGTAAAGAAAACCTATCCGAAACCCAAAACCACTCCTGAAGAGGAAGACGGAGAATATATTTTCTGGTTTTGTGATCTTTTAATAAAATAAGCCTGTGAATGGTATTCCACAGGCTTTTCAAGATGTTATTTTAATGAAGCGAAAATTTTGTTCATAATCTCAAATACGGTATAAACATCCTTTTCACTGGTCATCCAGTTAACAAAAGCTGCTCTTATTCCTTTATGATTATTGTAAAAAGTTGGAGTCATGAAGACTTTTCCTGTATCATTGACCTTTTCCAGAAATAAATCAACCTCATTCTGCCTTGCTTGATCTTTTAATGTAAAGCAAACCGTATTCAATCTTACCGGAGCAAGCAGTTTAAAATCATTACTGTTTTCAATCAGGGTTCCAAATTTTCCCGCCCAGGATATATTATCATCTACAATCTCCTGATATCCCTTTTTGCCATAAGCCATAAGAGAAAACCAGGCCGGCAATGCCTTCAGCCTTCTTGAATTTTCAGGAAGAAAATTTAAATAATTGAAATTATCCAAAGGATCTCCAAGATAAGGAGCATTGGAGTTCTGAAAAGTTTCAATCTGCAGAACCTTATATTGCTCTTTAATTAGAAATACAGCACTTTCATAAGGTACATTCATCCACTTGTGACAGTCTATTGTAATACTGTCCGCAAATTCCCAGTTCTCTACAAGATGCCTGTGTGTTGTTGAGCAGGCTGCAAAACCACCAAAAGCCGCATCTATATGCCACCAGAAGTTGTATTTTTCTTTTAGCCTGCTGATTGCCTTAAAGTCGTCAAAATCTACTGTATTCACCGTTCCACCGCTTGAAATTAAGATAAATGGCTCACCGTTCAGTTTCAGGATATTCTCTTCAAGATCCTGTATGCAAATAGCTTCGCTGTTTCCTCCCTGAATTTTAATCTGAATAATATTGTTGCTCCCCAATCCCAATAGCGAAAGTGATTTAATGGAAGAAGAGTGAGGAGTGGCGCTCAGCACTTTTATTTTCCCGGAAACTCCTTCTCTCGCAATATCTTTTCCAAACGTTTTCCCAAGCCATTGACGGGCAACAGCAAGACAGGTAAAATTGGACATGGTAGCACCCGTTACAAAACCACTCAAAAAGCTTTCGGGAAGCTGAAGAAGCTCCTGCAAAAGCCGTATTGCTTCCACTTCTATAACTCCTGAAATATCACCCTGTCCCTTCATAGTTTGGGTATTCTGATCATAAATAGTCGTAAGCCAGTCTCCCGCAACTGATGCCGGAGTAGCGCCACCGGTTACAAATCCCCAGTATCTTGGCCCGGAAGAAGATACCATTACCGGTTCAAATTTTTGGTTAAAAATCCGCAGAGTCTCTTCCGTTCCATATCCTGAATCAGGCAGTGCATGTTTTTCTAATGTATGATTGGTTACAGATGTGGGTCTTTCTCCAATAGTATTCAGGTATTCTATTCCCTGTTCTTTGACAATATCCAGCAGATGGCGTACGTTTGCTGAATCGTTTTTCAAATGTTCATTCATAATTTTGTGACAAATAATATTCAAAAGTATTAAAAGGGAACCATAAAATGATAAAGAGGCGGTATAAAAACCCTTCCTAGCATGCAATTTGCATCCCTTAATGCTCTTTTGGATATTTTAGTATCTTTAAGAATACAATCATCATTTAAAAATACAACACCTGTGATCAAAAATTTAATATTCCTGTCCCTTTTCTGTTTTTTGTTTTCCTGTACAACTGAAGCTCCAAAAATAACTCCTGTTGATAAAAAAGCAATTGTTGATTCTACTATTGCAGCTTTTCAGAAAACACTTTTGGAACAACAGATTGATTCTACTTTCAAAAAGTATCACTTCAATGGAAGCATTGCCGTTTTCAAGGATTCTTTGCCTCTTTACAGAAGAGAAAACGGATATTCGGATTTTAAAAGAAAAACAAAAATTGACAGCAGTACTATTTTTGCCATAGGCTCTGTAAGCAAGCAATTCACTGCTGTTTTAATTTTGCTGCAGATGGAACAGGGAAGGCTGAATGTAACCGATAAAGTTTCAAAATATCTGAAGGAATTTCAGACCAAAGAATATGAAAATATAACTATTCATCAATTGTTAAACCATACCTCAGGGTTAAATATCATGGGTGGAAAGCTGATGTTTAAGAGCGGATCAGATTTTTTCTATTCAAACGACGGCTTCAATACACTTGGAAAAATTGTGGAAAAAGTTTCCGGGAAATCATATGATGAGAATGTTCAGGAACTTTTCAAAAAGGCTGGAATGACACATTCTTCTACGGGAGATATTTTTAAAGGGAATAATTTTGCAAGTGCCTATATTGGGACACCTGGCAAATTTCAGGAAGTTCCTAACATGCCGAAAAGATTAGGTGGACAGGAAATAGGGACTCCGGCCGGCGGAATATTGTCTACCATTCAGGATCTTCATGCATGGAACAATGCTCTCTATGGCGGAAAAATATTAAAACCGGAAACATTGAAACTCTTCATGGCAAAAAGTGCGGAAAGACATCATGCCATCTTTGGAAAGATGGGTTATGCTTATGGAATTATGCTGAATATTGGCCACCCCAATTCTTATTTCCACAGTGGTTATGTAAAAGGTTCTCCTTCTCTGAATATCTATTATCCGGACACAAAAACCTCTGTCATTATTTTGTCTAATATTGCAGATGAAGAAAGAGGAAAAGGAGTGATCTTCAGACCTCATATTGAAGTAAAAAAAATCACTGATCATCTTGAAAATACGCTTTCGCAACTGAGATCAAAACATTAATCTTACATTAGAAAAGCATATCAAAATTATTCCATGAAAAAAATGTACTTCATAGCAGTTTATCCTCCACAAGAGATTATTGAAGAAGTAAAAAACTTTAAAAGAGATCTGGCTATTCATTATGACAATTCCAAAGCATTGCAGAATGAGGCCCACATTACTCTTCTCCCTCCTTTTTCAAGAGAATTTGAACTGGAAGGTGATATTCACACAGCTTTCCAGAAAATCAATACAAAAATTGCTCCTTTTGAAATGGAACTGGATGGATTCGGGAGCTTCCCCAATCCTAAAAATCCTGTGCTTTATGTTCATCCAAAAGAAAATGTACATTTAACAGAACTTTACCATAGAGTAAAAGAACATTTTAATTTTGGTCAATATTCTTTTAATCCACATATGACGGTTGGATACAGAAATTTAACCTGGGAGAATTACCTCAAAGCATGGGAAAAATATAAAACAAAGGAATATAAAACGAAATTCTTAGTTGATAAAATATTACTTTTACGACATGATGGAAGATGGGTTCCTATTGCAGAAAAGAAACTGGAAAAATAAAACCGGCTGCAGGCGCCGGTTTCCTATAATTATTCTTTTATGACTTTCTGGGAAATGATCAGGTTTTTATTTTCTTTTACATTCAGCAGATAAGTCCCCGCAGGATAGTTTTTAATATCAACCCGGATTGCTGAATCTTTCAGCTCAAATCTGGATGGAATCAGTTTTCCGGAAGCATCATACACTTCAACATTCACATTTTTTGCAAATTCCTGTTTTCCTTTAATGAAAAATTCTCCGTCTGTAGGATTAGGATAAATACTGAATCGTCTCTCTTCAGCTTTTACTTCTGAAAGTTTTTAGAGTTGATTTGGTCAGCGTCCAGGAAACATTGGTAACGTGAAGTGTACTGTGGTTATCTACTTTCAGAAGCGGGTTGTTATCTACTACAGAAAATGTTAAGGTATTATTTCCGCTATTAAGCTGCCCTGGAGTAATCGTAACACTGTTTCCTGTCGTTCCCAGTGTTGTTCCGTTTAAGTTCCAGGTATTCACAAGAGTATTTGGAATGGGAAGAATTTCGTTGACCGTAAAGGTAACATTGGAAGTAGCATCAACAGTCGCATTATTTGCGGGTGTATAGGAGTCTACAGGAGAAACCAGAGTATGAATTCTTTCAATAATTGCCTCCTTACATACGGAACAGAACTGCTGGTTAAGGTATCTCATCTCACAGTTCTGATGTGGACGGAACCATGTTGGGCTTTCTGCATGAGCGTATACTCCTACTCCATTCAATCCAACCCAATTTTTCCATTTAATTGTTGCAGGATTGGAATTCTGTGTTTTATTCGGAGACTCCAGTGAACCCGAGAACCAATATTCATCAGCAAGCTTTCCAAAAGAATGCCCCAGCTCATGTACAACAATTTCATTGGAAGAACCGTTTAATGACGCAAAAGCATAGGTACCTCCACAACCTCCGTATTCTGTAGAATTACCCAACACATAGGTGATGTCGTAATCAGGAATATTAGCGGCCAGAACCTGTCCTACTTTGTTTGTTGTATTACTGTATATGCATCTGTGAACTCCGACATCGAAGGTAGATCCCAGATAATTATCAGGATTGGTTACAGGAATCACAGGCTCTGTAACATCTGTTGCTGTTCCGGATGTTTTACTCCGGATTCTGTGGAAATTACTTTTACTGCGTAGGCATTAAAGTAATTCTTATATTCTGTATAGGGACTTTTTGTAAAAAGGTAATTGACGGTATTTTGGGCTGATGTTGTAAAAGCAGACTGCTGTGCCGAGGTAAACCCGTCTCCTAAAACTGCAATAACAATTCTTTTACTGTTATCTCCGTTCTGTAAAAGGGGAACGGTCTCGAATGTCTGGGCAAAACAGCTGCCGCCTATCAAAAGGGATAATAAAATTTTTTTCATAATTATAGTTTTTGTGTGAATATGAGTTGTACACCATCATCAGTTGCCTTTTCAATTTTTACAGTGTGAACATTTTCGGAATAAGAAAACCGGGCACTGAATTCTGTGTTATGAAGAGAAGCTGTATGTCTGGAAATCCCTTCTTTCTCATAAACTTCCAATTCCGGGTTAAAAGGATCTTTTACAAGCTGTTTTCCAGCTTCTTTACCATCAGGGCCTGTAAGTGTAATGATAAGGTCACCTTTACGGATGTCATCTCTTTCAAAAGAAGGCATATATTTTAACCTGCCCTCTGTTATTTTTGTGCTCTGGAGCGTAATTTTTGCACTGCCCGACTGATCTTTACCAGCCTTGAAAAACAAGTAAATAATCCGGTCGCTCTTTGCTGTCACATTTTCTGAATATTTCTTTTGGGTTAAACTACTTTCTTTCTGAAAGCTGCATAACAGAAATACGGGAACAATAAGTACATTAAATACATTTTTCATAATCATTTTTCTTTAAAGGTACTAAACTTTTAAATATGAATAAAAATCATTGAAGATACTTTTTTATCCTTACAACATAGAAAGTCCTATCTTTGAAGCAATGATTTCAGAGAAAATAATTTTAGGCATTGACCCGGGAACAACTGTAATGGGATTTGGTATCATCTCCGTAAAAAAAGGAAAAATGGAGCTGGTTTCTATCCATGAACTGATCTTAAAAAAATACCCCAATCACGAAACCAAGCTGAAATATATTTTTGAAAGAACCCTTTCTCTTATTGACGAGTTTCATCCCGATGAAGTGGCCCTTGAGGCTCCTTTTTACGGAAAAAACGTACAGAGTATGCTGAAGCTGGGACGCGCTCAGGGAGTAGCCATGGCAGCCAGTCTTTACAGAAATATTCCGATTACAGAATATTCTCCAAAGAAAATCAAAATGGCCATTACCGGAAACGGAAATGCCAGTAAGGAACAGGTAGCAGGAATGTTACAGAATCTTCTTAAATTAAAAGAGTTTCCTACCAAATATTTAGATGCTTCTGATGGTCTTGCGGTTGCAGTATGCCATCATTTCAATTCCGGGACTATTACGGATACCAAATCGTATTCCGGATGGGAAAGTTTTTTAAAACAGAATCCTGACAGGTTAAAGTAGTTCTTACTATTTTACAAATCTCAAAAGAAAATTTAACCATCAAAAAAACAGCATTTTACACAAATACACACAATTACTTGGTAAAACATAATACTATCTTTTACATTGGTATGATTTTTAGTACTACCTTTGTATAAATTTTCAGGTATGAAAACAAACCAACAAACTATAAATCAAGGGACTCATAAAATAAACTGGTTCCAAAAATTTCTGATGGTATGTTCAGGCGGGAACATCCATATCTTAAGAAAGACTCCAAGCGAATGGAATAAATTTTCCGGAATTGGAGGTATTGTGCTTTTTACTGCAGTGTTCGCCACATTATCTGCAGGTTATGCCATGTATACGGTATTTGATAATATTTGGGCAGCCGTAGGATTTGGAATTCTGTGGGGATTGATGATCTTTAATCTTGACCGTTATATTGTTTCTTCCATCAAGAAAACCGGAGCGTGGTGGAATCAGATTCTGATGGCCATTCCGCGTCTTATACTTGCTACATTTCTGGGAATTATTATTTCAAAACCGCTGGAGCTTAAAATTTTTGAAAAAGAAGTAAACAAACAGCTGAATACCATTATTCAAAGAAATAAAAAGCAGCTTCAGGGAGAAATGAACGGGAGGATCCTTCAGCAAAGCGGTCCTTTTGAGACAGAAAAACAACAGATCTCAGGAAAAATAGCTCAGTATCAGAAGGCTTATGATTCTGCTTCCGTAGAACTTGAAAAGGAAATTCTGGGAAAACAGTCCGGGTTAACCAGCGGAAAAGAAGGTTATGGTCCCAATGCCAAACGTAAACAGGAATTGAAAGAGCAACGCAGACAGGATCTTGAGAACTTCCAAAAACAGTCAGCTCCACGACTGGAATATTTAGACAAGGAAATTTCCAAAGTATACACTAACCTGGAAACAGAAAGAAAATCTACAGAAACTTTTGAAGATAAGTTCAATGGATTTGCAGCCAGACTTCAGGCATTAGATGAGCTTGGTAAAAATTCTGCTATCATAGGACTAGCTGCCGCCTTTATCATGGGACTGTTTATATGTCTTGAGATTTCTCCGGTTCTGGTAAAGTTAATTTCTCATATTGGACCTTATGACTATCTTTTAGAAAAAACAGAAAATGATTTCAGATTATATTCCAAAGAAAAAATTGAAAAGGGAAATGCTCTGACTGATTTCAGAATCGAGGATTTTAAAGATAACTTGAAAAATTAAGAGATTATAGCAGTATCGCAAATTAGAGAAAAAATCTATAATAACATTATTTTCAATAAATAAAATCTAACCTTTCGCTTTACCGTGAAAGGTTTTTCTTTTAATTAAGTGTTTTATGCGAAATATTTTCTAATTTTATACTACTTAAAATCCTGTTATCATGAAAAACTTACTTTTTGCATGTACACTGCTGATATGCAGTGCATTTGCTCCTGCCCTAAAAGCTCAGGCAACAGAACCATTTTTAGGGCAAATAGCCTTTGTACCTTATAATTTTGCTCCAAAATACTGGGCAGAATGTAATGGGCAACTTCTGCCCATCGCTCAAAATCAAGCTCTTTTTGCACTTTTGGGAACCACTTATGGAGGGAATGGAACTACCACATTTGCTTTACCTGATATGAGGGGAAGAGTACTTGTTCATAACGGACAGGCTCCCGGAGGGCCCACTACCTATACAATGGGGCAGACCGGAGGAACTGAAAGTGTGACATTAACCATAACAGAAATGCCAGCCCATAATCATACTGTAAGTGCTGTAACAGCAGAAGGAAATCAAAATTCACCAACAAATAATCTCCCCGCAGACACAAAAATTCTCGATAAAGAATATTCTGATACAGCTGCTAACACGACGATGAAAAGCACGATGATAGGAAATACAGGAGGAAACCAGCCTCATGAGAACAGACCTCCTTTTATTACCCTGAAATGTATCATTGCATTGGCCGGAGTATTTCCATCACAAAATTAACACCTATGAAAATTCTTTACTTATTATGTCTGATAGCCGAAAGCACAGCTTTGGCGCAGACCATAACATTTAGTGGATGTCCTAATCTGTTCAGCAGTCCTCCCAACACATTTACTTTTAATAAAACCGGTGTAGATGCTTTTAATAAGAATATTTATATGACAACTCCTATTGACGGCGGACAAGATTGTAGTGGATTAGGTACCTGTGAATTTAAAATTCAATGGAATAATGCTCTTACAAGATGGGAATTTCTCGGTGACGAGGGTAATGGAACTTTTACCACTCCTTATCTGATCTATTATAATTCAACAGGAAATAATTCATTATCAATACCCCCAGGTAACAATGTCGGAACCTGGGTTGAAAATACAGCAATGACCAACGGACAATGTGGAGGAAATCTTACTACAGGAAATTCTACTATGACGGGTGATGTACAAACCACAACATTGGGAACCTCAGAGCTTGCTAACAATAAAATTAAGATCTTCCCTAACCCTGTAACAGATTTTATCAGTATTTCCGGTATTGATAACGGTATGTCTATCCAGATTTATAATATGGATGGGCGTCTTGTAAAATCAGATATGTTTGATTCCAGAATTGATGTTTCGCAACTTGTTCCTGGTGGCTATATATTAAAAATAAATACCAGAAATTTTCAGACTCATCAATTTAAATTTGTGAAAAAATAAGCTGTTTTTAATACATGCTTAAAGCTTCCGGTAATTCCGGAGGCTTTTTATTTTCAGGATAAGGAATATTTTTTGCATGAATCATACTATGCCATCAAGTGTTGTAAACCATTTCATTTATTTCCCTGAGACTGAAATATTGAGAATTATATATCAGTCAGGAGCGGTTTATGACTATCTGAAAGTCTCTGCAGATATTGTTGAAAAGTTTGGAAAGGCAAGATCTAAAGGGCAATTCCTGAACAAAGTTATCAAGCCCAGATTTAAATACATTAAGATTGAATAAAAAATGTCCCCATAAGATGGAGACATTTATATTTATTGTAAGTGGCAATTAGCTTATTTAATGATCAATTTAGAAGATTTAGAATCTTTTCCATTAGAAACCTGAATCATATAAACTCCTTTTTCTAACTGCTGGTCAACTTTGAAAACACCATTTCCTTCTTCAGTTACAGATGGAGCTGATATCAGTCTTCCTGACATATCAGAAATAGAAACTTTTAGGTTCTTACCATTTTTAGCTTTAATGAAGATTTTGTCTCCGGTTGCAACCGGGTTAGGATAAATAGTTAAGTCTCCATTATCTGCTTTCACTTCGCTTATTCCTAAGTTGGTAACAAATTTTACTGTATAGTCTTCTACCTGACCATACATTAATTGTCCACAAGGAGTCATGTTAGTGTTCTCATCATCTACAAGAACTCTCATTCTTAGCGGAGTGTTAAGCACCACTGAAGCAGGAGCCGTAATGGTAGTACTGTAAGTACCGATAGCTGTAACCGGATCTGCCACAATATTATCTGCTGAGCCTACCAATTCAGAAGACTCAAACGTTCCATTATTATTGTAATCTATCCATACTCTTACGTCATTATTTGAATCCGAAACATTTACCTGAAGATTATGAGTGCCTGTTGCTGCAAGCTCAGTTGATGTAGCTCTCAGACAACTTGCTCCTGTATAATCTTCATAGAAGTTGGCTGCACTCTGCCAATATCCTGTAGAAGCATTGTTAATATTACCCAACTTCACCAAAGTTGGCCCTACAAAATAATTACTTGGTGTAGTAATACCACTTGGATTACATGTCGCAGGAATAGGTGTTCCAACCGGCGTAGCTGCAGAAGGTGCTGTTGCTCCTAATGAAGTACTTAACGCTCCTTTCATTAAAAAGAAGTAAAGAGCAGCTCTGTCATGCTGTCCATTCGTAAATTTAAACGCAATCGGATTCGTATAATTCATCATATTATACTGTACACCCTGATAGTTTGCTCCGGAACAATAATTCATATCATTGTTGGTAGGTGCCGGAAAGTCATTCAGTAAACTTCTTGATCTTTCAGTATCACAAACCTGATCGTCATCTGAAGCACAATTATTGGTAGTAGCCGGGCAGTAATTGGTAGTTGTATCTCCTTGTGGTGGCTGAGCGTTAGCATTACCAAAAGTGTGAAGCAACCCCATACTATGTCCAAATTCATGGGCTAAGGTAATATCATCCTGCAAAGTAACTACAAAAGATTTCATAAAGGATTCGTAAGAAGAGTCCGGATTTTGAGGTAATCCAGCCCAGCCCATAATTCCATATTGCCCTCCTCCATCTACTTTATTCATGATGTAGATATTAAAGTAAGAAGCTTCCGGCCAGTGCGGTGCAATAGTTTTTACCTGTGCAGTAGTAACACCGTTTGCACCATTTCGTTTTACTCCATAAGCGTCATACCCTGTAAGAGTTCCTCCGTCATATCTAACAATACCTGTAGTGGCATTACAGTTAGGATCTCTTTTAGCCAATACCAATTTAATCGGCATTGTAGCAGCAGTACCAAAATCAGCAGGAATACCTTGAGACCATTGATAAGTACCTGCATACATTTGATTACAACGATCCAGCCATGCCTGAATTTGTGCATCTGTTTTATTATAAGCTGTTCCGAGAGCAGAACCTGTAGGTACTATCACGTGTACTACTACTGGAATTTCATAAACTCCATTTACAATCTTATATGCACTTCCATTTTTAGCAGCGGTATTCTGATTACTGCTAATAATTTTGTTACGGATATTGCGAATCATTTCATCAATTTCCCCATTCTGTTTTTGGTGTACTCTCTGTTCATTATCAAAATCACACCACTCTTTTTTTTGCTGTGCAGATAATGAAAGGGATAGTAACAATGCCCCACAAAGGATAGTTTTCTTCATTTCAATATTTTAAAAAAATTAAACAAGTTGCAAATTTATTAATACTAAATGTAAATCAGCAATATTACTTACTGAAAAAAGGTTAATAATTTAAAATTTTATTACAGTTAGTAGAAAAAAGTTAAATATTGTTACATTTTAAATAAAAAATAAAATTAACATGATCACAAATATCAATTATTTTATTTAAATTATAATTAAAAACACTTACAAAAATAAATAAATCAACAACACAACACAACAAAACAGTCATACAAAAACAAAAACATTGAAAATCAAATCATTAAAAAACAATCACAAAATAAAAAAACCGCACTTATTGTGCGGTTTTTTATTTAATTTGAATTATCGTCTTTATAAAGAATAATTCGGAGCTTCTTGTGTAATAATTACATCATGAGGGTGAGATTCTTTTAGTCCGCTTCCTGTGATCATTACCAGTTTAGAATCTTCCTGAAGTGTTTCAATATCTTTTGCACCACAGTATCCCATACCTGCTCTAAGACCTCCTGTCAACTGGAAAATCACATCTTCCAGTTTTCCTTTATGCGGTACTCTACCTTCAATTCCTTCCGGAACGAATTTTTTAGCTTCACTCTGGAAATATCTCTCTTTACCTCCTCTTTTCATTGCTGAAAGGCTTCCCATTCCCTGATAAGACTTGAATTTTCTACCCTGGAAGATAATTTCTTCTCCCGGAGCTTCATCTGTACCCGCTAAAAGAGAACCAAGCATTACTGCTCCTGCACCACTCGCAATAGCTTTAACGATATCTCCTGAAAGTTTGATTCCACCATCAGCTATTACCGTTACATTTTTTGATTTGGCATATTCGTAAACATTATAGATCGCAGAAAGCTGAGGTACTCCCACTCCTGCAACCACTCTTGTTGTACAGATAGAACCCGGTCCTACTCCAACTTTAAGCACGTTGGCTCCAGCTTCAATAAGGTCTTTAGCAGCTTCTGCAGTTACGATATTTCCTCCTACAACATCAAGGTTCGGATATGCTTTTCTGATTTCTGAGATTTTGTCTAAAACTCCTTTAGAATGACCGTGTGCAGAATCGATTGCTACGATATCAACACCAGCCTGTACCAAAGCCTCAATTCTTGCCAGCGTATCTTCTCCTACTCCTACTCCTGCTCCTACGATAAGACGACCGTTCTGATCTTTATTAGCATTAGGATACTCCAATTGGTTATCAATATCCTTGATGGTGATTAATCCTACAAGTTTATTATCTTTATCTACAATAGGAAGTTTTTCAACTCTGTTCTTAAGAAGGATTTCTTTCGCTTTTTCAAGATTGGTATCCTTGTCTGAAGTGATCAGGTTTTCTTTGGTCATGATCTCTTCCACTTTCATATCAAGATTTTCCTGATATTTTACATCTCTGTTGGTAATAATTCCGATCAGAACATTATCAGCATCTACTACCGGAAGACCTGAAATCTTATATCTTGACATAAGATCTTTAGCTTCTCCCAAAGTATGGTCTTTAGATAATGTAACCGGATCCGAGATCATTCCGTTTTCGGAACGCTTCACACGGTTTACCTGAGCAGCCTGCTCAGCGATCGTCATGTTTTTGTGAATAAAGCCTAACCCTCCGACTCTTGCCAAAGCGATAGCCAGATCAGCTTCAGTAACAGTGTCCATCGCAGCGGAAACTATCGGAACATTCAGCGTAATTTTGTCGGTAAGTCTTGATTTTAATGAAACCTGATTAGGTAAAACT
>NZ_JAYSDT010000056.1:0-20874 GCF_041914225.1 Chryseobacterium sp.
TTACATTTGTATTTCCACAGCATAAGGAAATTTTTGGTTAATTCTCTTTCTGCCTTCCGGACGGACATTAGCATTATTGCAATTAAGTCTCTTGAAAGATTACACTGTCCAATTTTTTCCTTTTCTTATTTTTAGGGTATAAAAGAAGAATTATCTTACGCTTTCTTTACAAATTCTGACTTAAGAGCCATCGCCCCGAAACCATCAATTTTACAGTCGATATTATGATCGCTTCCCGGTCTTAAACGGATATTTTTCACTTTAGTTCCTGCTTTTACCGGCTTTGGTGCTCCTTTTACGGGAAGGTCTTTTACGACTACTACAGAATCACCATCCTGAAGCTCATTTCCGTTAGAGTCCAATATTTTTCCTTCATTTGCAGCTTCAGAAGCAGCTTCTTCAGGATTCCATTCGTAAAAACACTGAGAACATACCATCATGTTATCGCTTGGGTAGGTAAACTCAGAGCTGCATTTCGGACAAAGTACTGTATCACTCATATTTTAATTTTTTGCAAAGGTAGGGCTTTTTAAAGGTTGAAGTCAAGAGGTAAAGCTCAGTATAGTAGACAATAAGCATATATTAATTTTACACCACTAAGTGAATTAATACAAATTAAATAAACCTGTCGCAAAGAAAATAAAGTATAATAATGAACAGTGTATATTTTGTTAACAAATATTTTTCATTAAGCAAAAATATAGGTTTATTCATCTTAGAATAAAAGGCTATTGTAAGCAAATAAAAAAATATAAATCTTCGTAAAATAGTTACAAATTCAGCATAAAAATTTATTTGCTGTATAAAAATTCACCAGCAAAGCGGATTGACCATTGACCATTCACAATTCACCATCCTCATCAACTCTCCCACCCCAAATTCCAAACTCTCAATTAAAAGTCGTATTTTTGCAGATTCAAACAGCGAAGCAAATTTATGGAACTTATTCACAGAAACTTGGCAATCGGAATTCACGATGCCTTACAGGAGACATTTTTTGAGAAAAACAAATATGCCGATAAAGTTATTGAAAGACTTTTGAAAGCAAACAAAAAATGGGGAAGCCAGGACAGAGCCGTTGTTTCTGAAATTTTCTACAATATTATCCGTTGGAAAAAACGCCTTGAATACTATATGGGTGAAGGCGTAAAACCCAACAATATCTACAAACTGATCATTGCGTATTTGCTTTGGAGCAAAACCAATTATAAAAAATTTGAAGAATTTGACGGAATCAAAATCGCCGATATTCTTACCAAACTTAAAAAGAACACCGTTCCTACAAAAGCAATAGAACATTCTATTCCCGACTGGCTTGCTGAAACACTTGAAAAAGAACTGGGTGCCAACTGGGAAAAAGAAATGACTGCCTTAAATGAGCAGGCCCCTACTGTTTTAAGAGCTAATTCTTTAAGAACAACAACTAAAGAACTTATTTCTGATCTTTCGGATGAAGGTGTTGTATCTTTTCCTGTTAACGGTTATCCTGATGCTGTTCAGCTGGAGGAAAAGAAGAATGTTTTCCTTACCACAGCTTTCAAAGAAGGATTATTTGAAGTTCAGGATGCTTCTTCCCAGAAGATCGGGTATTTCCTTGATGTAAAAGAGGGGCAAAGAGTGGTGGATGCTTGTGCCGGTGCAGGGGGAAAAACACTTCACCTGGCAGCATTAATGAAAAACAAAGGACAGATCATAGCCTTAGATATTTTCGACTGGAAACTCGCGGAGTTGAAGCGCCGCGCAAAGAGAGCCGGAGCCCATAATATCGAAACCCGTATGATCTCGGACAACAAAGTGATCAAGCGTCTTCATGAAAAAGCAGACAGACTTCTGATTGATGCTCCATGTTCAGGCCTTGGAGTTTTAAAAAGAAATCCGGACAGTAAGTGGAAGATTGATCAGGATTTTATTGACAGAATTAAAAAGGAGCAACAACAAATCCTTCAGGATTATTCCAAGATGCTTAAAAAAGGAGGAAAAATGGTCTACGCAACGTGTTCTATCCTTCCTTCTGAAAATAATCTGCAGGTAGAAGAATTCATCAAAAACAACCCTGGATTCAAAATGATTAAAGATGAAAAAGTAATGCCTAGCGAAGGGTATGACGGATTCTATATGGCTTTGATTGAGAGAGTTTCTTAGTCTAAACCCAATAAACAATATATAAAAACTACTCTATTTTACAGGGTAGTTTTTTTTATTTTCAAAATCTTTCTGAAAAAATGTAACAATTTTTGTAACATTTAGTAAACGTTACCTACTAACTGTATAGATTAAATCCGTTTTTTGATGCTGTAGAAAGTTTAGAATAACTTTTCAGGAAACTCATTTATTTATGCATACAAGAATTATTTTCAATATTCTGGCTGTTTTTTTATACTGTCTGTTTTCTGCACAGGCCTATGAAATTCAGTATACCAGCTCTTATAACGGAAAAACATTAACTGACCAGCCTTCTACCATTGTATGGGTTAATGAAAAGGAAAATTTTATTATCAACAATACGATCAAGGAACAAAAAAGCAGCTATCCTTATGAGATCACTAAGGTAGAAAAGCCATCCAATACTATTGTCTCTTATGCTTTTTTAAAACCCGGTTCAATCATCTCGACGTCAGATGCTGAATCTGTAGGAAAACAGGATTTCGAACTGACCAGTGAAACGAAAAAAATCCTGGGATACAACTGTAAGAAAGCAGTCACAAAAGTCAATTCCAATACCATTGAAGTATGGTACACCAATGATCTGAAACTAAAAGGCGGGCCTTCTGTTTTGGGACAAAATCTGGGATTGGTCCTGGAAGTGGAGAGAAATAAAAATTCTTTGGTTACAGCCGGATCAATCAAAAAAATCAAAAGTACCGGAATTGAAAATATTCTGAAAGGAAATATTCAGACAACAGATCAGTTAGGCTATAAAGATGAGCTTTGGAAAAGCAGATTTACCACACTGAATGTTTTTGAAAATGAAACCATCAATTTCTCTGATGCCTCAAAATCTGACAGCCAGATAAAAAGATATGCCAATGGAACTATCATTCTTAAAAAAGTAAAATTCCCTGCTATTACAGAAGGTGAAAATATTTTTATAGAGTTGAAACAGCAGTCTAACGGAGACGCCTATGACAGAACAGGAACTGTATTTTTTATTCCGCAGGACAAAGAAAAATCGTTTTTTGACGGACTGGAAAAAGGAGTAAAAACACTTCCTGCCTACGAAAACGGAAACGGAAAACAATATTACGGAGTAACAGCTACCAGCAACTACAGCCCCGCCATGGAAATGATGCGTTTCTTTACTGCATTTGGAATTCAGAAGTTCAATCATATTCAGCTTAAGGGAAAAGACTGGCAGACTATAAGTCCGTACCGGCAGGATATTACAGAATTGAAACCTGCTTTGTCAGGAAAAGAACTATGGATCGGTACATTTATTGGCAATTATGATAAGGGCGGACATAAAGTGAGTCTTGACATTACGATCCATAAAAGCGATCAGACAGTTTATAAGAACAATGTGGCCATTCCGTTATTCAATACTTTAAATATTATGGAAATGGCCGGGCAGGATTATTCTACAATGTTCAGTCAGGATAAAGGGCTTCTTGTCAATTTCACTTTAGATAAAGACCTGACAAATGCACAGCTGAGATATACCACCACCGGTCACGGAGGCTGGGAAAACGGAGACGAATTCGTCCCAAAAACCAATTCTATCTTTGTGGATGGAAATCCGGTATTTTCATTCATTCCCTGGAGAACAGATTGCGGTTCGTACCGTCTATACAATCCGGCTTCAGGAAATTTCCAGGACGGACTTTCTTCATCAGACCTCAGCAGATCAAACTGGTGTCCGGGAACAGTTACCAATCCTGAATTCATCCATCTTGGAGATCTGAAAGCAGGTAAGCATACAATACAGGTAAAAATTCCACAGGGACCAACCGAAGGAACAAGCTTCAGCTCATGGAATGTTTCGGGGACATTACTTGGGATCCAATAAAAACAAAACCTTCTTGCATGAGAATTTCAAGAAGGTAAAAACACAAATGATGAAAAAAAATTATTTCGAGCCACAAAGTAAGGGGTAAAATTCATATAATTAATTACCATAGATTAATAAATATGTCATTTTTATTTCGTATAAGGATGACAATAATTTGCCTCAGCGAAAAAAATTAATCAAAAACACGCCAATTTCAATAAATAATTAAAATTTTTAACTTTAAAATATTAATTGGTTAAAAATTTTCACATTTAAACTTTTTTTTATTGTTATTTATAAACATCACTTCTACTTTTGTCTCATAAATTATAAAAATTATGTGTGGAATTGTATGTTTATTTGACGCCAAACAGAAAACTGATGTATTAAGACCCCAGGTTTTGGAAATGTCAAAAAAAATCCGTCACAGAGGACCGGATTGGAGTGGAGTTTTTCAGGACGAAAAAGTAGTTTTCTCTCATGAAAGGCTTGCCATTGTAGATCCTACATCCGGAAAACAACCTTTATTTACCAAAGACGGAAAAGTAGTATTAGCTGTAAACGGTGAAATCTACAACCATAGAGAATTAAAAGAAGAGTTTCCTGATTATGAATTTCAGACTCAGTCTGACTGTGAGGTAATCCTGGCTCTTTATAGAAAATACGGAAAAAATTTCGTTGAAAAACTGAACGGAATTTTCGCTTTCGCCTTATATGATACTGAAAACGATGTTTACCTGATTGCCCGTGACCATATGGGAATCTGTCCGCTTTATCAGGGCTGGGACAAAAACGGGAACTATTATGTAGCTTCTGAACTGAAAGCTCTTGAAGGAGTTTGTAAAAAAATCGAAACCTTCTTACCGGGACATTTCCTGTACAGCAAAGATGGCGCTGAACTTCAGCAGTGGTATAAAAGAGACTGGGAAAGTTTTGACCACGTAAAAGAAAACGAAACGGATATTGCAAAATTAAGAAAAGGCCTTGAAGATGCCGTACACAGACAACTGATGAGTGATGTTCCTTACGGAGTACTTCTTTCCGGAGGTTTGGATTCATCTGTCATTTCAGCCATCACAGCAAAGTTTGCACGCCAGAGAATTGAAAGCGGTGATACCCAGGAAGCCTGGTACCCAAGACTTCACAGTTTTGCGGTAGGACTTGTAGGTTCGCCCGATCTGGCAGCGGCTCAGAAAGCAGCAGAACACATCGGATCTGTTCACCATGAAGTTAACTTTACCGTACAGGAAGGATTAGATGCTGTACGTGACGTCATTTACCACCTTGAAACGTATGATGTAACAACCATCAGAGCTTCCACCCCGATGTATCTTCTGGCAAGAGTGATCAAGTCTATGGGAATTAAAATGGTTCTTTCAGGAGAAGGTTCCGATGAACTTTTCGGTGGCTATTTATATTTCCACAAGGCTCCTGATGCAAGGGAGTTTCATGATGAAACAGTGAGAAAACTGGGAAAACTTTACCTGTATGATTGTCTGAGAGCCAACAAAGCACTAATGAGCTGGGGAATTGAAGGAAGAGTTCCTTTCCTTGATAAAGAATTCATGGATATTGCCATGACGCTTAATCCAAAAGATAAAATGATCAGCGCCGCAGAAGGAAAAATTGAAAAGTGGGTGTTGAGAAAAGCTTTCGAAGATATTCTTCCTGATTCTATTGTCTGGAGACAGAAAGAACAGTTCTCTGATGGTGTAGGATATTCATGGATCGATACTTTAAAAGAGGTCGCTGAAAAAGAAGTAACGGATGAAATGATGGCTAATGCAAGATTCAGATTTCCATTGAATACTCCTCAGAACAAAGAAGAGTACAGATACAGAACTATTTTTGAAGAACATTTCCCAAGTGAAACCGCTGCCGCTACAGTACCATCTGTTCCTTCAGTAGCCTGCTCCACTCCTATTGCTTTGGAATGGGACGAAGCCTTCAAAAAAATGAATGATCCAAGCGGAAGAGCGGTGAAAGTACATGAAACGTCGTATTAGATTATGTTATTTGTTTCGGGATATTTTAACGCAGTAAGTGCGCCAAGATATTTCCATTAGTGTTTAAGAACGATCGCAAAGGCGTTTCACTTAGCAACAGACAAACTGATATCCTCGCTGAACGAAGTGCCCTTGCGAACGAAATATATGGGATTAAAATATAAACCTTGCGACCATAGCGTTTATTTAACCTTGCCAATAATATTAATTCACTAATTAAAATATATATTTTTTTCATTCAAACATATAACTCTCTCTGTTATAATTTATCAATCCTGTAGCAATACAGGATTTTTTCTTGAATTAACAATAACAATATGGCATAATTTAACTCACAATCCAAAATAATATCTAATAAATAATTATATTTGGAAAACGAAAATATCAATTATAAAAAAATGAGAAGAAACCTTACTGTTTTATTTGCCTTATTAGCCATAAGTTTCGCTTTTGGACAAGGAAAATATGGCAAATATCTGAATTCAAAGAAGCTTGCTTTGGCTTACAAGAGTGTGAAAGACCAGGATAAAGATGACTACTATCAACAATATTATTGGCTTGTAAAGGCAGAACAGCTGAAAACGTATCCTCACCTTAAAGATATAAAACCTGTTGTTTTATACGAATTTGTAAAATATGTTAATCCTCAGAATCCGACAAAAAAACTTGATGACAGAGGAAAAGAGCTTAGAGCAACAGCAGAATTATCTTTAAATCAGTATTTTAAAAATAAAAAAATTGAAAACAATTCTGTTTTAATGTACAACCTTGAAACGTATGTAGATCCTTCAAAAGGCCAGTATTACACTAAGGTTGATCCGGAAAAAATCAAGGAACTCGTACCTAAAGAATTATTTGCTTTCAATTCTTACAACAGAAACATCGGAGAGGAAAAAACATATTATCTTTGGATTGACAAGAAAAAGGACGATCTGAATATTGTAGACATCATTCCTAATGAAAAAGAGGACAAAGCTTTTTATACCAGATTAAGACAATATCTTCCCAATTATAAATTTTCAAAGTATGTTCCTACTGTAAAAAAAGGGAACAAATCTGATAAGACGGACATTGAATACTATTACATCATGCCGTTTGAGCAGAATACAGATAACATCGAATACAAAACAAAGGATTTCAAAACTTTCACTTTAAGCCAGTACAGAAAAGCCGGTGATGAATGGAAAGGAGTAGAAAAACCTAGAAAATAAATCAAAAAGTCCTGTGAAATTTCACAGGACTTTTTTAATTTTATATGGATTTCTTTATCTAAGGATCAGACTGCTTAAAGCAAGCGGTTCTTCAAATCAAATAAGTCTGGGTGTTTTTATGACCCAGCCGGTACAAAATGACAGAAGCAAATACACCACAGACATCCGTAAAAAAAATACTTCCCTTAATTCTGGCCACTGCTATTTTTATGCAAATGCTGGATTCCACGATCCTGAATACTTCCCTGCCCGCCATTGCAAAAGATCTGAATGAGTCACCACTCAATATGCAGAATGCCATTATCAGTTATGTTCTGACCCTAGCAGTTTTCATGCCGGCCAGCGGATTTCTTGCAGACAGGTTTGGAACAAAAAAAGTGTTTATATTTTCTTTGATATTATTCAGTCTGGGTTCTTTGTTCTGTTCCATGTCCCAGAATCTTACCCATTTGGTAATTTCAAGAGTTATCCAGGGAGTTGGAGGAAGCTTGATGACTCCTGTAGGGAAACTAGCACTCATTAAAACATTTGATAAAAACGAATTGCTTAAAGCAATGAACTTCGCCATTATTCCTGCACTTATCGGGCCTGTACTCGGTCCTTTGGTAGGAGGTTATATGGTAGATTATCTTTCATGGCACTGGATATTTCTTATCAATATCCCGATTGGCCTTCTGGGAATTCTTTTAGGATTAAAATTCATGCCTGATTATAAATCTGATGATGTAGATTTTGATTTAAAAGGCTTCCTGATTTTTGCAGCAGCCTCTCTCCTGCTTTCTGTTTCATTGGAGCTTTTTGGAGACATACAGAATATTACTCCTGTTTTGCTTGTATTTATTATGGGATTCCTTTTCCTGTATTATTATTACAAACATGCCAAAAGAGGAGGAAATCCTATTTTCCCTTTAAATCTGTTTCAGGTAAGAACTTTCCGGGTAGGTATCGTAGGAAACCTTGCCACCAGATTAGGAATCAGCTCCGTCCCTTTATTGCTGCCATTGATGATCCAGATTGCCTATAAACAGGCTGCAGTAACCTCAGGCTGGATCATTGCCCCTATGGCTTTAACCGCGATCTTCGGGAAATCATATGTAATTAAAATCTTAGATAGATATGGTTACCGTCAGACTTTAATGATCAATACGTTTATTATAGGAACCCTGATATGCCTGCTTGCCATTCCTGATATCCATACTTCTCTGTATTGGTTTGTTCCGATTATTGCGATATTAGGCTTTTTCAACTCTATCCAGTTCACTTCCATGAACACTATTTCTATTGCCGATCTCCGGAACTTTCAGACCAGCAGCGGAAACTCTTTACTTTCTGTCAATCAACAGCTGGCGATAGGCTTTGGAATAGCCTTCGGACTGATTGTTTTAAAGCTGTACGAAAATACAGATCTCATCAAAGGAGAAATTCATAATGCATTCCGGTTAACTTTTCTCACTGTAGGTATATTAACGATTCTATCAGGATTCGTGTTCAGGAGACTGCATATTTCGGATGGAAAGAATATGAAGTCGAAGGAGGAATAATGATAAGGGAAATAATAAAGGCGAAAAAGCAAAATCGCAAAAGGGCGAAAAGGTGAAAAGGTGAAATAGTGAAATATACTGCAGAGCAGTTTTGCTCATTTACGGTTTTGCCCTTTTACCTCTTCACCTTCCCCCTCTCACGAACTTAACACAGATCAATGCTTTTCACAGGTAACTATGGTAATTTTGTTTACATAAATCAACAATGTGATGGCAACTAAAAAAATAGAAATCGTAGTATCTCCAAGACCTGCGCATTTTGTAGGCGATGGATTCAGGGTTCATAATTTCATTCCGGGAGTGCCTGGATTGGATATGAAAAGAATGGATCCGTTCATTATGCTGGATTACAATTCAAAATTTCACTTCAACGGATCAGACAGACCAAGAGGAGTTGGTGTACATCCGCACAGGGGTTTTGAAACTGTAACAATAGCATATAGCGGAAAAGTAGAACACCATGACAGCGCCGGCGGCGGCGGTGTTATCGGAGAAGGTGATGTTCAGTGGATGACTGCCGCCAAAGGAGTTCTTCATAAAGAATATCATGAAACGGAATGGGCAAAAGAAGGAGGAATTTTTCAGATGGTTCAGCTTTGGGTAAATCTTCCGGCGAAAGACAAAATGAGCTGTCCAAAATATCAGGCTATTGAAAACTCTAAGATGGAAAGAGTTGATCTTGGTGACAATGGTTTTATAGAGGTGATTGCCGGAGAATATGACGGTCACAAAGGACCTGCCAGTACATTCACACCGGTTCACATGATGAATGCCAAACTTAAATCAGGAGGAAAAGCTGATTTTAATTTTCCTGCTCATTTCAATACCGCTGCTTTGATTATTGAAGGAAGTGTTATTATTAATGGCGAGGAAACAGTTAAACAGGATCATTTCGTTCTTTTTAAGAATGAAGGTGAAACATTCAGCATTGAAGCAAAAGAAGACGCTGTTGTTTTGATTATCAGTGGTGAACCTATTAATGAACCGATTTATCCTCATGGTCCTTTTGTTATGAATTCGAGGGAGGAAATCATGCAGGCTTTCGAAGATTTCAATACCGGAAAATTCGGATATCTGGAAGATTAAAAGAATTAAATTTATTGTAATCTTTAATTATTCCTTTTTTATTAACTTTATATGATGGCAAACCTTACAGGTTTCAGAAACCTGTAAGGTTTAGCTGTTATAATGAATACGCTCTGTTTATTCTATTTGGAAAACAGACACCCTTAATGCAAAAATTATGAAACCTGAATTTGAAAATATACCTCTTGTAAAGGCAGAAAAAAGATTTGAAATAGAAGTCAACGGGCATCACGCATTTATCGATTATCGTGAGACCATGCACCAGATTTCTTTAATTCATACCGAGGCAGATGCTGAACTGGCAGGAACGGGTGCAGCCGCAGCCGTAGTGGAAAAAACACTGCATTATATTGAAGAGAGCGGGAAAAAACTTCTTCCGTTCTGTCCATATGTTTTCGCCTTTATAAGGAAGCATCCTGAGTGGAAGCGTATCGTGGATGAGAGATTTGAAGGATATGACAAACTCTGAACACTTTCATCAATTCAATTAAATAACATTTAAAAAGTATCACATCATTATGTCAAATATTGGACTTATCATTGAAGAAAAAGCAGCGGATATCGGTAATTTCCTGGTAGGAAGACTTCTTCCTTTCCGTGAAAAAAGAGCTGTAGGACCATTTGTTTTTATTGATCATATGGGACCATCAGAATTAAAAGATTATCAGAATCTTGACGTTCCGCCACATCCGCATATCGGTTTATCTACATTAACGTACCTGCTGGAAGGCTCTATTTTTCACAGAGACAGCATCGGAAGTGCTATTGAAATAAAACCGGGTGCTGTAAACTGGATGACTGCCGGAAAAGGGGTGGTACATTCTGAAAGAACTCCTGAATATTTAAGGCACAGTGATAAAAGACTTCACGGATTTCAGATCTGGGTAGGACTTCCAAAGCACCTTGAGCAATCAGAGCCTACGTTCCATCATATCGAAGCGGATGATATTCCGGTTTGGGAGGAAGACGGCATCCAGTATAAATTAATTGCCGGTGAAGCATTCGGAAGAACCTCTCCGGTTCCTGTACACAGCAAGTTATTTTTCATTGAAATCAAAACCAAGGAAGCTAAGAAAATCAGCATCGGAAAGGATCTTTACGGAGAAGCGGCAATGTATGTTCTGGATGGAACTGTAACTACAGACGGAAACTCTTATGGTTCAAAACAGCTGATGATCGCTAAAGATACCAAGCTTTGTGAATTTGACATGAGTGAAAACGGAACCGTTTATCTTTTCGGTGGTGAGCCCTTTGATGAAGAGCGTTTTATATTCTGGAATTTCGTCAACTCTGACAAAGAAGTAATTGAGCAGGCAAAAGTAAACTGGAATGACCAGAACCACGAGGCATTTCCTCTGGTGCCAGGTGACGAAAACGAATATGTTCCGCTTCCTAAGGCTATTTTAAACAGAAAATAACTTCAGTCCGATTGATTAATCATGAAAATATTAGCATTTGCAGGAAGTACATCTTCCACGTCTATCAACAGGGAACTGGTTAAATTTGTTCTGAAAGATTTTCAGGATTAAGAAATCAATCTGATTGACCTCAACGATTTCACCATGCCTGTTTTTTCTGTAGATCTTGAAAAGAAGGGTTTTCCTGATCAGGCTCATCAGTTTTTAAAAGCTATTGAGGAATGTGATGTCATCATCTGCTCTCTTGCAGAACACAACCGTTCCTACAGTGCTGCTTTTAAAAATGTTTTTGACTGGGCTTCAAGGATCAATGTAAAAGTATTTCAGAACAAGCCGATGCTTCTGATGAGTACTTCTCCAGGAGGTTATGGCGGCGGAAATGTGATGAATACAGCAAAAACATTTTTCCCGCAGTTCGCAGCAGATATCAAGGATACATTTTCATTACCGAAATTCTATGAAAACTTTGATCTTGAAACCGGAGTCATTAATCCGGAAATGCTGAATGATCTGAAAGGTAAAATCCAGAATTTTAAAAATCAGGTAAAAACAAATGACTAAAGGAAGATTAGAGGCTTTCAGCGATGGTGTTCTGGCTATCATTATCACCATTATGGTACTTGAACTGAAAGTACCGGAAGGAAATGACTGGGCCAGTCTTAAACCTCTTCTCCCTAAGTTTTTGGCCTACATTTTCAGTTTTATTTATGTAGGAATTTACTGGAACAACCATCATCATTTGTTCCAGACCGTAAAAAAAGTAAATTGCAGTATTCTTTGGGCCAATCTTCATGTGCTATTCTGGCTTTCTCTGATGCCTGCTGCTACAGAATGGATCGGGACCACCGGTTTTTCAAAAAATCCTGTTGCTGTATATGGTATCGGGCTCATCATGGCCGCGATTGCTTATACGATTCTGGAGCATGTGATCATCCGCTGTGAAGGGGAAGACTCAAAGCTGAAAGAGGCAATCCATTCGAAATATAAAGAATATATCTCCATTGTATTTTATGTTCTGGGAATCGCTACTTCATTTTTTTATCCTTATATTGCCATAGGTTTTTATTATATCGTGGCTCTCATATGGCTGATTCCGGACAGAAGAATCGAAAAATCATTAAAAGAAAATTAATATGGAAACACACGAATATCCCAACGGCGACATTACTGTCATCTGGCAGCCCCAGAAGTGTATCCACTCGGCTGTATGTGTAAAACTACTTCCGAAAGTCTACAATCCCAAAGAAAGACCCTGGATAAAAGCGGAAAATGCAACTCCTGAAGAACTTAAAAAACAGATAGACCAATGCCCTTCCGGTGCATTAAGTTATAAATTCAATACAGAAAAATAATGGCGGTAACAGTAAAAGCAAGTTTAGGAAAAACAAAATATTATACAGAAGTAACAGCTGGCGAAAATCAGATTATTACTGATGAACCGGTTGATAAAGGCGGACAGAATAAGGGTTTCAATCCTTTTGAAATTCTGGCAACGTCACTGGCAAGCTGTACAGCTGCTACATTGAGAATGTATATTGAAAGAAAGGAATGGGATGTGGAAAACATCAATGTGGAAGTAGAACTTGAAAATTTCCCGTTAACAAAAAGAGCTGTCTTCAAAAGAGATATCAGTTTTGAAGGTATTCTGGATGATGAACAGAGAAAGAGGCTGCACACCATTGCCGATGCATGTCCTGTTCACAAAATCTTAACCAACGACATAGAAATATTAACCAAATTCTCATAGTATGATCGAAGTAAAACAAAACAACGACGAAAAACACGGAAGTTTTGAAGCTTTCATAGATGGAAGACGCGCAGGAATGATGACCTATACCTGGGCGGGAGAAGAAAGATTTATTATAGACCACACCGAGGTGGAAGAAGCCTACAACGGAAAAGGTGTAGGTAAGGAAATGCTTCTGGCAGCAGTAGATTTCGCCAGAAAAAACGGGAAAAAGATCATCCCTCTCTGCCCTTTCGCTAAGGCAAGTTTCCAAAAAAGTGAGGAACTTCAGGATGTTTTAGTCAACTAACCACTGTTTCCACCCTTACAATACAAACCTTCCGGAATAGATCTGGAAGGTTTTTTTATGCCGTTATTTTTATTTTCAAAACCAGATTTTCTTTAACGCAAAGTTTATTTTGAATTATATTAAATTTTAAGTGAGCAAAGAGTGAATCGATTTTGAATCGATTTGATAAAGCAAACTGTTATTATTGGCTTTAAAACAGTACAATAATTGTGTCTGAGCTAAATTCACGATTCACGACTGATCTTTTTTATATATTTGCTAAAATTTAAAAATCAGGCATGAATCCAGGAACTATCCTTTTGCTATTTGTTTTCGTCTATTTTATCGGTCTTTTGGTGATTTCTTATTTCACCAGCCGGAATTCTGATAACCAGTCGTTTTTCATCGGTAACAAAAAGAGTAAATGGTGGCTCGTAGCATTCGGGATGATTGGTACCAGCTTAAGCGGGGTTACTTTTATTTCAGTTCCGGGAACCGTCGGAAAAATGACCGGCTCCGAATATATTTACGGAGGTTTTGAGTATTATATGATGGTTATCGGGTTTTTCATCGGATATTTTATTGTTGCGGCCATATTGCTCCCGCTTTATTATAAAATGAATCTGACTTCCATTTACACTTATCTTGGAAAAAGATTCAATGTGGAAGCTCATAAAATAGGCTCGATCTTTTTTATCATTTCAAGAGCAATTGGCGCTACAGCAAGGCTATATCTTGTGGTAAATGTTTTACAGATTTTCCTGCTTGAAGGATTGGGAGTTCCGTTTTGGGTAACCTCACTTGTACTTTTACTGATGGTGCTTCTGTATACTTTTGAAGGAGGCGTAAAAACGATTGTGATTACAGATACGCTGCAAACCTCTTTTATGATCATCAGTCTAGTAGCATGTATCACTTACATTTTATCTAACCTGAACTTATCCTTTGGGGAAGCATACACCATTCTGGAGCAGAAAAACTATACTCATTTCATTAATTTTGATCCTAATTCCAAAACCTTTTTCCTGAAAACAATTCTGGGAGGAATTTTTATTACGATTGCCATGACCGGGCTGGACCAGGAAATGATGCAGAAAAATATCTCTGTGGATAATCTTAAGAACTCCAAGAAAAACATGCTTACGTTTGCAGGAACGCTTCTTCTGGTAAACCTTGCCTTCTTATTCCTGGGAGGATTATTATACCTTTTTGCACTACAGCATGGAGCAGAATATGGAACAATAAACGGTGAAACAATAACGAATATTTTCGGCTTTAAAGATACAGCAGGTAACATCAAAAACATCATGGGAGACGATCTTTTCCCGGCACTGTCACTTCAGGGATATTTTCCCATGGCTATTTCCGTTATCTTTATTATCGGACTGATTTCCGCATTATTCCCTTCAGCTGACGGAGCTTTAACGGCTGTAACAAGTTCATATTGCGTAGATCTATTAAACCTTAATGAGGATAAAACCAAAACTGAAAAAGAAAAGAAACGCCTTCGTATGAAAGTACATTTAACTTTCACCGTCGTTTTCTTTATCCTGATTATGGTTTTCAAGGCCATGAATGACAAGTCTATTGTTTACCTGATCATGGAAATTGCAGGATATACTTACGGACCGCTTTTAGGACTTTTCGCTTTCGGAATTTTCACCAAATTTCAGATTTCAAGAAAATACTCTATTCTTACCGTAACGATCTTAGCTCCTGTACTGACTTATCTGATCAATCTGGCTGTTACCACTTATACAGATTACAGAATCGGCGTAGAGCTGATTGTTCTGAACGGATTACTAACTTTTATTGGCCTATGGCTGGTAAAAGACAGACAACATTTAAGAGTAGTTTAAATTTAATAGTAAAAATAAAACGGCTGTTTTCAATTGAAAACAGCCGTTTTTTATATCATACCCCGCATGGATTATTCTTTAATCCACTTGATTGTTTTATCTATATTCTTAGATTTAACTTTAATCAGGTAATCTCCTTTAACCAGGTAAGACAAGTCAAAAGTGCCTGTTTTATCATGGCTCAGCTTATTATTTGCCTAGCTGAATACCAGTTTTCCGCTTACATCATAGATCGTAATATCATATACTTCATTTGAACCGGCAAACTGAACATTCAGCAATCCTTTGCTTGGATTAGGATATACTACAAATACATCCTTATTTACAGATGCTTCATTCACTCCCAGTGTCTGGGTAATGGTAAAGTTAGTCGGGTTAATATTATAGAAAACATTCGTTTCTGCAGCTACCATAATTCTGGCCTGCGTTGTATTCACGTTAGGAATGGTAACTGTCTCGGAACCATCGTTCGGAGTGGAGCCTAAGATCAGTGTAGGATAAGTAAGACCTCCGTCTGTAGAGAGGTAAATATTTACAGTAGCGGCATTTACAGGAAATGCAGTTGTATTGGCTACATCCCATGTTATGGTTTGGGTAGAATTACCTGCCCAGTTTACTGCTGTTGTAGGCGCCGTTACAGTAAATGGCCCTGAATTGCCATCTACAATAATAATAGCATCATCGTTTGCAACCCCTGCGCAACCTGCGTTGTTATCTCTTACAGTCAGTCTGAATTCCATTGTTCTTGCATAAGATGGTCTAACTTCTCCTTTGGAAACAGTTCCATTAATCACATCTGTTAGTTTTGGAAAGTATCTGTAAGGAACCGTTGCAGGAACGTATGATCTGAACAGAGGTGCATTTCCTGTTGGAGCATTCCAGTCGCCTGCAGGCCCTACATCATTCTGTTCCCAACTGTAAGTAAGTGGGTTGTTATCTATATCCGAAGCAGATCCTTCCAGTCTGAACGGTGTACTTTTAGGAATTGTATAATCACCGCCGGCATTAACAGTAGGAGCGAAATTGTTAACAGGAAGGGTAACCTGGCAAGTTGTTGACTGAACTTTTGTCGTGATGGACTGGAATGATTTTGTATGGAAAGTAGGAATACTGTTAGCCGCTAAGTTATTTGTACTTCCACAAATTCCTGCATAAGCCATAATGGTAATCCCACTTCCAGGCTCTACAGCATTGGCTGCGCTACGGTTTCCACCACCACAGCTTCCTGTAGTTGCATTAAAAGTATGTGGTCCTCCAAACTGATGCCCTACTTCATGGGCTACATAATCAATATCATAAGGATCACCCACAGGGTTAGGAGAACCAGTGATTCCTCTTCCTTTATTGGTACTGTTACAGATTACGCCTAATCCTGCCAAACCGCCACCTCCGGTACTGAAAGTATGGCCGATATCATAATTGGCATTTCCTATCAGTAAATCAATCTGAGTCTGGCTTTCGTTAATTAATGTTCCGGCACTATCATTTCCTGTAAAAGGATCTGTAGCAGCATTTGTAAAGATAACATTGGTTTCGGTAGCTACCAATACCAATCTTGAAGCTACTTCCTGCTCATATACACCATTTACTCTGTTTACGGAGGTTACAATTGCCGAAAGTGCCTGTGCAACGGTAGGTGTTGCTGTTCCGGTTGCAGCAATTGCATACTGATGGGTACAAGCCACAGCAAATCTGAAAACTCTAATTTGAGTTCCTACGCTTGGACTTACGGTTTTCTGAGCGTTTTTTTTTCCTAACGGAGAATCGTCTTCATCTTTTACACCACAGCTTCTTGGATTTTTATCAATTAAATCACTTTTTCTGTAAATAATATAATTGTTAATATCCTGTTTCGCATAAGGATCAATATAAGTATCTCCTGCTACTGCAGATTTTATCTGCGCATGGAACCCTAATTCTGTAAAATCAAGTTTAATTGTAGCATACTTATCATCAATTCCCTGCCCTGTAAAAGTAACAATCTGAGGAAACTGACCGGCTAATTCCGGAGCCATCACTGAAGATTTCCAGATTCTGAATTTCGCTTTTGTACCATCAGGCATTGGCAGTACAATAACAGGTGCGTTATCCTTACGGTCACTGTCTTTCAATTCCGGAACAGTATTAAAATAATTTTTCATTCCGGCCACATCCAATGTATAGGTCAGTGACTTTTCCGGTTGTACGGTTCTGTTTTTAGGATCTGCTTTGATAGATCTCTCACTGATCACCGTAAAAAAATCCTGGGCTTTCCCTAAGGAAACGGATATAATGAATATCCCCAAATAAAATAATTGTTTAATTTTCATATATAATGGTATGTAATTTTATTCATTCGGTCATAAAATCAAAGGCTGAAAAATATTCAGTCAATGAAAATAAATCAAATAATCTTGAATTATAAAATTAATTAAATTTATCGAATTGTCACATAATAAAATTCAAAAAAAATGAATATAAATTTAGAAAAACAATAAAAATCACGATGTATAAAGCATTAAATCCAAAGGAATAGTTTATTTTTTTTCTTTTTAATAAATCATTACTCAACGTATTTCAATATCTTTGAAGTGGATAAAATAAACATGACAATAAACTCATTAAAATAAAAAAAACAGAAATTAAAAAACCATGAAAAAAATTATTACAATTTTCACATTTCTATTAACATTGAGCTTTATGAATGCTCAGGAAAATTTTGAAGTATCGACATTGAGAATCGGCCCATTTAAGGTCTTCATGCCAAAGGTTGAAGCTGAGAAAATCGCTGGAACAAAACTGACTAATTCAAACGGAGAGAAAAAAAATATTGTTAAGTATGGTGGAGAAACCATTCAGATTGATCTTTTTGATAATTATATCAATGAAGCTAATCCAAGTGTTCCTTCCATCACGTATATGACGACAACAAGTAAAAAATTTAAAACCAAAAGCGGGATCGGAGTCGGAAGCACAAGAGATGACCTCATTAACGCTTATAGAAATTACCCTAACTTCAGTGTACGTCCGGATTGGAATAAAAACGACAAGCCTGTTAAGGATTCCGGTTATTTCAATATTGAAGACAGCCAGGCAGGAACCCTATTAAGCTTTAAATTTGTTAATAATATTGTTACTGAAATTTCCGTTTACCTCAATGAAGGCTGTTAAAAGCGGAGTATTAAATAAATCATACAAATCCGGGTTTTTATATCCGGAGACCGGCATTTCCGGTAAAAAATTGTAAATTCGCATACAAATAAATCAGATATAATGAGTAAAAGTATTGAAGAGTTAAAAACTCTTACTACGCAGATCAGAAGAGACATTTTAAGAATGGTTCACGCTGTAAATTCAGGGCACCCGGGTGGCAGCCTAGGTTGTACAGAGTTCTTCACAGCCCTTTACGGAAAGGTAATGAACTATAAACTTCCTTTCACTATGGAAGGCAAAAATGAGGATCATTTTTATCTATCAAACGGACATATTTCTCCGGTATTCTACTCTACTTTGGCAAGATTCGGTTTCTTCCCGGTTGAAGAGCTGAGTACTTTCAGAAAATTAGATTCAAGATTACAGGGACACCCTACTACGCATGAAGGACTTCCGGGAGTTAGAATTGCTTCAGGTTCACTTGGACAGGGACTTTCTGTAGCGCTTGGAGTAGCACAGGGTAAAAAATTAGATGGTGATCAGTCTCTTGTTTACTCTCTTCACGGAGATGGTGAGCTTCAGGAAGGTCAGATCTGGGAGGCACTGATGTATGCTTCCGCTAAAAAAGTAGATAATATCATTTCTACTATTGATTATAACGGACGTCAGATTGACGGAGATACAGATGATGTATTAAGCCTGGGAAATCTTCATGCAAAACTTGAAGCATTCGGATGGATTGTTCTGGAAGAAAAGAATGGTAATGATCTTGAAGCGGTAATTGCAATTCTTGAGAAAGCAAAAACAGAAACCGGAAAAGGAAAACCTGTAGCTATTCTTCTTCATACAGAAATGGGTTATGGAGTAGATTATATGATGGGATCTCATGCATGGCATGGTAAAGCTCCTAATGATGAGCAGTTAGACACAGCATTCAAGCAATTGTACCTGGAAGCTCCGGCTGATTACTAATATCTTAACATCTCGATTAATACAATAAAAATGAAATATACATATACAGAAAAAAAGGACACTCGTTCAGGATTCGGAGCAGGATTAGCAGAACTCGCTGACAAAAATCCTAATGTAGTAGCACTTTGCGCAGACCTTATCGGCTCTTTGAAAATGGAGAAATTCATTGAGAAGGCTCCTGAAAGATTCTTTCAGATAGGAATTGCTGAAGCCAACATGATGGGAATTGCTGCAGGTCTCAGCATTACAGGAAAGATTCCTTTCACTGGAACTTTTGCCAACTTCTCTACTTCAAGGGTATATGACCAGATCCGTCAGTCAATCGCTTATTCTGACAAAAATGTAAAAATCTGTGCATCTCACGCAGGTCTTACTTTAGGGGAAGACGGAGCTACACACCAGGTTCTTGAAGATATCGGTATGATGAAAATGCTTCCAGGAATGACAGTGATCAACACTTGTGATTACAACCAGACTAAAGCAGCTACATTGGCGATTGCAGATTTTGAAGGTCCTGTATATTTAAGATTCGGAAGACCGGTAGTTCCTGTATTCATCCCGGAAGATATGCCTTTCGAAATCGGAAAAGGAATTATGCTTCAGGAAGGTACCGACGTAACTATTGTTGCAACCGGACACCTTGTATGGGAATCTCTTGTAGCAGCTGATGAGCTTGAGAAGGAAGGTATTTCCTGTGAGGTTATCAACATCCACACGATTAAGCCTCTTGATGAGGAGATCATTTTAAAGTCTGTTGAAAAAACAGGTAAAATTGTAACAGCTGAAGAACACAACTACCTTGGCGGTTTAGGAGAATCTGTTGCAGGTATGCTGGCAAGAAGAAGACCTACAAGACAGGAGTTTGTAGCAGTGAACGATACCTTCGGAGAGTCTGCAACACCTGCTGAACTGATGAAGAAGTATAATATTGATGCTGCAGCAGTAAAAGAAGCTGTAAAGAGAATTTTAGCTAACTAAGATTTAGTAATTATAATACAGGCCCCGGCTGGTTCTCTGAACCAGCCGGGGCTTTTGTTTAGGTTATAAATGTGGATTGTTGTTTCGTTAATGACCACTCCGTCAAAAATTCTTTGAATTTTCGCCACCCCTCCGGAGGAGGGGAATGATTATACACATCATTGTCATAGTTGATAGCCTGTCTATTTTTTCAAATAATATCTTATCAGAGAGCGTCACATTTCCAATTTAAAATATAAAAAATCCGTTTTTTTATAAAATTTCAACAGATAATTATGCTGTTTTTCTGTCAGAAATCGCTGATTTTTGCAAACAACATGATGAAAAACATGCAAATTCCTTTCAAAACAGGCTGTAAATGCCCCCTTTTTCAATGCTTGATTTTACTTATTTTACTGTATTGTACAATAGAATATATTTCTATGCACATTCTGTTATATTTCATGATTTTCTTTACACTATCTGACTTCACTTTATACTTTTCAATGTTTGAAATATTTCACCAAACCCTCTGATATGGTGAAAATTCGCATTTGCACGTGTGTACAAAAAATAAACAAATCACTTACAAGTTTTATCCCATTGACGTGAACTGAATATTTATAGATTTGAAAACATTGTAGGCTTCCCTTTTTTAGTACGATTTAAAATTAGACAATTTTTGATATTGT
>NZ_JAYSDT010000057.1:0-16590 GCF_041914225.1 Chryseobacterium sp.
ATTTTCATTCCTAAACGCAGCTCATTCTCAGTTAATTGAGGATTTATACCAACAGTACTTAAAATTCCCGGACTCTCTAGAACCATCATGGAAAGCTTTCTTTCAAGGCTTCGATTTCGCTTTGGAGAATTACGGAGATGACGATAACACTCAATTTATTCAGGCTTCGGCCAGCGCTGCCCCGGCAGTACAACAACAGATTTCTCAGGCAGTATCCAACGGAGAAGTTCCTGAGCATATCAAGAAAGAATTTAAAGTAGTAAACCTTATTGAGGCTTACAGAACGAGAGGACACCTTTTTACAAAGACTAACCCGGTTAGAGAAAGAAGACACTATACCCCTACTTTAGACATCGAAAATTTCGGTCTTTCTAAAGAAGATTTAAATACAAAATTCAACTGTGCGGTTGAAACAGGAATGAAAGAACCTGCTACTCTGGCAGACCTTATCAAGCACCTTGAAAATATCTACTGTGATTCTATCGGGGTAGAATACATGCACATCAACAATGTTGAAGAAAAAGATTTCATCAAAAGATGGCTTCAGGTAAATGAAAATCATCCAAACCTTTCTGCAAACGAAAAAACAGAAATCTTATTAAAATTAAATCAGGCGGTAGCTTTTGAAAACTACCTGCACACAAAATTTGTAGGACAAAAAAGATTCTCATTAGAAGGAGGTGAAACATTAATCCCGGCTTTGGACCAGCTTATCTCAAGATCTTCTCAGTTAGGAGTAGATGAAGTGGTGTTGGGTATGGCTCACAGAGGTAGACTTAATGTTCTTACCAATATTTTCGGGAAATCTTACAAGCAGATCTTCTCAGAATTTGAAGGAAAAGAATTCGAAGAAGATGTATTCTCCGGTGACGTTAAATATCACCTGGGATCATCTAAAAAGATCAAGACAGCTTCCGGAGAAGAAGTTTGTATCAACCTTACTCCGAACCCGTCTCACCTTGAAACGGTTGCTGCCCTTGTAGAAGGTATCTGCCGTGCAAAAGTAGATGACAAATACAAAGATTACTCTAAAGTATTGCCAATCATCATCCACGGTGACGGTGCTATTGCAGGACAAGGGATTGCTTACGAAGTTGCTCAGATGATGACTCTGGAAGGATATAGAACAGGAGGTACTGTTCATATCGTTGTTAATAACCAGGTTTCATTTACAACTAACTACATGGATGCAAGATCTTCAACATACTGTACAGACATTGCGAAAGTTACAGAATCTCCTGTAATGCACGTAAATGCTGATGATGCAGAAGCGGTTGTTCATGCGATCCATTTTGCTGCTGATTTCAGAGCAAAATTCGGTAAAGATGTTTATATCGACCTTTTAGGATACAGAAAATATGGTCACAACGAAGGGGATGAGCCAAGATTCACTCAGCCTAACTTATATAAAACGATCTCAAAACACCCGAATCCAAGAGAAATTTATAAAGATAAATTACTGAAAGACAGCATTACTTCGAATGATGTAATTGCTAAAATGGAAACGGAATTCAAAGCTCTTCTGGATAAAGATTTTGATGCTTCCAAAGAGATTGAGAAAAACGTTATGGACGTGTTCATGGCTGAAGATTGGGTGAATTATCCGATCGGAAAAAGAGGAGCAGTTCAGATACCGGTAGATACAAAATATGACCTTGCAAAGCTGAAAGAACTGGCAATTAAGATGTCAACGCTTCCTGCTGATAAAACGTTTATCAATAAAATTACAAGACTTTTCGAAAACCGTATCAAAGCTATTGAAGGAAATTCACTAGACTGGGCGTTAGGAGAGTGGTTAGCCTATGCAACACTTCTTGTAGAAGGTCACAATGTAAGAATCTCAGGGGAAGATGTGGAAAGAGGTACATTCTCTCACAGACACGCTGTAGTAAAAACTGAAGATACAGAAGAAGAATATATCCCGTTAAGACATGTATCCGAAAACAGATTTGATGTATTCAATTCTCATCTTTCAGAATATGGTGTTTTAGGTTTCGACTATGGATATGCAATGGCTTCTCCAAATACATTAACCATCTGGGAAGCTCAGTTCGGGGATTTCGTGAACGGTGCCCAGATTATTGTAGACCAGTATCTGGCAGCTGCAGAAGAAAAATGGAAAATCCAGGACGGATTGGTAATGTTATTGCCTCACGGTTCAGAAGGACAGGGAGCAGAGCACTCTTCAGCAAGATTGGAGAGATTCCTTACCCTTTGTGCTAATGAAAACATGGTGGTTGCCAATATTACTTCACCTGCCAACTACTTCCACTTATTGAGAAGACAGTTGAAATGGTCATTCAGAAAACCATTGGTGGTAATGAGCCCTAAATCTCTGTTGAGACACCCTAAAGTGGTTTCTCCGCTTGAAGATTTTGCAAACGGTGCATTCCAGCCGGTATTAGATGATCCGACTGCAGATCCTAAAAAAGTAGAAAAATTAGTTCTTTGTTCAGGTAAACTGTACTTCGAATTATTAGCGAAGAAAGAAGAACTGAACTGTGAAAATATTGCACTGGTAAGATTCGAGCAGTTATATCCGCTTCAGACAGATGCTATTGAAGTCATCTTCAGCAAATATGAAAACAGAAAACAATTGGTGTGGGCTCAGGAAGAACCTGAAAACATGGGAGCATGGTCTTATATCCTGAGAAACTTCAGAGATACAGGAATCCAGGTAGTTGCTCCGGTACCAAGTGGTGCACCGGCTCCAGGTAGCCACAAAATGTTTGAGAAAAACCAAAATGCAGTAATCAACAGAGTTTTCGACAGAGACGATGCTCCTGCAAAAAGACCAGTAACAGCTTAATTTAAAATAATAATCAATTAAAAAATAAAAAATACTCGATATGTCAGTTTTAGAAATGAAAGTTCCTTCACCGGGCGAATCAATTACAGAAGTTGAAATTGCAACTTGGCTTGTAAAAGATGGTGATTATGTAGAAAAAGATCAACCTATCGCCGAAGTGGATTCAGATAAAGCAACTCTTGAATTGCCTGCAGAACAAAGTGGTGTAATCACTTTAAAAGCAGAAGAAGGTGATGTAGTACAAGTAGGTCAGGTAGTTTGTTTAATTGATATGGATGCTAAAAAGCCGGAAGGTGCTGCACCTGCCGCTGAAGCTCCAAAACAGGAAGAAGCTCCGAAAGCTGCTGAACCTGCTAAACAGGAAGCTCCAAAACCTGCCGCTCCGGTAGCTGCACCACAAACTTACGCAACAGGAGCTCCATCTCCGGCTGCTAAAAAAATCCTTGATGAAAAAGGAATGGATGCTGCACAGGTTTCAGGAACAGGAAGAGACGGAAGAATTACTAAAACTGATGCTGAATTAGCGGCAGTACCTGCATTAGGTGGAAGCCCTCTTACTGCAACAGGTTCAAGATCTACTACCACAACTAAACTTTCAGTTTTAAGAAGAAAAATCGCTCAGAGATTAGTTTCTGTGAAGAATGAAACAGCTATGTTGACTACTTTCAATGAAGTTGACATGTCTGAAATCTTCAGATTGAGAAAACAATATAAAGAAGAATTTGCTCAAAAGCACGGAGTTGGACTTGGTTTCATGTCTTTCTTCACAAAGGCTGTTACAAGAGCATTACAAATGTATCCGGATGTAAATGCATCTATTGATGGTGACTTCAAAGTAAACTATGATTTCTGTGATATTTCAATTGCAGTTTCAGGTCCTAAAGGATTAATGGTTCCTGTATTGAGAAATGCAGAAAACATGTCTTTCAGCGCTGTAGAAGCAAACATCAAAGATCTTGCTACAAAAGTAAGAGACGGTAAAATTACTGTTGATGAAATGACTGGTGGTACCTTCACAATTACAAACGGTGGTACTTTCGGATCTATGATGTCTACACCAATCATCAACCCTCCGCAATCTGCAATCCTTGGAATGCACAACATCATCCAGAGACCGGTTGCTGTTGACGGGCAGGTAGTAATCAGACCAATGATGTATGTAGCAATGTCTTATGACCACAGAATTATCGACGGAAAAGAGTCTGTAGGATTCCTTGTAGCGGTAAAAGAAGCGATCGACAATCCTGTTGGTATCTTAATGGGAGGTGACGAAAGAAAAGGCCTTGGATTATAGTTTTAACAGAATTATAACATAAATATACAATCTCGCCTAAAAAAGGCGAGATTTTTGTATCTATTAAGAAAATGCTACAATGATGTTTTCAAAAATGACTTCCAATATCAAAGTTTCAGTAATACCTGAATATGATAGTAAAAACAGTTATCCATCCGAAAACCGTTACGTTTTTAAATACAATATCACGATAGAAAATGACGGAAGCTTTCCTATCAAAGTGTTGAAAAGAAAATGGTTGATTTTTGACGTAGGATTTGGATATACAGAAATTATAGGAGATGGGGTAATCGGCCTTACTCCTGAGATAGGAACCAGCGAAAATTTCGCTTATTTTTCCAATGTAATGCTTCGTCTGTAATATTAAAGTCTTTTGATTTTTGCTTTCATATAATCATGTACTTCATCATTACTGGTGAGGAAGAGTTTCTCAAATGCCAGCAAAGAAATTTTGGCACATACTTCGGCATCAGCTCCTGCCCGGTGGTGGGCAAAGTCAATTTTATGATATTCAGCTAAAGGTTTCAGTCCATATTTCGGGAGATAATTCCATGATTTTTTGGCAAGCTGGATACTGCACAAATAATTCAATTTAGGGGTAAACATTCCGTAGTGCTCCAGACAGCCTCTTAAAACAGAAGCATCAAAACCTGCATTATGAGCAATCATAAGGCTTCCGTACATCATATCCTGAGCCTCATACCATATTTCATCAAAAGTCGGAGCGTCTTTCACATCTTCCGGCTGAATTCCATGCACTGCAATATTGAATTTACTGAAATAAGGAAAGCTTGGCGGTTTAATCAGCCATGTTTTCGTTTCAACAATTTTAGAATCCTGTACTACACAAATTCCCATCTCACAAGCTGAACTTTTCTCGTGAGTGGCCGTTTCAAAATCTATAGCACAGAAATCCATTGTTCTAATATTATAAGTTTGTTGGGTTGTTTTTGTTGCTGGTTACTGGTACTTGTTTGGAATTTGATGTTCAAGGTTTTGAGTTTAAAGTTTAAAGGTAATTGAAGTTATGAATTTTATCATTATAAACTTTAGTTCATAAGAAATGGTAATTTTCCCTAATCCCTATAACCTGCAACCTATAACCTATCATCTGCCACCTATCACCTCCCTCCCAAAAAGTGTTTAAAAATAAGCCATTTTGATTGATAGAAATTCTTCTTCTGATGCCTTTGACGAAGCTTCCAGGTTGTGGGAAGTTGGGCGTAAAAACCAAAATGAGCTCTTACTACAGCCCAAAGATGCGGAAAGCCCTGTTTTAATCCAAAATAAATTCCGGCAATACCATCCAGACATAATCTGAAAAATATCAGGAAGATCAATTGAGGAAAAGGAAGATTTTTAAGCATCATAGAAAGGTTATTCCTGATGTTTAAATAAGTCTTCTGTGCGCTCTGCTTGTTGAGCGTTCCACCGCCTACATGGTAAACTTTGGATTTCCCGGTATAATAAATCTTTTTTCCTGAATTAATAAGCCTCCAGCAAAGATCAATTTCTTCCTGATGGGCAAAAAATCTCGCATCAAAACCATTCTGTTCCCAGAAATCTTTTGAACGTATAAAAAAGCAGCATCCTGAAGCCCAGAAAATCTCTGCTTCATCATTGTATTGCCCTTTATCCTCTTCAAGATC
Source organism: Chryseobacterium sp. (assembly GCF_041914225.1). Classification (GTDB taxonomy): domain Bacteria; phylum Bacteroidota; class Bacteroidia; order Flavobacteriales; family Weeksellaceae; genus Chryseobacterium. The sequence goes on from NZ_JAYSDT010000057.1 coordinate 5,753, forward strand.
ATCGAAAACTCTTCCTCTGCAATACGGATACCCAAGGTTATCAATTAGTCCGCCTGCAGCTCCTGCAAATTCAAAATAATTTCTATTGTGATAAGATAAAATTTTGGGCTGTACTGCTGAAACAGAAGGGTTACTTTCCAATAATTCCAACACAGGTTCTGTCCAGTTTTCTGTAACCTCTACATCAGAATTAAGAAGACAGTAATATTCGTTTTTGATGGCTTTCAATCCTTCATTATAACCGCCTGCAAAACCATAGTTTTTATCGTTTTTAACAATTTGTACTGTGGGAAAATTCTTTTCTAAGAATTCAATTGAATCATCTGTTGAAAGATTGTCTATCACATAGATATCTGCATTCTGAGAAAATTGAACTACTCCCGGAAGAAACTGTTCAAGCCAATTCCTGCCGTTCCAGTTTAAGATGGCAACTGCCAGTTTTTTCTGCATGTCAATCTATTTTTTTTCAGAATCAAAATTTTTGATAGAGTCCTGATATTTCCATTTTCTGTGTGACCAAAGATAATTGTCCGGATGTTTATGTAAAGTATTTTCCAGTAATTTATGGAACTTTCTTACCACTTCGTTTTCTGTAAACTTTTCCCCATCCGGGTATATTCTGTGATAATTAACCTGATAATAACCACGCTTTACCTTTTTCATTTCACAATAGATGAAAACAAGGTCCATTCTTGTGGCAAGCCTGTCATAGCCTATAAAGGCAGGAGTACGCTGATTTAAAAACTCTAATCCATACGTAATATGAGCGTGATGGGGTGTTTGGTCAGCCACAAACATATAGGCAGAATCTCCGTTGTTTTTAGATCTGAAAATATTAAGAATCACTTCATTGGCTTCCAGTGCTTCATTTCCGAATTTATTCCGGACTTTCTTCATCTGGTTTTCCCAGAAGTCACTGTTTACTTTTCTGTATACAGGATGGCAGTGCGCCTGCGGGATGATTTTTGCCAGTGCATTGATCCATTCCCAATTGAAAACGTGGCCTGCCAGTAAAATAATATTTTTACCTTCCTCTTTGGCTTCGTGAAATAAATGCTGGTTGATATGCTGCATTCTCACTCTGGATTCTGTTTCCGAAATGCTGAAAGATTTAATGGTTTCTACCAGATAATCAGAAAAATTGAGGTAGAATTTTTTCCGGATCTCTTTGATTTCTTCTTCAGTTTTATCAGGGAAAGATTTTTTCAGGTTTTGCGTAATAACCTCTTTTCTGTATCCTACAATATGATAATTCAGGAAAAAGATGACGTCCGAAAAAATATATAATATTTTAAGCGGAAGCTTGGAAATCAGGTATAATATTTTGATTAGAAAATTCATAAAACACGCAAATTTAGTGATAATAAAATTATGGTTCTATTTTTGCAGGGGGATATGTAGTATTTTTTTATTTTTATGCTATGAAAAAATTGACATTGTTAGCTTTTCTGGGATTAAGTGCAGTAGCTTTTTCACAAAATACAAAGAGCGAACCCGATAACGTAAAAGAAAAAACAGCTTTAATTGTACCTGCCGATCAGGCGGAACTTGAAGCTAAGAAAAAAGCGGCTGAAGAAAAAGCAAAGCTGCCTAAGCCTTATGATCCGAAAGCGGATGCTCAGGCCGATATTAATAAATTAGTTGCTCAGGCTAAAAAAGAAGGGAAAAATATTATGATACAGGCTGGTGGTAACTGGTGTATCTGGTGCCTTCGTTTTAATAATTTTGTGCAGACAACTCCTGAACTGAAGGAAATTGTAGATAAAAAATATCTGTATTATCATCTGAATTATTCTCCGGATAATAAGAATGAGAAAGTTTTTGCCCAGTATATCAATGTTAAAGAACAGCAATTTTATCCTTTCTTTATCATTTTAGATAAAAATGGCAAAAAAATTCATGTTCAACAGAGTGAGGTTTTGGAAGATGGAAAAGGATACAGCAAGGAAAAAGTAAAAGAATTTCTGGAAAAAGGAAAAATTCTTTAAAAAGAAACCCGTTCACCAAGAACGGGTTTTTGTTTTTTTATATTAAGAAGCTGCACAAAACTCCATACGTATTGCGCCTTTACCATTAGCGTCATAGCAAGCTGCTGCGCCCGAATATTCAATACACGAAGTACAAGAACTGATGTATACCATACTTCCGTCTGAACAAGATGAAGCACATGATAATCCTCCTGTTAATTTACTCAATTTTTCTCTGGATAATTTTTTTAAATTTTTCATGGGTTATAGAATTTAAGTTTTAGGACATAAATATATATTTTTTTTATTGAAATTTCCAATAAAAGATAAATTACAACAGTTTTCTAATCCAGCTTAATTTTTTTTCCGAATAAGGTGGATATTTAATATTTGGTTCACCCCATGTGGCTTTTTCAAGAATGGATTTTTGATGGGAGAACGTTTCAAAACCATATTTCCCGTGATAATTTCCTATGCCGGAACTTCCTACGCCTCCGAATGGCAGATTATCATTGCTCAGATGCATCACAGTGTCATTGATACAACCTCCTCCGAAAGAAAGTTTCCGTGTAAAGATTTCCTTTTCTTCAGAATTACTGGTGAAAAGATAGGCTGCCAGTGGTTTTTCAAGCTCTGAAACAGTGTTGAGAACTGCATTATAGCTTTGAAAACTGATAACAGGCAGAAGAGGACCGAAAATTTCTTCCTGCATGATGTCATCATTCCAGTCTATATGGTTCAGAATAGTAGGTTCGATGTATAATTTTTCTTCATCAGAATTTCCTCCGTAATAGATTTTTTCTTTATCAATAAGGCGTATAAGGCGCTGGAAATTTCTTTGGTTAATAATTCTTGTGTATTGTTCGGAATCCGGTTCATACTGAAACTCTTTGATATATTTCCTGAGCATTTCCAGAAACTGTTCCTGAATGGTTTCTTCTATCAGCAGGTAATCAGGAGCTACACAGGTTTGACCGGCATTTAGGAACTTCCCCCATACGATTCTTTTGGCTGCTGTTTCCAGATCGGCATCTTTGGTGACAATGGCTGGGGATTTTCCGCCCAATTCAAGCGTTACAGGAGTAAGATGTTCTGCCGCCGCTTTATAAACGATTTTTCCGACTTTCGTGCTTCCGGTAAAAAATATTTTGTCAAATTTTAATGTTAAAAGGGCTGTGGTTTCTTCAATACCTCCTTCATATACATAAAGATACTCAGAAGGGAAGTTTTCATTGATGAGTGAGGCCATTGCCTTCATTGTATTTTCAGCAATTTCACTGGGTTTAAGGATACAGCAGTTTCCGGCTGCCATTGCTGCAATAACGGGAGAAAGGGATAGTTGATAAGGATAATTCCACGCTCCGATTACCAATACACAGCCAAGCGGGTCCTTATAAATTTTACTGTTTCCGAGCTGATTCACAAGGTTGGTCCTTACTTTTTGAGGTTTTGAAAGCGCTTTTATATTACTGATATAATAATCAATATCATTCAGGATGAAAGATAATTCTGTAGTGAATGTATCAAATTTGGATTTACCAAAATCCCTGTTAATAGCTTCACAGAGCATATTCTCATTTGAGATGATAAGTTTTTTTAGCTTTTCGAGGTACATTTTCCGGAAGGCAAGACCTTTGGTTTGCTGTGTTTTAAAAAAATCTCTCTGGCTCAGTAAAATTTTTTCAATTTCCATTGGTAAACTTTTGTATTAAACGTAGTGTTTTATGCAATATTGCTGCTTGAAAAATACGAACAATAAACCGGCCAAAGTGCGGAGAAGAAAGGAGATTGAAGATAGCAGTTAGAAACAGTAAGTTTCTTTTGACATTTGGGAAATATTGTTCGTTTAATAAGAACTTATCAGTATTAGCTTTAGTTAAAGGGCCTTTAGCTATTTCTTAATTTAAGTTTAATTCAAAGTTCGCAATGGATTTGACTGAAAAATGTGGAATTATGTTCGCAAAGGCGTTGACACTTAGCAGAGTTTATTCAGACCATATAGCTGAATGAAATGCCTTTGCGAACGGAAAATATTCATATCATTTTATATCTTCCTAGCGTTTTCCTGGCGTTTAAGAAACTGTCTTATCTTAATCTATCTGTTATTTATGTCTTCAGTAGCTACAATCTTCCAGCCTCCAGCTTCCTTCCTTTACATAATATTCCGTACTGCTATTTTTACCGGATGGTAAAGCAATAAACAGATTGCAGTAACAAGAGCCAGCCAGAACAGTCCTGTGAAAATTTCCATATTGGAAAGGAGGATGGATTGAGCTGTTATTTTAGCTTTAAAAGCCCCGGCTGTTACAGAAAGAGAATCATTCACCGGAAGCCTGGAAACCGCATTTCCGAAAATCTGATTCCACTGGCTGTAAAAAACAGGATTGATATCTGTAAGATGAGCACTGAGTGCGTCAGAATGTTTTAGCGTTAAAAATAACATCAGGTTCTGCATCAGCGCATATCCGATAGCGGTTGTCCAGAAGCGGGTTGTGGTTCCCAACGCTGTAGCATTGGAAACATATTCTTCTCTGGTCCCTGAAATCAAAAAGAAAACAAGCGGTGTAAATAATAATCCCTGGGCTGTTCCCTGCAGGAATAAAGGCGGACAGATAGTGGAAAGAGTAGTGTCAGGATAAAAAGTATAGGTAAACCATGCACAGTCAATGGCCAGCAGCAAAAATCCTGTAAAGAAAACAATCCTTGAAGATACTCCGCGAACCAGACAAATCCCCGATAATATGATTCCCAGAAGTGTACCGGCAACATTCCAGTATTGGATGTTCACAATATAATCCCATGGCCATTTCCATACGGTAGCCATAATGCTGTAAACATTATTCAGTCCCGAACGGATCAGGTAAAAAATAAAAAACAGGACCATTCCGGCAATGACGTTTCTGGAACTGAAAACCTCAAAATGAAACAGAGGTCTTCTGGAGTTTCTCTGTTTAAGCATAAATAATCCTCCTGAAAGAAGAAATATAAAAAAACACATCACAATGGTATCAGATTCAAACCACATGAGTCTTTTTCCATAAATAATTGCATAACCGCCGGCCTGCAGACAAACCCAAAGCAAAAACCAGCTGGTAATATCCAACTGATACAAAGGCTTTTTAGGAAAGAATCTGTTTTTGTTGAACAGTGCAATACCAATAATCAGTACAAATACATGAAAGTAGACCATCATCAGGATCATATGCCGGAAATCATAATTCTCAATACTTGATTTCAGCAGGGAAGTGGTGATGGTTCCTCCCGTCAGCATAGTCGTATACATAAAGAGATAAGCCAAAACTTTGGCATGTTTCGTTTTTAACTCCGCAATGATTAAAGGAAGGAAAATAGCACCTTCCAGCAATCCGAAAATACCTTCCAGAAATCTGATTACCAAAATAACATGATAGTCATGGGTTACTGACAGAACATAAAGAATGATCACGGAAATGGAAGCCATCAGCAGTACATAATATTTCACGCTGAAATAAGCCATAAACCGTTGTAAAACTAAAAGGGTAACCACAAATGTCCCATACATCAAAATCATTAAATACTGGATGTCATCTGAATCTACATCCATAAAAGAAGATGTGAAGGCGCTGTTTGAATGTAAAAGCGACAACAACATCAGGTGGGGAAACAATGCCAATATGAGAAGAGGCAGCTTCAGCCATTGTGGTACCCATTTATGATAAACTGAATTGTGTTGCATAATTTTTTTAAAACAAAAGGGCAAAAAGCGAAAAACATGAATCACAAAATTGCGGTTGAATGTAATCAGGACCATCAATGATTTTGCTCTGCCTTGTTAATTGTTTAGTCTTTGTAAAAATGCGAAAAGACAAAAGGGCAAGGTGTAAAGTAAAAGGTAAAATGGCCAATATGCTTAAGAAAAAATTCACAGATTCGCTATTTGCAGTTCTGCCTTTTCGCAAAAAAAATAATTTAATTTGAAAATTTGAAAATGAGAGAATTTGAAAATTAAATTAAAATCGAATATTTTATATTCTAATACTCTCAAACACTCCCACACTCAAACTCATATCTTCTTAGCGCTCACCAGAACATTCATTCCGGAAAGCAGCTTTTCGTTGTCTTTATTGTTATCAAGGATAATTTTTACAGGAAATCTCTGTTCAATTTTTACAAAGTTTCCGGTTGCATTATCCGGTTTTACCAAAGAAAACTGAGAACCGGATGCAGGAGACACGGAAAGTATTTTTCCTTTAAATTCAACATCAGGATAAGCATCTGCTGTAATAGTCACTTCCTGACTCTGGTCAATCTGCCCAAGCTGTGTTTCTTTATAATTGGCTATGATCCATTTCTCCTTGCTTACGATCTGGACCAAAGCCTGGCCTTCTTTAATCAATTGACCTTCCTGAATGGTTTTCTTTCCCACCCATCCGTCATAAGGAGCTGTAATCACCGTATAGGAAAGGTATAGCTTAGCATTATTAAGGTTTGCAGAACTCTGCTGGATCTGGCTTTTAACAGGAGCTACTTTAGTCTGTTGTTCATTTGCTCCGGCTCTTACTGCATTTTTCTGCTGCTCCAATGCCAGAAGATTGGCTTTTGACTGTTCATAGGAAGCTTTTACATTTTCAAATTCCTGTTCCGTTGCTGCGTCTTCTGCCAGAAGGTTTTTATATCTTTTAAAATCCTGTTCCGTTCTCCAGATATCAATTTTTGCAGACGCAATTTTAGCATCAATGATCTTGGTGTCGCTTTCTTTGGTATTGACTCCGCTTTCAATAGTGCTTATGGTGGCTGTATTGGCATGAAGGTTGGCTTCTGCTATCTGTACCTGGTTCAGGAACTCCCTGTTGTCTATGATGATTAAAGTGTCACCTTTATGGACAAACTGGTTTTCATTAAACTTTATTGTTTTGATAAACCCTGATACCTTGCTGGAAACGGGAGTAATATATTGCTCGATCTGTGCGTCATTTGTAGTAACATTTTTTCTTGAAAAAAGATAAAAGCTGACCATCCCTGTAATTCCGCTGATGATCAGGATCCAGGCCAGTAAAGTAATGGACTTGTTAATTCTTTTTTCTTTTTGTGTCAGTTGTTTCTGTGCCATAGTTTTTATAAGTTTCCAATCGTATTTGGAGTTGGTAATATTTAAGTTGTCGGTTTATTTTTACAGAAATAAGATTAGATTCAGCTTCCAGATAAGCATTGTCTGCATCTATCAGTTCTGTGATAAGACTAAGCTTATTGGCGTATTTTGTTCTTACAATACGGTAGTTTTCTTTGGCCTGCTGGATGGCTTCTTCAGCAATTTTAACCTTCTGATCCGTTTCTTCAAACTTTTTATATGTTTCATATACATTGTGTCTTATTTTCTCTTCATTCTCCTCAATCTGAAGCTTGGCAAGATCAATGTTTTCTTTTGCTTCCTGCATTTTATATTTATTCTTGTACAGGCTTTCAATAGGATAGGTAAGATTTACCCCAACCATTCCCAAACGGTAAGCATAAGGCTCAGGTGGAAAGAACATCATATTCGGATATTTTATAAAGTATTCTCCGCCAGCGGTGATTTTGGGTAAATAATTGGCTTTGGTAATTTTCTGATCCAGTTCCTTCAGTGAAAGATTTTTATGGGTAATTTCAACAGATTCGTTTTTGCTTAATGCGGTTTCTGTGAGTTCATCAATATAAGGAATTGAAGCATTGTCTGAAATCAGATCTTCTGTATCAACGTGCATTTCCTGGCTTTCCGGAAGAGAAAGAATCGTTTTAAGTTTATGTTCTGCAATCTGAATATCATTATCCAGTTCAGTCCGGCTCATTGTATGGTTGGAAAGCTGCAGTGAAGTTCTTAAGACTTCGTTTACCGTTACAACACCATTGGCTTTCAAAGCTTTTACCTGCCTGATATTAACGGAATCTTCTTTCATTTTATCGTTAATAAGACTTTGCTGCTCTTTTAAATGATGAATCTGCAGAAAAGCAGTAATGATTTCCATTTTAAGTTGTCTTTCATCAAGATGAGTTTTCAGTACTGAAATTTCAGTATCAATACCCGCTTTCTTTTCCGTGTTCTTGATTTTGCCACCCATATATACCGGAATAGAAGCAGATAACGTAAAGTCATACATACCATTGATGACATCATATTGGGTTGCTTTGTTAAATACGCCATTCTGATGCTGGAACAGGTTGGTAACCTGATTGTAGCTGGTATGAAACTCAATGTCCGGAAGTTTTTCCATTTTGAGATCTTTCTCTTTGGTAACAGACATTTCCTGTTTCAGATGACTGATCTGTATATTTTTATTGTTTTTCAAACCAATTTCTATAGCTTGCTGTAAGCCAAGATGCTGGTAATCTATCATCTGTGATTGTAAAAAACTGCTCAATAATAAGCACAACGCCATGCACAGATACCGGCATGCGTTAAATATGATATTCATAAATTAATTAAAGGATTTTTGCTAAAAATGATTTTGATGCAGCAAATTTACGACGTCATGCATAGTACCCGATTTGTGAAAGCAGAAAAAGATTTGCTCATTTACGCCAAATTGAAAATTCTTCCATACCTTTATGCTATGAACGACAGTCATTTTAAAGCGGTAGAAGAGGAAGATGCGGAATTTTATGTCTATCATGTCCTCACAGGTAACGTAACCACGGAGATTCATTATCACAGTTCTGCACAATTGGTTTATGCAGAAGGCGGTATTGTGCATGTCTTTACTGACCAGAAGCACTGGTACCTTCCTGCCAGATGTTTTATGTGGATTCCTGCAGGTACTCCCCATTATATTTTTTCTACCAGTCCCAAAGTGGATTTATTTAATTTTTATTTTAAAAAAGAAGAAAATGAAAGTGGCTTTTTTGATGAAATTAACATTTATTCTGTTAATAATTTACTTCGGGAGATGATTTTTTATACTAAAGACTGGGATGGGAAAATCACAAAGAATGATCACTCTAAATATTATTTTCTCAAAGCTCTCAAAAGCGTTTTACAGGAAAAAAAGCACAAGCATCTGGCGTTTCCCATACAACATCCTTTTCCCAAAGATGAAACATTACTGAAGGTTGCAAAATATATTCATGCTAACCTTGAAAAGCCCCTTACGATTGAATCTACAGCTAAAGAATTCGGAATGAGTACAAGAACCCTTTCAAGGAAATTTAAAGAGATTCTGTGCATGAATTACTTTCGCTTTCTGAGAGCATTAAGAATTACCCGTTCCCTTGAACTGATGCTGGAAGGAAAATATAATATGTACGAAATTGCTATGATGGTAGGCTACAACAGCCTGTCGTCATTCAGTAATATTTTCAAGAAAGTTATTGGTATTGCTCCTACAGAATATCAGCATAAACTGAGAGGGGATAAGTAGAGTGGGAGTGTTTGAGGGTTTAAGAGTTTGAGTTTCGTGATTCAGGTTACGGGGCAGCGGGTTCTACAACACTGGATAGTACTTCTCTACATTAACTTGCTTTTTAGCTAAATAAGAAGGATAAAAGTTTATATAACGAGTAATAACAGTTAAGATTTCCTACATTCCCCTTCTCTGAAGGGGTGGATTTTTGCAAAGCAAAAAGACGGGGTAGTTAAGAATCACCCAATCAATAATTATCGTACAAATAAAAAACCACCTCAATAAATTGAAGTGGTCTTGTATTGTGAGAAATTCTCAGTCGCTTATTAAGCTTCTTCAGTTTTAGCTTCTTCTTTTTTAGGAGCTGCCTCAACCGGAGCATCAGATACGATATCAAACTCGTAGTTGTATTCAACATTTCTGTGAAGTCTGATAAGAGCTGTGAATTTACCAGTTCTCTTGATCGTGTTACCAGGAATTTTGATGTATTTTTTCTCTACAGAAACACCAGCTTTTTCTAAAGCAGCAGATAGATCAGCATTGTTGATAGATCCGAATAGTTTATCACCAGTACCTACTTTTGCAGGAATAGTGATAGAAGTTTTCTTCAATTGCTCAACTACAGCGTTAGCAGCAGCGATTAATTTAGCTTCTTCTTCTTTTCTAGCTTCTAATGTAGCTTCTAAAGCAGCTTTGTTTTTAGGGGTAGCTAAAAGTGCAAATCCTTGAGGGATTAGGAAGTTTCTAGCATAACCAGGCTTTACGTTTACTGTATCAAACTCAAGTCCTAAGTTTTCTACGTCTTTTTTTAGGATAATTTCCATTGTTGTTGTCCTTTTTTAGATTTTAGTAGTCTAAAATCAAGTTAGAATTAATGATGTATTCAGCAACAAAAGAAGAGGTTGCCCTCTTCTTTTATTTATTTTTTGTCTTATTTCAATAAGTCAGCTACGTATGGTAGTAATGCAAGGTGTCTTGCTCTTTTGATAGCAGCAGAAACTTTTCTTTGGTATTTTAAAGAAGTTCCGGTGTATCTTCTTGGTAAAATTTTACCTTGCTCGTTTACGAATTGTAATAAGAAATCAGCATCTTTGTAGTCAACGTGCTTAATTCCGTATTTTTTGAATCTACAATATTTCTTTTCAGATTTTGTATTGATATCAAGTGGAGTAAGGAATTTTACTTCTGATTCTCCTCCTGCTGAGGCTTGTTTAGCCATTTCATCTATTGCCATGTCTTGTCTTTTTTAAAAAATAGGGTTAATAATTAAGCTTTAGCTGCTTTTACTTTAGCTCTTCTTGTTACAGCGTACTCAACAGCGTGTTTGTCAAGTTTTGTAGTAAGGTAACGGATTACTCTTTCGTCACGTTTGAATGCCAATTCTAAGTCAGCTACTACAGAACCTTCTCCTTTAAATTCGATTAAAGTATAGAACCCATTCTTTTTCAATTGAATAGGGTAAGCCAATTTTTTTAATCCCCAGTTTTCTTTAGCAACGATTTCGCAGTTCTTTTCTTTG
>NZ_JAYSDT010000057.1:16706-20428 GCF_041914225.1 Chryseobacterium sp.
ATAGAACGGGAGTTAAAATGAAAACAGTTTCGTAATTGTTCATAATGTTAAAAAATTTGTTAATTATTTCGAGGTGCAAAAGTAGAAAATATATTTCTTATATGCAAGAGAATGAAGAAATAGTTGATCATTCCCGGGAATATTTATTCTCCTTTGGATCAGTTCCTGGTTTCAACTTCATCTTTCTCTCTCAATTCCGTCAGGAAATTCACTTTCAAAACATCATACAGGGAATGTCTGCTTACTAATATGGAAGCAATAGAAGATACCATTCCGGCAAGCATCAGATGGAATATTAATGAATGTCTGTCGGTCATTTCCAGAACGATAATCGCTGAAGTAAAAGGCGCTCTGGTAATTCCTGTAAGAAAAGCAACCATTCCGGCCAGGACTACAACATTCGTTTCATTAGGTGTCAAATGAATCGCTCCTGAAATCACGGAACCTATACTGGCTCCAGCAGTAAGGGCCGGAGCAAAAATTCCACCGGCACCTCCGGAAGTAAAGGAAAGGGCAGGACCAAGCATTCTTAAAACAGGAACATACCAGTCTTCATGTTTGTCTTTGGTAAAAAGAACCCGTTCCATGATTTCTTTTCCCGAGCCCAGAATCTCTCTGTTGATGAAATAAGCAATCGAAGCAATAATTAATGCACAAATCACCAGGAATATCACATTCGCCTTATCTGTTTTCAGTTTTTTCTTTTTCCAGCCGTTAATTTTAAGCATGATGACTGAGAGCTGGCTAGCCAGAATTCCGGCCGTTGCTGCAACAAGAATGATCGGGAACATCACCATTAAAGAAACGTCATTGGTTTTCGGATATCCAAGATATAAATAAGATCCGGCCAGTGTCTGTGCAGTAAGCCCTGCAATAATTACTGCCGTAAACAACGCTGTTTTAAAGTAATTGATATGGGTTTTTGACAATTCTTCTACCGCAAAAACGATTCCTCCCAGCGGGGTGTTAAATGCTGCCGCAAGTCCCGCTGCCGCTCCTGTCATAATCATATTTTTCTTGGAAATCTTGGGCCACCATTCAGGAAGGTATTCATTGACTTTTCTGAAAACGGAACCTGCAATCTGAATTGTTGGCCCTTCACGTCCTACAGCGCCACCTCCGATTACCAGGATAACTGAAGACAGGATTTTGAAAAAAATAATCTTAAGGCTAAGAAGGTTCCTGATTTTCCGGTGTTCTTTAGGATTGGCAAGTTCTACAGCTGCCATTACCTGCGGAATACCGCTTCCTTTGGCATTTGGGGCAAATTCTTTGACAAGCCACCATGAAAGAACAAATCCGATGGGAGCAATAATGAAAATCATCCAGGCATGCCAGTCAAAAATGAAATTCATCAGATGTTCGCCCCAGGCAAATACCTGTGCATACATCACCGCAAAAAAGCCTGTGATCACAGATCCAATCCAAAAGGGAATTGCCTGAAGCAGGTTATACTTCAGCTGTTCGTTCCGGATATTGTCGAAGGAATTTTTGAGGGATTTCCGTATCAGGATGAAAATTTTCAGCATTTGCAGGTTTTGAGGGATGAATTTACGGTAAAATTTTGAAAATTATATTTCATTTAAAAACTTTGAAATCATTTCAGCATTTTCAACCGTAAGAATATCAGGTATACCAAAGCTTAAAATGTTGTTTCTGACTTCAAGCTTAAAGCCTTCATCAGGGAAATTTTTTATCATTTCTTTTCTTTGTGTGGTCAGAAAACTCATGGTTTTAAATGAATCACTTCCCACGACATAAAAATCTTTAAAGTCAGGATCTTTAAAATTAATGGAGAAACTGCTGAAGATTCCTGCAATCTTATCCATTAGCTTCTTTTTGTTAATGGAAATATATCCAAAATCTTCTTCTAAGTTTTTGAGTCCCCAAAGCTGTATAGTGTCATATTTACGATCTAAACGTCCGCCTTTACTTTACTGACGATAAAAAGATAGAAAGAATTAGTATTGCTCACATCCTTTACCAGGTAACAGATGCGGGGGATAAATAACGGATACATATCAAAAGAGCTGAACTGTTCATAAGGAGACTCTTTGACATCAATGACTGTAATGTCATAGGATAGGGAAAGCAGATCATAGATTTCAGTAATGAGCTTTTCATCCTGTTCCGTGAAATCAAAAAACCTTGTGGCATCATATTTCCTGTAATCCGGATCCATTTCTTATATATTATTTGTTTAAAAATAATGCTAATAAATCTAATTTCCAACAACTTATTATATTATAAGATTAAATTATCGTTTTGTTGTTTAAATTTGAATTTTATTGATTATTTAATAATGATTTTATTTATTGTTTGTTCTTTTGAAATTACTTGGCTTAACTAAATAAAAACAAAAAAACCTCCGATTAAATCGAAGGCTTAGTATTTAAAATCTGCAAACTTACTTATTGCTGATATTTATTACTTATATTTCTGTGTTCAGATCCCAGTTTTCAAGGTAATCGTGAACATGCTTCAGCATCATTCCTCCCAGAGAACCGTCTACTACTCTGTGGTCATAAGAGTGAGACATGAACATCAGGTTTCTGATAGCGATTACATCACCGTCAGCGGTTTCAAGAACTGCAGGTTTCTTAACAATAGCTCCGATGGCTAAAATAGCTACCTGAGGCTGAGGAATAATTGGAGTTCCCATAAGGTTTCCAAAGCTTCCCACGTTAGAGATTGTATACGTTGCACCCTGAGTGTCTTCTGGTCTTAATTTTTTGTTTCTTGCTCTGTAAGCCAGGTCGTTGATTGCTTTTGCAAGACCTGAAAGAGAAAGCTGATCCGCATTTTTGATTACTGGAACAATAAGGTTCCCGTCCGGAAGGGCAGTCGCCATACCAATGTTGATATTTTTCTTTTTGATGATGTTATCACCATTTACAGAAACGTTGATCATTGGGAAATCCTGAATTGCCTTCACTACAGCTTTTACGAAAATAGGCATGAAAGTAAGCTTTTCACCTTCACGTTTTTCGAATGCTGCTTTATTTTTATTTCTCCATTTTACAACGTTGGTAACGTCAGTTTCAATGAAAGAGGTTACGTGTGGAGCAATTTGTTTTGCTTTCACCATGTTTTCAGCGATGATTTTTCTCATTCTGTCCATTGGAATGATTTCATCACCTGCATTTACCGGAACCGTAGCTGCCGGAGCAGAAACTGCCGGTTGTGGAGTAGAAGCTGCCTGTACAGGAGCGGCCTGCTGAGCCGGCTGATTTCCTCTGTTAGCAACGTAAGCTAGTATATCTTCTTTTGTAATTCTTCCTTCCAGACCGCTTCCTTTGATGGATTTCAGTTCAGTTTCAGAAATATTTTCCTGTTGTGCGATAGATTTTACGAGCGGAGAAAGATAAAGATCTCCTGAGAATTCTACGTTTGAAGCAGCAACTGTCTGCGAAGGCTCTTCAATCGTTTTTAAAGTTTCAGCATCCGGAGCAGCTGCCGGGGTTTCAGTTTTTGCTTCTTCTGAAGCTGTGCCTTCTCCTTCAATTTCTAAAATAGCAATGGCTTCACCTACTTTTGCAACTTCATCTTTTTGCTTTAAAATTTTCACGATTTTCCCCGAAACTGGTGTCGGAACGTCTGAATCTACTTTATCTGTTGCAATTTCTACTACGGAGTCATCCTCCTTTACGTTATCACCCTCATTGAATAACCAAGTGATAATTGTCGCTTCCATAACACCTTCTCCCATGGAAGGAAGCAAT
>NZ_JAYSDT010000058.1:0-18852 GCF_041914225.1 Chryseobacterium sp.
TAAAATTTTACAGGGTGTAAATTAAAGGCAAAATTAATTAAAATGCAAGAGTCTTAATTAAACATTTTGCTTTTTTTTGATAAAGAAATTTTAATACGATTTCGAAATAATAATTATTTTAAATTATTTTACTTATTTTTTCCAAATTTAACATTTGAATTAAAAAATCAAAAAAATTAGACTCCCATTTTTTTTAATTTCCCAATGTTAATTTTTTTTTAAATTACGATATTCACAATACGGTGAGGGACTACAACGATTTTTTTAGGGGTTTTACCCTCCAAAATCTGTTGCATTTTCTCGTTCGAAATCACCAAATCTTCTACTTCCTTGGCAGATAATTGAGCTGAAAGTGAAATTTTGAACTTCATTTTGCCATTTACGCTTACCGGATACTCAATTTCGTCTTCAACAAGATAATCCTCATTCAATACCGGGAATTTCTCAAATTCTATCGAAGTATCATATCCTAATAAATTCCACAGTTCTTCACAGATATGAGGAGCATAAGGAGAAATGATAACGGCTAACGGTTCTAAAATATTGCGTTTGTTACATTTTATTTTCTGAAGTTCGTTTACAGCAATCATAAATGAGGATACCGATGTATTGAAAGAGAAGTTTTCAATATCATAGACTACCTTCTTTATTAAAGTATGTAAAACTTTATATTCAGCTTTTGTAGGTTCCTCGTCTGAAACTTCAAATGTATCTCCATTGAAATAAAGGTTCCAGAATTTTTTAAGGAAACCATATACTCCGCTTAATCCCTGGGTATTCCAAGGCTTGGATTGCTCCAATGGTCCTAAGAACATTTCATATAATCTTAAACCATCCGCACCATACTCTTCACAGATGTCATCAGGGTTTACTACATTATATTTAGACTTGGACATTTTTTCTACTTCACGGTCTGTGATGTATTTTCCATCTTCCAGAATAAATTCGGCATCAGCATAATCCGGTCTCCATGCCTTGAAAGCTTCTGTATCCAATTCATCAGAGGTACCTTTTAATAAGGATACATCTACATGGATCTGCTGAGTCTTATAATCTTTAGCCAGATTTTTGGATACGTATTGATTTGTACCGTCAATTCTGTATACAAATGCACTCATTCCTAAGATCATCCCCTGGTTGATCAATTTCTGGAACGGCTCATCATGGCTGATCCATCCTCTGTCTTTTAAGAACATATTCCAGAAACGGGAATACAGCAAGTGTCCTGTTGCGTGTTCACTTCCTCCTATATATAGGTCTACCTGTCCCCAGTAGTCTGAAAGATTCTTTGCACAGAATTCTCCGTCATTCTGCGGATCCATATATCTAAGGAAGTACCAGGAGCTTCCTGCCCAGCCCGGCATTGTAGATAATTCTAAAGGGAAAACAGTTTTATCATCTATTAAGTCTGTAGCAACTACTTTCTGATTGGCTTCATCCCATGCAAATTCTTTTGCATTTCCTAATGGCGGATCTCCATCTTCTGTTGGTAAATATTTTTCAACTTCAGGAAGCTCCAGAGGTAAGACGGAAGTTGGCAACGTATATGGCATTCCATCCTTATAATATATAGGAACAGGTTCTCCCCAATAACGCTGTCTTGAGAAAATAGCGTCACGCTGTCTGTAGTTCGTAGTTCCATGACCGATTCCTCTGGTTTCGATCTCGGAAATTATTTTTGCTTTCGCATCATTATAATGTAATCCGTTTAAGAAATCAGAGTTGACGCAAACGGAATCTTTAGAATCAAAAGATTTCTCCTGAACATCCTCTTCAGTCTCTACAACTTTTTTAATTTCAAGATTAAACTTCCTGGCAAATCTGTGATCGCGTTCATCATGTGCAGGAACGGCCATTACCGCACCTGTTCCATATCCCATCAATACATAGTCTGAAATATAGATCGGCATTTTTTCATTGCTGAACGGATTGATCGCATAACTTCCGGTGAAAGCTCCGCTGACGTTTTTCACATCAGACATTCTGTCTCTCTCCGTTTTTTTGGAAGTTTCTTCAATATAAGTGTCTACTTCTGCTTTTTGAGCATCAGTAGTAATCGTTTCCACTAAGGGATTTTCAGGAGCCAATACCATAAATGTTGCTCCGAAGATGGTATCAGGTCTTGTTGTAAATACCTCAACAATCTCGTCATGACCTTCTACCTGAAACTGAACCTGCGCTCCCTGAGATTTCCCAATCCAGTATTCCTGGGAATCTTTCAATGGCTGCGGCCAGTCTAAAGTATTTAATCCCTGTAACAGTCTTTCAGAGTATGCAGAGATTCTCATGCTCCACTGCATCATTTTCTTTTGGAAAACCGGGAATCCTCCTCTTTCGGATTTTCCATCTTTTACCTCATCATTAGCCAGCACTGTCCCTAACGCCGGGCACCAGTTTACAGTAGTCTCTGCTCTGTAAGCAAGGCGATAGTTTAATAAGATATCTTCTTTATCAAGATCGGAAGCATTCTTCCATTCTTCTGCTGTAAAGTTTAATTCGTCGTTCTGATTTGCATTTAAACCTTCTGTTCCTTTTTCTTCAAAATGCTGAATTAAAGAATCAATAGCTTCTGCCTTGTCTGTATTTTTATTATACCAGGAATGGTACAGCTGGATGAAAATCCATTGTGTCCATTTATAATAAGATGCATCTGAAGTTCTCACTTCTCTGCTCCAGTCAAACGAAAAACCTATTTTTCTTAGCTGCTCCTCATATCTGTTGATATTCTGTTCTGTAGTAATTGCCGGATGCTGTCCTGTCTGGATAGCATACTGTTCAGCAGGAAGACCAAAGCTGTCATATCCTACCGGGTGAAGCACATTAAACCCCTGATGCCTTTTATATCTCGCATAGATATCCGATGCAATATATCCCAGCGGGTGACCTACGTGAAGTCCTGCTCCTGATGGGTACGGAAACATATCGAGTACATAAAACTTAGGTTTATCTGTGTTATTAGAGGTTTTATAGGTTTGATTATCCTCCCAGTATTTCTGCCACTTTTTTTCTATCTGCTGATGATCGTAAAACACTTTATATAGATGTTATATGTTAGACTTTAAATATTGAATTATTTTTTCCTTTTTTACAAGAGTCACAAAAATAATGATTTTAAAGGAAATAGAAATTTAATTTATAATGAATTGCAATTCCAGCTTCAACAAAAAAATCCCATCCGGAGATGAGATCTGTTTTATATCCTGAAGTATATACTATTATTGAGTAACTCTCTTGAAGGTATATGTTCTTGTCTGGAATATCTTAGGATCCTGAGTCTCCTCTCTTACTGCAAGATTAAGCGTTGTTTCATTCAAAGTAATAATCTTTGCATTCTGCGGCTCTACGATTCCCTGAATTTTCATCTGAACATCTTTTCCTTCCTTATTATAAGTATAGTTGAATTTTATTTCTGAAAGAATAGCACACTGACCAGGTGTAGCAGTATCTCCCCAGTTTGTTTTCCCTCCCTTGGAGTCAGCGCTGAACCACCATCTGGTCTGTTTCTGACAGTCAGTATAAGTAATTGTGTTAGAAACCGGATCCTCGCCGGTCTCCACAGTAGTAACTACTTCTTTTAATGGTTGCCAGGTCCCAACCAGAGGAGCTTCCAGAACAGTATCATTATTATCACTACATCCTGTAGCTGCAAACAAAGACAAACCTGCAAATAGTAATGCTAATTTCTTCATAGATCAATTTTTTCAAGCGCTAAAATTATAATTTTTTTGATTTATATTACTATTTTTTATGAAAAATTATTTCATCGGGCTTTATTTATATATATTTTAAAACACTCAGATGCAATTTTCCCTTTATTTAACAAATAATGAAAACATGAGCATCATTCATTGTATTAAAAAAGTTATTTTTGCATGAAACAAAATACAAATGCAGGATATAACGAGAAACAATTTTGATTTTATACGTGTTCTCCTTGCTTTCATTGTCTTTGTAGGACATTTGGGGGCATTAAGCGGCGCTGACCAGCTTACAATTTTAACGCACAGCCCTGTGGAAGTGGCTGTTTTCGGCTTTTTTGCGGTGAGTGGATTTCTTATTGCAAGGAGCTATGAAAGGTCTTCAAGCCTGAAAAGCTATTTAAAAAAGAGAATCAGAAGAATTGTTCCCGCCTACTTATTGGTTATTTTTTTATGTGCAATTTTATTAAGTCTGGTAAGTACCTATTCCTTCATTGAATATTTCAGCAATACACAAGTTTATAAATACCTATTTTGGAATTCATTATTTTTAAATTTTAAAGCACCTTGGCTTCCCGGAGTTTTTGGGAATCAAGCAGTGAATGGTGCCCTATGGACGCTGAAAATAGAAATGTGCTACTATTTTGCGGTTCCTCTGTTGTTTTTGCTTTTCGGGAAAAACAATAAATACAGAAATATAAGTTTGGTTATTCTATACTTCTTATCACTTATTTATCTTAATTATTTTGAATCTTTAAATAAAATTTCGATTGCCAAACAGCTCCCTGGAACATTATCCTATTTTATCCCTGGAATGTTGATTTACTTTAATTTTGATAAATTCATCCAACATAAAAATCTCATTTTCATCATTGCATTCGTTACTGTGTGGATTGACTTATTTTTAAAAGTTCAGCTTTTTTCTCCAATGATGATCGGGGTTATCGTAATGTACATTGCCTATTCATTCAAATTCTTAAATAATTTTGGAAAGTACGGAGATTTCACTTACGGCATTTATATATTCCACTTCCCTATTATCAGGGTATTTGCAACATTGGGGCTTTTTGCCAGCTATAATCCTTATTTCATGGGATTGGTATGCATGTTGGTAGTAATCGGGGTAGGAATTGCTTCCTGGCATCTTTATGAAAAAAGATTTTTATAATTTTACAATTCAAAAAGCATAAATGAAAGATCTTGTCTCCATTATTACTCCCTGTTATAATTCTGCAGAATTTATCGAGGAAACCATACAGTCTGTTCTTAACCAAACCTACGAAAACTGGGAGTGGCTGATCACTGATGATCTTTCTAAAGATAATACTGTTGAGATCATCAGAAAATATAATGATCCCAGAATAAAGCTGCAGGTACTGGAGAAAAACGGAGGCGCAGGAAATGCAAGGAACAACAGCCTGGAAAGAGCCCAGGGAAGATATATCGCATTCCTGGATTCTGATGATTACTGGTATCCCGAATATCTTGAAACCATGACCGGTTACATGCAGGAACACCATGTAGAGCTTGTCTACTGTAATTATTCCAGATGTAATGAGCAGCTGCAGCCTATTCTGAAAGACTTTCTGGCTGACAAAACAGTTACTTTTTCCAATCTGCTGAAGACATGCCGTCTTGCTCCGGTCTCTACCATGTATGATACCAAAAGAGTCGGTAAATTCCTGTTCCCCGTAAAAAGCAAACGCGAAGACCATGTGATGTGGCTTAATCTTTTAAAGGTGATTCCGGAAGGGATGCCTGTAAAAAAAACGCTGGCAAAGTACAGAATGCGGGAAAACAGCGTTTCCAGAAATAAAAAAAACATCATCAAAGATCAATACCTTGTCTATAAAGATTTCATGGGATTTTCAACATTAAAATCATTATACTATACGGCCAACTGGGCGTTAAACGGATTCCTCAAATATTCGAAAATTTTTAATTAATGGAGTATTCAAAAGAGTTCAAAGCCGCTCTAAGTGCTTTTTCAGGTGCAGAGAAAGACAAACTCATTTTCAGACTCCTGAGGAAGGACAAATTGTTATCTAAAAAGCTGTATTTCGAACTGATTGACCCGGAAACTACTGATGATAAAAGGAATGCTATGGAAAATCATGTGGAAGAACAGGTTCTTCTGGCTTCAAAATACGTTGGAAATGCCAAATACTTTCTGACCATCATCCGAAAAATAAGCGCTGAAATTACTGAACACGTCAAAATCACCACTGACAAATTCGGGGAAGTCTCACTGAATCTTCTTCTCATCAACAAAGTACTGGAAAACAACAGCGACCTCAGCAGGCAGAGGTTTGATAATGTTTACAAGCTTTATATTTATATGATCAACAAAGTATTTAAATCCTTGATTTTAATTAAAAAACTGGATGAAGATTACTGGATGGAAATTGATGAATATCTTCGTGAAACTTCAGATAAAATCTTAGAAAATCACTACCTGCAAAAGCTGTGTAGTAATAATGGGCTTGATCTTAATTGGTTTGAATGCGACAAAATTCCCGCAAATATCGATCAGATCATGAAGGAAATTAAAAGCCAGGGATTTTTAAGATAAAATTTTCTGAAGAATCATTCTGGTGGAATCAGGCTTATCATCTATAAATTTTCCTGCATTCCGGGACATTTCTGCAAGTTCTTCCTTATTATCTTCATTGGTAAGAAATAAAACAAATTCTGCAGCCGTATATTCGTCTGGAAAAGATTTTCCGCCATCGGCAGCGATCAGATCATCAGCTTCGGGATTCTTTTTGTAATGATTTCCAAAGACTACAGGAACACCAAAGGTTGCCGCTTCCAGGATATTATGAAGTCCTGCATCGTGAAATCCTCCTCCCACAACAGCTACATCTGCATATGAATATAGTTTTGACAGCAAGCCTATACTGTCTATAATCAGAATCCGGGAATTAAGAGTTGAAGACTGAAAATTTTGGATTTCACTGTACATTAAAGCATCGGGGAATATATTTTTAAGATGCTCTACCCTTTTCAGGTCATGAGGTGCTATGATGAGCTTCACCGCACTATTCTTACGGGAAACCACTTCTGCTATTTTCTCTTCTGCCTGCCACGAACTTCCGAAAACAACGGCTTTACTTTCTCCTTTAAAATCAGAAATAAAGTCTACATGATTGTTGCGCTCACGAAGTTGCTTTACCCTGTCAAACCTTGTATCTCCCGTTACGGAAGACTTTATTAACCCTACACTTTTCGCAAGGGCCATTGAAAACTGAGTCTGATGGAAAAACCAGTCTACATTGTTCTTAAGCTGCTTTACAAACCATTTTCCATACGAGGTAAAAAATGACTGCCTTTCATAGAACAGTGCAGAGATTACATAAACCTTCGTCCCCTGATTTTTAAGCTCAGCAAGAAGGTTATACCAGTAATCATATTTAACCGTAAAAAATAGTTCAGTATTAAATTGTGAGACAAACTCTTTAACAGTACTTTTTTTATCAAAAGGCAGATAACAGATCACATCGGCCATATGTTTCTTTTTCGCCACATTCTCATATCCTGACGGGGAAAAGAAGCTTACCAGGATTTTATGACCCGGAAAATTCTCCTTAAGCTTTTCCAGAACGGGTAATCCCTGCTCATATTCTCCTAAGCTGGCAGCATGCATCCAGATGACCTTATCTGCTTGTGAAAATGCAGATTTCACTTTAGCCAAAGACTCCGTTCTTCCTTCAACGCCTTTTTTAGTTTTATCATTAAACAAGGCGAAGACCTTCATTCCAAAAGTCAGCAGACTGATAAATAGATTGTATAGAAAAGCCATTTTAATTATTCTTTAATTTCAATTCTGTCATGATCCGTAGGAGGATTTGATATGACTAAAAACTCAATTTCCACTTCAGATTCATTGAAGATAAAATGCTTTGCTCCCGGTGCAATAGAAATAGATTCATTTTGTTTAACCCAAAACTTTTCTTCATTTATAAAGAATACTGCTTCTCCTTTGAGGATGTAGAAAAACTGTTCCGCCATCTCATGATAGTGCAGTTTTTCTGAAGTTCCGGCAGGCATTTTCTCCTGCTTTACAGATAAGTTTTGCGTATTTTTAAGGACCCAGCTGTCACATTGGTTTCCCCAGATATAATGTTCTGAATTTTCTTTAGAATGTATCATTTAAACAAGTAAGTAATGAAAAGCAACAAGGGAACAAACAATACAACTGATAAGAAAATGGTGGCCATTGAGATTCTAGGCTTAGCCTTATCATCAGCAGCATATCTGAACATATAATCCTGGATATTCAAAAAAACCATTCCCAATATAAGGAAGAGAGTTCTCAGCCCGATTTTCATAATTAAAAACTGGGCATTCATATTCTGATCTGTAATCTCTACCGGGAAATTAGTATCTTCAGGATGCCTGGTTCCATAGGTGAATACAGCATACAGTCCCAAAGCCAGCACAGGCATCAGAAAGGCGTAGATTTTTCCTCCGAATCCATCCGGTTTTCCTTCCAGATCAAAATGCACAGGAATACGATCTGGCAAAGCGCTATAATTTTTCAGGGTAAACCACCACAAAAAAGCAACCCATCCAAAATTAAAAATATCAAAAATTATAAAGAGAATATTTTCCATTTCAAATGAGATTTAACCGAGGCTAGATTACACTTTTCAGCACTCTCAGCTTATGAGTATGCTTGTTCATTTCTTTATTGAAAATTCCGGTGGAATCTAAGGTATCAATTCTTACTTTTCCGGAAGCATGAATAATTTTCTGATTATCCAGCATAATACCTACATGGATAATTTTCCCTTCTGCATTTTCAAAGAAAGCAAGATCCCCGGGCTGTGTTTCTTCTACAAAGGTAAGCGGTTCTCCCACTTCGGCCTGCTGTGAAGCATCTCTTGGAATTTTAATATTGTGAATTTTATATACCAATTGGGTAAAGCCGGAGCAGTCTACTGCAAAAAAGCTTTTACCTCCCCACAGATAAGGTACATTAAGGAATTCTTTTGCCGTCAGTGCAATACTTTCACGTACATCATGGCTTCTTCTTGAGGCCACTACCGGAAATTCCACCTCCGAACCCATAGACAGTAAAGTCTTCCCGTCATTCATCAGTACAGAAGAAAAATCCTCAGTAACGACAGTTACTTTTCTGTTAGCAAGCTCCTCATCTGTTACCGGTTTTAGCTGTTTGGTATCCATCCATCCTTCATAGCCGTCATAGTGCATCTTTATTTTGGTCCAGTTTTTATCCACTTCCAAAATATCGGCACTTTCCCCAAACAATATTTCCGTAACAATTTCAGCCCTGTCAGAATTCTCTGCACGGACCGGCGCTACTGTAACAATACAAATTCCTTTATTCATTAATTTTCAATTTAAAGATTGAATTATTTAAAGATTAAAAATACAATGTTGTATCTCTTTAAATGTTTAATCCTTGAATATTTCAGTTACTTTCTCCGAAGAAAATTCACTCCATCACGCAAAGGTAAAATAAGATTTTCAAAATCTTCGTCTTTTGCTGCTAAATCATTTAACTCCTGAATAGATTGGGTAGATTTCAACTTCGGGTTTTCTTCCAATACTTTTCCATACCACAAAACATTATCAAACAGGATTACAGTTCCGGACTTCGTATGTGGTTTTATTAATCTGAAGTATTCCGCATAATTTTCCTTGTCGGCATCTACGAAAATCAGATCAAAGAATTCATCAGTTTCTTTTAAATATTCTTTGGCATCCTGAAGCTTAAAATCAATCTGGCTGGCATATTCGCTGGATTCAAAATATTTTTTCGGAAGATAGGCAAGATCCTCATTCACATCCAATGTGGTGATTTTTCCGTCTTTTGCCAATCCTGATGCAAGACACAAAGTAGCATATCCTGTAAAAGTTCCTATTTCCAGGATACTTTTCGGTTTCAGCATCTGGGAAATAATCGTCAGCAATCTTCCCTGCTGGTATCCTGAAATCATATGAGGCTGTGTTGTCTTCTGATAAGTCTCCCTTCTCAGCTTTTTCAGAATTTCAGATTCTGAAGAAGCATGTGCTTCCAAATATCTATCCATTTCAGGATTCTTTTCTTCAAAAAAACTCATATCATTTTAATTTAAACAAATTTAAGGATTTTAAAGCTTCTTTCTACACTGCAAAGTAAGATACAAAAAAAGAGAGAGAAATTAATCCCTCTTTATTCATGTACTTAGCTTTAAAAATTTTATACCGCAACACAATATTGTCTTATACCGGCACAAACCCATCCCGGGCAACATTTTGTTTGCAGGCTGGTACAAAATATCTGCGGATTACACCCGTTAATAGCACCTTGTACAGTTTTCATTTCTCCTCTTGAAAGTTTTTTTAGATTTTTCATAATAATTTTAGTTTAGTATTAATTTCCTACTCTTTAGATTTTCGGACACCTCTTTAATATTTCCTTTAACGGAGATATAAATATACATATTCTTTTATTAATCAACTAATTATACACTTAAAAACTAACTATAAAATGTATAAAAATCTAAATATCAGTAAAAACCCCATATAAAATACCGTGAAAACACGGATAGTATTTTTGTGGTACTAGTGCTAAATTTGCCATAAGAATAAGGGGTAAAAACACTAAGAGAAAACAAGATGATTGCAGGAGAGACACAAACTAACCATGAGAATCACAAAAAAGTTGTACTGAAAAGTAGAACTGATTCTTCTGCAGCAAAAAGTAAGACAGAAATATCCACTTCATTTTTGCAACGAATTATTTCGCTCCTGAAAAAGGAAGAATTAATTTGATTAAAAATAAGCCCCGGCCACCTTCGGGGTTTATTTTTGTCTAAAACAGTACTTTGCTTAAAAAATAATAAACTTAAGATTGATAATTACATAAAAAAAATCCCGAATTGCTTCGGGATTTTTTTTTATGATTGAGTGATTATTTTTTAGGAGCAATATCCATTAGTTTCATAAACTCGTCAAGTTTAGGCATAATGATGATTTCTGTCCTTCTGTTTTCTGCTCTTCCTGAAACACTCATGTTTGTAGCTTTCGGGTTGTATTCAGAGCGTCCACCAGCTGTAATTCTTGCAGGATCCACACCAAACTGAGTCTGAAGAACTTTAGCAACAGAAGTACCTCTTAATGCAGAAAGATCCCAGTTGTCTCTCGGAAGATTCGGTGAATTTAATGGAGCATTATCTGTGTTACCTTCGATCAGCACGGAATATTTATCATAATCGTTGATTACCTTCGCTACTTTACCTAGCACTTCCTGAGCGGCAGGTAAAATATTGTAGTCTCCCGTCTTGTATAACATTTTATCAGAAAGAGAGATCATTACTACTCCTTTCAATACTTTTACCTGAACATCTTCATCTGATACATTATCCAAAGATCTCTTCAGTTTGTTAGACAATGCAAGGTTCAGACTGTCATTCTTCGCATTGCTGGAGATCAGTTGTTTGATATAAGAATTGGAAGCATTGATTTCTCCTACCAGTTTATCAATGTTAGCAGAACTTTTTCCGGTATTGGACAAACATGCATCCAGTGATGATTTTAAAGCATCGTGCTGACTTTTCAGCAAATTGTTTTCACCTGTCAATGCAGAGTTCTGAGATTTCAAATCCTGAATTTCTCTCTGTCTTTCCCCGATGTTTTCAATACACTGCTTATAGTTTGTGCTCAAAGCATCATACTGCTTCTTGCTGACACAAGACGTCATTCCCAGCGCCATTGCAGAAACTGCTAAAATTTTTAAAATCTTCATAAATAATCATTTTTAGACTACTCAAAGTTAGGGAAATTCAATTGAATTATATCGGTTATCTTTGCATAAAAGAAATTCTCAACATATATGTTGAAAAAATTAACCTTTATCAATCAATTAAAAAATCTCGTTCACGAGCCGGAAAAGCACACCTATCTTCTGGCAGTAAGCGGAGGTGCTGACTCTATGGTCCTGGCCTCCTTATTCAGGGATTTTGAGCAAGAAACGCATGGGACAGAATTCTGGTTTCAGGTTGCTCATATCAATTATAAACTTCGTGGTAATGATTCGGATCTGGATCAGAAAACAGTACAGGATTTTTGTGAGAAAAATCATATAAAATTTCATTTGTATGAAGTTTCGGAAAAAGATCAGAAACCGGAAAACTCTATTCAGCTGTGGGCACGGGAACTCAGATACAAGTTTTTTAAAGAAATCCAGGAAAAGGAAAAACTGGAATTTCTGGTAACAGCCCATCATCTGAATGACCAGCTGGAGACTTTTATCATCAACCTTTCGAAGGCTGCCGGCATCAACGGATTAAGCGGAATTCCTTCCCATGACAATAATATTCTCAGACCGCTTTTAAATTTTTCAAAAAAAGAAATTTATCAGTTTGCGGAATTGAACCATATTGAATTCCTGGAAGATCTGTCCAATAAAAAAAATGATTATCTGAGGAATAGGATTAGAAATGAGATTGTTCCAAGGCTGATGGAAACCAATGACCATTTCCTGGACAACTTCAGAAAAAGTTCTTCTCTGCTGAATCAAACCAAAGATTTTGTTCAGAAACAGATTCAGGAAATAGAAAATAACCTTACAGTATTTAACCAAGACTATAAAATCTTATCAAAGGAAAAGCTGGATCAGGAAAGCGATTTCGTAAAATTTGAAATTTTAAAAAAATACGGGTTCAACCAGGAGGAAGAAATCCCCAAAATTTTCAAAGCGGAAAACAACAGTTCTTTTTTTTCAAAAGAATATCAGTTGATTGTTAACCGTGACGAACTGATTTTTATTGACAGAAGCCAGGAAAAGGAATCTGAGGAAGAAATTGTCCTGATCGATCATTTTGATTTTTCCGAAAACCAGATTAACATCAATCTCGTAGATCATATTGAAAGCATTGATGGAATCAATAAAGGTTTTGAGTGGGATTTTGATGCTGAAAAACTTCATTTCCCACTGCGTTTAAGAAAACAAAAAGAAGGTGATGAATTTTATCCCACAGGTTTTTCGGGGAAAAAGAAAGTTTCTAAATTTTTTAGGGACGAAAAATTATCTATTTTAGCGAGGCAAAAAATCTGGATACTGACTGACAGCAATGATTCTGTACTTGGGGTTATCCCCTTCAGGCAAGACAGACGATATGCAAAGTATGAGAAGACGAAATGGAGTCTCAAAATTTTTAATGAAATGAACAATGAAATTTAGAAATTGGTTTTTATTAATTCTACTATTTTTAGCGACGGGGATTAATGCGCAGATAAAAAATCCTGTAAAGTTTAAATTCACCATCAACGATCTTGGCAACAACCAGTACGAAGCAGTACTGAATGCCACAATGGAAAGCGGGTGGCATATCTATTCCAAAGATTTACCGGAAGACACCGGAATTCCTACAGAATATAAGGTGACCGGAAAAAATATTGAACTGATCGGAAAGTTTACCGAAGTGGGTAAAAAACATGAGGAGTTTTCTGAAGCATTCGGGGGAACAATTGTTTATTACTCCAATTCAGCCGGCTTTAAGCAGAAATTTAAATTAAAAGATCCGGCAAAACCTGCAGATGTCACGTCTGAAATCACTTATCAGACTTGTGATGACAGAGTTTGTCTGGCCCCCAATACGTTAGAATTCAATCAAAAAGTTACTCCAAAAGGCGTAACGGAAGAGGCTACAACTGAAGAAACTGCAGCTCCTGTAAAAGACTCTGTAAAAGTAACTGAGAGGGTTACTGAAAACCCTGCAAAAACAGAAGCTACGATTACAGAAACTTCAAAACTGGATCCGAAACAGCTGAAAATCGAAACTATTGATTTCAAAAAACCATTAACGGATTGTGGTACAGCTTCTACAAAAGTGGATGAAAATTACTGGACTTATTTGTTCTTAGGGTTTATCGGAGGATTAATCGCATTGCTTACACCTTGTGTTTTCCCGATGATTCCGCTGACAGTTTCATTCTTTACAAAAGGAACTAAAAATAAAGCCAAAGGAAAAAGAGATGCTCTTATTTATGGATTTTTCATTCTTCTTATCTTCGTTTTATTAAGTATTCCATTCCACGTTATCGACGGTATTGCAGGAAATATCTTCAATGAAATTTCCACAAGTGTATGGCTGAATATTGCCTTCTTTATTATATTTATCTTCTTTGCCGGAAGTTTCTTCGGGTATTATGATATCACACTGCCAAGTTCTATCGCCAACAAATCTTCCAAAGCTGAAGAGGCGGGAGGAATTATCGGAATTTTCTTCATGGCACTAACGTTGGTGATCGTTTCTTTCTCTTGTACAGGACCTATTTTAGGAAGTTTACTAGGAAGTGCAGTAACAGGTTCTACAAACGTTCCTATGTTGCTGACATTTGCTTTAGCAGGATTTGGTCTTGCCTGGGCTATTGTTTTCGGACTGCTGGCTTTATTCCCGCAGGCGCTGCAAAGTCTTCCGAAATCAGGAGGTTGGATGAATACCGTAAAAGTAGTTTTAGGTTTCGTAGAGCTGGCATTAGCATTGAAATTCTTATCGAAAGCAGACCTTGTATCCAAAACATTCTTATTAAAAAGAGAGCTTTTCATCGCTATCTGGATCATTGTTGCGTTAGGATTAGCCTTATATTTATTAGGGTTCATCAGATTCCCGCATGATGATAAAAAACCTAAAATCTCTGTTACAAGAAAGGTATTGGGGGTATTGGGAATCGGTTTTGTGGTGTATCTGATCCAGGGATTGATTCCATCTGACCGTCCTAAACTTCAATTATTAAGCGGAATTTTACCTCCACTGAATGTAAGTTATTTCCATGACGAAAAAGACGGAATTCTGGGAATGCACCCTGAACATGATTTCTTCAAAGCTGTGGAACTGGCTAAAAAAGAGGATAAACCCATTCTGATAGACTTTACCGGATACGGTTGTGAAAACTGCAGAAAAATGGAAGAGTTTGTCTGGAGTGAAGCAGACATCTTACCTATCCTTCAGAATGATGTGGTATTAGCGTCTTTATATGTAGATGATAAGGAAGAGCTTCCTGAGGATCAGAAAACTAAAATTGACCTTGGTGACGGGCAGATCAAAAAGGTAAAAACAATAGGTGACAGATGGAGCTTATTTCAGCAGGTTAACTTTAACAATAACTCACAGCCACACTATGTTTTGATCACTCCGGACGGAAAAGTAATCAACACTCCGGTTTCAGGATATATGCCAAAAGAAGATTTCAAAAAATTCCTTGAATGCGGAGTTAATTACTATAAAAAGAATAAATAAATTATTTACATATCATTTAAAACCTCACACTTTACCGTGTGAGGTTTTTTTGTGCAGGGTTAATGAAAAATTTCAGAATCAATTTTGAAAAATATAATATCGAAAATACAATTATCAGAAAGCCAGAAACATCATTGATTATTCATTTTAAAAAGAAGAAACGGAATTTTAAAATTCACCATAAAAAACAATCAATAGATTCATGAATCTATTGATTATTCAACAAATAAAGCATGCGTTTTGTTTGAATTATTCAATAAATACCGTTTAACATTTAAAAACTTTAAATCATGGCAGAAGTAATTGCACAAGAGAAACAAGGCAGCAAACAAAAGAAAAAAATGATCAGAGTAGACATGACTCCTATGGTAGATCTGGGATTCTTATTGATCACAATCTTTATGTTCACGACCAATTTTACAAAACCTAACGTAATGGATCTGGGACTACCGGCAAAAGATCCTGATCACAAACCCGTTGAAAATGTAATTGGAGACAAAAACCAGATCACATTTATCCTGGGGAAAGACAATCGGGTATTTTATCATCAAAGTAATGCTAAAGATTTAAATACAGGAAATCTTAAAGAAACCGATTTCAGCGGAATCAAAATTTCAAAAATCATTGCTGAAGCTTACAAAAATGCCCCAGCACCGGATAAGTTCACAGTTATTGTGAAACCAACGGACGAAGCCAATTACAAGAATTTTGTAGATATGCTGGACAATCTTGCGATTTCTAAAAAGGAAAGATATGGTGTAACAGATATCAAACCCTGGGAAACAAATGTTTACAAGGAATTAACGCAATAAAAGGCAAGGGCATTTTTTGGATGCCCTTTTTTTGATTAAATTTGAAAAGAGAAAAGGATCCTCAGTATATAAAAGACTGTATCATTTTAACCTTCTAAATTTTGGAATCATGCTGAACTTTGAAAGAAAAGGAAACGGAAAAGAAACTTTGGTACTTCTTCACGGTTTTATGGAAAATCTATCCATCTGGAGCGATATGGAATCTCATCTTTCCAAAGATTTTTCATTCCTTAAAATTGACCTTCCGGGTCACGGACAATCTGAGATTCTGGCTGAAGTTCACACCATGGAACTAATGGCAGAGGAGGTAAAAAAAGTATTGGATGACCAGCATTTAGAAAAAGTTCACCTTTTGGGGCATTCCATGGGGGGATATACGGCGCTTGCCTTTGCAGAAAAATATCCTGATCTTTTAAAAAGCTTAACTTTATTTTTCTCTACTTATTTTCCGGATGATGAGGAGAAAAAACAACAGCGCATCAAAAGCTACAGAATCATTAAAGATGCATTTGCCCATTATGCAAGAGCCGGAGTACCCAATTTATTCAATCCGAATGAAAGAGACATCCTGGAAGGAAAAATTGAAACCGCTCTTGAAACAGCCCTTTCCACCAACAATTTAGGAGCTCTTGCCTGTGTGAAAGGCATGGTAGAAAGAACAGACAAAAAACATGTCCTTGAAAACCTGGAAGCTAAAATTTTAGTATTAGCCGGCAAACATGATAATGCCGTAAAAACCGATATGATGATCAAACATCTTCCAGACAGGACGAATATCAAATCTTATATCCTGGACTGCGGACATAACGGACACTGGGAAAAGCCAGGTATCTGTGCGGAAATCATCAATACGGAACTTCTTCACAATCTTCCTAAAAAACTGGTTTTATAACATTCTTTCCTGACAGATTAAAGTCTTATTTACAAAAAAATCCTGTATATTAGTAGAGGATAATTTTGGTAATGGCTTTATTTTCATTCAAAAAAAAGAAACCACCGGCACCACCGGTTATCGGGCTTACACTTTCAGGCGGAGGAATGCGTGGAATTGCTCATATTGCCGTACTGAAGGCTTTGGAAGAATATAACCTGAAGCCGCACATTATCTCCGGAACCAGCGCAGGCTCTATTATTGGCGCTTTTTATTCTTTTGGAAAAACACCGGACGAGATGATGGAAATTGTAAGACAGACTTCTTTTTTCTCCAGATCAGCATTAAAATTATCAAAAAACGGAATTTTCAGCTC
The DNA here is from genome assembly GCF_041914225.1 of Chryseobacterium sp. Classification (GTDB taxonomy): domain Bacteria; phylum Bacteroidota; class Bacteroidia; order Flavobacteriales; family Weeksellaceae; genus Chryseobacterium. Next base: position 17,010 of record NZ_JAYSDT010000058.1, read on the forward strand.
CAACTTTATTGTAAAGTTATTCAAAGATTATTTTCCTGAAGATAACTTTAGTATTTTAAAAATCCCTGTGTATGTTGCGGCTACTGAAATGACGCACGGTATCGTAGATTTCTTTTCTGAAGGAGAGCTTTTCGGACCGCTACTGGCCTCATCAAGTGTTCCTTTTATTCTTCCTCCGGTAAGGATGGGGGAAAAAATTTATGTGGACGGAGGTGTCCTGGACAACCTTCCCATTGAGCCCATCATGGATAAATGTAATTTCCTGATCGCTTCCCATGTCAACTCCATCAGCTATGATGAATTAAAAAAAATGAGCCTGATGAAGGAGTTCGACAGAATTCTTCACTTAGCGATTGCAAAGTCTGTATATTCTAAAACGAAATACTGTAATATATTCCTGGATCCGCCCAAAATGACAAAATACAGCCTTTTCAACAAAAGATATATGGATGAAATGTTTCAGCAGGTATACGAATATACCTGTCAGGAACTTGAAGAAAAAGGATATTGTAAGAGTACCCAGGATTTTAGATAAAGAATGTACAAACTTTTATAGTTTGCCTTTTTGTGTTCCTACCAGCCTTCCTCCTTAACTTTATCTTTAAAGGTTTCTATCGTTCCCTCCAGAGAATCTAAAGATTTTCCGCCGGCTGCATTAATATGTCCGCCGCCGTTGAAGTATTTTCTTGAAAACTGATTCACATCTACATCATCTTTACTCCTGAATGAGATTTTAACGAAATCTTCATACAGATCTTCCATAAAGAATGCTGACATTTTAACGCCGGCAATACTTAAGCCATAGTTCACAAAACCTTCTGTATCTCCTTTCTGGAAACCATATTCTTTCAGTTCATTTCTGGTTAGACTCAAAACGGCTACTGTACCGTCATTCACCACTTCTATTCTCCCAAGAACCAGGGCAAGCAAATGCAGACGGGAAACCGTATTGGTATCCCAGGTATTGGAAGTGATCATCGCAGGATCTGCCCCATTTTCAATCAGGTTAGCAATAATTCTGTGTGTGGTGGCACTGGTAGAACGAAAACGGAAACCACCGGTATCCGTCATAATTCCTGTATAAAGACATTCTGCCATATCCTGGTTCACCAGTTTTTCATCATCCATTGCTTCTATGAAATGATAGATCATCTGTGAAGTGGCAGGGATTACCGTATCCGAGTACACAAAATCAAATTTTTCCGGCTGCTGGTGGTGGTCAATAAGGATTTTCTTCCCCGGAGCTTTTATCAGCCAGTCTCCCAGTAATCCGATCCTTGACGGAGAGTTAAAATCCAGACAGAAAATAACGTCTGCTCCTGCAATCATATCAGAAGCCAGCTTTCTTTTATACTCAGCAATAATAACTTTTTTAGATTCCGGCATCCATTTCAGAAACTTCGGAAAATCATTAGGTACAATAACCTCGGCATGAATTCCTTTTGCTTTCAGATAATGTTTCAATCCCAAACTTGAACCAATAGCATCTCCATCCGGATTATAATGGGTAAGGATCACTATTTTGCTGTCTTGGGTAAGTAATGTATTGATATCTAAAAGTTCTGCTGGTGTAAACATCCGGTGTTTATTTTTCGTTAAAATTAAAGTTTTCAAAGATAGAGCTTTTATATAAATCATTTAAATATTATTTTTGTACCGGGAAATGGGTTTGCCATGAGGGTTTGTAAAAGCCCGACTGAAAAACATTAAATTTAATTTTAAAAAAAGATAATTAAAGTTTGTAACTTATAAAATTTTATATATCTTTGCAACCTGAAAATTAATAGATTAATTACGATTTAAACATATAGTAATGAGTAAAAGAACATTCCAGCCATCAGAA
>NZ_JAYSDT010000059.1:0-18451 GCF_041914225.1 Chryseobacterium sp.
CAGGTCGAAAATAATATCCATTTTACTTTTAGTTTTTGAAATTTTCACCCCAAATGTACGGAATTTTCGTCGAGATTTCCCTATTGCAAAAATGATTTTTAAACACTAAAAAATGAAAACATTCATCAATAAATCCAACATTATGATTGTTTTAATGACATCAGAATGTTTCTAAAATTCTTCATCTGAAAGCTCCTTATTAACCACGGCACCTGCAAAATTTCCCTGTGCAATTGCATTGGCCACGGAGCGCATCATGGTCACATTATCTCCACAGGCAAATACTCCGGGAACATTTGTTTTCTGCATCATATCCACTTTAATAAATCCCTGTTCTGTCAATTCACATCCCAGATCAGCAGATACATTGATATTTTGCTCAAAAGGAATCTTAGCATATAAAGCCTTTAAAGAAACCTCTTTTCCGTTTTTGAAAATAATTTTCTGAATAGATCCGTTGTCATGTTCTATCTTTTCAATCTCATCTTCATTAAGATTAATTTTATTCTGAGCCAGTTTCTTTATTTGTTCATCAGTAAGGGAAGCCTTTCCGTTCGTAAACAGGGTAAGGCTTTTGGTCAGATTAAAAATCAGCTTTGAAAATTCGTAAGCCATATCTCCATTGGAAAGAATTCCTGTGACTTCATTTTTTACTTCATAGCCATGGCAGTATGGACAGTGTATAACAGAAATCCCCCAACATTCTGCAAATCCGGGAATATCAGGCATGACATCCTTCACCCCGGAAGCAATAATAAGTTTTTTAGAATTGAATTTTTCACCAGATGAAGTTTCAATTTTAAAACCTTCATTGGTCTTTTGTATTTTCACAGCGGTTCCGTTATAGAAACTGACAGTATTGTATTTTTCAACATCTTTTTTTGCCAGTTGTGAAATTTCTGATGGTGTTTTCCCATCATGGGTAATAAAGTTGTGAGAATGTGGTGTCTGTCTGTTACAAGGTTTTCCGTTATCAATGATCAAAACATCCCTTAATGATCTTCCCAAAGACATTCCCGCAGATAATCCTGAATAACTTCCTCCTATTATGATAACATCAAAGTTTTTATTTTCCATAGTTCAGTTGATAATTGATAATTGATAATACAAAGGTAAAGCAAAATCAATTAATGCAATATAGTTGCAATAATGTTTTTTATCTATTTTCTTTATTCCATAAACAAATGGTCATTTACCACTTCTACTGAAAAACTATTTCCATTCATTTTTAACTTCGGTAATTTCGTCCTGAATTCTTTTATTGATATTTATTTTCGCTCCCTGAAGGCTGAAAACAGCTGTTCCTTTTTCCCTCGCATATGGGTTGGTAATAGAATCCTTTAGTTCCGCAACTTCAAAAAAGGAACCGGATTCTTTAAGTTCTTTTCCTGCTTCGGGAGCATCTTTAACCCTGATTACATTTTTGTATTTTCTGCTTAAATCTATCCAATTGATATAGTCTGCATGAAATGACATGGCTACAACACACGCCTTTGAATAATAATTAATCGCCCCGGCCTGTCCATAATTGTCGCACAACACCATTGTGTTTCCGGTTTTTGCCAGTTTGGAATATTCCTTATCCACTTTTTGAGCCAGTTCTTTCCAGCCCTGCATATCCGCAAAATCCTGTGGTAAAGCATGGTCTTTTCCATCTTCCCAGCGAAGCAATCCGAATTTTTTATACTGATCCTGGTGAGAGACTATATATTCAGGACTTTTATTCGGAAAGGCTACATTATATAAAGGAAGAAATAAAAGTATCGGAATGAGAATGCTGACGGGCTTCAAGAACCTTCTCCATCCTTTTTCAAATAAATGCCCCAGATAACTGCACCAAAGGCAATATAAACGGGATAGAGTCCTATGGCATAGTAGTCTTTTGCTTTAAAAAACAAGAACAGGATAATTGTAATAATATAGCTCCAGAAGAAAAACCGGAATTTCTCAAAAGGCTTATACAGCAGTAATGCTCCCCAGCCTGTTACAATAACAAAAATGACACCTATGAAAAAGAGAATCTGAGATTTCATAAAATCCATCCGGTCTACATGTACAAGCTGTTTTTCTGAAAGTTCTTTCATATGATGAATTACCGGAAAATGATTCTGATACTGCCATAAAAGGTTGGGAAAAACAATAATTAAAACCAAAAGTGCTGCCCAATACACATGAGAGAGCATAAAGATTTTCCTCTGCTCTGTTAACAGAAATGCAGGAATAAGTCCAAGGACTGAAAAAGCAATATTATATTGATTCAATATTCCTATTCCGAAAATGACTGCTCCTGTGTAAATCCACTTAACTTTTTGGGAATTAACATATTTAATTAGACTATAATAAAGACATAACCACAGGAAAATTTCCAGTGATGTCGGCTGGAATAACATATTTACCCGAAGAAGTACAGACAATAAAATACCTAACGCGGTAAGCATTTTAGCAAAAAGACTCCCATTCAGTTCTTCAACAACTTTCCACGCCAGAGCTATTGTCATTGCTCCCAATAAAGCAGGAAAGAATTTAACCCAGAATACGGAGTTTCCCAACATTTTAATGATCCAGGCTATCCAGGAATTGACGGGTGGAACAGAAAGATATCCCCATGCAGAATGATTCGCCTGATCGAGATGCAGATATTCATCCCTGTGAAGTTCATATTCAGGACTTATCAATGAATATTGAAGAACAAATTTTGCAATGATAAAAAGAAACAGAATCCAGTAGTCTTTTTTCATAGGTATAATAGGAATTTAAAGATAAGACAGTTTAAACTTCTTTTCCGTTACACTGTTATTTCAAACCTGTTACCAATAATTTCAGTTGTTATTTTCTGAATATTGTCAGACCAATATTTAATTTCGTCATTCTTTCCGGGACATTCCTCTATAGGAGTTTTCTGGCAGGCAGCTAAATATTCCTGATAGGTTTTCAACATATTATTCAGATACGCTTCATAGTCTTTGGGGTTTTCAGGAATATACCCTATTCCGTCGCAGCCACAGGAATGAAAACATTTTCCTGTTTTGAAAAGACTTTCTATCATCTTCCATTCTTTGACAGCTGTTTTTTTAGGGGCCTTGAAATCTTTTCCCAGATCAGCCATCATATTGCTGCATTCAGGGCATTTTACAGTCCGGTTTTCAATCTCTGAAACAATTTTTTGCAGTTCTTTTACCTCTGCTTTCGTGAAAACATATCCTACATTCCGAATTGTCTTCCCTGGCTCGTGGTATATTTTTTCTTTTTTGATCCGACATAAAATATCACTACTATCTGCCTGCTTAAATGATTTCCGGCATTTAAAACATGCATAATGTGATTTATAGGTTTTCCCAGCGTATCGACACATTTTCATGGATTTATTTGATTCAAATATAGGGATTTACTCTTTTAAAATTTTGGTATAAAAAATCCCGGAGAAAAAGAATTCCTCCAGGATTACAGTTTAAAAGTGTATAGTGTAGTTTATTATTTTTTATTAGCCTTTTCTTTCAGCTCTTCTTTGTCTTTATCTGACGGGTTCCAAACTTTCACTTCAGTATCTTTTGTGATATTTGATCCCGGAAGAATCTGAACATTGATTCCGTCACTTGCTCCCAGTTTCACATATACTTTCTTGAACTTACCGTCTTTTTGTTTGGTTTCTACAAAAGGAACATCTTTTCCTTGCTTCTTTTCATACTGCACTAAAGATTCGTCCAATAATAATGCGTTTTTCTGAGAACTCAAAACAATTTCACCATTTGCAGAAAAACCTGCTCTAATATACTCATTATTAGGATTACTTACGTTACCTTCTACCGGAAATTTAATAGTTCCCGCATTATCTTTTCCTTTAGGGGCAATCATAGTCAGTTTTCCGGGGAAAGTTTTGTTTTGTAATGCTCCGATTACGATATTCATATCCATCCCTTCGCTTAATTTTCCTGCCTGTGCTTCATCGATTTCACCCTTAAAGATCAACACATTTAAATCTGCAACCGAGCAGATTGTAGTTCCCGCATTGAAGTTATTGGCTTCAATCACCTGACTTCCTGCTTTAACAGGTACTTCAAGTACGGTACCTGAAGCTTTGGAACGGATCTCGGTAGTCGCCAGTCCCTGTCCTTTAAGCTCCGGAGTTGCTCCTGTTTTAGCGATCTGTAATCTTTTTTGAGCGGTGTTCAATTGCTGCTGGGCATTTTTCAAAGCCTGCTGCTGGGAGAATAACTGCTGCTGAGAATTAAGAAATTCCTGTTTTGAAGCCACACCCTGCTTGTAAAGCTTTTCCTGCATATCAAACTGTTTCTGCATATTTCCTACATTCATCTGGGCGTTACTGATCTGGATCTGTGCATTCTGAACTTCCTGCTGAGCAGCGTTTACTTCAGAAATACTTGGAACAATTTTTACGGTAGCAATCAGTTGTCCTACTTCTACCTTATCTCCTTCTTTTACTAAGATTTTATCTATAATCCCCGCAATATTGGGTTTGATCTCAATTTCTTCTTTCGGAACAATTTTCCCTGTAGCCATTACCTTATCATCCATATTCTGAACGGTAGGCTTGCGGGTAAGGAAAGCTTCTCCTTCCTTAGAGTTAGATTTTATAAGATAGCCAATCCCTGAGAATAATGCCACTGCAAATAAAAGCCCCAACACTATATAAATGGCTTTTTTCCAAGTGAATTTCTTTTTCATATGTATATAGTTTATTTTTTATTAAATGGATTGAAAAATTAAAAGATTGAAAGATTGATTTCGTTCATATATCAATCGTTTCTCTTTATTTTTCAGATTGCTTCATTTTTCAAATTAATTACTCTGTTCTTAATGCTTCAATAGGTTTAATTTTCACAGCTCTCTGTGCGGGAATCATCCCGATAACCAGCCCTAAAACCACCATTACCGCCATTGCCGCAAATACGTTTCCATAGTTGACCGTCGGGTTATAGAATGGGAATGAGTCTTGGCCCTGAGTAACAGCATTAAGAATCATGAGGACAAAAATCCCGGACATAAAACCTATTAATCCTGAGGAGAGCGTAATAACAACACTTTCCAGCAAAATCTGATTTCTTACCTCAGCAGGTTTGGCACCCAACGCCCTTCTGATCCCGATTTCTTTGGTTCTTTCTTTTACTGTAATCAAAAGGATATTTGAAATAGCAATTACTCCTGCAAGGATGGTCAGTGTACCTACGATAATCGTCAGCAGCTGCATTCCTGTAAGAAAACCGGTAAGCTTTTTAAATTCTTTCCCAAGATTGAAGCTACCGAAAGCGTTGGTATCTTCAGGAGATACTTTATTCTTGGTTTTTAAAGCCTGCTTTACATCTTCTTCTACTGAGTTAACATTTGCATTAGGCTTGCTTACAATAGCAAACATATCGATCTGGTCTCCTGCATTATACATCTTCGTATACGTGGAAAGCGGGATAAAAGCAGTCTGGTCATTTTCAAATCCGCCTCCTTTTTTTACACGGAAAACTCCGATTACATTAAAAAACAGCCCTTTGATATTGATAGACTTTCCTATTGGATTTTCTTTTTTCTTGGAATCAAAGAAGTTTTTATAAATTTCTTCTCCTATCACCACTACATTTTTATTCCCGGAAACATCGGCATCATTGATATAGCGTCCGAAGATCAACTTCTTTTCTGAAATTTTATTTCCTACAGAATAATCTCCGGTAAGCGAATAGGTCCCGTTCTTCCCGTTTCTTGACATGGCTTCTCCCGGCGTTCCGGTAAAGCTTCCTCTGGCATTCTGCGGCGATATATAATCTATGGCTGTCACTTTTCTTTTCAGCATTTCCATATCATTCAGGTTCAGGTGAACTTCTCTTCCTTTAGGAAACCCTTCGTATGGGATAGATGTTTTCTGCGCCCACAGGAAGATGGAATTGGTCGCAAAACCGGAAAATAATTTATCAAAACCATTCTCCATTCCTTTTGCAGCTCCAAGAAGGCTCACATACAAAAACATTCCCCATCCTACGCCAATCATGGTAAGAAATGTCCGGAGTTTATTATTCCTCAATGAATAGTAAATTTCCTGCCAAGTGTCTTTTTTAAATATGATATTCACCTTGTTGAATTATAAGTTATAAATTATGAGTTATCAATTCATTAATCCGTTTATCTTTTTCACAAATTACTCTGTTCTCAAAGCTTCGATCGGTTTGATCCTTGAGGCTCTGTATGCGGGAACAAATCCTGCAATCAGCCCTGAAAAAATCAGGGCAATAAATGCCATAACAATAGCTCCCCATCCTACGCTCGGGCTTTTAATGAAGAACTCTTCAAGGCTGTTCCCGATAAGATTTAACGTCAAAACCCCTATTCCTACTCCAACAAGTCCGGACACTACTGTAATTACAACACTTTCCTGAACAATCAGCCCCACAATTCCGCTCGGTTTTGCCCCAATAGCTTTTCGTACTCCGATTTCTTTGGTTCTTTCTTTTACGATATACACCATGATGTTACTGATCCCGATAATTCCGGCAAGCAATGTTCCTAATCCGATAAATCCTACAATTGCAGTAAGTACCGCCATAAATGTAAAGGTGTCATTCATATTTTTGGCATTGTTCCAGACACGGACACCGTTTTCGTCATCAGGAGAGACATTTTTTCTTGATTTCAGTTTATCTTTAAGCTCATCACCATATTTAATGGCTTCCTGAGGAGTCAGTTTATCACTATAGGAGATATAGGCAATGTTCACCGTATCCGATCCTTTTTTCATCTGCTGTAAAGTGGTAATAGGTACTGTGATATGTCTTTCGTCCCAGTCTCCACCGTCATCAGAGAATACGCCTACCACCTTAAACATGGTTCCATTGATATCGAGTTCTTTTCCTACCGGGCTTCCGTTTTTAATCAAATCCCTCTGTACCATTCTTCCGATAACAGCCACGTTTTGTTTCCCTTCCAGATCTCTTGGGGTAATGTATCGCCCATCAATCATTTTTCGGTTCTCGATCACCTGTTCACCAGGTTCTGCGCCATGTACCTGATAAATCCCGCTTTCTTTGCCATACTTTACCATTAAGCTGGCATTATATCTCGGGCTGGAAGCTCCTACATTCTTTTTATCAGCATTGATAAGGAAATCATAGTCACCATTATTCAACGTAACCGTACGGTCAGACTGTAATCCTTTATAAGCCAATGTCGTTTTTCCTGTAGTAATGGTAATCAGGTTTTTGGCATCTCCCGAAAATCCTTCAGAGAAAGCATTCTGAAGTCCTTTTCCAATTCCGAAAAGTACAATGAAAATAAACAGTCCCAAAGCCACCGTAAACCCCGAAAGCACTGTCCGAAGTACATTACTCCGGATAGAACTGAATATTTCCTGCCAACGATCTAGGTCAAACATTTTTATTGGTATTTAAAGATTAAAAACTGAATCAGTAAATTTCCAAATTATCTTATTTTAATTTATCAAATTCCTAAAGTACAATCTGCTTAATAAACTCATCACTTTCAATAATCCCGTCCTTCAGGACTACATTCCTTTTGGTCTGTGCAGCGACATCCGGTTCATGGGTTACCACAATGATTGTTTTCCCTTCATTATTGATATCCTGAAGAAGCTTCATAATATCATGAGTGGTTTTGGAATCGAGTGCTCCGGTAGGTTCATCTGCCAGTACCACTTTCGGATTGGTAATCAAAGCTCTTGCAATGGCTACTCTCTGCTTCTGCCCTCCGGAAAGTTCACTCGGAAGGTGGTTTGCCCATTGAGCCAGCCCAACTTTTTCCAGATATTCCATAGCTTTCTGGTTTCGCTCTTTTCGTGGTACATTCTGATAATATAACGGAAGCGCTATATTCTCCAAAGCTGTTTTGTAATTGATAAGGTTGAAAGACTGAAAAATAAATCCTAAAAATCTGCTTCTGTATTCCGCAGCTTTTACCTCAGATAAATGTTCGATGGGAACTCCATCCAACTCGTAAGTTCCTGAATCTTTTTCATCCAGAATCCCAATAATATTAAGAAGTGTAGATTTTCCGGAACCGGAACTTCCCATAATAGAAACAAACTCCCCTTCAGAAATATTCAGATTAATTCCTTTAAGAACATGAAGTTTGCTTTTCCCTGTATCGTATGACTTATTTAAATCCTGAATTACTAACATTAAGTGATGTATGTTTTATACCCAATAAGTAGATGATATTTTCAAATTGTTACAAGAATAAAAATTTATTCAAATATTTTTTTGTTTAACAAATTAACCCTTTATTAATAGCAGTTTATAAAATATCGTTTAACTGTAACTTCACATTTCGATCTATTTATCCTCAAGATTGCTGTTTAGCCTATTATACGAGGCTGTTTCATGTAAATGTGGAAAACTTTTCAGGCTAAAAGTCAGCCGATTAGTATTTACCCCTTTCAAAATCAGTTCTTTTTTTCGAACTTTGCTATTAGTTCTTTACAAGAAATATGGATTTGCAAAAGTGGATAACCCTAATTCACAACCTGCAGAAAAACAAAAACTTAAGTATTTCCGGAACGTTATCCACAAGGATCTAAATTATTTAATTATAAAGATATTTAATATGGGAATTTTTGATAAAAGAGTAAGCTATAAGCCATTTGAATACCCGGAGGTTCTTCAATTTGTAGAAGCCATCAACAAATCGTTCTGGGTACATTCGGAAGTGGACTTTACTGCAGATGTTCAGGATTTTCATTCGCAGTTGGAACCACACGAAAAGCATGCTGTGAAGAATGCGCTGTTAGCCATTGCACAGATCGAGGTGTCTGTAAAGACATTCTGGGGGAATTTATACAACCACTTACCAAAGCCGGAATTCAATGGATTAGGATCTACTTTTGCAGAATGCGAGTTCCGTCATTCTGAAGCATATTCCCGTTTATTAGAGGTTTTAGGATATAACGATGAATTCCTTAATGTAATCGAAATTCCTGCTGTAAAAGGAAGAATCGAGTTTCTTGGAAATGCTTTAAAACATGCTAATTCTGCTACTCCGAAAGAATATGTTTCCGCTTTATTGTTATTCAGTATCTTAGTGGAAAACGTTTCTCTTTTCTCGCAGTTTGCCATCATCCTTTCTTTCACAAGATTCAAAGGATTCATGAAAAATGTTTCCAATATCATTGCATGGACTTCAGTAGATGAGCAGATTCACGCCAATGCAGGAATCTACCTGATCAACAAAATCCGTGAAGAACAACCGGACTTATTAACGGACAGCGATATTGAAGATATCTATACCCTTGTAGATGAGTCTATCGCAAGAGAAGGTGATATCCTTAGCTGGATCTTTGAATTGGGAGAAATTGACAATGTTTCCAAAGAAGACCTGTTAAACTTCATGAAATACCGTGTAGATGACAGTTTGAAGAAAATCAACATGAAAACAAGATACAACATCACTCCTGAGCAATACAGACCAATGGTATGGTTCGAGGAAGAAGTTTTCGCCAATTCATTAGATGATTTCTTCGCTAAAAGACCTGTAGACTATACGAAACACGATAAAAGTATTACAGCAAACGATTTGTTTTAATCCGGGCGCGAGCGCAGCGAGCGTCAATGCAGTCAGTATCAGGAGCAATTCTTTTCTGGCATTATAAGAATGCAGTTTATAATAAAGCACAAATATCAAGGGAATGATTAATGTAATAGTAACTTATACGGTAAACCCCGACTTTGTTCCAAACAATAAAGCTAATATCCAAAAGTTTCTGGAAGATTTCAAAAATTTAGATCCTTCCACCTTTGAGTATAAAGTTTTTGTAAAGGAAGATGGTGTTACTTTTGTACATTATTCAAACTACATCAATGAAGAAGTTCAGCATGAGGTTTTGAATGTTCCGTCTTTTAAAGAATTTCAGAGATTAAGAGATGAAAGCGGGCTGAACGGTTCCCACAAAGTAGAAATTTTACAATCAATATAATAAAAAAACAAAATTCCGGAGTGATTCCCTTCATTCCGGAATTCGAAAATATAACATCTATGGAAGAGCAAAATTCAAATATATGGTGGCTCAATGAAGAGTCTGAGCAGATGCTTAACAGAGGATATCTGTTGAAAGGTGAAACAGTAGACGGAGCAATCGACAGAATTACCACCGCTGCTGCAAAAAGGTTATACAAACCTGAACTTCAACCGGCATTCAAAGAAATGATCACGAAAGGATGGATCAGTTTCTCTTCTCCTGTATGGGCTAATATGGGAACTCAGAGAGGTCTTCCTATCTCATGTTTCAACGTTCACATCCCGGACAGCATTGAAGGAATTACCCACAAAATGGGTGAAGTGATCATGCAGACTAAAATCGGAGGAGGCACTTCAGGGTATTTCGGAGAATTAAGAAACAGGGGAACAGCGGTAACTGACAACGGAAAGTCTTCAGGAGCAGTTTCATTTATGAAGCTTTTCGATACGGCTATGGATGTTGTTTCTCAGGGAGGAGTAAGAAGAGGAGCTTTTGCTGCTTACTTAGATATTGACCACGGAGATATTGAAGAATTTTTATCTATTAAAGATATCGGCAGCCCGATTCAGAACCTGTTTACCGGAGTATGTGTTCCGGATTACTGGATGCAGGATATGATTGACGGTGATATGGAAAAACGTAAAGTCTGGGCAAGAGTACTGGAAAGCCGCCAGCAAAAAGGCCTTCCGTATATTTTCTTTACAGACAATGTCAACAGAAATAAGCCACAGGTTTATAAAGATTTAGGAATGACGGTGAATGCGAGTAACCTTTGTTCTGAAATCATGCTTCCATCTACTATGGAAGAGTCTTTCATCTGTTGTCTGTCTTCCATGAACCTTGAACTATATGATGAATGGAAGGATACAGATGCTGTAAAGCTTGCTATATATTTCCTAGATGCTGTTTTATCTGAATTCATTGATAAAACTGAGGGTAACTATTACCTACAGGGAGCAAGAAACTTCGCTATGCGTCACAGAGCCCTAGGATTAGGAGTATTAGGATACCATTCATATTTACAGAAAAATATGATTCCGTTTGAAAGCTTTGAGGCAACTCAGTTCAACGCAAGAGCATTCAGACATATCAAAGAACAGGCTGAGCAGGCTTCAAGAGAGCTTGCCAATATCTATGGAGAACCGGAAGTACTGAAAGGATACGGATTGAGAAATACCACAACAATGGCTATTGCTCCTACCACTTCAAGTTCTGCAATTTTGGGACAAACTTCTCCGGGGATTGAACCTTTTGCTTCCAACTACTATAAAGCAGGTCTTGCTAAAGGAAACTTTATGCGTAAGAATAAATATCTTGCAAAATTACTGGAAGAAAAAGGACTGGATAACGAGGAAACATGGAGAACAATCATGCTCAACCATGGATCTGTACAGCATCTGAATGAACTTACTCCTGAAGAGAAGGCAGTATTCAAAACATTCAAAGAAATTTCTCCAATGGAAATTATTTCTCAGGCGGCACAGAGACAGCAATATATTGACCAGGCACAATCACTGAATCTTCAGATTCCTTCTACAATGCCTGTAAAAGATGTTAACTACCTTTATATTGAAGCATGGAAAAAAGGAGTAAAAACACTTTACTACCAAAGAAGTTCATCGGTTTCAAAAGAAATGATGGTTAACTTCGTATCATGCTCAAGCTGCGAGGCATAGATCAAGTAATAAACACGCTATATTTACAAAAGCATACCGAAAGGTGTGCTTTTGTCGTTTTATAACATAATAGGTTGGGATGAAGTCAGTTTAATTTGTTCGTCCGCGGATTACACAGATTTTCACAGACCTTTCCTATGGTATTAATAAGTTTTGGCTAAAGCCGATGGATATGTTTATTTTATGAAAACGGGTTAAAGCCTGTTCCTATTGAATTATTACCACTTGTCTTTGATTAACCGCAGATCACACGGATTTTAATAAAGGTAAAGTGTAATTTTGAGCCAGCAATCTATCATTTATTGAGTAATAATTATAATTAATGAAAAAGATCCGGAAAGAAAATCCGGACCTTTGAAAAGAATTATGAAGTAAAATGTAAAAGCGTTATTAAAAATTATATCTCACCCCAAGCTGTGCCTGAAATCTTGATGCAAACTGATCAATGGTATAAGGCAGTCCTGGTGTTTTAAAGTTGTAGGTAGGATCTCCTGCAGAAGGCTGTCCTGCTGCTACATTTCCTACTTTTGTTAACCCGACACTAGCTGTAGAGTTGAAAGTATTAGGAACAAAATATACTTTACCCCAATCTTTGTTCAGCAGATTGGTGAAATTGATGATACTCAATGAGATCTGTATATTATTCTTAGATTTCTTACTCAATCTGATTTCATCCATGATTCTGATATCCGCCTGGATATTCCATGGAGTAACATCTCCGTTTCTTTCTGTGAATTTCCCTCGTCTGGATTTCAGATAGTCGTTACTGTTAACAAAGTTTTCATAATCTGCAATCTGCTGCTGAGCCGTTACCAAAACATTCCCCGAAGCATCTTTTATAGGAACTATATATTTCGAGGCTTCTGCAGCATCTTTAAAGATATATGCAAGTCCGGCAGCCTGTCCTGTATTGGCAATCGTACTGTTCACAAACCCCCATGAAAAAGGATTTCCTGATTGAGCATTAAAATATACATTGGTGTATAATCTGTTCATATCAGAAATATTAAAGGCATATCCAAGATTGGCCACCACTCTGTTTTTGATGGCAAAGTTAGATGTTGTGAGCTTCGGATCGTTGGGAGTAAGAGACTGGTTCATCTGCCAGTTACTTTCCATCGAGTTTCGGATACCATTAGTAATATCTTTAGCATCTCCGTAAGTGTAGGCTACAAAGAAATTGAATCCGAAATCATAAGACTTTGAAAGCTGTGCTGTCAAATTGTAACGATATCCTTCTTTTGTATTGGATAAAAGATAGGCATTGGAAAAATTACTGTTGATATTGGTGGTATAGACCGGCATTTCATGATTCACATCATAGCTGTAATACGTCACATTATCCGTTTTGTTCACTTGCTGGAATTTCAGGTCATAAAGCACCTTCGTATAAATACCTTCTAAGGTTAATTTATATCCGGCAAGGGTATAATCGAAAGCTAAAGAGCTTCTCCACACTCTTGGCATTTTAAAGTTATTATCAATGAGGTCTACCTGTACTTTTGAAGAATTCTGCCATTTCGGGAAATTGGCACTGTTCAGCGGATCTCCGTTGGAAGCGAGCTGTGCAGGTGTTGGTGAATTGTAGTCATAACTTCCGAAACCTACCCCGTCATTGTAATAAGCATATCCTAACCATGCGAAAGGAATTCTTCCCACGAAAATACCAGAACCTCCTCTTAATACCATCGATCTGTTTTCTGTAAGATCAATGGTAAATCCAAGTCTTGGAGAAAATGTCTGCTTATTCAGATAGTTGTTGGTAAGCTGGCTTAGTGGAGTGTAATTATAGGTATTTCCATAGTTTGGATCCTGAGGCGAATTGGTTACCAACGGGCTTAATTGTGGCTTATTTGGTAAGTCTGTGTAATCTACTCTTACCCCTGGCGAAAGTCTCACTCTTCCCCAATTGATCTCATCCTGAAGATATAAGGAAAGCAGATTCACCTTATATTGAGCATACGGATTATCAAAAAGCGTTTGTCTGCTGTCTCCGTTAAAAGGGTAAGTTCCTCTTATCCTGGCAGGAGTTCCGTTATAAAAATCATTCAGGCTTTTATAGGAGATTCTTCCGTTCAGGGCATTTACAAAACCGTAGTTAATATTATATAATTCATTATGAGTTCCCAACAGGAAGGTATGGTTTCCCTTTTTATAAGTAAGGTTGTCCGTGATTTCAAAGGTCTTCTGCTTCATATTGAAAACAGTAGCTTCCCTGTCATTACCCAGCAGGATTGTTCCTCCGTTGTAAGCAATTTCCACCTGTGGAAACATCGCATTTCCCGAAGTAGGATCTCTGTAATCATGAATAGAAGAATAACCCAAGACTAAATTGTTGCTCCATTGATCATTGAAACGGCTTTTCAGTTCGAGTGTAGTGGTAGATGCTGTGTTTTTCTGAACGAAATCCATGCTGGAGAATCTGAAGTTTGCTCCGTCTCTTTCCAGATTGGATGCCTGTGAAAATACAGTATTGTTTTTAATGGATAAAGTATGTTTGTCATTAATTTTCCAATCTAACTTATTGAAAAGTTTAGAACTTTCAGAGAAGTTATTGTACTGGTTAAAACTTCCAACATTGAATCCGTACTTATTGCGTACAAAGTCTGAAATTTGCTGGGCAACCTGTTCATTCACCAGGGCTCCCTGGTCATTGGCATTATAGAAGACAGGATCTGTCCTTTTGGTATATTCCAGATTTGTAAACAGGAATACTTTATCTCTTACAACCGGCAACCCTACTCTTCCTCCGTAGATAAAGTCTTCAAAATCCTTAGGCATCTTAGAATTATCCCCAACCCTGTTTCTACCGGTAATTGCAGCGTTTCTTCCGTATACATAAACTGAACCTGTCACATCGTTACTTCCGCTTCGGGTAACCGCATTGATACTTCCTCCAAGGAAATTCCCCAGTTTTACATCATAAGGCGCAATATACACCTGCACATCCTGAATAGCATCCAGACTTATAGAATTGGAACGGGTACTGCTTCCGGGCATTCCTGAAGTACCTGTCTGCCCTCCTAATGAAGGACTGAAACCAATAGCGTCATTATTGATAGAACCATCAATAGTCACGTTATTATAACGGAAATTGGTTCCGTTGAAAGAATTGTTAGCACTCTGGGGAATCAGCTTGGTAACATCCTGAATACCGCGGTTGATATTCGGAAGACCGGAAATCTGGGCCTGGCTTATTCCCACTCCATATTTTGCTGTGGTCTTTTTAGAAGTGATTTTTACCTCATCAATTGTTTTCTCTTTACTTCCTACATCTACTACAGGTAAGTCATTATTTCCTAAAGAAAGCTGCAGATTCGGATTTTCATAGATTACCTGTGATCCGTCAGATATTTCAATTTTATAAGGGCCTCCCGGCTGAAGATTATCTAAGCTGAACTGACCTTTGCTGTTACTTTTCGTTTCAAAGGTACTATTGGTAGGAATGTGCACTACCTTTACTGTAACTTCGGAAGAGATTCCCTTTAATCTTCCAAAAATTTTAGAGCTGGTTTCCTGTGAAAATGCAAACCCGAACGATAACAGAGCAAAAGCACAGATGATTTTTTTCTTCATATTTTATTCGCTATAAACTTGGTGTAAAATTAGACCTAGTAAAAATGAAGTATGGTAACACAGAATTAACATTACGTAACAGAATGTTTAATATTTCCTTAAAAAAAACTTAATAGAAACTTAGTAAAAGTGTTAAAAAATTTTCTACATAAAATGTAAAAAAACCTGTTCCTGGAGTATTTCAAAGGGGGTTCAATTTCTTAAAATTTTACAATCAATAATTTTTCATGTTTAATTACTTTCCATGGAAATCGTCAAATGCTCTGGGATTTTTGGTTTATATTTGTGTTTATTGTTTAATACCAAAACTACAGATATGAAATTCGGACAAGTAGAAGACCCTTCAAAAATAGATTTCACATTACCTAAAGATCATCCCAAAACGAAAGAGATATTGGCTCTTAATAAAAAAGGACTGGAAAATATCTCTATCGGATGTGCCAAGTGGAATAAAACGGATCTCAAAGGATTTTATCCCAAGGGAACTAAGGATGAACTGACCTATTATGCCACACAGTTTAATTCTATAGAACTGAATGCCACTTTCTACGGAATGCCAACTCCGGACCAGGTAAAAACCTGGAAAGAAAAAACTCTGGCAAATTTTAAATTTTTTCCTAAGATCACCAACACGGTTTCCCATTTCAGAAGACTGATTGATGTTACCGATCCGGTGACTCATTTTGCTTCTGCTGTCATCAATTTTGATGAAAAGCTGGGAATGGCTTTCCTTCAGCTCCATGATAATTTTAAGCCTAAAGATTATGACAGACTGGAAAAATTCGTAAAAGAATGGCCAAAAGAAGTTCCTCTGGCTATAGAACTCCGCAATACGGAATGGTTTACTGATGAGGAAATTCTGAATACAACATGTGAACTTTTTGAAGCTCATAACATTACCAATATTATTGTAGATACTGCCGGAAGAAGAGATATGCTTCATATGCGCCTTACTACTCCCAATGCATTTATCCGTTATGTAGGAGCCAATGCAGAAAGTGACTACGAAAGACTGGATGATTGGCTGAAACACCTTACAAAATGGAAAAAAGAAGGCCTGCAGAATCTTTACTTTTTTGTTCATCAGAATATTGAGAAAGCCTCTCCGTTATTATCCGCTTATTTCATCAGGAAAGTAAATGAGGAATGGGGAACTGATATTCATATTCCACAAATGGCAACTGAAAGTACCGGAACACTTTTTTAATATAAAGGGTTATTGGAGAAATAAAAATTTAAACAGGCTGATTTCAATTTATTTAACAAAAACAAAATTCCTTTTTCTTAACGAAAAATTTCGTACATTAGAGTATAATGTATTTCACTAAACATTATATTTTAAAACATAAATCATGGAAAAGGAAATTTGTACTATCAGTATTGCCAATAACTGGCTGGGTGATGAATATATTTTTTATGAAAATCATACCATAAAAAGAGTATATGACAACCATAGTTTGAACTCCAATAAAAGCGAATGGCTTGATCCCAAAGAAATCAGTAAACAGAATAAGGACAAACTTATCAAATCATGTCCCGAAGAATTTAAAGAACAGATCATGCAGATTCTGGATTATCCTTAAAAAGCAAAAGGTAATGAGAATAAGAACTCATTACCTTTTTTATTTATTTTTTCTGAGAAGCAGTACCAGATTGAGAAACAGAAGCAGGAAATCCAATGTAATCCAGATTCCCAGTTTTGTATTCTCATAATTGTAGGCATCTACCTGTTTTTTGGCTGCATCAGAAAGTTTCATACTCTGATTAATATAATTCTGCACTTCAACAATCTGATCTATATTTTTATTCGGTACAGAATGTTGGGAAAAGTACACAAGATTTTTCTTTCCAAGGTAACCTGCAATCCAGTATTCATCGGATTTATCCATTTTCAGGTACTCTATTCTGTAATATTCCGGACGTATTTTCCCGATGTGTTTGGGTTCAAGAACTGTACTTTGATCTGTTTTGTTCACATTGATCAGATAAAAATCCAATGTCTGGGGAAGTTTGTTAACCACCTGCAGCCCTACAGAGTTATCCACAAATGCCACCGCACTTTTCTTAATAAACCAATAGGTAAAAACAGAAATTGAAAAAACGACTGTTACAATACGAAACAGCTTCGCCCATCTGGCCATACTTCCTGATCTTACCTTAAACAGGACCAAAGAAAGAACACAAGCCAGGAATATTATAAAAATAATGAGTGTCATATTTTACAAAGATACTTCTTCTCTATATTTTATCTATAGCTGTGGCCAATTTTCTAATCCACATTCCATTCTTTATAAAACTGGTCGAGAAAATTCAGCATATAATGATGTCTTTCTTCGGCCATTTTTTTTCCTTTTTCAGTATTCATCATATCTTTCAGAAGCAACAGCTTTTCATAGAAATGGTTGATGGTTGTTCCGTCAGATTTTTTATATTCTTCTTTCGACATTCCCAGTTTGGGTTTTATATCCGGATGATACATCAGATTATTTTTAAAACCTCCAAAGTTGAATGTTCTTGCAATTCCGATAGCTCCAATAGCATCAATGCGGTCAGCATCCTGTACAATCTGAAGTTCAATAGGCGGATTTACCGGAGCCTGATCCCTGTTTTTAAAAGAAATATTTTCAATTACAAACAAAACCTTTTGAATTGTTTCTTCCGGAACATTCTGCTCTTCAAGAAACGTTCTGGATATTTTGGGAGCAATGGTTTCATCCCCGTCATGGAATTTAGGATCTGCAATATCATGGAGAAGTGCAGATAATTCTACCACCTCTTTATCACAATCTTCTGTTTCTGCTATTTGGGCGGCCAGCTTCCAGACCCTTTCAATATGGAACCAGTCATGACCTGCTTCTGCTCCTTCCAATTTTTCTTTTACAAATGCTACGGTGTTGTCTATCGTACTTTTCATTTATCTGTCAGTTCATTTAAAATAATATCCCAGAGTTTACTGTTGTAACTTCTAAAAAAATTGATATGCCCTATTTCCTTTTTATCAGATTCTGAAACAGCTATCAGCCTGTAAGTGGGCTTAAGATTAGGATAGGTATTATTCAATAAGCTTAATACTCCTTTTTCCGTCAGCCATATGTCATCTTCGGCACGGACTACAAATACTTTCTGCGTCAAATTTTTTGAGAAGTTATCAATTTTCTCCAACAGCCTGTTGGTTGATTTCCTGTTTAAAATTAAGGTTCTCCAGTCATATGCGCAATTTTTTGGAAGACTTTCT
>NZ_JAYSDT010000060.1:0-17730 GCF_041914225.1 Chryseobacterium sp.
TGTTGCACTTGTCCTACCCTCACGGGTGACGGATGTTATCCGCTTTGCTGCTCTGTGGTGTCCGGACTTTCCTACCTCCCGTAAAACGGGAAATCAACAGGCCGATTTTCTCGCGGAGGCAAAGGTACACAAATTTTGTGGTAAAAAAGCAAATGGTAAAACACCTAAAGATCTTGGTTCCATGCAAACGATATTGATTGATCAATATTTTTTCCGTTTTTTTTACCTTTTTACTATTTTACAGGATAATTTTCACTAATTACCAGTTTATTATTATCTTCGTGCCATTATATATCTATGAATTCCAGAGAAAAAGAATTTGCGCAGCTTATCAAGGATAATCAGGGACTGATTATCAAAGTATCGCGCCTGTATACCAATTCTCTGGAAGATGAAGAGGATCTTTTCCAGGAAATTGTGTTACAGCTCTGGAGAAGTTACGATTCTTTTAAAGGGAATTCTAAAATTTCCACATGGATGTACCGTGTAGCGCTCAATACAGCCATTACCCTCTTTAGAAAAAAAAGCAAAAGCCTTCCTACGAATGAGCTGGACATCAACCACAGGGATTTTGTGGAAGATGATGATGAAAAACAGCAGCAGGTATCACTTTTGTATACTGTAATCAAGACTCTTCCTAATGTAGAAAGAGCCATTGTCATGATGTATCTTGACGATCTGCCTTACAAGGATATTGCAGAGAACCTCGGAATCACTGAAGTCAATGCACGCGTGAAAATGAACAGATTAAAGAAAACCCTTAAAGAACAGATGGAAAAATATGCCTGAATTTGATTTAGACAGCTTTAAGAAAACATGGCAGGAACAACCTGTACAGCATAAATATGACAACACTGAGATTCTTCAGATGTTGAACAGAAAGTCACGGAACTACGTGAAATACATTTTCTGGATCAGCGTCGTAGAATTACTTTTCTTTTCAGTACTGGGACTGTTTTACTTTTTCCCGGAAGAGGAGTCAGACAGTTTCCGTAAAATGCTGGAAAGATTAGGGGCACAGGAAGCTCCTGAAGCAGAAAATAACTTTGGTCATGTTTATCTGGCTATAAAAATCTTAAGCTTACTGATCACAGCCTATTTCGTACTGAAATTCTATCAGAATTACCGGAAAATAAAGATCGAGGAAAACCTGAAAGGACTTATTACCCGGATCATTAAATTCAAAACCACCGTGAATGCCTTTATTCTGATCAGTATTGTATTGCTGTTAATATTCACGTTTGTACTGGTCGCTTTTATATTTTATATATTGGATTCCCAGAATATACAGCCCAGCGGCTCCAATCTTACCATTATTATTGTTGGAATTGCCGTAAGCACATTGCTCGCAGTCTCTATGATCTGGCTTTATTACAGACTGGTATATCGTACCATTATCAAAAAGCTTGATAAAAATCTGAAACAGCTTAAAGAAATAGATTCTCAGGAAAATTAATATCCATAGGCATAGTTCGGGATATAATTATTAATTTTATTCCACCAAATCTTAAACTATGCCCTTATCTTATGTGTATGGAACATCTGAGGTTCCATTATTAGGACAGACCATCGGAGCCAATCTTAAAAGTACTGTCGAAAAACATCCCCATCAGGAAGCTTTAGTCTGCGTTCATCAGAATTACAGAGCTACTTATCAGGAATTTTATAATCAGACAACAGCTGTTGCAAAAGCTTTATTATTTTTAGGAGCAAAAGCAGGTGACAGAATCGGGATCTGGTCTTCCAACCGTTATGAATGGGTACTTTTACAGTATGCCACTGCAAGAATAGGAACTATTTTAGTGAATATCAATCCGGCCTACCGGACTCATGAATTAACTTATGTACTTAACCAGTCTGAAGTCCGTTTTATTTTTTCTTCTTTAAGCTTTAAAACCAGCAATTATAAAGAAATGGTTGAGTACGCAAAAGAAGTATGCCCAACCCTGGAGCACGAAATATTCTTTGATGAAAACTGGGAACATTTTGTCAATAACGGACAGGAAATTTCTGATGAGGTACTTCACAGTTTTGAAGAGCACGTACAGTTTGATGATCCTGTCAACATTCAGTATACCTCCGGAACTACCGGTTTCCCGAAAGGCGTTACACTTTCCCATCATAATATTCTCAACAACGGTTATTTTATCGGTATCAGATTAAAATATACGGAGAAGGACCGTGTCTGTATTCCCGTTCCTTTTTACCATTGCTTCGGAATGGTGATCGGAAATATATGCTGTACTGCCCACGGAGCCTGTATGGTAATCCCCAATGACAGTTTTGATCCGGAAATTACTTTAAAAGCTGTTTCGGATGAGAAATGTACTTCTTTGTATGGTGTACCAACCATGTTTATTGCAGAACTGGCTGTAAAAGATTTTGACAGCTATGATTTTTCAAGTTTAAGAACCGGTGTTATGGCAGGTTCCGTATGTCCTCCGGAAATTATGAAGAAGGTGGAAAACCTGATGAATATTAAAGAAATGAGCATCTGCTACGGAATGACGGAAACATCACCCGTGTCTACCCAAACTTTAATAGGAACACCGTTGGAAAAGCAGGTCAGCACTGTAGGAACAGTTCAGGATCACCTTGAAATAAAAATTATTGATGAAAACGGCAGAACATTAAAGCGTGGTGAACATGGCGAGCTTTGCACAAGAGGTTATTCTGTCATGCTGAAATACTGGAATGATCCTGAAAATACTAAAAAAGTACTGGACGACGCCCGCTGGATGCATACCGGAGATATGGCCGTAATGGACAAAGACGGTTATATTACTATTTCCGGAAGGATAAAAGACCTTATCATCCGTGGCGGCGAAAATATCTCTCCTAAAGAAATTGAAGATTTTCTATATACCTATACCCATATTCTGGATGTGCAGATTATTGGTGTTCCCAGTGAAAAATTCGGGGAAGAAGTAATGGCCTGGGTGAAAGTGAGAAAAGGATTTACCATCACTGCAGAAGAGCTCCAGGAATACTGCAAAGGCAGAATAGCCCATTATAAAGTACCAAAATACTGGAAATTTGTAGACGAATTCCCAATGACTATTTCCGGAAAAATAAGAAAGGTGGAGATGCGGGAGATTTCGATGAGGGAACTTGGACTGGAAAATGTAAAACAGAACTGATCTCAGCAGAAAGGTGAAGAGGCAAAGGAAAGTTGAAAAACAAAAACTTGCATCATCTTCATTATAACAGACAACAAAAAAGCATTTCATCTGAAATGCTTTTTTGTTTTTTATATTAAAGTTCTTTTCTTAACCTTGCTACCGGAATATTAAGCTGTTCACGGTATTTTGCAATGGTTCTTCTTGCTATATTATACCCCTGCTCTTTCAGAATGACCACTAACGCATCATCTGTAAGCGGTTTCCTCTTATTTTCCTTATTAATAACTTCCTGAAGGTGAGTTTTGATCTCTTTGGTGGAAACTTCTTCCCCGTCATCATTCGTTAAGCTGTCTGAGAACAGATCTTTGAGATATACAATACCGTTAGGCGTATCTGCATATTTACTTTTTACTACCCTTGAAATCGTAGAAATATCAAATCCTGTAATATCAGCAACATCCTTTAAGATCATTGGTTTCAGAGACTTTTCATCTCCTGTGATGAAATAATCTTTCTGGAATTTCACAATGGCTGTAATCGTCTGCAGCAATGTATTCTGACGCTGATTAATGGCATCGATATACCATTTTGCAGCATCCAGTTTCTGTTTGATAAATAAAGCTGCCTGTTTGTGTTCCGATGAGTTTTTATCATGGGAATATGTTGTAAGGATGTCTTTGTATTCTTCAGAAACTCTTAAAGTAGGTGCATTCTTGCTGTTCAGCATAGGTATTACCTGCCCGTCTTTTACCTGGATAACAAAATCCGGGATAATTTCCTGATTGATCGTAATTGTTTGTGTATCAAAGTTCCCTCCTACCTTAGGGGATAGTTTTGATATTTCATCCAGAGCATCTTTCAGATCATCTTCTTCAATATCGTATTTCTGGATGATTTTGTTATAATGCTTGTTTGTCAAAGCTTCAAACTGATGTCTCAGGATGTTGGCAGCCAAAGAAACTGCTTTATCTGAGCTTACTTTCTTTTCAATCTGTAGTAACAGACATTCCTGCAGCCCTCTTGCTCCTACTCCTGGCGGATCAAGTTTCTGAACATAATTTTCCAGGATATCCTCCACTCTTTCTTTAGTAGTGTAAATTCCCTGTGAGAAAGCCAGATCATCAACAATAGATTTGATCTCTCTTCTCAGATATCCGTCCGTATCTAAATTCCCGATAAGATATTCTGCAATCTTCAGATCTTCATCACTGATATTCACCAGATGAATCTGCTCTGTAAGATAATCATATAAGGACTGTCCTTCCGTTAAAAGACTCTCGTTATCAAATTCTTCATCATCCGGAGAGTAGTTGCTGGATGCGGTTTTATAGCTTGGTTCGTCATCATAGATATATTCATTGACGTCGAAATCTGTTTCAATGCTTTCTGTACCCTCATCCTGATAAGCGTCTTCAAGGGAAGAATAATCATCTTCCTTAGAATCTTCTTTCGCAATTTCCAAAGCTGGGTTTTCTTCTAACTCTCTTTCCAACTCCTCTTCAAATTCAAGAGTATGAAGCTGAATAAGCTTCATCAACTGGATCTGCTGAGGGGCCAGCTTCTGTCCTAATTTGAGTTGTAAGTGTTGTTTAAGCATATTCTTATTTACGTTTTAACATAACATATTCTACGAATTTAATAAATTTATTTGATAAAAAACACATTTAGCATGATTTTTGCATTACTTATCCTAACATAATAAACTATTAAAGAATAAAAAAAGCCTTAACTTGTGATTAAGGCTTTTTTTATTGTTCTAGAATTCAGCGCTTTTCGGTGTTCTAGGGAAAGGAATTACATCTCTGATATTCGTCATTCCTGTTACGAAAAGAACCAGTCTTTCCAGTCCTAAACCAAAGCCGGCATGTGGTACAGAACCGAATTTTCTGGTATCAAGATACCACCAAAGCTCGTGCTCATCTACATGCATATCTGCCATTTTCTGTTTTAAAACATCCAATCTAGCCTCTCTCTCTGATCCACCGATGATTTCACCGATACCAGGGAAAAGAACGTCCATCGCTGCAACGGTTTTATTGTCATCGTTCAGTTTCATGTAGAAAGCTTTAATTTCTTTCGGATAGTCAAATAATACTACCGGGCTTTCAAAATGTTTTTCAACAAGGTATCTTTCATGCTCAGACTGAAGATCAGTTCCCCATTTTTCAACCGGGTAAGCAAATTTTCCTTTTTTATTCTCTTTAGAGTTCAGTAAGATTTCAATAGCTTCCGTATAGCTTACACGCTTGAAACGTTTTGCCACTACGTTCTGAAGTTTTTCGATAAGACCTTCTTTTGCTCTTTCTTTTTCAGGTTTAGACTTTTGTTCTTCTTCAAAACGCTTGTCTAAGAATTCAAGATCATCTTTACAGTTATCCAATACATACTGGATCACATATTTTAAGAAATCTTCCGCAAGGTCGATATTGTCTTCAAGGTTGTTGAAAGCTACTTCCGGCTCTATCATCCAGAATTCGGCAAGGTGTCTTGTGGTATTGGAATTTTCTGCACGGAAAGTAGGTCCGAAGGTATAAATTCTTCCCAATCCCATAGCTGCAGTTTCTCCTTCAAGCTGTCCTGAAACCGTAAGGTTTGTTTTTCTGCCGAAGAAATCCTGTGCAAAATCTATCTCTCCTTCTTCAGTTCTCGGCATATTGTTCAGGTCAAAGTTGGTTACTCCAAACATTTCTCCTGCTCCTTCCGCATCAGCACCAGTAATAACCGGTGTATTGATATAGAAAAACTGGTTCTGGTTGAAGAATGAGTGAACAGCAAAGCTTACTGCGTGACGCACTCTGAACACCGCTCCGAAAAGGTTTGTTCTGAATCTTAAGTGTGCCTGCTCACGAAGTTTCTCCAGACTGTGCTTCTTAGGCTGAAGAATTGTACTCTGAAGTTCTTCCGTAAAGTTATCCCCTAAAATAATAATCTTTTTAGCGATAATTTCCACAGACTGTCCTGCTCCCTGGCTTTCCACCACCTCACCTACTACTTTCAGGGATGAAGCCGTACTGATATTCTTGATGATCGCTTCATCAAAATTTTCGAAATCAACAACTATCTGCAAATTATTAATCGTAGAACCATCATTAAGCGCAATAAAGCGATTAGCACGGAATGATCTTACCCATCCGTAAACTGTAATGTCATGATGTAATACTTTCTTGTAATCCTTCAGGATTTCTTTGATCGTTTGCTTTTTCATTTGTTGATGATAAATTTTTTATATAAAAATTAATGTCTGCAAAGTTACAAAAAAACAGCGCAACTTAATGATTGCGCCGTCTTTAAAAATCATTTAACAAGCATTTAAACTTTCAGCTCAGGAAATTTACCTTTTTCTGCTGCCCAATCTTTTTCATTGTAAGGATACATTTCCACTCAATATTGTCCTGAACTTCAAGATAAATCCGCATCTGACCGGAGTGAACCACTCTACATTATCACTTTTAGAAAGAATAAATTTTAATTTATTCTGAGTTTTCATGGAATTAGTTTTTATTTATTGAAATGGTTATTAGTTTTTAAGCAATAATTTCATGATCAACTACTGGCCAGCGAATCCAAATTAAACTATACTACACTTTTAAACACTTTTGGATGGATTCTGCGGATTTTGTTTTTTAATTACTTTAATGATTTTTCAAATGATCACCACTCTTTACATCTCTGAATTCTGAACAATTACTTCATTCTTTACCTATTGTTTTTTACTGGTATCTTTTCTCACTTTTACCAGTTCGTTAATAATTTTTGTTATACAGTTCCTGACCTTATCCTTTAATTAACCGGCAGTCCGGAACTGATATTTTGTAATGTGCACATACAAAATAAAACGTTGTGTTTTTACCTGAAGCAAAGATGCAGAAAGAGTGATAATGGCGCAAATGAATGTTCTATAGATTCATAAATCTATATATTTAAAATCATGAATTTATAAATACAAATAAATGAAAATCAATAAATTAAATAATTATTGCGCCATGTTTTCAATTTCTTTCAGATAGATAGAAAGTGGTGTACCGGTTCGTTTTTTGAACGCTAAAGTGAAGGCCTGTTCGTTATTATATCCTAGTTCTTCAGCAATAAAAGGAATCTTATAAGACCTGAATTTTTTATCATTAGCCAATCTGTTGATGGCATAATCAATACGGAGATCATTAAGATAAGTGGCAAAGTTTTTTCCTTTGTAGGTATTGATAATTTCCGACAGATATTTTGAGTTTGTT
Organism: Chryseobacterium sp.; assembly: GCF_041914225.1. GTDB lineage: Bacteria > Bacteroidota > Bacteroidia > Flavobacteriales > Weeksellaceae > Chryseobacterium. The sequence goes on from NZ_JAYSDT010000060.1 coordinate 7,352, forward strand.
TTTATTTTTTTGGCAAGACTTCCAAGCGTAATTCCCTTATTCAAAAACTGATCTTTGTTTTCAAATATTTCAAGTTCTTTTAAAATGGTCTGGGCAATATCTTCGGAAATCGTTCTTGGTGTTTTGTCCTCAGAATGTTCTGTATTTTCTAGCTTAGAAACTTCAGGAAGAATTTCTTTGGCTTCCGGCACTTTGTTTTTGCCTATTTTATTTTCATTAACAGACTGAATAAGGTCCTGGGCAATCTTTTTATAGTTCTTTTCGGATTTTTTATATTTAAAATAAACGTTGATAAACAACAGGTGTGATATCAACAGAAGACTCAGTACAATATAAAATAAACTTTTTCTTTTGGTAAGCTCATTGGTAATGCTTTCTTTCTCCTGCTGCAGTTCCGGAGTATCATATCTTCTGGGAAGCTCTCTGGAAATATACCTGAACTGGGTATCCAGAACATGATCTACCTTTAAAAACCGATCTACATAATACAGCTGTTTTTCTTTATCATTGTTTTCTTTATAATAATCGATCAGGTAAGTATAAACATCTCTCAGCTCGGGATAAATGTAATTGGTTTTAAGAACCATAGAATCAATCTTCCGGAAATACTCTACTGCTTTCTCTTTTTCGTTGAGACCGGCGTAGGATTTCCCCAGATATAAAAAAGTATAATGCTGGTTCCTTTTAGAAGCGTAATTATTTGTAAAGAAATATTTTTCACACTCTAATAAACCATCGATCGCTTTCTGATAATTTTTTGAATGCAGATGATAATATCCTAACATTCCAAGGTTCTGGTGATAGCGGTAAACATCTTTATTCTTTTTAGAATCCAGTAAGCCTTCCTTTATGAGGATATAGGCAGAATCCATCTTATTGATTTCTATGTATGCGTCAGCCAGGTTTAGTTTGAGACCATTCTTCTCATCCTGATTCATATAATCGGCATCATACGCATAATGTCTTAAAACCTTGGCTGTCTCGGCATGTTTCCCAATATAATTATTAAGATAAGCAATACTGATATGTGCCATGGCAATCTGCCTCTTATTTCCTTTTTCTTTGGCATATTTCAGTCCTAAAATATAATTGTTCAGCGCAGCCTGAAGATTATCATTTCTGAAATACAGATTCCCTTTTAAGAGATAGATTCTGGCCGGATATATATTTTCTTTGGAATTCCTGGTAATATGCTGTAAGCTGTCAAGATATTTTAATGCATTGGGTAGATTCTCATCAAAATGAAGCATAACGTATCCTTCAGCAATCTGAGTAATGTTTTTTTCAGATTTTGCTTTTTTAAGATAACTTTCTGCAATACTTTTACTGTTTACATCTCCGAAACGACTGCTGTAGAATTCTTTTTCCAATTCTTTATAAGACCGTGTTTCATGAGTATTTTTTTCTAAATTATTGGTTTGTGCGTGAAAAAACAGATTTCCAATAATAAAAAACAGTATTAAACATTTTATTTTCATCATTCATCCGAGCTATATTACAAAAATATTATTTTTTCTTCAGTACAAGTGCCATTGCTTTTGCTTTTTTCAACGTATTCATCAATATTTTCATTAAAATTAATTATGATAAATACAAAAAGAGAGTACAGGCTGAAAATGCACTCTCTTCAAAAACTATTTCCATTCTATTTTACCTTCCATATAATATACTCTTCCGTTGTTCTCATAGAGAAGATCATAGCCCTGAGAGGTCAGATAGAAATGGCAGACTTTCATTTCATTGTTTCTATCTCTAAATTGAATTACTGCAGGACACATTTTAGCGCGGTCCATTTTCTTCACCATCAGATTGAAGTTCTTCCGGATATTTCTTTTGCTATACAATGACAACATTCTGTCATCAATAAAGCGAACATACTTCAAAGATGACAAAGGATAAGTAATCAATTTAAAGGGCTGTCCTGCAAGCTTCGCAGCATTCTCATTGAAAAAATTAGTGATTGAAATACTGTCCTGGGTAATACTTTTCACCACACTTGATTCATATCTCTGTCCATCCGCAAATTCCATACTATAGATCGCTTCCATTTTAATGGCAAAACCTTTCCCGGATTTTCTTAAATCTGTCAGGTCTGTAAATTCTTTTCCCTTTTTAATGACAATTAAAACATTTCCTTCTCCAAAATCACAATCATAATATTTTTTATAGTCAAAAGGTTCTTCAATATTTGTTTTTACGGTATCATTCACTGTATTTTGTGAAAAAATGCGTGCTGATAACATCAATAAAAATAAGATCAGTTTATAATTTTTCATGGTTGATTATTTAATGGTTTTAAATCTGATTTTTTTGTTAATAATCTTTAAAAAACAAGGTTAATTCCTAAACCGAAGCGGAAACCTTTAATCGGAAACGGTTTATACGTATTATATTCAAAGTTATACCCGAATTCTGTGCAAAAGAAATGGTAAAAACTGATTCCCGCCTTTGGGGAAACGGCATAAGGGGAAACTCCTGCTCCGGCATAGAAAGCTGATATCTCGGCACCATCCCGAAATGAAACTACCTTTCTGAAATAATCAAACTCCGGAATAACCAGTAGCTTTCTTTCGTCCCACCAGTTAAAATGTCCCCTTAAACTATAATAATCCTTATCACCATCAGTCAGTTTTGTTCCTATTGACAGAAATGCCTTTTTATCCATTGAAGTTCCTTCAATTCTGGTGCTGAGAAGAATGACCAGCCATCTTTTCTCTTTGATTTCTTCAAACTGGGCTTGCAGAAAACCGTTAAGAAATAGTGCAGAGATTACTACAAACTTTTTCATAACGTCTTATTTACTTTCTGTTTCTTAAAATTCCAGTTGATGAGAGGAAGTTTCCTCCTTCCGTTCTCATTCCATCCACCAATCTGTATTCCTCTGAAATCCTTACATTGATTATACAACCCGATCTGAATTCCCCGGCATTTCTGACCAATATTTGCCAATGGTGCTATAGAAACTCCTTTCATCTCATGATGCACATTAAAAAACGGAGAAACAGACATTCCATTGGTCACCGCATACGTATTGATATTACTCGATACATTAATTTCCAGTCCGTTTGTGACAGTAGGCTCCATGTTGATGATTGACAGCTGCAGTCCGTTAATGGTATTCATCTTTTTACGGGGAACAATTACATAATCATGGTTTCCTGGTGGCTGTAAATTGAAAAGCATCAATGGCGGCAAGAAAATGCCCACAAAATTGAATCCCATGCCTAAGCCATTTACTTTCTTTGATTTAAAATGATCTTCCTCATCAAAATATTTAAATAAAATCCCGTTGACATTCCTGACATTCTTTGAGGGTGATGCTGCAATTAATCTTGGTTTCAAAGAATCAACCTTCAGACTGTCTGATGCATATATCAGACCATGGACTAAAAGAACTGCTGTTATTAAAATTCGTGTTTTCATAATTCGTTATTTTAAAATTACAGTTCAAAATTATCGGCAGAAGGTATAGTTCCGAATGTGAAAAAAAATTAAAAAAATTATCCTGTTTGCGAAAATCACAAATATGTAGAAGTGTTAACTAATATAAGCGGGCTGGAAGCGGGAAGAAGGAGGCTGGAGATTACTTTAAGTGATAAATAGCAATAGTGATTATAAATCCCATTGATGTAGTAAACAGCTATTTATTTTTCGACTTTCAATACTTCCCTCTCCCAGCTTCAGACTTCCAGCCCTTCAAAGCAGAAAATCAAAAACGTTCTCCACAAAAAACACTACATTTGTGAAAATCGCAAAACTATGCACCAGGAGGCTTTATTGAAGGAAATCCGAAGAAAAATAGGTGAAAAATCTTTAAATGATGAGATTGCCAATATTCTTAATATCAGCTATGATGCAGCTCACAGAAGAACTTCACTGAAAGCAAAATTCAGTTTTGAAGAAGCGTTGGAACTCGCCAGATATTATCAGATCTCACTGGATCAGTTTTTGGGAACAGAAAACCAGTTGGTTGTCAAAAGAACACAGCCTGTAAAAACCACAGAAGATCTTTTAAACTACTTTGAAAACTCTTTGAAGATTCTGAATGTTTTTCAGAATATTGCTGATTCCAAAGTATTTTACTCTGCAAAAGACATCCCTTTTTTCTATACCATTTCAGATTCCATCCTCTCCCGTTTCAAGTTTTATGTCTGGATGAATCTGCTGAATCAGGATAAGTTTTTAAGTCCGTTCCATGAATTTAAAATGGAATATCATTCTGTAAAAAATGAAATGCTGAAAGAGCTTTATGATAAACAGAACGTAACAGAAATCTGGAATGACACTACCATTATGAGTGCCCTGAGACAGATATCGTTTTATAATGAAATGGGATTACTGAAGAAAAATGAAGCAGATCTTATCCTGGATGATCTGAAAAAATTATTGGAAAGCCTGGAAATTAAAACGCTGGAAAAAACTAATTTTCAGATCTATGTGAATGATTTAGTAATTTTAAACAACAGTATTTTATTCAAAAATGAAGAACAGTGTTCTTTTTTTGTCCCTTTCAGTATGTTCGGATATATGATGACCAACGACAAGATAACCTGTGAAGATTCACTGAGCTATTTTGAGCATCAGATCAAAAACTCAAAATCTCTGAATGAATCCGGAAACCGGGAAAGGAAAATATTTTTTAATAAAATGTATGAGCAGATTGACCGGCTAAAACAGAATATATCATGAATACTCTTCGTAACGGCGAATACTTTGGGGAAACCAATCAGATGATCAATTTAGATGGATTGACAATTACTGATACAGAATATACCCATCCCTATGTAGACTGGCATTATCATGAGAACGCTTACTTTACCTTCCTGCTTCAGGGCAATATGACAGAAGGAAACAGGAAAGAAACTTATGGCTGTTCTGCGGGAACATTACTGTATCATCATTGGGAAGATCCACACTTTAATAGTAAACCGGAAATCTTTACAAGAGGCTTTCACATAGAGATCACCCAGGATTGGTTTAACCGGTTTGACATTAAGAAAAATAAAGCCGAAGGCAGCTTTACTATAAAAAATCCGGGCTTAAAGCTATTGGTCTGGCAGTTATTCAAAGAGACCAAAATGAATGATACTTCTTTTGAATCCTCCGCCAATCAGCTTCTGTTGCATCTTTTCAGCGAACTGACCCAAGAAAAAGAAAGCAAAGAAAGAAAACCTGTCTGGGTAAATCAGATCAATGAGATTTTACACGAGAATGCTTCTGAAAACCTTACACTTACCGGAATTTCAGAAACCCTGAACATCCATCCTGTTCATTTAAGCAGAGATTTTCATAAATATTTCCATTGCAACCTGGGAGAGTATCTCCGGAAATTAAAGGTCAATAAATCCATCAAACTTCTCCATTCTCCTTCTTCTTTAGCTGATATTGCGCTGGAATGTGGTTTTTCGGATCAGAGTCATTTCATCCGGTGCTTTTAAGAAAACATCGGAGTTACGCCTTTGAAATACAGGAATCTTCTGAAAAACCATTAAGATCCTACCGGTTCAAATCATCATTCACGATTTGGATACATCATTCCCCGATTCGGCTACATTTTCCTATTTCTGACTTTCCATCTTTGTACCATCATTTAAACAAAAAAAATATTTAAAATGGAAACAAAAAAAGTATGGTTCGTAACAGGAGCTTCAAAAGGCTTAGGATTCGAGTTGGTAAAGAAATTATTATCCGAAGGGTTTCAGGTTGCTGCAACCAGCCGTACCGTTGAATCCCTGGTTTCTTCAATCGGAGAAACTTCAGAAAACTTCCTTCCTCTCAGCGTTAATATTACAGACAACAACGATATCAAATCTGCTATTGAAAAAACAGTTGATCATTTCGGAAGAATTGATGTAGTGGTCAACAATGCAGGCTACGGACAGATCGGAACTATTGAGGAGCTTACCGACGAGGAAGCCAGAGAAAATTATGCAGTGAATGTTTTCGGAACATTAAACGTGATCAGAAATGCGATGCCTTACCTTCGTGAGCAAAGATCAGGAAACATCTTCAATATTTCATCGGTAGGCGGATATTCAGGAAATTTTCCGGGTTGGGGAATTTACTGCTCTACAAAGTTTGCCGTTGCCGGGTTTACGGAAGCGCTGGCAGAAGAGGTAAAAGACTTCGGAGTTCATGCTACCGTTGTTTATCCCGGCTATTTCCGTACAGATTTCTTGAATAAAGATTCTGTGAGAACCCCTTCAAATCCTATCCAGGCCTATGAAGCAGCAAGAAGTTCTGAGCAGGCCCACCTTAATGAAATTAATGGCAACCAGCCGAATGATCCGGTGAAGGCTGCCGATGTTCTGATCCAGATCAGCAAAGAGAAAAATCCTCCCGTACATTTATTATTAGGGGTAGGAACCATGGAGTTCCTGAACAATAAGATTGATATTTTAAAGAAAGATGCTGAGAAATGGGAAAATCTGACAGTTTCAACTGCAATCTAACTTTACTATGATATTCTTCGGCTCTGCTTAATCAAAACAGAGCCGAAGTCTTTCATTAAACTTTTTACAAAAAACAACTAAATTAGCTATTATGAAACAGCCCGTTCGTTTTAATTCCATTTCAGACTTTCATGCTTTCTGTGGTCTTCCGAATCCTGAACACCCGCTAATCAGCCTGATAGATTACAGCAAGGTCCGTTATGTTGTGGAAAATGAAGAATTGAGATGGATCCAGGATTTTTACTCTATCGCCTGAAAAAAAATGTCAGTCCGAAATTCAATTACGGACAGCAGCAATATGATTTTGATTCGGGAGTATTGTGCTTTGTTTCCCCTCAACAGTATTTAAGCCTGGAGATTGATACTGATGTGGAAGTGGAACCGACCGGTTTCTTACTGTTAATTCATCCTGATTTTCTGTGGAATACCTCATTGACCAGGAAAATAAAATCCTATGATTTTTTCAGTTATCAGGTGAAGGAAGCTCTTTTCCTTTCTGACAAAGAGGAGAAAGTGATTGTTGATATCCTTAAAAATATCGAAAGGGAATACATGGCCAATATCGATAAATTCACGCAGGATCTGATTATTGCCCAGATTGAATTGCTACTGATTTATTCAGACCGCTCTTATGAAAGGCAGTTTTTTACCCGAAAGAAATCAAGCCATGAACTGCTGCATAAGTTTGAAGATATTCTTTCCCGATACTTTGAAAACGGCAATCTTCTTGAAAACGGGATTCCATCGGTAAAATGTATTGCTGAGCAAATGAATATTTCGCCCAACTATCTGGGAACTTTGCTCCGTCTGCATACCCAGCAAAACACACAGCAGCATATTCAGAATAAATTGATTGATCTGGCTAAAGAACGTCTGAGCACAACGAGTCTGTCTGTAAGTGAAATTGCTTACGAACTGGGATTTGAACATCCACAGTCTTTCAGTAAACTTTTTAAACAAAAAACAAATCAGTCACCGGGAGAATTCAGAAAGCTTTTCAATTAAAGATTTGATTATTAAACAGTAATGTTAATTTTATTCTATTTTCCCCTCAAGAAGTTTATTATTTTTGTTTAAATACTTCTTTGAGATGAAACCATTTCTATTATTGGTCTTTATTTTTATATTTTGTCTTTACCAAGGGCAAAACAGCAATATTGTCAATCCTGAAAAAATTGAGAATCTCCTCCAGAAAAAATATTCCGGGAAAATTATTTTTCTCAACAAAACCGTCTCCCTGGAAAACCTGAAAGATCCGGATATTCTTACTTCCTCCGTATTTCAGGAAAATGGTGATCTGGGTATTTATGCTTTTTTCGACAATTCGCTTGTTAATTATCTTCATCAGCTTGAACCTAAATGGACTGCAGATGAGTTGTTGAAAAACGGAAATTACCAGTTTTCATTCTATGTTGACGGAAAACTGATCTACACAGAAAATCTCAATGCAGGAGCCGGTACTCCGGAAAATAAAAAATTCAAAACAGCATTGCGGATCCCTCTTATCAGCAGTAAGAATGAAGACTCATGGGGAAGATATTTATGGATGCGTTTTTACATGGCTCATGACGGAATTGATGCTCTGACTGCGGGAAATCACATCTTAAAAATCGAAATCCGTCCTTATCTGAAAGTGAGCAACATCAAAACAGGACCTGTTATTGCGGAAGGACAGATCAACCTTACCGTGCCTTCCCAAAACATTCCGGAAAAACAGATGGCTGTTCAACCTATCCTGCCCAACAGCGGCTGGAAGATTTCCAAAGAAAAAATCAATACTGAAATCATCAGAACCCTGAACAGGAAAATTGCAGAAAACAGATTTAAAGATCTGACGGGAATTGTAATCATAAAAGACGGAAAACTGCTTCTGGAAGAATATTTTAACGGTTCAGCAAGAGATTCTCTGCAGGATACAAGATCCGTAGGCAAATCTTTTTCTTCAGCTTTGACGGGAATTGCGATCAGAGAAGGGTATTTAAAGAGCGAAAATCAGTATTTAAAGGAATTTTATGATTTAAAACAATTTAAAAATTATTCTGTTCAAAAAGGCAATGTCACTATAAAAAGCTTACTGACGATGAGCTCCGGTTTTGAAGGAAATGACGATGATTCCGAATCTCCCGGAAATGAAGAAAATATGTATCCGACACAAAACTGGGTAAAATTTGCATTGGATCTGCCAATGTCCGGGAATGAAAGAGGAAAAAAATGGAGTTATTTCACTGCAGGCGTTGTAGTAACCGGAGATATTCTGGACAAAACAGTTCCTGAAGGTTTAAAAAATTATGCAGACAAAAAGTTGTTTCAGCCTCTTGGAATCACCCGTTATCAATGGCAGCTTACTCCACAGCAAAAGCCTTCCCTGGCAGGAGGATTACGCATGAGAGCGCTTGATTTTGCAAAGTTCGGTCAGCTATATAAAAACGACGGAGTCTGGAATGGGAAAACTATTTTGGATAAAGATTGGATAAAAAAATCGTTCACCAATTATTTTACAGATCAATCTGGTTTTGAAGGATATGGATATTTATTCTGGAGAAAAGTTTATACTGCAGGAAATAGAAGCTTTGAAGCATTTCAATCCAGTGGAAACGGGGGAAATAAAATCATTATGTTTACTCAGATTCCAGTTGTTATCGTGATTACAGCACAAGCTTACAACAAACCATATGCCCATCAGCAATCGGAAAAAATAGTACAGGAATATCTTTTACCCGCCTTAGAGATGAGTAATGAATAATCAGTAAGAAAATGAGTAATGAGAAAAGTGAGAAAGAATAGCTTATTGAAAACTATTCGTCTTTCTTCGAAGGGATCAGAAAAACATCAATAAGACCTTCAGGAAGTTCCATTTTGATAGTTCTTTCTTCTCTGTCAACGTCAAGAATCCAGTCTTTGATCATAGGAATAACCACTTCCTTTCCGTCCAGATTTGTAATAAAATATACCTGTGCCGTCTGATCGTTTACGGACCTGATCACTCCACAGTTATTATCATCCTGATCAAAAATTTCAAATCCGATGATCTCGTGGTAATAGAATTGTTTTCCTGAAAGTTTAGGCAGTGTGGCAAGAGGAAGGTAAACACTTTTACCTAAAACCTGATCTACCAGTGCCTCAGAAGAGTTTTTGAATGCAATATTCAAATCATCAAGCTTGCTCCATGATGATTTTTCAATAAAAAATGGGACCAATAATCCGTTGATTTCAACGAATATTGATCCCAATTTATTGTAAAGCTCGGGTTGATCGGTATCCAGTTTAAGGATTACGTTACCCGCAAGTCCATGTCTGCGTGTGATTTTTCCTAAAAAATAGCAATCTTCTTTACGCATAACAGGGTTTGTTCTTAAGCTTCAGTGTTTTCTTCAGTTTCAGCAGCAGGAGCTTCTCCTTCTGTAGCTTCAGCAACTTCTTCAGCAGGTGCGTTTGCAGCTTCTTCAGCAGCTTTAGCATCAGCTTCAGCTTGTGCAGCAGCAGCGATTCTAGCTTCGTTTACTTTTACTTCAGCATCTAAAGCAGCTTTCTTAGCATCAGCTTTAGCAGTAGCTAAACCTTCTACTTTACCTTGTACTTTAGCATCTTTAGCTTCTACCCAAGCATTGAATCTTTTTTCAGCTTCAGCTTCGTCAAAAGCACCTTTAGCTACACCACCTTGTAAGTGTTTTTTGTAAAGAGCACCTTTGTAAGATAGAATAGCTCTAGCAGTATCAGTAGGCTGAGCACCGTTGTTTAACCACTTTACAGCAGAATCAACGTTCAATTCGATAGTTGCTGGATTAGTAATTGGGTTGTAAGTTCCTAGTTTTTCGATGAATCTACCATCTCTTCTAGCTCTGGAATCTGCAACCACGATGTGGAAAAAAGGCTTTCCTTTTTTACCGTGTCTTTGTAATCTGATTTTTACTGACATAATGTTTGAAT
>NZ_JAYSDT010000061.1:0-17357 GCF_041914225.1 Chryseobacterium sp.
AGCATCTGCCTTCTAAGCAGACGGTCAAAGGTTCGAATCCTTTCGCGCTCACAATTAAAAACTAAGTCTTTACAATAATGTAAAGACTTTTTTATTTTGTTGAGATATTTTAGTAAACAGTAGTAAAAAGGATCTAAATGATCTTAATCAAATTTAAATGCTGCTATCCTTCCGGCCACATTTCAAGCACAACTTACTTCTGTAAAAATTCAAAACTTAAAAACTAGTTTTCTGCTACAAAATGACAGAAAAAGTCTGACTTTAAAAGCGGCATTATCTAAATTAAAGCAATACAGGAACTTTTTCATTCATACAGGCAGCTGAAATCATATATAAAAGCCAGTTCCAATTGTTAAAATTGGGGTCTTCACATTCCGGATAAAGCCTTTTTTTATAAAATTATTAAAAAATATCAAAAAAAAATAATTCAACAATCAATCTATAAAATTTAAAATAATAAAATATAAATTATATATTTTTAGAATTAAGAAAAATAAATTTGATTATGTTGTTGAATTTTTAAATATTAACAAAATGATATTTTAATTTTTTTCCACTTTTAATATCATAATTAACAAACAAATTCATACATTTGACTTGTTATCGATAACAATTTATACAACTAATTTAATTTTTAATAACCATGAAAAAAATTTTATTTGCAGCAGTGTTGTTTGCTGCTACCACTTCAGGATTTGCAAAAAGGCCTTCAACTTCAGCCTCTGATATTACCAATGCAAAAGCAAGTAATACAAAAAATGAGAAGACAATAAAATACGAAGTTAAAAGAGATGCCTTTTCAAAGAAAAAGAGTAAGACAACTTCAAAAGCCAAATCAGCACTTCTTGCTGAATGTAGATCAATAGTCGTAACTTGTACGTCTGCATATACATGTCAGGAATGGTCCGAGGATCAATGGAATACCTGGGGATCAAATATTCAAAGTAATTATTGTATGTATGACAGCCCATACACTCCTTAATGGTTCAACAAAAACCGGACAAAGAAAATTTGATTAATTAGATTAATCTAAAAAATCGTTCAAAAAATAATTTTGCTTCTACTTTTGAAAAATTTATAATGTAATTGAATAAGTTTATATTTTCTAATCTAACTTATTGAGATACAATAAAAGTATATGCAAATATTTTTTGAACGTTTTTCTGTAAATGATAAATTATGAACTTTATAAAAAAGCAAACTTTAACAACTATATTTTTATTCATTTTCTTTATTTCATTTTCTCAGACAGCTACAGGTGATTCGTTAAGAGGTGAATTCACTTATTTACTTCAGTACAAGCCTAATACCCTAAATCGAGATTATGTTATAAAAGAATTATATTCATTGCAAATAACCGATAAGCGTTCTTTTTTCAGTAGTGAAAATAAGATAAAATTTGACTCTGCTTTTTCGGCAGAATACAATAAAAAAATAATGTTATTGATTTAAGTGGTATTCCTGCTTCAAGATCTAATTTCTTAATTATCCAAACAAACGAAAATTCGCAATTTTATGAATCAGTAGGAATGACTCTACTATCATATACCAATCCTGTCATTCATAATTGGAAGCTAATTAATGAAACAAAAGTAATTAACTCTATTCACTGTAAAAAGGCAGAAGTAAATTATAAAGGTAGAGACTGGACCGCTTGGTATTCAACCGAAATCCCTTTTCCTTACGGCCCATACAAATTTAGTGGTCTACCAGGCTTAATTGTGAAAATAACAGATAAAACAGGGGATTATGATTATGAATTAGTAAAAGCAGTACCTAGTTCTAAACTAAAGGGTAAAAATATTACAATAAAAAAAGGACGATATGAGGGGGCTAAGTTAGTCACACAAAAAGAATTATCAGAAGCAAGAGCAAATTTCAGAGCAAACGCTAAACGTGAATTAGAAAGTATGGGCACTGTATTTTCACAAGACCAGACCAGACCAAAAATAAGTGAAACAGAAAAAAAAGGACATAATCCTATCGAACTAGAGTAATTAATGGAAGACATCAAAAAATCATTAATTTAATCTAACTTAATCAATGTTTTAAGGGTTCGAATTCTTTCGCGCTCACAAAAAACCTCACAATAAAAATTGTGAGGTTTTTTGTTTTATTTTACGCTATAAAATATTTCGTTATCCACTGATCAAAACGATTTTTATATTTTTGCTGAGCCGCATGAATCAGGATATTTGGTCCTTCGATCGGGTTTAAGTAAAATTTTCTTTTATCCATCTCACATATAATATGGATATGATCTATTATCTGAAAATATACCTATTTCAGAGAGAAACATTCAGTATATTTGTAATAAGACTTATTCTATTTACATGTTGACAGATCAATTTGGAAGGAGCATAAACTACCTCCTGCTTGCTATCGTAGACCGGTGTAATCTCCGATGCACTTACTGTATGCCGGAAAACGGTCTTGCCTGGATCAAGCAAAATGAATTAATGACTGATGAAGAAATGCTCAGAATCTGTTCGGTATTTACTGAAATGGGCGTCGATAAAATCAGGATAACAGGAGGAGAACCTTTCGTCCGCAAAAACAGTATTGAGCTTATCCAGAATATATCACAATTAGCCGGACTTACTGACCTCAGCATCACCACCAATGGTCTTCTTACCGGACAATATATTCCACAACTAAAAGAATACGGGATAAAATCTGTCAATCTAAGTCTTGACACCCTTGATAAAGAACGTTTTTTCAAAATTACAAGAAGAAACAGTTTTGATAAGGTGATGAAAACATTAGACAGTCTCTTACAGCATGATATAAAAGTAAAAATCAACACGGTAGTGATGGAAGGAGAAAATATTGAGGATATCATTCCTTTAGTAACGCTTACAAAAGACCTTCCTGTTGATGTCCGTTTTATTGAGGAAATGCCTTTTAACGGTGGTAATAATCATATTTCCCTGAAATGGAATTTCGCACAAATTTATAATCACATCAAAGATCATTTCCCTGAGATCCAAAAGACGGTTGATCCTAAAAGTTCAACATCAAACAATTATAAAATTCCGGGATTTATAGGAAATGTAGGAATCATTGCAGCTTATACCCGTTCATTTTGTGGAGACTGCAACAGGATAAGAATTACGCCTTCCGGCATCCTCAGAACCTGTTTATATGAGGGAACCGGTATCAACCTGAAAGATGAAATGCGTATGGGAAAAACAGATGAAGATCTGAAAAACATTATCATCAACAGTATACACAAAAAACCGAAAGACGGCTGGGAAGCTCAGAAACAGAGTTTAAACCCTTCACAAATACATCAGTCAATGGCAACAATAGGAGGATAATTATGGAAATGATCAGTGTACAGCAGGCGGAAAACATCATCTTTTCCCAGGTCAGAAATTTCGGGACTGAAGAAATTTTCTATGAAAATGCCTCAGGAAGAGTTTTAGCGGAAGATATTCTGACAGATCGCGATTTGCCGCCTTTTGACAGACCGACGGTGGATGGAATTGCCATCAGTTTTAAATCCTATGAAAAAGGAATTCGTGACTTTACTATCAAAGCTGTACAGGCAGCAGGAGAATCTCCACATTCTATTGATGATGAAAACGAATGCGTTGAAATTATGACCGGAGCAGCATTGCACTCTTCCGTGGATACGGTCATTCGCTATGAAGATATTCTGATCAACAATAATGTTGCAAGCATCAATATTGATATTAAAAAAGGACAGAATATTCATTTGAAAGGAAGGGATAAAAAGGCAGGAGAAATACTGGTAAAAGCCAATCAGGTCATTACACCATCTATTCTCGGAATTGCCGCATCAGTCGGAAAAACATCTTTAAAGGTAAAAAAACTTCCCAGAGTCGCTATTATTTCCACCGGAGACGAAATGGTTCCGTCTGAAAATACTCCTGCTCCATTTCAGCTGAGACGCTCCAACGGAATTACCATAAAATCCGTTTTGGAAAAATATAAAATCGATGCTGACTGGCTGCATTGGAATGATGATTTTGAATTGATAAAAAAAGAACTCTCCCAATGTATCGACCATTATGATATTTTACTGATGAGCGGCGGGGTTTCTATGGGAAAATTCGATTATCTGCCCAAAGCCTGTGAAGAGCTGGGAATAGAAAAGCTCTTTCACAAAATAAAACAAAGGCCGGGAAAACCTTTCTGGTTCGGAAAAAGCCAAAACGAAAAATTGGTTTTTGCATTCCCTGGAAACCCGGTTTCCGTATTCATGTGTCTGCACCGGTATTTTATTCCATGGCTGGAAAGATCTTTGGAAATCCCGGAAAATCCTCAATATGCCGTTTTACAAAATGATATCGATTTTCCTTTTTCATTACAATATTTTGCCCAGGTAAAACTCAGCGTGAATCCATCAGGACAATTGATCGCAGAGTCAGTAAACACCAATGGTTCCGGAGATTTTTCCCATCTTGCTGAAACCGATGCATTCATAGAACTTCCTCTGGAAAAAAGTGCATTTAAGAAAGGCGAAGTCTATAAAATCTGGAAATATAATTTTTAATGTAATCATGACAAATTTTTCACATCTTAATAAAAAAGAACAGCCCGGTATGGTGAATGTAGGCAGTAAAAAGATTACCCACCGGAAAGCCACTGCCAAAGCCATTGTAGTACTTCCTGAACATATTCTGGAAGCACTTCAAAAAGATGATTTTAAAACTAAAAAAGGTTCTGTTTTCCAAACCGCCATCATTGCAGGGATAATGGCTGCAAAAAAAACGGGAGAACTGATCCCTCTCTGCCATCCTATCGGTATGGACAACTGTGAAATAGATATTGAAATCAACGCTCAAAATGAAATTGAAATCTATTGTACTGCCGAGATCGAAGCTAAAACTGGCATCGAAATGGAAGCATTGACAGGGGCATCTGTTGCCGCACTTACCATTTATGATATGTGCAAAGCCATGAGTCATGACATCGTAATCAAAGAAATACAACTCATCGAAAAATCCGGAGGAAAAAATGATTTCAAAAGAGACTGATGTTCCCAAATTAAACGGCTTGGTACTGGCAGGAGGAAAAAGCCAGCGAATGGGGAACCCTAAAGATAAAATCAACTGGCACGGCAAAGAGCAGCGGTATTATGCGGCTGATCTTTTAGCTCCGTTTTGTGACGAGGTTTTTATTTTCTGCAGACAGGATCAGCTGGAAAATTTTGATCCAAATTACAATGCCCTTACTGATACTTTTCTGAATATGGGACCTTTTGGAGGAATCCTTTCGGCATTGCGCTCCCAAAGAGATACGGCATGGTTAGTCGTTGCCTGCGATTTACCTTTATTGGATGAAAAATCGTTAGAGTTTTTAATTGAAAACAGGAATATAGAAAAAGCAGCCACCACTTATGAAAGTCCTTTTGACGGATTACCGGAACCATTAATTACGATTTGGGAGCCTAAAAGCTATCCTTTGCTCCTCAATTTTTTAGGATCAGGAATTACATGTCCAAGGAAAGTTCTGATCAACAGTGATACCTTAATCCTGAAACCAGGTAACCCGGATTCTTTAATGAATGTGAATACTCCCGAAGATAGGGAAAAAGCCCAGGAAATTTTAAGAAAACAGATTTGAAAGACAGAAACAGATGAGTAACCCGCTTGAACGTTATCATTGCCAGATGGCTTTACCAGGATTTGGGACTTCCTCCCAGGAACTTCTTAAAAATGCCAAAGTTCTGATCGTAGGCATGGGAGGGCTTGGTTGTCCCTCGGCACAATATCTTGCCTCTTCCGGTATAGGAACAATTGGTATTGCTGATGATGATACCATCTCTGAAAGCAACCTTCACCGGCAAATTTTATATGCTCTGGAAGATATCGGAAAATCAAAAGTTGATGTTGCTGCTAAAAAGTTACAGCAACAAAATCCATCGGTAAAAATCATTCCGTTCAATTTCCGGGTAACCTCTGCAAATGTAATGGATTTGATTTCTGAATTTGATCTGATTATTGAAGGAACCGATAATTTCGAAACAAAATGTCTGCTGAACGACGCCTGTGTACTGACGGGAAAACCTTTGGTATATGGGGCCATTTACCAATACGAAGGTCAGGTAAGCATCTGGAATGTTTTACAAAAAGATGGTACTTATTCTCCCAATTACCGTGATGTTTTTCCGAATGCGGAAGAATCTCAGGTACCGAACTGCAGAGAAGGAGGCGTACTGCCTACACTGGCGGGAATTGTCGGATGTATGCAGGCTAATGAAGCTATAAAATATTTTACAAATCCCGAAGATTCACTGGCAGGAAAACTCTGGATGATGAATGTACTGAACGGCAAAACCCAGATCATTAAATTAAGAAAAACTTCCGTGCAGATTACAGGTTTACCTCAGACTGTAGAAACTATTACGTTTGAGCAACTGATGCAGAAGAAAGATCATTTTGAAATCATAGATGTCCGTACACCACAGGAACATGAACAATTTAATATCGGAGGAATTAATTTTCCTGTAGAAGAATTACAGAACCATTCAGATTATATTTCGGATTGTGACAGACCTATTTTAGTTTACTGTCTATCCGGGAAACGCAGTGCAGAAGCGGTAAGAAAAATTAAGAACATTTTTCCTGAAAAGAAAGTATTTTCTTTGAAAGACGGCATTCAAAAATTACATTATAAATAAAGCAACTATATAATACTATTTTAGCCTTATTAACGTAAATCTTTTAAAATCCGATTGTTATATTTAAGTAGGGCAAAGTAATCTTTTGAAGCATTAATCAATAATATTCTGAGCCTTTTTCTGAGAAACAGCAATATGTTCTCCCACCATTTCATGAATGGTTTCATCAATCATCACACACATGCTGTTCAGAGCTAAGTCATTTGCATCTGTTCCAAACGGTTCCTCAATTTCATCAGCTATTGCTTCAAATGCTACAAATGTATAGGCTACAAATACCACAATAAGCGGGGTAAACCATCCGAGCGAATCTACCAGTCCGAAAGGTAACAGAAAGCAATAAATGTATACCGTCCGGTGCAGTAAAACCCTGTAACTGTAAGGGATGGGAGTTGAAATGATTCTTTCACAGCCTCCAAGAATATCAGACAGTTTATCAAAATTTTCATCAAAGCGGGCCTGCTGGATAGAATCCAGGGAACCTTCATCTTTTAAATTCTGTACCCATTCAGCAAGCAGGCGCATCATTACAGCCGGTTTATACTTGGACGCAGCGACAATTTTCAGCTGATCTTCATTAAGTCTGGATTTTAAATCTTCATAGGCATCTGTTCCTCTAAGCTGATGTTTCAACGCAAAAACAAAGGCACCAAGCAGCTGTACAAAATTGTGAACTGAAACCTGATCATCTTTTATATTTTTCAGCGTGATGGCCTGGCGGGTCAGTGCTCTGGAAGTATTCAGCAGAGCGCCCCATAGTTTTCGTCCTTCCCAGAATCTGTCATAGCTGGCATTGTTTCTGAACCCAAGGAATAAAGCCAGTACAAAACCGAACAGGGTAAGCGGTGCCGGATTTAACGGAACTTTAAAAGAGAGAATGATTCCATGAAAATAGGTCACCAGTAAAGAAAGAATTAAAAGCAATCCCAAACGGGGAAGCAAAGCGGGCAAAACAGAGCCATGCCACACAAAAAGCATTCTGAACCAGTGTTCCTTTTTTCTTATGATCATTACTGAATAATAATTTGTTTAAGTATTAAATATTTTATGGTTGTTCTACACTTGTTCCGGCTGCTACAATGACATGATCATCAATCTTTTTAAAAATTTCAGGACTATGCTTTCGGATTTTGATACGGACATATTTGGACGCCGGCATATTGGCACCGTTTACCACGTTATTGATGGATACCAGCACGTTGGTTTCCGGGAAATAAGTCATGGTACTTTTCTGAGGAATAGGATATTTTACGACAATGAAAAGCGGGGCTATCCTTTCGATTCCATCATCATAGTTGAAAAGATCTACATGATCACCTTCTTTGAGACCTGCCTTTTCAATATCTTTTTCGTTCATCATAACTACTCTTCTCTCGTTAAAAATTCCACGGTAGCGGTCATTCAAACCATAAACAACCGTATTGAACTGGTCATGTGTTCTGGTAGTTCCCATCAAG
Source organism: Chryseobacterium sp. (assembly GCF_041914225.1). Taxonomy (GTDB): domain Bacteria; phylum Bacteroidota; class Bacteroidia; order Flavobacteriales; family Weeksellaceae; genus Chryseobacterium. Next base: position 8,110 of record NZ_JAYSDT010000061.1, read on the forward strand.
TATTCGTCCTCTGCAAGCGAATTATCCGGTACAGCAGTTATATTGAAAGCGGCTTTTCTGGGATTAAATTCACTGTTGAAGATGCCATCTCTTGGTCCGTTCGGAAGGTAGAAGCCTCCTTTCTGCACTACCCTTTCGTTATAATTTTCAAATCCTGGAATGCATTGTTCGATATCATTTCGGACAGCATCATAACTGTTGATAAATTTGTCCCAATCCACTACGGAACGTTCTCCTAAAACCGCTTTTGCCATTCTGCAGGCCACATGGGTTTCATTGATCAGATGTTTTGAAATAGGATCAAGAACTCCTCTTGACCATTCCACAACTCCCATTGAATTTTCCGTACTTACGTGTTGAAGTTCACCGTTTACTATATCTTTTTCACTTCTGGAGATTACCGGTAAGATCAAAGCTTCTTTTCCATGAATAAGGTGACCTCTGTTTAATTTTACAGAAACAATTACTGACATTTCTAATTTTCGCATCGCTTCTGCTGTAAAGGTCGTATCCGGCGCTGCTGAAAGGAAATTACCTCCCATACAGAACATGAATTTAACTTTGCCTTCATGCATTGCTTTAAGCGCATTGACAACATCATATCCTCCTTTTCTGGGTACTTTAAAGCCGTAATATTCCTCCAGTCTGTCCAATTGCTCAGTTGTTGGATGATGATTGATAAGTAACGTTCTGTTCCCCTGCACATTACTGTGCCCACGAACAGGACAAGCTCCCCCACCCGGGATTCCTATGCTTCCTTTCATCAGCAGGAGATTCACAATATTGTAAATCATTTCCACCCCATTGTGCTGCTGCGTGATTCCCATTCCCCAACAAATGATGATCCTTTTTCTGGAGGCAATCATTTGTGCAGCTTCTCTTAGATTCTCAACCGGAATGCCACATTCTTCTGATAAGAAATTCAGATCATATCGTTTTAATTCTTCAACCAGTTCATTGAAGCCGGCAGTTTTATTCGTAATAAAATCATGATCAAGAACTTTTCCAGGATTTTTGGCTTCTTCTTCCAGCACGAGAATTTGCAGTGCTTTTAAAAGCGCCATATCTCCATTAATTTTTACAGGGAGATACAGATCTGACAATTCATAAGGTTTATTAAGCAAGGCACGGACTTCCTGAGGATTCCTGAAACCTTTTAATCCAGCTTCCGGCAGCGGATTGATCGCCATAATTTTAGCTCCGTTTTTCTTTCCTTTTGTTAATGCAGAAAGCATTCTCGGAGAATTGGTTCCGGGGTTCTGTCCTATGATGATGATGAGGTCTGTATCGTAAAAGTCTTCCAGTTTTACGGTTCCTTTTCCGATTCCGATGCTTCTGGAAAGTGCATAACCGGAAGTTTCGTGGCACATATTGGAACAGTCCGGAAAATTATTGGTCCCGAACTCACGGGCAAATAACTGGTATACCCAGGTTGCCTCATTACTTGTTCTTCCTGATGTATAAAATATAGCTTCATCCGGCGAATCCAGGCCGTTTAATTTTTCCGCAATTTTTTTAAAGGCATCATCCCAGCTTATCGGCTGATAATGTGTTCCTCCCTTCGGCAAATACATGGGTTCTGCAATTCTTCCCAACTGGCTGATTTCAAAATCTGTCAGCTTTGCCAAATCATACACTGAATTTTCTCTGAAAAACTCTGCTCCGATTTTTTTTGAGGTAGCTTCTTCTGCCAGGGCCTTTGCACCGTTTTCGCAATATTCACCCAGTCTGGAACGTTCATCATCCGGATCCGGCCATGCGCAGCTGGGACAATCGAAACCGTCAAACTGATTCATACTGAAAAGAGCTCTTCCTCCACGAAGTACAGAGGCATTAAGCACCAACTGATCCAATGAATGAATCACCGCAGGAACACCTGCAGCCCAGGCTTTCGGTGGTTTCAGCTTCAGATCCAGCAGTTTATAAGGCGGTTCAGCAGAAGGCAATCTGCTGTCTTCTTCTTTTTTGAATACATCTTTGTTTTCCATGATTTCTACCTTTAAAAAATGAAAAAATTAGCATTTCAGGTTCGGGTTGGGATAATTGTCGCTTTGATCTTCCAATGTATTATCAATGCATACAAAGTCTTTTTCTATTAAGAGTTTGATTTTTCCGGTCTGCCCTTCAAAACCTACCCTGTCTGTGGTAATCCACTCCTTTATCATTGCTGCAGGCATCTTCAGAACCATTCTGTTCTCGATGAAAGCTGCTGAAAGCTCTGCCTCTTCTGTTCTTCAATAGCATATATAAACGGACGGTCAACAAATTCTGTAAAGCTTGAAATGATGCCGTCTTCCCCCAATTTTGCCACTTCGGATTGGGTAAGACGAAATCTGACTGTGTTATCTTTAATTCTTATTTTCATAATAGATTTTCAATGTTAAAATGGCTGCCGGAATGGTAAATATTAAACCGGTTATCCCGGAGAAAGCCTAATAAAGTAATATCAAATTCTTTGGCAAGATCCACCGCGAGACTTGATGGAGCCCCTATTGCCACAACAATGGATATTCCTGCCATTGCAGCTTTCTGAATAAGCTCGAAGCTGGCTCTTCCGCTCAGAAGCAAAATTTTATTGTTCAAAGGAAGCAAACCGGCAGATAGTGCATATCCTATGAGTTTGTCCAAAGCATTATGTCTTCCCACATCTTCACGCAGTGCCAGAAGGTTTCCTTCCAGATCAAAGATACCGGAAGCATGTATACCACCTGTAGCACTGAAATTATTCTGGAAAGACTGCAGTTTTTCCGACAGCTGATACAGCGTTTCCAGAGAGACTTCTGTATTTTCTTTTGTATGGTTATGGAAAGCGCTTACTGTTCTTATAGATTCTATGGAACCTTTTCCGCATACACCGCAGCTGGAAGTGGTATAAAAATTCCGGTCTGCCTTCATAAGTTCAGGAACAAAGCCTTCTGTAAGCTCAACAATGACAACATTTTCGCTATTCCTGGAACATTCTGCCTGTGGAGAATATATGCTTTTAATCTGTTCACGGCCGGAAATAATTCCTTCTGTGAATAAAAATCCTGCAGCAAGCTCTGCATCATTTCCGGGAGTCCGCATGGTTACAGAAATATTTTTAGACTCTTTTTTACCTTCGGCACTGTAAGAAATCCTGATCTCCAGAGGTTCTTCTACAGAGATATCATCTGTATAAGGGAAACTGCTGCTTTCCCTGACTTTGATGATTTCTATCTGCTTTACAGATTTATTTGACAACAGATTTGCTTTCATAATGTAATGACTGGCCTAGTAAAGGTACAAAATTTTATTCCTAAAATTATGGGTGTGCTGAAACCACTCTTCCCCATCTTCAAAAATTTCTTTTTTCCAGATGGGAACGGTCTTTTTTATATTTTCAATCATAAAGCTGCATGCATCGAAAACCGCATTTCTATGCCCGTCACTCACTACAATGATCACGGCAGCATCACCCGGAAACAAAACTCCCGTGCGGTGATGAACGACAATATTCTTCACTGAAAACAAGGAAATGGCTTTATCTGCTATTTTCTGTATTTCCTTCACGGCCATAGACTCATAGCATTCATATTCCAAACGGGTAACAGATTTACCTTTGGTATGATTTCGTACTGTTCCTACAAATGACGCCATTCCTCCGCATGAAGGATCGGAAGCAAGGGCAAAGCAATCTGTAAGATCAAGTATTTGTTCTGTTATTTTTATATCAACCATATCTTTTATCCACCGCTTACCGGAGGAATTATTGCTATTTCGTTAGACACTGTTATGATCTGATCATCCTCTGCATATTCATCGTCAACAGCAATAAAATAAGATTTTAATCTTTTCAGTTCCGGAAAGTCTTTTTCCAGAAGTTCCTTGAGTGCTTTGACGCTTGCTTCTTCATGTATTTCTATTTCTTTTTCTGAAGTTCCGAAAATATCTTTCGTTATTCCGAATGCCAGTATTTTAAGTATCATTTTTAAATGTAGCTTATTACCAATATTTTATTAAAACGTTTATTCCGGCTACCAGAACCAGAACAGCCGTCATTCTTTTGATGACTAAAGGATTCCATTTCAGGGACATCCTGGAACCGATCTGCCCGCCAATGAACACGGCAAAACATAAACTCAGGATTCTGAAATAATCCATATCTGCAGACAATTTGGATAACTGACCAAAGATTCCTGATATTGAATTGACCAATATGAAAACACTTGACGCCGCTGCAATTTTCCGTGGGGTATCCCATTTCATGAGGTTTAACAATGGAGAAAGAAAAATTCCGCCGCCAATGCCTACCAATCCTGATAAAAACCCGATTCCTCCTCCTAAAAAGCTGTTTTTTAAAAGAGATGCTTCGCTGTATTCCTGAAGATTTTCTCCATTTTTTGCTTCTGTCTTTATCCACAGCAACAGTGCAGCAATGATTAAGGTGACACCCAATATCAGGAAAAAAGTTTCCTGGCTTATTTTCAAAACAGCTCCCAGATATGCCATGAGAACACTTACAAGGGTAAGCGGCAGTATTTTCTTCCAATCAATCTGCTTATTTCTGATGTAAATAAATACTCCTCCTATTACTACAATAACATTACAGATAAGTGCCGTTAACCGTATTTCCTGATAAGGCAGACTGTACATTGCCAGAACAGCAAGGTAACTGGATCCTCCACCAAAACCCACAGAAGAATAAATGAAAGCGATGATTAAAAAAAAGAAAAGGATTTCCCAATGCCCCATATATTTTGCAGAATTAATTTTCTTACAATAATACTCATTTTTAGGGCGTCATTTAGGGTTATCACTTAAAAGTTTCTGTTATAATTTGTGAGAAAGATGTTGCAGATTGTTTTTTAAGGATGGAAGATGGGAGCCTAAGAATGGAAGTTACTATTTGGCCTATCAATAAAGAGTTATTAACCAATATCTATTTCTATTTTCAAGCTTCTTTGGGCAAAGTTTTATGCTGCTTCTTTTGTTTTTGTTGCGCTCTTAGCAGCTTCGATTTTCTTAGTATTCCTAAGTTCCCGTTTCATTTTACGGTAGTCCCAGGGAGCAATGGCATTAGTATCCTGCCAAAGTCCTATTTTTTTCTGCTGTGCAGTTTCCTGCAGTTTTCCCAAAGAGGCATCTTTGGAATAGGAAAAATACCACCATCCCATTCCGGCTTTGATAAGCTCTCTGGAAAGGTATTTTCCATCATCATAATACACTTTCGCAATGGATCTTCCATAACGGTCCGTAGTGGTTTCAACAAAGCTTACGGTTTTCCCAAAAACCTGAGCAGAAGTAAACTGTTTTGCATTTTTACCAAACGCCTGCCCATTTTCTGGACAATCGACTTCAGCCAACCTCAGCTTTTTTTGCTGATTGCCTTTTAACAGTAAAGTAATGGTATCTCCGTCTGAAATTTTGATCACTTTTCCGGTCGTCTGTGAGAATAGGAATACAGGGAAAAGCAGGTACAGCAGCATTAATCGTTTCATAAGGCAAATATAGGGATTAGTGGAGCTTTTTAAATAAAAAACCTCGCGTTTTGCGAGGTTTTCATAATATTAAAAATTGAGTTATTTGATTCCTACCTCAAAGTCTGGAGACTTTGCGAAGCGGAGGTAAAGAGCCGGAAATTAGGAAGTTGACACTAACATAAAATCTTCTATTTCCCAATAATTATCATGCAATCTTAGTTTAAATATAGCATTTCTACCGTAATAATCTTTTTTTATACGATGGTCAACAAAAACTAATGCTGTTCTTTTAGAAGGATCAAATACAATCTCTGAAAAATAGACAACACCTATCTCACATTCATTTGTATGTTTATCATACTCTGCCAGATCCAGGACTTTTGCGGTACACAAATTAAATTGATTTGCTTTTATAGAACTTCGTGTACTTAATTTTTTAATAATATCTGTATTACTGGAAAATTCTTTTAAAAGCTCCTTCCTACTTTTTATGTCATTTATATGAGCTTCGGGATGACCTGTAATAAAGTTTTTACTACTTGTAGCAAAATATGTATTTTTACTTTTAGTAGAATCTATATACAAATTGCAAAATTTTTCAGGATGATTAAAAATTTCGTTGTGCGCTTTTGTCTTCTCTTCGATATATAAATCCTCATTATGAACTCTTAAACTATCAAAATATCTTTTTTCACCTAAATAATCTTCTCTAAAAAAATAAGGTATCAACTGATCTGTTAAATCATTATATAGTTTTACATTAGTATCGGTTGATTGACTTACACATTTTTTCATTTCCTCCTTACAATTCGTAATTAATAAAGAGAATAATAAAATTATAACTATTTTAGTTTTAAAATTCATATTATTTAGGGATTTTGGGTTAATAACATGGTCTTACTCGCAAATTATCTTTTGGTTTTTTATAATTATCTAAAACAGATGGCATTTTTGTGATTTTAAGTCCCTGATTTCACGTTGTTGCCTAAAATCTTTTGCAGCATTATTCCTCCTAATTCCATCAAACTTTTCAGTAATTATGTCACGATCAGAAGCAGATAATTGAGTATCTGTTCCAAAATAAACAGCTTCCCAATTATCTCCTGCATCTGGCCTACCACTTTTTGATTTAAGACTCATCTTAAAAATTCCGTCTTTTTCCTGGGATTTACCGTCCATTTTATAGTCTGCCCAATGGCCACCTTCATGAATTATAATTTCTGCTAAATTATCAATATACTTTCTATCTCCTTTATTTTTTGAAACCGTGTTTACTACGCCAGAATCTATTTTAATAACATTGGGATCTTCATCTGAGAAAAGCATGTACAGCAGCATTAATCGTTTCATGGGGCAAATATAGATTAGTCGTTATTACAAATTAAAGCTATTAATTGTCTAAACCAAATTTATCTTCATAATCAAATTTTTCAATTTTATCAGAGTTTTTAATAACTATCTCTAAAGAGCCTTTTGGTTTTATTATTGAGTCTCCAGCAGAAGCCTTATCCCACCAATCTCTATACACCACTATACTATCTTTATTGCTATACATCAAGAATGGTATATTGTGATCATCATAATTAATATACTTTTTGCTAACTATTGATTTTATATCCTTATCTCTAATTTCATCTAAAAAACGGTCTTTGTTTTTTGACGAAAATATAATTTTGTATAAAAATATGCCGGCAATTATAATCAACATGATTATTAAATTCCTATTTCTTTCGTATGAAAAATACCTATCCATAGTCTCTTGAGTTTAGAACTACAATTTTACCAATTAAATGGCATGGCTACATAAGTGTTTTCAAAGATATTTAACGGTAATTTTTTTCCATTTTTAGTATGCGTTCATCATTTTTTGTGATGCAGACTTTCAGCAATTCTCCGCGATGATGATAGCCATTTAAGATTAATGCGCGAATACCATCCTTATCTAAAATATTGAGAAATGCTCTAAATTTATCCACACTATCAGTTAATTCCAAAAAACCTAAATCCATATCAGTAAAGGAGATATTTTCATCTGTCAAAATTTGGGTAAAACGTTGTCCGGCAGCATACGCTGTGAGATCGTTAAATTTTTTATCAGCCGTTACAAAATCAGTTTCCAGGCAATCCAGATATACTTTTTTCTCAGCTGATGAATAATTCTGGTGATGCAGCTTAGCCTCTGGTAATATTTCGATATTATTTCTCCTAAAAGCTCTTTTCCATTCATCTATCTTTAATAAAATGTCTGCATCAGCATATTCCCACAGAAAAGAATATACCTTCTGACCAGGAAAAAAACTATTTATTTGAATTCCTTCCTCTGGATCATAAAACATCCAAAAACTGTTATATTTAAGCTCTTTGCAGTTGAAAAATCTTGACAAATAATAACTGTTCAAATCTAAATAGAATGTCATAAAAAATTACTGTGTGTTTTCTTGATAAGTAAGAACTTTCTGAAACAGTTATATTTCCCAATAACCAATACTTATTGGCCATGAAGAATAACTTTTCATAAAATAATCATATTCAAAAGAGCGAAAATAAAAATCTATAATCTTAATCTCAATTTTGTCAATCATAATTGTAAGATTCATAAAAAAGGTAATAAATTCTTTCAAAAAATCATTGATATTAATTTTCCCATTCTCATCAGTGTATAAACTACCATTTATTTGATATGCAGAATACCCACCTCCCCAATATACCGAATGCCCCTCAATAAAAGTAATAAAACAATCCACTGTAGCCTCTGGCAGATTATCATGAACCAGAATTTTAAACTCTAAAATATCTTTAATTTTCATTTTATTAATTATCCCATATATAAAGTTGAAATATCAAAAGGAAACTTTATATGTATAATATCTAAATTCTTTGCTTTATCTAAAACAACATCAGTTCCTACTAGCAATGATTTTATCTTCAATAAGAAAATATGGTCATTTTTATTATTTTTCTCAAAAATAAGATTGATCATGTCCCAATCCCCAGCAGTAAAATTCTTCTTCTCTGTTATATTTTCAATTTGTTTAAAAGTTGCTGCATCTATTTTTACACAATAATATGTTTTATCTTCAATAATAGAATGTTTTTGAATACAATTTAACAGATAAAATTCACCATTTTCAAATGAAATAATTGAAGTTATAATATCGTCGTACCAATCGAGTATAAGTAATTGACTAATGATCATTTTACTCCTTGAATATTCTTTTTTCAATACATTCATTTCATCCATAAGTTTTGATTTATACAAATCGATATCAACACCTTGAATGGAAGGAAAGCCATGAGATTTGGCATCAAAATAACAGGCTGTTCTTTCCAGAAACTGATCTTCATATTGTTTCAGATATTGATCAACTTGACTTATTGCTTCATCATCAAGATAGTCTTCGGGAGATTTAACGTAAAAACCCAAATTGATGGAATCATTTTGAAACGCTTTTTCCAACGCAGGAATATAAATTGTATAGAAATCTTCTTTTTCCATTTTTTATAATTTTAGAGAAAACCACCATGAACAAACCGTTTAAATTTGTAAAAATGAAAATAGGAGTAAAAAAAACGAAATTTTTTTCATCATTTTTAAAATAAGTTAAGTCAATGGTTATTAACCCGGTAAAGGTAAGAAAAAAGTCTTCATGAAAAATTAATTAAAAATTATTCCCAATTTTATTTTTTTATTTCAAAAAGTATTGTACCTTTGCAACCGCAAAAACGAAGTAAAACTCGTTACTGATGACACCCTCGGGGCGTAGCGTAGTCCGGTCATCGCGCCTGGTTTGGGACCAGGAGGTCGCA
>NZ_JAYSDT010000062.1:0-17127 GCF_041914225.1 Chryseobacterium sp.
ATATACAGCTAGTAGTATTCAGGCATTGGAAGGAATGGAGCACGTTCGTATGCGTCCTTCAATGTACATTGGTGATGTAGGAGTCAGAGGGCTTCACCACTTGGTTTATGAAGTAGTAGATAACTCTATTGACGAAGCTTTGGCAGGGTACTGCGATACGATCTTCGTTAGCATCAAGGAAGGAAACGGAATTGAAGTAAGTGATAACGGTAGAGGTATCCCGGTTGATTTCCACGAAAAAGAGCAGAAATCAGCTCTTGAAGTTGTAATGACTAAAATCGGAGCCGGAGGTAAGTTTGATAAAGACTCTTATAAGGTTTCAGGAGGTCTTCACGGGGTTGGAGTTTCGTGTGTGAATGCACTTTCCAATGAGATGATCACTACTGTTTACAGAGACGGAAACGTTTACCAGCAGATTTATTCCAGAGGAAAAGCGCAAACCGGTGTTGAGGAGATCGGTCACAGCGAAAGAAGAGGAACCAAGCAGTTTTTCCAGCCGGATGATACTATATTTACAGAATTAGTTTACAATTACGATACATTAGCAAGCCGTCTAAGAGAGCTTTCTTACCTTAATAAAGGGATTACCATTACGCTTACCGATGAAAGAGAAAAATTGGAAGACGGATCTTTCCGTTCAGAAGTTTTCCATTCTGAAGGCGGATTGAAAGAGTTTGTTGCTTACATTGACGGTAACCGTGAATCTATCATGGAGCATGTGATCTTCATGGAAGGAGAAAGAGATGATATCCCTGTAGAAGTAGCAATGCGTTACAACACTTCGTTCAATGAGAATCTTCACTCTTATGTAAACAACATCAACACTCATGAAGGAGGAACTCACCTGGCAGGTTTCAGACGTGCTTTGACGAGAACCCTTAAGAAATATGCTGATGATTTAGGAATTCCACAGAAGGAAAAAGTAGAAGTTACTGGAGATGACTTCCGTGAAGGGTTAACAGCTGTGGTTTCCGTAAAAGTAATGGAACCTCAGTTTGAGGGGCAAACTAAAACAAAATTAGGAAACTCTGAAGTTTCCGGTGCTGTAGATAAAATTGTAGGGGAAATGCTAACCAATTTCCTTGAAGAAAACCCAAATGAAGCGAAGCAGATCGTTCAGAAAGTGGTTTTGGCAGCAAAAGCAAGACAGGCCGCTAAGAAAGCCCGTGAAATGGTTCAGAGAAAATCTCCGATGGGAGGTTCCGGTCTTCCGGGAAAACTATCTGACTGTTCATCAAAAGATCCGGCAGAATCTGAAATCTTCCTTGTAGAGGGAGATTCCGCAGGGGGTACTGCCAAGCAGGGAAGAGACAGACACTTCCAGGCTATTCTACCGTTAAGAGGTAAAATCCTGAACGTAGAAAAATCTATGCTTCACAAAGTATATGATAACGAAGAGATCAGAAATATCTATACAGCTCTTGGGGTTTCTGTAGGAACTGAGGAAGACAGCAAAGCTTTGAACTTATCAAAACTGAGATACCACAAGATCGTTATCATGACCGATGCCGATATTGACGGATCTCACATTTCTACACTGATTCTTACTTTCTTCTTCAGATATATGAAAGAACTTATTGAGAACGGTTATATCTATATTGCGCAACCACCTTTATACCTGTTAAAGAAAGGAAACAAAAAAGTATACGCTTACAACGAAAAAGAACGTGAAGAGTTTACTTTGGAAATGTCTCCGGATGGAAAAGGGGTAGAAGTACAGCGTTACAAAGGTCTTGGAGAAATGAACCCTGAGCAGCTTTGGGAAACAACCCTTAACCCGGAACACAGAATTCTGAAGCAGGTAACCATTGATAATGCGGTGGAAGCAGACAGTATTTTCTCCATGTTGATGGGGGATGAAGTTCCGCCAAGAAGAGAATTTATTGAGAAAAATGCAAAATATGCCAAAATTGATGCATAAACGTTTTTAAAAATATAATAAAAAAGCTTCCGATTATTTGGAAGCTTTTTTATATTTGGACAAATCAAAAAACAAATAATATGTTAACTCTTTTACAAACAGACCCTTATAACGGGACAGATGCAGTGTCTGGTGCAGCCGCTGCAGGTATAGGAATGGGAGCTATGTTCTTCGGATTATTGTGCTATATATTCTATGGATATTGTATGTACAAGATCTTTCAGAAAGCAGGAAGACAAGATGCCTGGGCTGCTTTTATTCCTATTTATAATACAATCGTATTGCTGGAAATCGTGAAAAAGCCAATCTGGTGGATCATTCTTTTCTTTATTCCTTTGGTCAATATTTTTGCATGCTGGGTAGTATATGACAGACTTGCCAAAGGATTTGGAAAAGAAACACCGCTTTACACGATTCTTATTCTCCTTCTCGGATTTATTTTTATTCCGGTACTGGGACTTGGAAGTGACCAATTCGATAGCAAGCGTATTCCAAATGATTAATAATATAAAAATAAAAGACTTCAGCAATGAAGTCTTTTTTATTGATAACACAGTCATTTGTAGAATTAGTTTTACTTCTGTTTCATATTAATTCTACACCTTTTGAATTATATGAACCGTAAATTATTCTAAATTTGAAACGCAGACAATATGAAGCTTATCCCTTCATGCAGCAGGATACCATATTCTTCTTTCAATATAGAATGAATAAAAATATTCTGCTTTAACTTTTCAGAAATTACTGATGAAAAGTTGATAATGTGTTCATAGCCTTATAGGTACATTTCAAAACAGTACTTTTTTAAGTATTAGGTTAAAGGCTTCACTGGTTGAAGCCTTTTATATTTTTTTTAACAGTTATTAAGATTTTCTTATTTTTGCATCATCTTAATAACTATGATGAAAATATTAGTCCTTGGGGCTTTATCTACCGCCTCATTATATTTTGCACAAAGCTATCCTGCTTCTGCAATTCCGGAGAATTTGAAGAAAAACGCCAACGTGTTATACGAAAGGATTTTACAACTGTTCAGATCAATAAAGTTGATGAAATAAAATATCAGCATAATACGGTAACTACAGTTTTAAATAAAGATGGTGACGATGAGGCAGTAGCTTACATTCCTTATGATAAATCAAAAAGTATTTCGAATATAAAGGTTACCATCTATGATGAATCAGGAAAAAAAATTAAAAGTGTTTCAAAATCTGATTTTAAAGATGTAGCAAACAATCCTCAGGGAGTTTTTTATTCTGATAACAGGATATTGGTTTATTCATATACGCCGGTGCAATATCCTTATACTATTGATTTTTCCTATGAAGTGGAAGATGAAGACACCGTTTTCATTCCGGATTTTGTGCCTTTTAACGCTACTAAAATAGCTCTGGAAGAAGCACAGTTTAAAATCATTAACACTTCGGGAATAGAACTCAGATCTAAAATTTACCCATCAAAATACAACTATACATCCGTGATAGAAAGCGGTAGTGGAAATGATAAAACATATTCATACAAAAATGTACCTGCAATTGATGATGCTTTTATGATCCCGCAGCCTGTTAAAATCTTACCTTCGGTCAACTTTGCTCTTGCAAAATTCAGTCTGGCAGGGAAGCAGGGAACTTTGAATAACTGGACAGATTTCGGAACCTGGATTTATAATGATCTTTTGGTCCCTGTTTCTGCGTCTACTCCTGCTATTAAAGCCGAGGTTGCCTCTTTGCAATTACAGGGATCTGTAGAAGATAAAGTAAAGAAAATTTATCAATATATGCAGAACAAAACCCGGTATATAGCTGTTTCATTAGGAATAGGAGGCTGGCAGCCCATGTTGCCGGATGAAGTTCAGAAAAAAGGGTATGGTGACTGCAAGGGACTTACCAACTATATGAAGATTCTTTTGAATGAAGCAGGAATTCCTTCTAATTATTGTATCATCAATTCCGGGCGTTCACAGGTTTCCTTTGATCCGGAATTTCCTTCTATGGGTGGAAATCATATTATTCTTATGGTTCCGACAGAAAAAGGAAATATATGGCTTGAAAATACCTCTCAGCAAATTGCTTTCAACCATTTAAGTTACAGTACTACCGATAGAAATGTGCTTGCTGTAACTCCGAAAGGAATAGAACTGATCAATACACCTGTTTATAAAGCGGAACAAAACAAGGAAAAACAGAAACTGAGGGTCAACCTTAATGAAGATAACAGTATTACAGGAAGCGGCAGCTTTTCCTATACCGGGAATCAATATGATTACAATTTAAGTTTTGCCAATCTTGATCCTAAGGAAAAAAATGATGCTATAAAAAGAAGGTTTGATATTTTAAACTTTGAAAAAGTTGAGATGAAAAATTTTAATAACGACAGAGATAATGCCGTTATTACCTATGATCTGGATTTTAAGACCAATAATTTCTCCAAGAAAGCAGGAAACAGCCTTCTTTTCAGATCTGTACCAATTTTTACTGATGCTGTCTTTAAAACGGATGAAAACCGTGAGCTTCCTTTTGAAGTAGGAATGTCTTATGAGGACGAATATGAAATTGCTTTTGTAGTTCCTTTGGGCTATAAAGTAGATGAAGTTCCTGACAACTCAAATATCAATTCTGAATTTGGATCCTATAAGCTAAGTTTTGTTAAAAGTGACGGGCAGATAACGGTGACAAGAAAAATGCAGATTAATAAAGGATTATATCCAAAAGAAAAGTACAATGACTATATCAATTTCAGAAAGAAGATTCTGAATATGGACAATTCAAAAATTTTAATAACAAAAATATAACCATGAAAAAAATAATAATATTGCTTCTTTGTTCAGCCAATGCAATATTGCTGAATGCCCAGAAGAAATATGAATTTCTGAATCCACCTAAGTTTAACGAGGCAGATCTGTCTAAAGCAAAATCTTTATTAGATGAAAATGCTCCTGCCGAAATTTTGTACAAATCTGCTTATTTTATGGTAGATGCCAATACGGGTAATCTTCACAAAAGGTATCATTACAGAGTTAAGATTTATGATAAAGATAAAGCTGAAGACTGGCTGAATCTTGAAATTCCTATTTATAATGTCGGAACCAACAGAGAATCGCTGGGTAAGTTCAAGGCATTTACCTATAACCTTGAGAATGGAGCCGCTGTTCCTGTAAAAGTGGAAAAGAGTTCTCAATATAAAAGTAAAGAGAATAAGTATGTTACGCTGACAAAATTTGCTTTTCCAGGCGTAAAAAACGGATCTGTCATAGAATATCAGTATGAAATTGTATCCCCGTTCCGGTTTATGATTCCGGAAGTACTGATAGAGTCTGATACCCCTTCATTGAATACAGAATATGTTTTTGATGCACCGATCAACATGTCTTATAATATAAACTATACCGGAGGTATTACGCCTAAGTACAGGGAAATGGAGGAAAGACTGTTATATGGTACTCAGTATAAAACTTTTAGGTTTGCTTATGAAAATTTAACCGGTTTTAAAACTGAGAAATTTGTAAGAAATGACAGGAATTTCAGAACAAAAATAAGTGCCGAGCTGAACTCCACTAATTTCGGTGAGCTTAAGCTGTATTCATCTTCATGGGACCAGATTGCCAAGAGACTTTATGAAAGTGAAGACTTTGGAGGAGAACTGAAAAGAACAAAGCTTGCAAAAGAAAATATGCCTGCTGGAGTTTCGGAATTGAAGACTGATCTTGAAAAGGCAAATGCTATTTTTTCATACGTACAGAAGACTTTTACCTGGAATAAAGATAAAGGAATTTATACTGAAGACGGGATGAAGAAGCTTTTGGAAACCAAAACAGGGAATGATGCGGAAATTAATCTTTTTCTTGTGATGATGCTTCGTGAAGCAGGTCTTAAAGCTGATCCGTTGGTTATTTCTACCGTAGAAAACGGTCTTATCAATCTGGTGTCTCCTAACATATCCAATATGAATTTTGTGTTGGCTGCTATCAAGCTGGATGATCAGTTACATATTTATGATGCCACCTCCAAGCAGTCTTCATTGGATGAAATACCTCTTAAAAACTGGAACCAGTATGGAATCCTTGTCACCAAAGATAAAGCGCTGCAGATTCAGATGGCTAATCTGAAATCAAGCAATACTTACCTTACCGTGAATGCCAGAATTAATGATGACGGAAGTATTTCCGGAACCTATTCAGACAAAGATACGGGTGCCTATGCAATGTATGTTAAAGACAGCTATGATGATAATCCTGAAAAATATAAAAAGCAGTATAAAGAGAATTTCTCAATAGATTTCACGGATATCGATTCAAAAGTATTGGAAAACGGCGAATTTGAAAGCAGTATGAAGTTTTCTTCAACAAACCTTATCGACAGAGTAGGAAAGAAAATGATCATTAATCCGATGCTGTTTTTAAATAAGAATTCCAATGAATTTGATCAGACTGAAGTCCGAAAATATCCTATCGATTTCGGATCGCCAATAACCAAAGTAAAAAAGGTTACTCTTGAAATTCCAGACGGATATGTGATTGAAGAAATGCCTAAAGAAAAAAAGATTGTAACAGAAGATAAAGAAATAGCATACACCTATTCTGTACAGCAAAAAGGAAATAGACTGGAGGTCACCACTACCACAAAGGTTAACAGTTCAGACTATCCGAAAGAATATTATCCCGCATTTAAACAAATCTGGGGAGTAGCCTCAAAATTTGAAAATCAGGTGATCAGCCTTATTAAAAAGTAATTTTTTAGTACGATTTAAACAAAAAATAAAAAATTTTCAGAAACCATTCATCTTTTGAATGGTTTTTGTATTTGATACCAAAAATAAATTATGAAAAATACAATTGCTGTTATAGCATTATCTTCTTTCCTGGCCGTGGCTGCCTGTAAAAAAAGTGAAACAACAAGGCAGGCAGAAAAAACAGAAAACAAAGCTACAGAAGAATTTGTAGTAGATTCTGTAAAGGTAAATGACTCTACAAAAATTACAGACTCCTTAAAAGTGAGCTTCACTTCAAAACTCTTGGTTTTCCCTACTTTAAAAGATAAAAAACTGCTGGACAGCATCTATTTCCAGAATGAAAAAATCAAAGACTTTTCCAAAGCGGGGCTTCAGGCTTATCTTGATAAAGAAAAGAATGACTATTTCAATTCTGTAAAAAATGATAATAAAGACTGGCTTTCAGATGTGACGTATGCACAGAATTGGTATTCAAGCTCACACATGAACCTGATTTCCAATAAAAATGGGTATATGCATATCCAGTATGTAGGAAGCGGCTATGAAGGTGGAGCCCATGATAATTACGGATTTTCAGAAAGGGTTTTTGATCTTAAAAACAACCGAAAACTGGAGTTGAAAGATATTACTTCAATGCCTAAAAATAAAATTGAAGCCATACTGATGAAAAATATTGATAAAATTAACAGCGGAACGATGGATGGCGATGGGGAAGTTAAGAATTCGGAAATGCTATTGGTAGATAAAATTCCGGCTTCCGATAATTTCTATTTTGATGATAAAAACCTGTATTTTCACTACAGTCCTTATGAAATTGCAGCTTTTGCTGCCGGAGACATTACAATTCCTGTTTCATGGGAGGATCTGAAAGGGACCTTAAATGCAGAATTCAAAGAAAGAATGAAAATTAAGTAAATTAATGCTTCCAGTTCTGGAAGCATTTTTTAATTTTGTGGTGATGAACAAAGTAGCTTTTATTATCAATCCCTTTTCGGCCAAAAAAAACTATCAGCCGTTTTTGAACGAACTTAAAACGAAGGTTAAAGACCCGTTGTATTACGTGTCAGAATCTATTCCCGGAACAGATGAGTTTATTCAGGCTCATTTTGAGGAAGTGGATATTTTTGTGGCAATAGGAGGGGACGGTACCATTTCTACAGTAGCCAAAAACCTTATTAATACAGAAAAAATCCTGGCAATTTTCCCGGCCGGCTCTGGAAACGGATTTTCCAATGAGACACGATTCAGCAAAAACCTGGATGAACTTTTGGAAAAAATAAAAGCAAAAAACTCCAGGAAAATAGATACTTTTACTGTGAACGACAGGCTTTCCATCAATGTCTCTGGAACAGGTTTTGACGGTAAAGTTGTAAAGGAGTTTGAGAAAACAAGCCGCGGATTCAAAAATTACATCAAAGTTTCCCTGAAAACATTCTTCAATTATAAGCCAATTAAAGTAAAATTTTTCGATGAAGCTTATCAGCAGTACAATGGAAGATATCTGATGATGAACATTGCCAATACCCGCCAGTTTGGTAACAATGCATACATTGCTCCCAAAGCCAGCAAAAGTGATGGTTTGGTAGATATGGTTCTGGTGAAGAAATTTCCGCTTACGTATTCTGCGCTTTTTGCTTTCAGAATGTTTACCAAAAGACTCAAAGATGATGAATATGTCACTTATCTTCCCGTCTCTGAAATATCATTTAAAGTCAATACCAAAAACTGGCACCTTGATGGTGAATTCAATAAGATCAAATCACCGATTCACGTTAAAGTACAGCCTTCAAGTTTGAATATTTTGATTTAAGGTTTTGAGCCTGAAATTATTGATTCAACCCCTAATTCTGCTACCTGTTTACACTTCAAGCTTTTTCTCAACATCATGCGGATGGTCCAGGCAGTATTGAAGCTGATTTTTGTCAAGCTGCTTTTCCCAGTTGGCAACGACAACGGTCGCTACAGAATTTCCAATAACGTTTGTTAAAGCCCTGCATTCACTCATAAACTTGTCAATCCCGAGAATCAAGGTCATTCCCGCAATCGGAATTTCCGGGACTACAGCCAATGTTGCTGCGAGAGTAACAAACCCCGCACCTGTAACACCTGCTGCACCTTTTGAACTTAACATTGCTACCAGAAGGAGCATAAGCTGCTTTTCAACAGGTAGATGAATGTTTAATGCCTGTGCAATAAAAAGAGAGGCAAGTGTCATATAAATATTGGTTCCGTCAAGATTGAAAGAATATCCTGTAGGAACTACCAGACCTACAATTGCCCTTGAGCAGCCGGCCTTTTCAAGTTTCTCCATGATACCCGGTAAGGCAGATTCCGAAGAACTGGTTCCCAGAACAAGAAGAAGCTCTTCTTTAAGGTAAAAAAGGAATTTGAAAATATTAAATCCGTTATACCAGGCCACAGCTCCCAATACAATAACTACAAAAAGAATAGACGTAATATAGAATGTGGCAACAAGAAATATCAGATTCAGTACAGAATGAAGCCCATATTTTCCGATGGTAAAGGCCATTGCTCCGAAAGCTCCGATTGGCGCAAGCTTCATAAGCATATGTACGATTTTAAAAACCGGAGTTGAGAGATCCTGTAAAAAATCAGTTACTTTCTGACTTTTTTCTTTTGTTAAAACCAGGGCAACTCCCATTAAAATGGCGACCAGCAGAACCTGAAGAATATTATCCCCCACCAAAGGACTGAATAAAGTCTCCGGGATAATATTCATAATGAAGCCCGTAAGAGTAGATTCATGAGCTTTTGCCTGATATTGTGAAACATCCCCTGAAAGAGTAGAAGGATCAATATTTAAACCATGCCCCGGCTGTAGAATATTTCCTACTATTAACCCGATAATAAGAGCAAGTGTTGAAAAAGTGAAAAAGTAAATCATTGCCTTTATTGCAATTCTTCCTACTTTTTTTAAATCGGTCATATGGGCAATTCCCAACGTAAGCGTAATGAAGATCACCGGAGCGATAATCATTTTCACTAATTTGATAAATCCATCCCCCAAAGGTTTCATTTTTTCTCCCAGTTCAGGATAAAACTTTCCAAGAAGAATACCTGCAATAATTGCGATAATGACTTGAAAATAAAGCTGATTGTATATTTTTTTTGCTTTCAAAGAACAGTCGTTTTGTTTTTTTAAGGGCGAAAATTAAGAAAATTTATCTGAAAACATGACAAAAGTCATTGAAAAGAATCTGTAGGGCTGGTTTTGTAAGGGGATAAAAAAGTTCCGGCTTCATTCGAAGAATGAAGCCGGAACTTTTACTTTTTGATAATTCTGACACTTTTATTCCACGGCAACGGAATCATCTCCGCGGCCGTCTGCCACTGCATGAATATTTCCGTTTTCATCAAGAACGATCATTTCTGTTTTTCCGATATATTTTGTCTTTTCAATAACATAATTTTTACTCTTCAGTTCAGAAATAGTACTTTCAGGGAAATTGTTCTCTACCGTAATGGTTTCCGGAAGCCACTGATGGTGGAACTTTGGAGCATTCACTGAGAGATTGGCGTTCAGTTTAAAATCTACAACATTCACAATAGACTGGTATACTGACGTTGGAATGGTTGTTCCTCCGGGAGTTCCCACTACCATATAAGGCTTTCCGCCTTTCAGGATAATGGTTGGAGTCATAGAGGAAAGCATTCTTTTATTAGGCTGAATCGAATTGGCTTCTCCACCTACAGCTCCGAACATATTCGGTACCCCTGGCTTGATCGAGAAATCATCCATTTCATTATTTAAAAAGAATCCCGCTCCGGAAACTAAAACTTTACTTCCGTAATATCCGTTAAGGGTTGTGGTTACTGAAGCAGCATTTCCATCCTTATCCAATACGGAAATATGAGTAGTCTGCATCGATTCCTTAGGCTGTTCTATGATTTTGCCAACTTCTGCACTGGGAGTAGCTTTGTCAAAACTGAAACTTTTCCATCTGCCTTTCAGGTATTCGTCAGAAATCAGGTAAGAAGTTTTGTCCTGAATAAAATCCGGATCACCCATATATTCTGCTCTGTCTGCGAAAGCTCTTCTTTCTGCTTCAGCCATAATCTGAACTGCTTTTGTTGAGTTCTGCTGATATTTTTCCAGGTTTTCAAAACTCGCCATCCTCAGCATCTGGGCAAGCAGCACTCCGCCGCTTGATGGTAGAGGTATGGTGACAACATCATTTCCTTTATAATCAAATTCAAGGGCTTTTCTTTCTGCAACTTTATAGTTCTTAAGATCTTCCAGAGTGATGATTCCGTTACCTCTTTTCATTTCGGCAACCAGAAGTTCAGCTGTTTTTCCTTCATAAAAACCTTTAGCTCCTGATTTCTGGATCCGTTTTAAAGTCTCGGCCAGGTCTTTCTGGATTAACAGATCTCCGGCTTTCCAGGGAGTATCTTTTACAAAAATGATAGAAGATTTGTTATGCTTCTGAAATTTTTCTCTTTGGTTGTTCAGCATTTCTGCTTCTTTGTCTGTGATGGCAAACCCTTTTTCTGCGAGATCAATGGCAGGCTGGATGATCTTTTCCATCGGAAGCTTGCAATACTTCAAGGTAGCAAAAAATCCTGCCACACTCCCAGGAACGCCTACTGCCAGTCTTCCGTTTTGAGAAAGATCCGTATCTGCCTTTCCTTTTTTGTCGATATACATATCCCGTGAAGCTTTTTTAGGAGCAGTTTCCCTATAGTCCAATGTAAATTTTTCCCCATTGTTTTTTACACCCACCAGAAATCCGCCGCCACCAATATTTCCAGCCTGCGGATACACAACGGCAAGAGCATACTGTGTTGCTGTAACAGCGTCGTAAGCATTTCCGCCCATCTTTAAGATTTTGGCTCCCGCTTCACTGGCCAGCGGATGTGCAGAAACTACCACACCTTTATTTTTTACCTGTACTTCCTTGATAATATTGATATCTGTGAATTGAGCCCAGCTGAACTGAACTGCCAACAGCATCGAAGCAATTAAAATCTTCTTCATATGATTGTTTTTTCTTGAAACAAAATTATCGAATTTTCAGAGAACCACAGCCTGTTGATCATTTCATTTGATTTTTTCTTTTATTGAGATTATCTGATTGAGATGAAGATGGTTATCAGAGAAATGTTTTTAAATACACCTTTTTTATTATGGTTGACATGTTTTTTTTACTTTTGTACAATTCTAAAAAAATCTGAAAATGGAATCCTATACGGAAAGAATACTGATTACAGGTGCCCTGGGACAAATTGGTACCGAACTTACGAACAGACTTGTTGAAATCCACGGAGCAGAAAACGTTGTTGCTTCAGGACTGGACAGATGGCAGGAAGGAATTACTTCTGCCGGACACTATGAAAGGATGGATGTGACCAATACGCAATTGGTAAGACAGGTAATTAAAGATTACGATATCACTACAGTGTATCACCTTGCTTCGCTTTTATCCGGGACTTCGGAAAAGCAGCCGATTTTCGCGTGGAAATTAAATCTTGAGCCACTCCTTCATTTTTGTGAAATGGCGAAAGAAGGGCTTCTTAAAAAGATCTTCTGGCCAAGTTCTATCGCTGTATTTGGAAAAGGAATTCCAAAGCATGATGTGGAACAGGATGTAGTGTTAAATCCTACCACTGTTTATGGGATTTCAAAAATGGCAGGGGAGAAGTGGTGTGAATACTATTTCGACAAACATGGAGTGGATGTAAGAAGTATCAGGTATCCCGGATTGATCTCATGGAAGACTCCTGCAGGAGGCGGAACCACTGACTATGCTGTTGAGATTTTCTATAAAGCAATTGAAGACGGAAAATACACAAGCTTTATTTCTGAGAATACAGGAATGCCGATGCTGTATATGGATGATGCCATTAATGCAACCCTGAAACTGATGGAAGCTCCAAAAGAAAGTTTAACGGTTCGTTCTTCTTACAATCTGGGTGGAATGTCATTTACCCCAAAAGAACTGGCGGAAGAAATCAAGAAAGAAATTCCGGATTTTACGATCGATTATAACCCGGATTTCAGACAGGCAATTGCAGATTCATGGCCGGCTTCTATTGATGATTCGGTAGCGAAAAAAGACTGGGGACTGACGTATGATTTCGGAATTTCTGAAATGACAAAAGATATGATCAAGAATCTGAAAGTAAAATTAGGTAAGAATTAATAATGTAAAGTAATACTTTAAATAAAAATGTTTTTAACATCTGATTTTTAATGTATTAAAATATTTATATAAAATTTAATTTAAATGGTATTGTTGACTTTTAATATCACTTGTATTGAAGCTGAAGTAAAAAAGGGTTTCCGGATTTCCGATGAAGAGCGATTGAAAATCATAGAAAATAATACCAAAGCAATTCTTAGAATTTTAGATATTCATGATATCAAATCAAGTTTTTTTGTAGAGATTTCTCTTACTGAAAAACTTCAGAATTTAATAAAAGCAATTTCATCCAAAGGGCATGAAATTGCTTTTTACAATAAAGGTTCAAATCCTGAAGAAATTGAAAATGCCAAAAAGAATATTCAGGATCTTCTGGAAAAACAGATCAGGGGAATCCGCCAGAAAGATGTGAAAGTTCCGCAGGATATTTTGAAGATGATGGAATTCAATTACGTTTCTAATATTGATAATGCTAATATTCTTTTCCCGTTCAAAAGACTCAAAAGGGATACGGAAATTACAGAAGAGGACGGGCTGAGCATTGTCCCGGAAAGTATCTCTCCTTACAGCCAGCTGCCCTATAATGATTTCGTGTTCCAGATCCTGCCGATGAAGTATTATCAGAATATGGTTCTGGAGACTTTACAGAATGAAGAATTTGTGCTGATCTATCTGAACACATGGCAGTTTACGGATTTCAAGAAATACCGCTTCAATATTCCTTTTTACCGTAGCTTATTTTCGGGTAAAAAAATGGAGGACAAATTAGATGCCCTCCTTACTTTTCTCAATGACATGGAAATGGCTACTTCCCGTATGAAAGATTATGTTTTTTAGGTGATAGGTTACAGATATTAGGTTAAAGGGATTAGGGAGAACTATTTCTCATATTCAAAAATACTCAATTTCTAAAACTCTAACATTAAACTTTAAACCCTAAACTCTAAACTTTGAACCTCACTAACTCAGTTCAAAAAGCGTAATCTCCGGCAATACACCCACTCTTCCCGGATATCCCAATACTCCGAATCCTCTGTTGACATACAGCAGTTTTCCTTCACTTTCATATAAATCTGCCCATTTAGGATATTTGTACTGTACCGGTGACCATTTTACGTTTTTAAGATCCAGGCCAAACTGCATTCCATGGGTATGTCCTGAAAGGGTTAGATGGATGTTTGCAGGGTGTTTTTTTACCACATAATCAAAGTGGGTAGGGTCATGGCTCATCAGGATCTTCGTGGCGGATTCCGGTACATCTTTTAAAGCATCATCTATTTTTCCGAATTGAGGGAATGGCTTCAATCCCCAGTTCTCAACACCCAGTATATAAAGTTTTTCTCCGTTTTTTTCAATAACCCTGTGTTCATTTCTCAGCATGTCAAATCCGGCTTGTTTTTCATAACGGATCAGGGTGTCAAGATTTTCTTTTTTGGCAGCAGGGGATTCCCATGTTACATAATCTCCGTAGTCATGGTTGCCTAAGACAGCAAACTTACCATCTTTAGCCTGAATTTTAGAAAACAGGGAAATAAATGGTTTGAACTCATCCGCAACATTATTCACCATATCTCCGGTAAATAATACCAGGTCGGGCTTTTGCTCATTGATCAGCTCAATGACATGCTCTAATTTGCCTGGATCAGAGAAGCTTCCGCTGTGAACATCCGAAATCTGGATGATTTTGTATCCTTTAAAGCTTTTCGGAAGATTGGTGAAATTTACCCTTACTCTTCTCACTTTATGCCTGTACTTTCCAAACGTAATTCCATCTATGAAAAGAGCAGAAAGCACTCCGCTCATTCCCAGTCCCACAAGGCTTAAGAATTTCCTTCTTTCCGGGAAGAAATTTTCCGAAGGTTTGGAAAAGCCAATAAGGTAGCCTCCGATTCTGATGATATCATCAATTAATAAAAACAGAACCACGAAAATTTTCGGAAGGATAAAAATCAAAAACAATGAAATCATGATCTGGGCCCTTACCATGCTTCTGTCTGATCTCTGGTAATGGGTAACTTCATAAGCGAAGATTCCATATACAGCTAATGATATAACCCAATATCCGATTTTGATCCACAGGTTATCGGTAAGTGTTCTGACAGCCTGGTAAATATACACTTCCAAAAACAGGAAGATTCCGGCAATGATTAAAAAATTCTTTTGCATGTCTGGTCAAAAAAAGCACAAAGAATAACTTCCCTGTGCTTTATATTTTTTGTTTATTAAATATTTTTAAGGAAATCTGTATACAATAGCATTGATGTTCATTCCGGCACCTACCGAAGT
This sequence comes from Chryseobacterium sp., assembly GCF_041914225.1. Taxonomy (GTDB): domain Bacteria; phylum Bacteroidota; class Bacteroidia; order Flavobacteriales; family Weeksellaceae; genus Chryseobacterium. The sequence continues at coordinate 15,100 of NZ_JAYSDT010000062.1, forward strand.
CATCACAATGTTACCTTTTTCTTTAAACGATTGACCCTCCATTTTTCCTTTAATTATTAAATCATACATGGTAGGAATCGTTGCTACAGAAGTGTTTCCGAAATCCTGAATCGTCATAGGAGAGATAGCGTGATCGTATTCTTTCACATCATAAAGCTTGTGAAGCCTTTCGATCATGGCGTAATCCATTTTAGCATTTGCCTGGTGAATTAAGATTTTGTCTATATCTTCAATAGAAAGACCGGCATCAGTAATGGTGTCTTTGATGGCAACCGGTACATTTTTCAGAGCGTATTCATAGATTTTTCTTCCTAACATTCTTACATAAAGACGTCTCTGATCTACTTCTTTATTGATGGAAGGAGCGTTTTCAAGATAGTTCAGTTCCGGGCCATTGTCACAGATTGTATTGTGAGCGATAATTCCCACATTTTCTTCATCAGTTGCTTTTACGACTACAGCTCCTGCACCATCGGCAAAAATCATTCTGTTTCTGTCATGCGGATCTGTTACGCGGCTTAATGTTTCACCTCCTATTACCAGGATCGTTTTGGCTACTTTGGCTTTGATCAGATTATCAGCCAGGATCATAGCTTCTACCCATCCCGGGCATCCGAAAAGCATATCGTAGGTTACGCACTTTCTGTTTTTGATTCCCAGCTTATTCTTTACTCTCGCTGCCATGGTAGGCATAAAATCAGCATATCCGTGTTCAGTAACTTCCCCGAAATTGCTTGCATAAATAATATAATCAAGGTCTTCACCATCTACTTTTGCATCCTCAAGGGCAATTTTTGCAGCTTCATAACCGATTTGTGAGTTGGAAAGATGATCCTCAATGAATCTCCTGTTTTCGATTTCTGTAATCTCTACAAATTTCGCAATGGTTTCTTCCACAGGCTTTTCAATCTTTACCCCGTCTTCAGTGTAGAACTCAGAATTCATGAAGTAATCTCTACCAATAACTCTGTTCGGAATATAACATCCAGAGCCAATAATGATCGTATTCGGCATTCGTTTATATGATTTTTTTAAAGATGCAAAGTTAATAATTAATATTAATAACGGAGAATTAAAAATATTATTAAATTTGCAAAAATTGTACTTTACAATCTATGAAAAACAACTCGTCCTTAAAAGGCTTACTTATTGCAGCTGTGGCGTTTATCGTTGCCTTTGGGATCTACTTCCTTTTTTTAGCCAAGAAGAATTATTATGTTGTAGATAATCCTACCCCGAATACTTATTATTTCAAGATCAATAACGGATCTGAAGGAGTTATTTCAGCGGGGCAGTATGTGCATGTGGATTTGAATAAAGGGAAGAACTCTATTCAGGTTTTTGATCAGAATAAAAAAATGCTGTACGATTCGGCATTTGAAGTCAACAAACTTCGCGGTCTGATCAATATTACCCACCAGGATTACTACATTAATGACCAGTACTACGGATACAACCTTAAAAAAGATTCGTTACTGACAGCACTTGATAAAACAGTTATTGACGGAAAGGATTATTACGGAGGAGCGAAACGCTTCAATAAGCTTTACACAGAAGACTTTTATTACAATGTGGATGAAGATTATGACAAAGTGATCAAGAATATCCAGAAAGTGGAATCAAGATCCAAAATCTTCAGAAAGCAGGATTACCTAAATTATTACAAAGAATATTACAAGTTTTAAGTTTTGACAAAAGATATCACCAAAGTTACTCCCTACAATTCAGAGGCTACGAAAAAAAGCCAGGTAGAGGATATGTTCGACAACATTGCACCGAAGTATGACCTTCTGAACCATGTTTTATCCATGAAAATTGATGTTTTATGGAGAAATAAACTGGTAAAATGGATGAAAAATGATAATCCGCAGGAAGTGCTGGATGTGGCTACAGGAACGGGAGATCTGGCTATTACTATAGAAAAAGGAACCGGTTCTAAAGTGGTTGGATTAGATTTATCACAACAAATGCTGAATGTTGGCGTTATTAAAATAAAAAAACTTAAATTAGACGGCAAAATTTCCATGC
>NZ_JAYSDT010000063.1:0-15928 GCF_041914225.1 Chryseobacterium sp.
GGAAGTTCGAAACTTAAATATTCCATTTCTTGAAGTAAATTAAATCTTTCAAATGTATGAAAAATTATGGTTATTCTATTTAAAATTATTTATAGCATTGTTTATTCTGGAGATACTTTCCTCTTTACCAAGGGTTTCCAGGATATCCGGTACGTCCGGGCCTTTCAATTCTCCTACTAAGGAAAGACGTAAAGGCATCATCACTTTACCCATGCCTAATCCTTTATTTTCAGCGAAATCATGCATGGTTTGTTTCAGGGGCTCCGCAGTAAAGTCTGCAGATTCAAACGTTGAAGCCAATTCACCTAAAATAGCTGATGTTTCATCATTCCATGCTTTTCTTGAAGCTTTTTCGTCATAGGAAGTTGGTGCCTCAAAGAAGAATTTCCCGTTTTCATAGATATCTTTAGGGAAAGTTGCTCTTTCTTTCATCAGGTGAATAACCTTTAATAATTTTTCATCAGGTACACCGGAAAGATCAAGGTCTGTATTTTTCAGGATCTGAAGAAGTTCTTCGTCAGTCTTCATCTGAATATACTGATGATTGAACCATTCTGCTTTTTCTTTACTGAATCTTGCTCCTGCTTTGTGTACTTTATGAAGATCGAATTCCTTAATCATTTCCTCCAAAGGAAGAATTTCCTTATCATCTGCCGGAGACCATCCCAATAGCGCTACCATATTGATGAAGGCATCAGGAAGATAACCGTTTTCTCTGTAACCTTTAGAAATTATACCAGTAACAGGATCTTTAAAATCAAGAGGGAATACCGGGAATCCGAATTTATCTCCGTCTCTTTTGCTTAATTTTCCTTTTCCTTCTGGTTTTAAAATTAAAGAAAGGTGTGCAAATTGTGGTGCTTCCCATTGCATAGCTTCATATAATAAGGTATGAAGTCCCAAAGAAGGGAGCCATTCTTCTCCACGGATGACATGTGAGATTTCCATTTCATGGTCATCGATAATGTTGGCAAAATGATACGTTGGCATTCCGTCATTCTTTACCAGAACTTTATCATCTAAGGTATTTGTATTGACAGAGAATTTCCCACGAATAATATCCTCCAGGTTCAATACTCTGTCAACAGGCATCTTAAATCGTACTACATAAGGTGTTTTTTCATCCAGCAATCTTTGAACTTCTTCTTCTGAAAGAGCAAGACTGTTTCTCAAACGGTTTCTCGTTTTATTATCATAGGAGAAAACATCACCTCTGGCTTCATATTCTGCACGGATGGCATCCAGTTCTTCTGCAGTATCAAAAGCGATATAAGCATAATCTGTTTTCAGGATCTGCTCAGTATATCTGTCATAGATATCTCTTCTTTCAGATTGTCTGTAAGGAGCGAATTTTCCGCCTTTCTTAGGACTTTCATCAGGGATGATTCCACACCACTCCAATGCTTCTTCAATATATTCTTCAGCTCCTTCTACATATCTGGCAGTATCTGTATCTTCAATTCTCAATACAAACTCACCACCTTGATTTTTAGCAAAAAGGTAATCATATAATGCGGTTCTTACGCCTCCCAAATGTAACGGTCCTGTAGGACTTGGAGCAAAACGTACTCTTACTTTCTCCATTTCAATTTAAATTTTTGCAAATTTACTTAAAATTATGCGTTTAAGAGATGATTTATGACCTGGTATTCTTTTTTTGAATCTAACTTTTTTATTTATTTCTACAGATTTCGATAAATATTGTTTTAAAGCTCTTATATTTCTGATAATAATTTAATTCATGGATTGTAATCTGTGACTGGTTGTATTATGAATATTAAAGTCAAGTAATAAATATTGAATTTGATGTAAAATGTCTTTAACAAGAATATTAAATTTATTTTCATAATTATATTTTTAAATCACTAACCGAAGATTGATTTTTTGTTTATTCATGAAGATTTATATGCGCTATAAAATCACTGATGGATGACATATATCAGTTGTGTTTTTATATTTTCCTGGATTTTGGAGTTTATATTTGCGGGAATTTTAAAATAATACAATGAAAAAACAAATTTTATTTAGTCTCGGTGCTTCACTGATGCTTTTCATGGGATCATGTTCTTCGGAAGATCTGAATAATGAATCAGCTCAGGATAACCCGGCAAAAGCTAACCGTTTATCTGCTGCGAAATTTGCAGGAGATGGTGTTTATGATATTTTAGGACACGGTTATAATGCTACTGGAGAGTATGCGAATGCTAGTGCTGCTGGTTTTAAAGTGGTTGATCTTGATCGATTTAAATCTGAACAAGCAGGCAGGTTGTTAACTGAGAATACATTTTCACAGGAATATGTAGAAGATTATGGTGAAAATGCAGAATCGTATTCCAAAATGATATCTAATAAAGTAGATGTAACTGCTGGTATTCCACTATTTAAGAAAACTCTTTCAGTTGGATTTAACTCTGCTGTAACGACTAATAATAAATTCGATGCAAAGTATATTTATGGGAGTTACAATCTTTTAATTAAACAGAGAAGACTTAGGATCAATGCAACAAGTGATATGTTAGCTGATTATATAACTCCTGAATTTGCTCAGGATTTACAAGCTAAGACACCACAACAAATTGTACAGGATTATGGAACCCATGTTGCTGTAGACATTTATACAGGGGCTAAAATGGATATTATTTTCCAATCAGAAACAACTAATGAAAGCCGTGACCGTGCTGCAAGAATTGGTGTAAAGGTAGGAATGAAGGATATCTTTGATGTGAATGTGACCAATGATGTGAATACTTCAGAATCATCCATGAACTATTCTAAAAAGTTATCATATAGAACAAGAGGAGGAGATCCTTCAAAAGGGTTAATCGGTGAATTGAACCTTGATCAATCCAATCCTAAAATTAATATTTCAACTTGGCAAAACAGTTCTACAATAAACAATGCTGTGTTAGTAGACTTTGGAAATAATGGGTTGATGCGCATTTACGATTTAGTAAAAGATCCAACCAAAAAAGCTCAGCTTAAGGCTTATGTAGATCAGTATTTGATTGATAATCAGGTTTCTTTAGACTTTACCAGCTCGCTGTTATATGCTTATAAGAATGAGGCAAGTAGCGACCATTATTTTTCTTTTGAGACTAATTTACAACCATCTAGTTATTGGACAAATGAAGGGCCAACCTTTAGAGCTTTTAAATATAAGGCCCCAAATACAGTTCCAATTTATTCCTACAAAAGCACTTCAGGTACAGAGCATTACTTTTCTCAAAATAGTTCTATGCAACCTAGTTCTTACTGGAATATATACATGGGGGTTGCATTTTATGCTTATAAAGAGCCTGGAGTAGGAAGAGTTGCTGTATATAATTATAGAGGAATAAATGGAGGACATCATTATCTTTCTACATCCCCAAATTTAGGTCCATCTAGCTATTGGATTCGAGAAAATTTAGAGTTTTATGCACCCGTAAATTAAGAATTGTATTATTGAATACATTGTAATCTGATAGCTCATAAAAAGTTTGATTAGTTTACAAATTAAGAAATCAGAGTAGGAGTTTCCCTATTCTGATTTTTTATTAAAAATTAAACAAATTATTAAATTTTATAACATTAAATTTACTTAACACTGACATTTATCATTGTTTAGTTCTTTTTTCACTCGTTATTGAATATTATATTTGTGGAAACTTTTAATAACCTATGAAAAAACAAATTTTATTTTGCTTCAGTAGTCTACTGATGCTTTTTATGAGTTCGTGTTCTTCAGAAGATCTGAATCCTGAAGTAACTCCGGAAAATTCTGCTAAAACCAATCGTTTGTCAGCCGCTAAATTCGCAGGAGATGGAATTTACGATGTACTGGGACATGGTTATAATGTTGCCGGTGAATATGCTAATGCTACTGCTGCTGGTTTTAAAGTAATCGACATTGATCGTTTTAAAGTGGAGCAGGCAAGCAGATTGATCAGCGAAAATACATTCTCACAGGAATACACTGAAGAATATGGTGAAAATGCAGAATCATATTCTAAAATGGTTTCCACCAAAGTCAATGCTACTGCCGGTATCCCATTGTTCAAGAAAACCCTTTCAGTAGGATTCAATTCTGCAGTAACTACCAACAATAAGTTTGAAGGAAAATACATCTACGGAAGCTATAACCTTACCATTAAACAAAAAAGGGTAAGATTCAATGCTACTACAGATATGCTGGGAGATTACCTGACTCCGGAATTTGCTCAGGATTTGCAGACAAAGACCCCACAGCAGATTGTACAGGATTATGGAACACACGTAGCAGTTGATATCTATACTGGAGCGAAACTGGATGTTTTGTTCCAGGCGGAAACAAGAAGTCAAAGTCGTGACCGCGCCGCAAGAATTGGTGTAAAGGTGGGAATGAAGGATATCTTTGATGTAGATGTTACCAATGATGTGAATACTTCGGAATCATCCATGAACTATTCTAAAAAATTAGCTTATAAAACTAGAGGAGGAGACCCTTCAAAAGGACTTGTGGGAGATCTGAATCTTGATCAGACAAATCCCAAAATCAACATTTCCAACTGGCAGAACAGGTCCAATGCAAGTAACTCAGTTCTTGTAGATTTTGGAAATAACGGATTGGTTATTATTTATGACTTAGTAAAAGATGCTGCTAAAAAAGCTCAGCTTAAAGCTTATGTAGACCAATATCTGATTGACAATAAAGTGTATATGGAATTTAATACAATTCCAATTTACAGATATTATAATGGATTAGACCATTACTATACAAAACGCCGGGAAGCTACAGCGGATATTCTTTTGAAGGTACAGAGTTTAATGCATTCTTATATAAAGCTCCGAACACTATTCCTATTTACAGATACTGGAACGGTAAAGATCACTATTATACAAGAACTCCAGGGTATTATCAGGGATATGTAGATGAAGGAATCGAGTTTAATGCTTTTGCTACTCAGGAGCCTAATACAGTTCCTATCTACAGATATTGGAATGGTAAGGATCACTATTATTCAAGATCAAGTGTGAGACCTTCCGGATATGTATATGAAGGAATTGAATTCTACGCATACTAAATAAAATATTGATATTTAAAACAAAGAAACCGCCTTAATATGAGGCGGTTTTTTTATGAAAAACTTGGATTTCTGCTTACATAATAGACTGTGATAAGAAAGAATTAATTAAAATAGGATAGTGATTACCTTATAGAGTTATTAATATTATTCCAAATATTCACAGTATCATTTATTTCATTTTTTAAGCTATAATTTTCTAAGATAAAATGAGAAGAAAGTTTTCCTTTACTTAATATTTCATGTGAATTTTCCTCATATATTTTTATAGCTTCTTCTATTTTTTGCACAAATTCGATGATATTGCCATCTTCTACAGGCATGGAAAACTCAGGTTTTAGATATTCTTTTCCGCCCTGACCGGAGTATCCAATTACATAGCAACCACAAGACATAGCTTCAGCAGGAGGAAGCCCAAACCCTTCCTTATGGTTAAAGCTTAGAAAAATAGCACTTTCTTTCATGATTTCTGCTACTTCCTGCTCTGTTTTATTATCTATAGCAACGAGGTCCCATCCTTTTAATGCATTTCTTTGTTTTAGTATACAAATAACCTGAGTTACATCATCACCAAGTTTTCTCGGCATAAAACAAATTTGTTTCTTTTTTGTTTCACTGTAATTAAATATTTGACTGTCAATACCCAGCCGCATTTTGAAAACTGTAGAGTTGGGAAAAGTATATTTTAAATATCTTTCAGCATCTTCTGAAGCTACTATGGTTGCCAGAGTCTTAGAATGACTGTAAGGGGTTTCTCGATAGTTTTCATAGATTGAAAAGTAACCAAATGTATAATAACAATTTTGATTAAATATCACTTTGGAATTTTCAGGTGCTAGTTTATGAATATTCGGGCCATAAATTTCAGGAAAAACAAGAATGGCATCTTTTTCAATATCAACACTTTGGGTTTTTAAAAAACTTAAGGTTAATTTTTTAAAGAAATTGATCTTTTTTCCTTTATAAAGATATTTGAGCTCCTTGAATAAATATGGGTTAACCTTTATTGGAACATTATTATTAAACCAGCTTTCCTTTTTCCCTTTTTTTTTCAGTAACAAATAAGCTTCGAATCCATTTTTGTTTAATGTTTCGACTTGTCGGTAGATTTGTTTCACACCTCCGCTCGCAAATTTATTAGTGGGGCATACAAAATAAATTTTAGTTTTCATGAAATGAAAGTATTGTTTTTATCCAGTTCTTAATATAATACTTTTCTTTTATCCAATCCTCAGCTTGTTCGTAATCTTCCGACAAAAAGCTCTTGGGGATTGTAAAGTTTGAAATATCTTTAATAACAAAAATATTCTTTGGATTATAAAAATCATATGTAATGATTTCCTGATTGGTTGTTATCAATTTTTTATTTAAACCAATGGCTTCGTATGGCCTAAATGATAATCCTTTCTGATGAGGATGTGCTATATCAAGAATGATTTTACTATCCAAATAGTATTTATATGAATCTGAAAAAGGGATAATTTCATGAATGATCTGGATATTCTTAGGAAGCTTTTCTTTTATAGGAATAGACTTATAGGTAAACAATTTTCCTTTTGCTGAAATATTGTTATCATTAAAATATTCGAAAAGGATTTGGGCTTCAGCTATTCTCTTGTCATAGGTTGCTAAATAGCAAACATCAAAATTTGTAGTTGTTTTTTTTTCTTTGATAAAGTAAAAATTGGTCACATAATTTAAATTATAATTTTTACAGTCATCGGTATCAAAACTGCAGCATATATCAAATTTTTGAATATATGATTCCTGAGAAGGTATTTTCTGAATACTGTCCCAAAAGAGAACAATAGACTTTTTAGATTTATTAAGAGCAGAATTTAGATCCTCATTACTCAATACATCAGGTCTGTTTACTAACAATACATCATAATCATGAAGATTAATAATACGTTGAATATGCTCACCTTTTTTTATGTTTTTGAGATTCTTTTTAAGAAATGTTTTTAGAAAAAAATTATATATTTTTTCTAAAATATTTTTGTATTGGTAGTTTAGAGTTGAATTTATATGTACGACATCATAACCACTATATTTTTTCAAACCTTCAAAGACAACATCATTAAACCCATAATAACCAGGAGCGATAAATAAAAGTTTTTTTTTCATAAATTATTGCCATTATCACTTATTTCAAAAACTTTGTTCACCCAACTATCCAAAGTGTATCTGTAGTAGATTTCTTCCGGAATTTTCTCGTAAGGCTTTTCAAAAAAAGATTTGTCAAGATTACTAATATTTTTGTTTAAAATCAAAATATTATTGGGATTGTAAAAGTCATAGGTTTTAATGGCTTCATTATCAGTAATGATTTTCTTATCCAGAGCCATGGCTTCAAAAACCCTGAAGCTTAGCCCATATTGCCCTTCACGCATGAGGTCCAGCAAAACTTTAGAGTTTTTATAATATTTTGGAAGATCATTATGTGGAATCTTTTTGATGCTGAAAATCAAAAAAAGATTTTTAGGTACCGTCATGAAAATATTGGTGAGCTGATGCTTCCATGATTTTTTTCCGATGATCATAATCTGGAACTTAAGCCCCTGTTCGATCAGCTTTTTAGCCAGTTGTTTTATCAGTGAAACCCTTCTGTTATCATAGGATGTAATGTAGAAAAGGTCCATTTCAGGTTGTTGAGTTTCTTCTGAGCAGTGCGGAAGGTAAATATAATTCGTTAATTTTTCGAATCCGTGTTTTTTAACATCAATATGATCGAAGGAAAAAACTTTATCAAAAAGATACAGTTTGTCCTCTACAGGAACTCTTTCAAGATTGTCATAAAGATACGTAACCAGACGGTCTGTATATTTACGGATTTTTTTAAGGGTGGAAAGATCAAATGTATCAGGATTCATCACCAGAATCTGATCCTGATGTCCTAATTTTTCAAGGGAATCCAGAACGTATTTCTGTCTTTTTTCAGTCTTAAGGTTTTTATTTAAAAAAGTTTTGCTGAGAGCATTTACAGCCCTTTCATTAAAGTTGGAATGAGTAACGGTACTGATCTTTATATGATGAGCATCAATACCGCGTTTGCATAATGTTTCAACAATATACTTATCATAATCCCAAAAATCATAACTAATGATACAAATCTTCATTCAACTAATTTTGCTCTTTTTTTAATGATTCATAGGTTTCATAAACACTTAAAGATTGCAGGTATGATAACTGATACCCTTCTTTTCCGTCTAAAATGCCAAGTCTCATTATATAGGCTTTAAAGAATTTAAAAGCTGTTTTAAGATATTGAACTAAAACACTGTACTTTTTCCCTTTTGCAGCCAGTTCTTTCCCCTTTAAAACTCCGTAATGAATCATTTTTTCTTTGTAGGATTCATAATCTGAAACGGAGTAATGGAGTAATTTATTTTTTAAAATTCCGATGGTTCCCTTCACCTCCAGAGTTTCGTGTACCTTTTTCCCTGCCATATATCTGGCCTTCGATTTTCTGAAAAGTCTGAAGTTTTTATCAGACTGAGTTCCTGAAAAATGGATGGGTTTCTGGGCAAAAAAGAATTTCCTGTAAAAATAGTAGGCATCCTTTTGCCCGGTTTTTTTCAGCTCATCAATGATTTCCTGCTTCAGGGCCGGTGTAATTCTTTCATCACCGTCCAGAAATAAAACCCAGTCGTTGGTTGCAGCATCCAGAGCCAGATTTCTTTGCTTTGTAAAGTCTTCAAATTTATTCTGAATCACTTTTACATGCGGGAATTTCTTTGCAATTTCTACAGTTTTATCCGTACTAAAAGAGTCAACGACTATTATTTCATCACAAAAATCAAAAGACTCAAGGACATCCTGTATATTTTTTTCTTCATTATATGTTATGATTAAACCACTTATATTCATCACAACGCTTTGTTTGATAGAGAAGTACATAAATACTTCCCTTAATATTGTTTTTTAAAATAGTTTTAATCTGCCAAAGATAAGTTTTAATTTGAATTTTATGATCGAATCTTTGCCTTTTATATCAATTCTACACAGCTCGTAGGGATGCCGGGTAGGATAATAATTCACTTTATTTCCAATTCTTACTGCAAAATCAATTCCTAATTTTTTTAAAATTGAAAAAAAAGCGGATTTATCTTCTTTTTTTTGTGGATATTTACCATAAGGATAGGCCAGAACCTTGGAATAGCTGATGTTTTCGGCTTCCAGGACCTCCATATTTTTTTTTAGATCTTTTTCTGCAAAATCAGCAGAAGCATTTCTCAGGTTTTCATGGGCATGGCTATGGAGCGCAATCTCAAAGTATTTTTTATCCAGACTTCTGATTTCATCAAAGGTCATCATAGGATAATTTTTATATCCTTTTTCTATAAATCCGGTTGGAATGAAAATAGTAGCCTTCAGATTATACTTTTCCAGTAAAGAAGGCAGGTATTCAAGATTATTTCTGTATCCGTCATCGAAGGTGATAACAATATTTTTTTTGGATGAAATAGTAAGTTCTGAAAAAAAATGCGGAATATATTTTTTACGGTTCAGATAAGAAAACTGCTGCTCAAGATTGCTTAAGCTGACCGTAAGATCTTCATGACTTTCTTTTTCAACCTGGTGATACATGAGAATGACCAGTCTGTTGTGCGGAAATACAAAAAGATACAGACGGAAATACACGACGATAAATATCATCAATACAACAGGAATAAGGTATAGGATCATACTATTTACCGTTTTTTTTCAATTCCGACAGTCTTATTTTTTCACGAAGCTTAATATATTTTAAAAAGGTATAGTAAGACATTGTTTTAGCGATATAAAAGCCGGGAAATCCATCCAGGAAACCAAGTTTGAAAATAAAGACCTTGATAAACTCAAATACCGGGCTCACAATGATCTTAAATCTTTTGACTTTCATCCCTCTTTCAAACATTTTCTCAGCCATCATATCAGAATATTTATTGACTTTCGAGACATGATGATGGATGCTTTTGTAGGTATAATGGTCCAGTTTTCCTTCCATAAGACAGGCTTTCTGATCAGTAATCAAAAATTCATGAACTTTATCATCGGAATACCTTGCATATTTTTTTCTGAACAGCCTTTCACGGTATACATTTCCCCATCCTCCGAATCTGATCAGATGAATTCCCAGATGATTATTAAATTTCGCTTTATACACATTGCATGCTGTACTTTCTGAAGAAACAATCTTTTGTATGGATTTTTTCAGAGTTATATCAGGAACTTCGTCTGCATCCAGAAACAGAATCCATTCATGGGAGCATAAATCGAGGGCATGGTTTTTTTGTTCACCATACCCGTTAAATCTTTTCTCAAAGAATTTTACCTGAGGATACTTTTGAGTGCAAATCTCTTTTGTCTTATCTGTTGAAAAACTGTCGACAATAATGATTTCATCAACTATATCTGTTAATGAATCTAAAAGTCTTACGATGTTCTCTTCTTCATTATAAGTAATGATTGCAAGGGAAAGAGCCATTTTTATTTAAACTCAAGAATAGTCTTTTCAATAATCTTTACGCAATCCAGTAATTGCTCTTCGGTAATTACCAATGGCGGTGCCAGTCTTATGATATTACCATGAGTAGGTTTTGCCAATAATCCGTTTTCTTTCAATTGTAAGCAAAGATTCCAGGCAGTGGAACTTTCGGGAGTATCATTGATAAGGATGGCATTTAGAAGGCCTTTTCCTCTTACTTTGGTGATAAGGTCTGTCTGTTCGATCAGTTTCTCTATTTCAGCTCTGAAAAGTTTCCCTAATTCTTCAGCTCTTTCAGAAAGATTTTCTTCAGCTACTACGTCCAGTGCAGCCACGGCTACAGCGCAGGCAATAGGGTTTCCTCCGAATGTAGAACCATGTTGTCCCGGCTTGATAACACTCATGATGCTGTCATTCGCTAAAACAGCTGATACAGGATACATTCCTCCGGAAAGGGCTTTTCCTAAGATTAAGATATCCGGCTGTACATCCTCATGGTGGCATGCAATAAGTTTTCCTGTTCTTGCAATACCGGTCTGAACTTCATCAGCAATAAAAAGAACATTGTGTTTTTTACACAGCTCAGAAGCATTTTTCAGGAAGTTTTCATCCGGAACATATACTCCTGCTTCCCCCTGAATAGGCTCTACCAGGAATGCAGCAATATTTCCTGCCTCTCTGTCCAGAACTTCTTCTAATGCGGCAATATCGTTATAAGGGATTTTAATAAATCCTGGTGTAAAAGGTCCGTAGTTCTGGTTGGCATCCGGATCATTGGAGAAAGAAACAATAGTGGTTGTTCTTCCGTGGAAATTGTTTTCACACACTATAATTTTTGCTGCGTTTTCTGCAATTCCTTTTACTTCATAGCTCCATTTTCTGGCTAATTTCACAGCTGTTTCCACAGCTTCAGCCCCGGAGTTCATTGGTAAAACCTTATCAAATCCAAAAAGATTAGTAATCTTTTGTTCGTATTCTCCCAATTTGGAGTTGTAGAATGCTCTTGAAGTTAAAGCCAGTTTTTGTGCCTGCTCTACTAAGGCTCCTACAATTTTAGGATGAGAATGTCCCTGGTTCACAGCGGAATATGCTGAAAGAAAATCATAGTACCTTTTGCCCTCCACATCCCAAACAAAAACACCTTCTCCGCGGTCTAGCACTACCGGAAGCGGGTGATAATTATGTGCTCCATGTTTGTCTTCAAGGTCAATAAAATACTGTGAGTTTTTTGTTTGTTCTGCTGTTGACATATATTTTGGTTTTCAACAAATTTACACAATATTAATGAGACCCATAAACAAAAATAGAGTAGAGTATAAGGCTGTGATCAGAGTATATTTTGAGGGAAAATGAATCCTTAATGGAAAATATTTTCTTAACGGATAAACAGTTGCAGGTATTCTATCTTTAAGAATAAGAAATTTACTGAGAAGGTAATTCTACATTTTTTAAGACCGAATCATTCCGATATTGATTTGCATTCTGTCAGGACTATAATATTTTTAAATGCTGTTCCCTAAACAGCTTTTTGATTCGGGTTTATCTTATAAGTTGCTCTGGTACGAAATATCAAAAACTTTTTCCATTTGTTTTTCATTTATAGAACCAGGTGTTGCCTTTAGTAAAGTATTGCGGAGCCAAACTGCCAGACTGTTTTCATAATGAGAAATTTCACCGATGGCTAAGCTTGTGTTGACAATGTAATGCGCTTTTTTCATACGCAGTTTTTCGTATTGAGTGAAGACTTCATCCACATTTTTTCCTTCACCAAAAAGCTTTCCGAGGATATATGCATCTTCAATGGCCTGGCAGGCACCTTGCCCCATGTTAGGAGTGGTTGCATGGGCTGCATCACCAATCAGGCAAACGTGGTCTTTTTGCCATTGATAAATCGGTTCCAAATCGATAATATCGTTAACAAATATTTTTTCTTTCGGTGTTACGGAAATCATTCTTGGAATTTCAGGATTAAATTCAGCAAAAAGCTCAGCAAGATTACTGGGATTTTTAACAAGGTTCTCGTTAATCACAGCGTACCAATAAACTTTGTGATCATTAATTCTCACGAAGCCGAAGCGTCTGCCTTTTCCCCAGGCCTCATAAGCCTGATGATTATATTTTTCTGTCCAATCGGATTCGATAACGCCACGCCAGCATTTTTGCTTGGAAGATCTCAGTTTTCCAATGTTTAAAATCTGATGACGAACTACTGATTTAATTCCATCTGCACCAATAACAGCATCTGCAGTAGCGATAGTTCCGTCTTCAAAAGTGAGTTGATAACCATTTTCCTGTTTGATTTTGGATAAACGTTTAGAAAGTTTAATGTTTTCAAAACCAATTTCCTCAGCCAGAATCATTTGTAAATCGGCACGATGAATGGCAATATTGCTTACTCCATATTTACTTTCGAATGTATTCAGCTGTGCATCCGATAAGGTTTTGAGCTGTGGATCAGTAATTTTAATGTTGAAATTTTATGACCTGCTTTTTCGATTTTGTGGCGAATGCTAAGTTTGTCGAAAATCTGCATTGCATTATTAGCCATGATGATTCCGGCGCCTACAGGTTTTATTTCGGATGCACTTTCATAAATGGTAACGTCCAGATTATTTTTTTGCAAGGCTAAAGCTGTTGTCAAACCACCAATTCCGCCACCGATAATTGCTATTTTCATTGTGATTGCATTTATATTATGAGGCAAAATTAAAGGTCGGAAAAACCAAAAACGTTCACCTAAGTTAATTTTCTGGAATTAGTAAATTCTCTTCCGGATTCTGCTCAGCGATTGTGGCGTAATTCCTAAATAGGACGAAATATATTTCTGCGGAATTTTGTTCAGAATTTCGGGTGACTTTTTCAGGAGATTGAGATAACGTTCTTCCGGTGTATAAAAAAACAAATCGTCCAGCCTTTGTTTTGCATCCAGAAAAGCTAAATCGGATATGCGTATTGCCAGCCCAAGCCAGAAAATATCTTTCTGAATTAAAATTTCGACATCTTTTTTATTAAAATATAAAACTTCGGTTTTTAGAAGAGCCTGTATAACCGCCATTGATTTTTTTCCGGTGATATAGCTCGCATAATCGCCAATAACATCATTGTTCACCTGTAAAAGGTAGCTGATATCCTCGCCTTTTTCGTTGATGTAATAAATCCGGACAGCGCCATTTAAAATGAAACCTAAACGATCAAAAACGCCATTTTGAGGTTCTATCATTTTGTTTTTATCATAAGTTACGATGTAGCAAATGTCTAAGAATTCCCTCGCACGCTCCATAGAAATTTGAAGGGTCTCTGCTAATTTCTCTTGTATTGCTGATGCCATCGCTTCTGTATTGATTTTATTTAATTGATGCTACAAAAATAGCTTTTCCTGCTTTATTAGAACGAGATAGAGTATAAAACTGAAGGAGGCGTCTGAAAAGACGCCTCCTTTTTATATAAATGATAATTCTTTTTAGTGATTATCATATTTTCTATCCATTACAAAATCTTCCATGAATTTTGTAGTATAGTTTCCTGAAAGATAATCTTCATTATCCATCAACTGTCTGTGGAAAGGAATAGTTGTTTTTACTCCTTCAATATAGAATTCTTCAAGAGCACGTCTCATTTTTGCAATAGCTTCTTCGCGGGTCTGAGCCGTTGTGATAAGCTTGGCAATCATTGAGTCATAGTTGGAAGGAATTGTATATCCGGAATACACGTGAGTGTCTACTCTGATTCCGTGTCCGCCAGGAATGTTTAATCCTGTGATTTTACCCGGAGACGGTCTGAAGTCTGCGTAAGGATCTTCTGCGTTAATTCTGCACTCAATTGAATGTAATTTAGGATAATAGTTGATTCCTGAAATAGGAGTTCCTGCAGCAAGAAGAATTTGTTCTCTGATCAGGTCATAATCAATTACCTGTTCGGTAATAGGATGCTCTACCTGGATTCTTGTATTCATTTCCATGAAATAGAAATTTCTGTGCTTGTCTACAAGGAATTCGATTGTTCCTACACCTTCATATCCAATAAATTCAGCAGCTTTTACAGCAGCAGCTCCCATTTTTTCACGAAGCTCATCCGTCATGAAAGGAGAAGGAGTTTCTTCAGTTAATTTCTGATTTCTTCTCTGTACAGAACAGTCTCTTTCAGAAAGGTGGCAGGCTTTACCGAATTGGTCACCGGCAACCTGAATTTCAATATGTCTTGGCTCTTCAATCAGTTTTTCCATATACATACCTCCGTTTCCAAAGGCAGCCACAGCTTCCTGAATGGCAGATTCCCAGTGGTCTTTAAGGTCTTCAGCTTTCCAAACAGCTCTCATTCCTTTTCCACCACCACCTGCAGTAGCTTTGATCATTACAGGATATCCTGTTTCTTCAGCGATCTTTACGGCGTGCTCATAAGATTCAATTAATCCATCAGAACCTGGTACACATGGTACACCGGCAGCTTTCATGGTAGCCTTGGCATTTGCTTTGTCTCCCATTTTTTCAATCTGTTCAGGAGATGCACCAATGAATTTGATACCGTTCTTCTGGCAGATTCTTGAGAAATTAGCATTTTCAGATAAGAATCCGTAACCCGGGTGGATTGCATCGGCGTTGGTAATTTCCGCAGCAGCAATAATGTTAGGGATTTTAAGATATGAGTCTTTACTCATTGCAGGGCCAATACATACCGCTTCATTAGCAAATCTTACGTGAAGACTGTCTTTATCAGCAGTAGAGTATACCGCAACGGTTTTGATCCCCATTTCTTTACAAGTACGTAAAATACGCATTGCAATTTCGCCACGATTGGCTATTAATATTTTTTTGAACATTTTCTTCAATTTGAAAATTAGATAATTTGAAAATTAGATAATGTTATTTTAATGTAGAATTTAATCTAACATCTAATGTCTAACATCTAACTTCTAAATTAAGATGGATCTACTAAGAATAATGGTTGGTCGTACTCTACAGGAGTAGCATCGTCAACTAGAATTTTAACAATTTTTCCGCTGATTTCAGATTCAATCTGGTTGAATAGTTTCATGGCTTCAATAACGCAAACTACTTTACCGGCAGAAACTTCATCACCTACATTTACAAATACATCTTTATCAGGAGATGGTTTTCTATAGAAAGTACCGATCATTGGAGATTTGATCGTTACATATTTGCTGTCATCAGATGCAGCTTCAGCCTTTTCAGCAGCAGGTGCAGCAGCCTGAGTTGCAACAGGTGCCGGAGCAGCTACCGCTTGCGGAGCAGTGTGATATACTGCAGGTTGTGCATAAACAGCATCGCTTCCAGCTAATGGAGTTTTAATAGTGATTTCGAAATCTTTAGTTTTGTACTTCACTTCTGAAACTTCAGCCTTAGATACAAACTTGATAAGATTTTGTATGTCTTTAATGTCCATAAATTTGATATTTGAT
>NZ_JAYSDT010000064.1:0-15915 GCF_041914225.1 Chryseobacterium sp.
TTACAACTTAGTAGATAAATCTGCAGAGAAAATCGTAAAAACGGTAAAGGCTACTGGTGCTGTTGTAAACGGTCCTATTCCATTACCAACAAATAAGAGAATCTTCACAGTGTTGAGATCTCCGCACGTAAACAAGAAAGCAAGAGAGCAGTTCCAACTTTCAGCTCACAAGAGACTAATGGATATCTACTCTTCTTCTTCTAAGACTGTTGATGCTCTAATGAAATTAGAACTTCCTTCAGGTGTAGACGTTGAAATTAAAGTGTGATAAATGCATACTTTGCAATGATTATACAGTCCGTTCCTTTTTTAGGGACGGATTTTTTTTGGGGATATAATTTGATAAGTTAATGCAGAAAGTAAAGCAGATTTGCCAGCCACAAATCTGCTTTTTTTGTATTGTACTTTCTTTAATCATATAAAGCCTGAAGATTAATGCTTCTAACGATTGAAGAGAACTGTTTTAAGGTTTTAAAGAGTCCTCCTTGCTGATTAATGATCTGATAACTGCAGTACTTTTTAGGGTGACATAAGTCACATTCATTTGTTTATTTAGAATTAATAAAAATAATATTTTTACAAAAAATTATCAGATGAATAAAGTAGTATCCTTTTCTCTGCTTGTATTGGGTGGGGTTTTTGTAAATGCACAGAAAGTTAATGATTCTATTAAAAAGTCGAAGGAAATTGACGAAGTGGAATTATTCGGTGAAAGAAAAAAGCAGCCGCAAGGTTTGGAAGCCATCACAAGGTTGCCATTAAAAACCAGAGATCAGATTCAGAGTATTTCTGTGATCTCCCATAAAGCAATTGAAGAATTAGGAGCTCTTACCGTTACCGATGTTGCCAAAAATGTGCCTGGAGTAACTCAATTCGGTAATTATGGCGGGACAAGAGAAAGTATGTCTATCAGAGGATATAGAGGAGTTCCGGTTTTAAAGAACGGAGTTCAGATGGATTCTGATTTCCGTACCGCAGGAATGCTTACTGATATGCAGGGGATAGAAAGTATTCAGATAATTAAAGGATCTGCTGCAGTTACTCAGGGAATTGGAGATGGTTTAGGATCTGCAGGAGGAGTGATTAATGTGATTACAAAAGTTCCTAAATTTATTAATCAGACTAATGTTGGTTTCAGATATGGAAGCTGGGATTTCTATAGGCCAACAGTTGACTTTCAAAGAGTATTAGACCCACAGGGAAAAATTGCTGTCAGATTAAATGCAGCTTATCAAAATAATAATAGCTTCAGAAGATTTATTAATACAGAACGTATTTATGTAAACCCATCTATTGCCATCCGTCCGGATGATAAAACTTAGATTGTTGTGGAAATGGATTATATGCATAACAATACCACGCCGGATAGAGGAACTGTAAATCTTGCTAAAGGAGATACTGAGGCAATATACAGAATGCCGGGAAGAAAATTCCTTGGATTTTCTACAGATAAGGCAAAGACTGAAACATTCAATTTCTCAACAATTGTAATAAGACAGCTGACTGATAAATTGAAATTAAGAGCTGCCTATATGAGTTCATCTTATCAGACTGAAATTGTAGGTGCAGCACAGGCTCCTTTAAAAAGAGATAATCCAACCGAGTTGCGAAACAGAACATTGACAAGGTCTGATAGAGAGGATTTAAATAAGGTGTTTCAATTTGATTTTATTGGCGCTGATGTAATGACAGGGTTCATGAAACATACTTTTCAGGTAGGTTTTGACTGGAAAGAATCAAATGTTACAACTACTTCATATAAGGCTAAAGATGTTGACCAGATCAATGTGCTGAACGAAATCAAAAATATCCTTCCTGCCGGAGTTAATATAGACTTATCAACAGCCAGTTCCATTAATACGGTGGCGCCTACCATGGGTCTGATGGCACAGGATGTTATTACATTTAATAAATATATTAAAGCTCATTTAGGAGTTCGCTACAGCAGATTAATTGGAACGGATAAAGAAAAGGATTATGCATGGAATCCCTCATTGGGAATCATGATCTCTCCCATTGAAAATATGAACATATTTGGTTCCTATACAAGTACTACATCACTCAGAAGTTCAAATAATGTATTGTTCAGCGGAGGAACTGTAGGAGCATCTACTACAAAACAATGGGAGGCTGGAATTAAATCTGATTGGCTGGATGAAAGATTAAGATTTAATGTAACTCTTTTTGATATTAACACAGATAATTTATCATACGAACTTCTGGATGGTGGAAATCCGACCGGAAAATACGCACTTGCCGGTAACTTAAAAAGAAAGGGTGTTGAAGTTGAATTGATCGGGAAAATTCTTCCAAACCTACAGGTAATGACAGGATGGGCTTATGTGGATGCACAGTATAAAGACAGCCCTTCATTTGTAAACGGCTCAGCTCCTATTAATACACCTAAGCATTCTGCCAATGCCTGGCTGAATTATAAGTTTGGTACAGGGATTCTTACTGGCCTTGATATAGGTGCCGGAATTTATTTTGTTGGAGAAAGACCTGTCGATGATTATAAACAAAAATATACCAATACAGAGAATGGGCATGTAAATGGAACCCAGCCAGGGGAAAAACCTTTTTTCATGCCGCAATATACGACAGTAGATGCTCAAATAGGGTATTCTTTCAAAAATGGATTAGGACTAAGAGGCTTCTTTAATAACATCTTTGATTCGGTAGGATACAATTCTTATTTCAGAGGTGGATATATTGATCAGATCCAGCCCAGAAACTTTGCAGTACAGGTAAACTATAAATTCTAACTTAAAAAAGTATGAAAATTGCCAGAACAATAATCTTAGTATTGATTGCCGGAGCTGGTGTAGCTTCATGCTCCGAAGAACATTTGTCCGAAGAAGAACTGAAAACTGCCAGGGAAAATATTGAAAAACATTACAATAATCCCAAAAGTATATACTCCTGGGGTAACATTTCTCCCTGGAAGGACCACTGGAATAATACATTTTATCCAAAAACTTTTTCACCTTCCCGGATCGGAAAGAGCATGATCGCAGAAGAAAAACAAAACCTGGAAAATCGCTTCTCAGAAAAGATTAAATAATATAATTTCAATCATTCATATCAATTTTAATTAAAAGCATTAAGACAGTAAGCATTGTCTTAATGTTTTTTTTGTTCGTATTTATTACTCCTTATTCCTGTTAATTTTATACATTTATTATGTTAAAAACCAAGATTATGGGACATACGGGAAATCATTTTTTTGAAAAATTTTCAAACTGGGCTGTGAAATTTACAGGAAGTCCACATGCTTTTATGGGAGCTTTCATTATCGTTGTGGTATGGGCGGTTACCGGTCCTTTCTTCGACTATTCTGAAACATGGCAGCTGGTTATCAACACCGGAACCACCATTATTACATTTCTGATGGTATTCCTTATTCAGAAGGCTCAGAATAAAGATTCAAAGGCAATACAGATTAAGCTGAACGAAATTATTGCTGCCCACGAAAAAGCCAGTAACAGAATTGTAGATATCGAAGATCTTACAGAAGCAGAGCTGGACCAGCTTCATTGCTATTACGAAAGACTTGCTCAACTGGCGAAAAAAGATTACGATATCCATACTTCCCATTCTATAGATGCTGCCCAGAGAAATCAGGATTACAAATATGAATTCTTCAAAAGAAAACATGAAGAATGGATTCAGAAGCAGGAACAAAAAAAGGAATCGAATTGATTCCTTTTTTTATTTGATGTATTTTTTAAAGTTCTTATCTCATGAAATAATTGAAATAGCTACAGCTTCCCATTAAATTCTTCGTTGTTTCAGTATCAGAATACTGTGCCTTCAGCTGGGCAAAATAGGTTCTGTACTTTTGATTTTTAAGTTGGTCCATTTCCTTTTGGCGGGCATCTTCTTTTTCAGACCATTTAGGATCAGAATAATCAAAATCTTTTGGGGCCTTCGCCTCATACTGGTAATATTTACCTTGCTCGGCGCTTGCCATCTGGAACAGGATTCTTGCTTTGTCTTCTTTATTGTTCGGAAGTTTAAGTGCCTTTTGATAATAATTAATTGAAAGATCAAAATTATCAGGTTCAATATATGAAGTATCCAGGAAGTTTTTATAATAATACTGGTAAGGATTCTTTCTGTCCGTATTCCAGAAGTCGTATTTACCTCCGTTGCTGTTATCAATATCCATCACAAATAACTGACGGTAATATCCTAAAATAGAAGTATTGTACAGTAGGTTTCCGATAAGCTGATTGGCTTTTGCAGCCTTTTCACCGGTTCCGGATCCAATCTTCTTAAGTTGAATCAAAGCATCTGCAAGCTCAAGTTTATCCATGCTTGTTTTGATGAAAGGGAAGTCTGTATAATTTTCTGCTTCCATACTTTCATCTTCAGTACTTTCAAAACTTTCCCATACATTATGCCCGAATACAAGATTTGAAATGTTTTTAAATCCGTTGTATTCAGCAGGAGCATACTGTTTGGCTGTAACAGCCTGTCCTTCTTTTTCTGTCCATTCATAATTCTGTCTTGGAATACCGGCAAAGCTTTTTGCTTTCTCATAATAAGATTTTGCCTTTTCAAAGTCCGCAAGTCTCATGGCTCTGTCTCCATAAATGATATTGAAGAAAGCATCAATATTACCTACACTGTCCATATTTTTGGCAATGATCTGCTGTTCAAACTGGGTTTTATTAGGTTTTCTGTAAAACGCTTCCACGCTCTTCACCAGACTAGAGTTAGGGTTATACTGCAGATCCGAAAGTTTGTTGTTCATCAGGAATGATTTTCCGTCTTCGCCCTGAAGAAAATAACGGTTGGCAAGCACATCTTTAAGGAAATCAGCAGTAGACGGTACTTCACTGTAATAATCAAAATTATCAGTTGTGGCAGTATCCCTTTCTACCTTTTTCTCTACAAAATATTCCGAATAATCTTTCATCAGCCGGTCTTCATATGCCGCATCAATTCTTGGCTGTGAAACAATATCATTCAGCACCTTCATTCTTTTGATTTCTTCCAGATATTCCGGATTGGAAGTTTTAATATCATTCAGGATTTCCGTACTTCCTTTGTAGTCTTTTTTAAGGAATTTAAGATAAGCATCTGCAATCTGCCAGAACTCATCCTTAGACTTTTCTTTGGTTTTGTCAGTGAACTTCTGAAGATCATCAAGATAGTCCTTCATTTTATCATCATACCCATAACCCGAAGTCGTGTAGAACGGAATTCTGTTTGGATTGTCCAGTAAATCATCATCACTCTGATCCGTTTTACTTCCATCAGCGGATTCTTTTTTAGATCCCCCGAACAGGTTTTTAAAGAATCTCACAATTTTTTGCCAGAAAGAAAGCTTTTCTTCCTTTACTTCAGTAGTAGAAGTAGCTTTGTCATCCTTTGAAGAGGCATTGTTGTCTGCTTTTCCTCTTTGTACGTAAGGACTTTTAGCAGCATCAGAATTGTAATAATACACCGGAAGATAACTTCTTTCCAGTTCATTGATGCTTCTTGCAGCCATTACCTTCAGGATTTCAGAATCAGTATTGATCTCATACATCTTTTCCATGGTTGGAATCGGGTTGTTGAAATCTTCATACCCTAAAAGGAAGTATGCCATATTCTTTTCTTCATTGGTGCCGGCTCTTTTCATGATATTGCTGAAAGAGGCAGTATCTGAAAGCTTCATAGAAACAAAGGCAGATTCCTTGCGGTCTTTACTGTTCATGAATACCTGAAAGAAATTCCAGTTGGCATCACTGTTCATTTCCAGTCCTCTTTGTGCCCCGGCAAGCTGATCAAGAGCCATGAAATATACTGTTCCTTTTAATTTGACAGGGGCAACATAAGTTTTGAAAGCCTGTACTGCAGAGTCATAATTTCGGGTATAATGATTCAGACGTACCAGCTGGTATCCATAGCGCTGCTTGATTTCAGGATTTCTCGCAGCATTATATAAAGACGTTAAAGCAACAATGGTTTTATTGTAATCAAGAGCTGTTGCATTTTTCCTGTTGGCATCTCTGTCGTAGTAAAATGAATTTTCACTTTCGATATAATTGATGCTCATGTAAGGCTCAAGATATTTGGCTTCAATTAAATAATCAATGCCTTCCTTGTACTTCTGATAAAATCCGGATCCCAGCTTCTGTAAAAGAGGATTGGTCGGATTTCCGTTCTTTAAGGTATTCAGGTCATTCATGCTCACTTTATAGACCAGATTCTGTGTTTCAGAATAGCTGAGCTGATTATTGAAAAACTTTCTCCATGTTTCAACATTGTCATCAGGAATCAGTGAAGGGTTGTATCCTCCATAAAACCTGCTTGAATAGTTGTGCAGAAAAGGAAGATACGCTTTGTCCTTAATGATTGTTTGCGTAAAAAGGTTGAAGTAATCATAATCAGGATCCGACCATGCGCAGGCATCAGATTGGGTATAGAAAAGTGATACAACCGCAAGTGAAAGAATATACTTTTTCATAGGGTTTGTAGTGTTTTTTTAGTTTATAATATTGTATGATAAGGTTCAGGCAGGCTGATCTCCACCTGCTGGAGATTAAAATTTACGGTCTGACACAAATTTACTATCTAATTGATAATAAATAATATTAAAATGTGGTATTTTTTTCTGTAAAAACTCAATAACATCATTAAGCTGTTCTTCAGATATTTCCTCGATTTTTATTTTAAAGCCTTTGTTTAAATAGCTTCCAAAGTAGAAACCATCCTTCAGGACTTCAGTTTCATGATCAGATATCCTCTTAAAATCAGGATTCTCCAGATCCCGTTTTGATAAAGCATTAATCAGTTTGTGTTTGCCTAAATGGTTGGTGATAATTCCCCAGGAGTAAATAGGAAGTGCCACTTCAATTTTTTTGATTGGATAGTCTTCCATTTTTGAAAGATAGCTTTTCAGGATATTGACATCCAGAATTGAATTCTTATCAGATTTTTCCAACGGTGATGATGTAGAATAGCACATGAGATATACTTTCTCTACAGGAGGAATGCCGGTTTGTTTTTTATCTTTAACCTGATGAAGGCGAAGTGTACAGGTTATTTCTTTTCCGGTAATTCTTTTCAGTTCCTTCAGGAATTTGAAATAATCATTTCTTGTTCCGGCGGTCCAGTCACAGTCGATCTGAATTTCATTATTGGTTTTCAGTTTATATTCTTCCGCTTTCTTCTGAATTAAAAGATGAATACTTTCAGCCAGAAATCTGATTTCTTCTGCAGAAATGCCCAGCAAAGCCTGATTGGTAATAAAAACTGTGGGAACAATCTGTTTTCCTGTCTGAAAACTTACGTCTTTTGTAATTACTGCTACCGGCTGGAATTTCCCGTTCACTTTATCTACATCAAAGAATCTGGTATATAAATAAGGAACCGTTGCTTTTTCCAATGCTTTCTTTTCTGCATGGTCAAGCTTCAGTTTGGTTTTCCAGTAATAAAATGTATAAGGATGATTCTCTTTCCTGCTGCATGATACCGTAAGAAAGAGAAGAAATAGAAATAAAATTTTAAAATTTTTCATTGGTGTAAATCACCCTTCAAAATTAAAGATATTTTGGCAGAATATAAACCGTAAAATCCCGGTGATTCGCAATTAGAGGCAAAAGAATATTGTATTTGTAAATTATGATTTGTTGAAATGCAGCAGGTTGTATAACTATTCCCCTCCTGTGGAGGGGTGTCAAATTTATAATTTGACGGGGTGGTTTTCTCCAACAACCATACAACCACCCCAAATGGAGTGGCTTTTTCTATATATTATTTTACTACTTGAAAAATTCGCTTTCACAGGTGCAGGTTTCTTTAGTGATGCTCTCAGTAGATGAACAGCAGCCATCAAGATTCTTCACATTTCCCTTTTCATCGGTAAGGTAGATTTTTTCTTTGTCGAATTTCACGAAAAAGGTTTCCTCATATTTTTTAAACACCACTTTCATTACCTTATTAGGTGCATATTTTCCTGCATTGATTTCTTCCGTTGTTTCTTCTCCGCTGGCCTGATTGATCTGAACATAGCCAAAATGTACATCACCATTACTTTTTACATCCAGATAATAATGAGGAGTACCGGTGCCACTATATCCTTTCAAAATATCAAAATTCCTGTATCCGATAAAAGGAACATCCGTCTGTTGTGCCCATGTAAAAATACTGATGCACAGAACTATTAAACTGAAAAGCTTTTTCATACATATTTTTTTCAAAAGTAAATATATTCCGGCAAATAGTAAGCCGTAAAAACCCGATTATTGTAGTTCGGAAGAAATGCGGAGCCTAAAAAATGAATCACCTTTTTGACCGGAAAGTAATAACAAAGCCACCCCGAAAGGAGTGGCTTCTCTGTAATATATTTGAAGTTAAATTAAAAAACGGTTGCAGCAAGCTGAATTCTTGCATACTTATTGGATGGATTCCACATCGCCATCATGGATACGGGAAGGCTGTAATGATCAGTAATCTTTACTACTTTTCCTGCTTTTACTCCTACATTAACGATGTCGAAACTGTTTTTACCGTTACCATACAAAAAGGTTTTATCATTGAGAGCAAACCCAGCTCCTACAAATGCGTCCAGATTTACTTTCTGTCCCTTAATAACAGGATAGCTTGCCTGAACATAAGTGGAGTATCTGTTTTTCTTATAGCTTCCGTCTGGTTCCAGAATCACTTCTCCGGCATTGGCACCTCCGTACAGCATGATATCAGCCTCAATATTAATCGGGAATGAAGGTCCGAAAGTATAATTGGTTCTTAAATCAATAATATGGGCCGTTCTTCTCCGTGAATAACTGAAAATGTCATCTGCTGCCACTGCAGTATTGATATTCCTGGAATTATAAAGATCCCATAATCCGATATAAAAACGGCCGTCAGAATATTGAACATAATAATTGATCTCTTTATAATGGGTGTTGTCTTTATCATCGGCTAATGCAGAGGCACCCCAGATTCCTACCTTCCATTTTTTCTCCGCATCCAGGGCGTAAGACAGATTCCCCATCACTACAGGTTTATCCGTAATAATTAGTCCTCTCCATAAGTGATTGTTCTGAATGTTGGCTGTAAAATCAAGCCTTCCTTCTTTGGTTTCCTTGGTTTCACCGCTTTCCTGTGAAAATAACCTTCCTGTGCCTAAAGCAAGAACGAAGATTCCCTTTAAGATTTTTCTCATCATTTGTTTTATTTTAAAAATCCATATAATACTGCTGCGATAATAGCCCCTGTAATCGGACCTACTATAGGAATCCACGCATATCCCCAGTCACTGCTTCCTTTTACGGGTAAAATGGAATGCATGATTCTTGGAGCAAGATCTCTCGCCGGGTTAATAGCATATCCTGTAGTTCCTCCCAGAGATAAACCGATAGCCCAAACGACAAAGGTAACAGGGATGGCTCCGATAGAACCAAGGCCTACTTTAGCTGCCGGATCTGCCTGTAAGGAAATACTGGGACCAGCAAAATAAAATACACAGAATACCAGTACAAATGTTCCGATGATCTCACTGATAAGATTGGAAGATGTTTTTCTGATCGCCGGACCAGTACTGAAGCATGCCAGTTTTGCACCCTCATCCTCTGTGATAGCAAAATGATCTTTATGAAACAGCCATACTAAAAATGCACCCAGCATTCCTCCGATCATTTGCGCCGCGATATAAGACGGAACAAGGTCCCATGAGAATTTTCCTGCAACAGCAAGACCAATGGTTACTGCCGGGTTCAGGTGGGCCCCACTTATTGGCCCTGCAACGGTTACTCCCACAAAAACGGCCAGCGCCCATGCGGTAGTAATAACAATCCATCCGGAATTATTTCCTTTCGTATCTTTTAAGACAACATTGGCTACAACACCGTTGCCTAACAATATAAGAAGCATCGTGCCGATAACTTCTGCAATAAATGGGGTCATATAAGTTTTTTTGATAAGTGAGTTAATCTTCAATCCAGCTTTGAGCGCTTTTTACAGCTTTCTTCCAGAAGTGGGTCATTTTATTTACCTTTTCTCTGTCCAGTTGAGGGTGGAAGTCTTTGTCTACAATCCATTGTTCCTGGATTTCGTCTATACTTTTCCAATATCCTACTGCAAGTCCTGCAAGGTAGGCTGCTCCAAGAGCGGTAGTTTCCAATGTTTTTGGTCTTGTAATTTTAAATCCGAAAAGATCAGACTGAATCTGCATCAGAAGATCACTTGCGGAGGCACCGCCATCTACTCTTAATTCAAGGCTGGCTCTTCCGGAATCTGCTTCCATTGCTTTTACAATCTCGTATACCTGAAATGCAATTCCTTCCAGGGTGGCTCTGGCGATATGGGCATCAGTTGTTCCGCGGGTGATCCCTACAATCGTTCCGCGTGCATACTGGTCCCAGTAAGGAGCGCCAAGACCCGTTAATGCAGGAACAAAATAAACACCACCATTATCTTCTACAGAAGCAGCCAGTTCGTTCACCTGCTCAGAAGAATGAATAAGCTTAAGACCGTCTCTCAGCCATTGGATAGCCGCACCTCCTACAAAAACACTTCCTTCCAGTGCATAGTTAACCTCTCCGTTAATTTTCCAGGCTACAGTGGTAAGAAGGTTGTTTTTAGAAGAAACAGCTTCCGTTCCTGTATTCATTAGCAGGAAGCATCCTGTTCCGTAAGTATTTTTTACCATTCCCGGAGTGGTGCACATCTGCCCGAATAAGGCTGCCTGCTGATCACCGGCAATACCTGCGATCGGAATTTTGGTAGAGAACAGGGTAGTAGCTGTCTCTCCATATATTTCACTGCTCTGCTTTACTTCCGGGAGGATATTTTTAGGAATATCAAATAGCGTTAATAAATCATTATCCCATTCCAGAGTGTGAATATTCAGAAGCATGGTTCTGCTGGCATTGGAAACGTCTGTGATGAACATTTTTCCGCGGGTAAGTTTCCACACAAGCCATGTGTCAACAGTTCCGAAACACAATTTTCCTTCTTCAGCTTTTTGTCTTGCTCCTTCTACATTATCAAGAATCCACTTTAATTTGGTTGCTGAAAAGTAAGCATCCAGAACAAGACCTGTTTTTTCTTTGATGGTTTCTGCATGTCCCTGTTCTTTCAGTTCGTCGCAGTATTTTGAAGTTCTGCGGTCCTGCCATACAATGGCATTGTAGATCGGTTCTCCGGTTTCTTTATCCCATACAATGGTGGTTTCACGCTGATTGGTAATTCCGATAGCGGCAACTTCCAGTCCGGAGATTCCTGCTTTTGCTATAACTTCTGCTGCTACGGAGATCTGTGAAGACCAGATTTCATTCGGATCGTGTTCTACCCATCCCGGAGTAGGGAATATCTGTCTGAAATCTTTCTGAGATACATATTTGATTTCTCCACTATGGTTGAAGAGAATCGCTCTGGAGGAAGTAGTTCCCTGGTCTAGAGCGAGGATAAGCTTTTCATTCATGTATATAGTGCTAATTTAGGTTGATAACTTTAGGTGAATAAGGAGTCAGTAAATAACCTTTTGCCAGTTCAATGAATTCATTTTCCTGCTGCTGGGCCCATTCTTCAGAATATCCTTTTTCTTCAGCAATAATTCTTGCTACATTGTGGGCACTGTCTATTGCTGCTCTAGCATCCAGGAACAGCAAACGTACTCTTCTTGCCAGGATATCTTCAATCGTTTCTGCCATTTCTGCTCTTACAGCCCATACCACTTCTGCTACAGTAAAAGGATGATCAGGGTGGATCTTTTGAGCATAACGAGGATTACTTTCCTGCAGTGCTTTTATGGCTGGAATGTCAGACCCGTACACATACAGATGATTGGTTCTGTCTACCTGTTCAGGTTTTACATTTCCGTGAATGGACATATGCTCTGTTTTTGATGGGCTGTTTCCCAATCTGTGAACTTTCATAGCTTCATCTACGGTGTCTTCCGCCATTTTACGGTAGGTGGTCCACTTTCCTCCGATAATGGAAACCAATCCTGTTTCTGAAGTAATGACTTTATGACTTCTGGAAACTTCTTTTGTGCTTTTGCTTCCATCTTTGGGTGCGGCAAGCGGACGAAGGCCTGCGAAGACTGATTTTACATCTTCACGTGTTGGCTTTTTAGCCAGATATTGTCTTGCTGTATTTAAAACAAAGCTTATTTCCTCTTCCAATGCACGGGGCTCAAAGCTTTCATTTTCCAATAGTGTATCTGTAGTTCCTACCAAAGCTCTGTCATGCCATGGAACAACAAATAAAACCCTGCCGTCTGATGTTTTCGGAATCATGATCGCATCATCACTTTTCAGGAAGGATTTATCCAGTACGAGGTGGATTCCCTGGCTTGGTACTACAAGTTTACCATGTTTAGGATTGTTCATATTCAGGATGTCATTCGTGAATACACCGGTTGCATTGATAACTACTTTACCATGGATCTGATATTGCTGTTTAGAAAACTGGTCTTCTGCAACAACACCGATTACTTTATCGGAAGCATCTTTTAAAAGATTAATTACTTTTACATAGTTGACTGCACTTCCGCCTTTTTCAATAATAGTTTGGGTAAGGTTGACCGCAAGTCTTGCGTCGTCAAACTGTCCGTCCTGGTAAACAACACCACTCATTAAGTGGTTTTGTTCAATAGTAGGAAGCTTTTCCACTGTTTTTGATTTGCTGATATATTTTGTTTTACCCAAACTCAGCTTTCCGGCAAGGAAATCATAAACAGACAATCCTATCTTATAATAAATTCCTCCCCACCATGTGTAGTTGGGAATAATGAAAGCCTGATTTTTTACGATATGTGCTGCATTTTTTGCCAGAAGTCCTCTTTCCTTTAATGCTTCTTTTACCAATCCGACATCTCCCTGGGCAAGATATCTTACTCCACCGTGTACCAATTTGGTACTTCTGCTGGAAGTTGCTTTTGCGAAATCGTGAGATTCAAGCAATAATGTTTTGAATCCCCTGCTTACCGCATCTAATGCTGAACCTAAACCACTGGCTCCTCCTCCTATGACTATAAAGTCCCATTCTTTTACATTGGTTAATTTACTGAGTTCTTCGTTTCGTTTCATAAATGTTTCGTTTATGTTTCGTTTTCAAATATATAAATTAAAAATGAAAGCAAAAAGAAAATAAATGAAATTTTAAGATGTCGGAAAAAATCGGTATTTTTGAGGAAACGAATAAAAT
Organism: Chryseobacterium sp.; assembly: GCF_041914225.1. GTDB lineage: Bacteria > Bacteroidota > Bacteroidia > Flavobacteriales > Weeksellaceae > Chryseobacterium. Next base: position 13,150 of record NZ_JAYSDT010000064.1, read on the forward strand.
GGAAAAGCTATTACCAAGGCAGGATGAAATACTTAAAGAGCTGGATGATAAAGGACATGTGCTTGTGCAGGATCTGTGTGAAAAGCTCAATGTATCTTCGGTTACGATCCGAAAGGATCTGAACTATCTCGAAAGTCTGGGGCTTCTTTTCAGGAATCATGGGGGAGCAAGTAAGCAGGTAAGGTATGCTTATGAAAAGAATGTAGGGGAGAAAGAAAACATCAATGTGGAAGCAAAGCAGGTTATTGCTAAGGCTGCGCTATCATTGATTCATGAAAATGACTGTATTATATTGGCATCCGGAACAACAATGCATTATCTGGCGAGAATGCTGGTGAATTTTGGTCCGCTTACAGTGTTGACATCTTCTTTACGGGTGGCAATTGAGCTTTGCAATAATCCTAACATCAACATTGTACAACTGGGAGGCGAAGTGAGAAAAAGTTCAACTTCTATAGTAGGTTCTATTTCGGAAGGAATTCTGAAACAGTTTTCCTGTAATAAGCTCTTTCTGGGAGTAGATGGGATTGACTCCGAATTCGGAATCAGTACTTCCAATGCTGCAGAAGCGCATCTGAATCAGATTATGATGGAATGTGCGGACCAGACGGTAATCCTTGCGGACTCTTCAAAGTTAAATAAGAAGGGATTCGGGAAGATTGCAAGTTTGGATCAGGTGGATTATCTTATTACAGATGATGGGATTCTGGAGGAAGATAAAAACAACCTGGAAGAGATTGGGGTAACCGTAATTGTTTAAATACTTTTGTTTTTAGTGATTTTTAAGTTTGTAATGAATTTCTGATAAGGATTTGTTTAACATAATAAAATAATTACAATATTTTCCACAAAATATTTGGTGTTTTATTTTTTGGTCTTTATTTTTGATACGTTTAACAAACAAAAACTAATAACAATGAAAAAACTGTTTTTTATCGCAGCGTTAGCTGTTGCGGGTATGGCTAGTGCAAATACCTCTGAAATTAAAGATGTTAATGCTGAAAACGCAAAAGAGAAAACCATCTTAGTGGAAAGCAAGAATCAGCAGGGAGTTACTCAGACTCTTAAAGTCACATTTAAACCATATAACTGGGTTACAATTGTGGCACCTTGCGGCGCTGTTTTTTACCTTGATTATAATGATTATGCTACAACTGACGAATTCTGGGATGATGTACATCATTTTGCCGAAATAAAGTGTTCATAATCCGTTTGAAAAGAAAAAATATAGAATCGGTTGCTTCATGCTTCCGATTCTTTTGTTTATAATGTTACTAAATATGAAATTTTATTTAATATTATTTTTTTTGACAGCTTCGGTTTTTCATGCTCAGTTTCGCATTGATAATCCAAACTTTTCTATGAAAACATCTACTTACAAAGTTGAAAATTATGATACAAGTTTGTACAATGTTTATTACCGGTTAGAGTTTGTTCCTGATGTTGCCCGCAAAGAATTGAAAAAAGAAAGTGTCTGTATTCTTCAGGTGGGAAAGGATTACTCGAAATTCAGCGATGTGAAGCAGCTTAAATCCGATTCGCTAAGTGAAAAGTACAGTCACCAAAAAGAGGTTAATGGAAAGGAATTGGAAGCGCTGATGAATATAAATGTTGTTTTTCATCCGGTGATTTTAAAAGATATTTCAAAAAGAAAAATTACGTATCAGGGGAGAATAAAAGGAATATATCAATATCAGGAGGAGCAGCCTGATTTTAAATGGAAGCTGGAGAAGGATACTAAAACTATTTTAGGATATACTTGTAAAAAAGCAACTGTGAAATTTAAAGGAAGGGATTATGTTGCTTGGTTCACAGATTCAATATCTTCCAATAATGGACCGTATAAATTTGAAGGACTGCCGGGGCTTATACTTGAGCTGACAGATACAGGAAATGAATTTCATTTTGTTGCCATTGCCATTGATAAGAAAAATCTGCCTATTTATCTTAGAAGTGAAGACAGGATACTGCGTGTTACTAAAGATAAATACAGGGAGGTAGAAAAAAAACTATCATGATAACCCGGGTATTTTTCATGGGAAGGCTTATAATGCAGACGGAAGCCCAATGATCGTTAAATCCAAACCCTTGCCTTATAATCCGATTGAGTTGGAATAATTTCAATGATGAATATCGTGATTAGATCAAACCTGATTTTTTGTAAATGATTAAAAATCAAAATATTTTAGTCGAAATATTTGTCAGTTACAAAATTATTCGTAGATTTGCACACTCATTTTAGGGGCGTGGTATGCCTATATTAAAAGTAGAAATTACCTCAGACTCCCGAAAAATGGTGATAAATAAAGGATAAATTTTATTATAATATAAACAATGTCAGGTATTATTGGTAAAAAAATCGGTATGACATCTTTGTTTAACGAAGAAGGAAAAAACATTCCTTGTACAGTTATCCAAGCTGGTCCATGCTCGGTTTTACAGGTCAGAACCTTAGAAAAAGACGGTTATACAGCTGTTCAGTTAGGTTTCGATGACAAGAGTGAGAAGAACGTTGGTAAAGCGTTAGCTGGTCATTTTAAAAAGGCTGGTTCTGCTCCTAAAGCTAAATTAGTTGAATTCTACAGAGAATTCGTTGATGAAGTAAAAGTAGGAGAAGAAGTAAAAGTTGATTTATTCGCAGAAGGTGAATATGTTGACGTAACAGGAACTTCAAAAGGTAAAGGCTTCCAGGGTGTTGTTAAAAGACACGGATTTGGAGGTGTAATGCAGGCAACTCATGGTCAGCACAACAGACTTAGAGCTCCA
>NZ_JAYSDT010000065.1:0-15297 GCF_041914225.1 Chryseobacterium sp.
GTTTCGTAATATTTACTCCTAAAACACTGAAAGGCAGGGGGAAAAATTTTAAACATTTGTTTGGGGGTCTGGCTGGGAGAGTTGGAGCGTCCGGGAGTTGGTGGGTGGGGAAAGAGTTAATGGGGCGATTCGGGTTTCGGGGTGCGGGGTGCGGGATTTACGGGGTGTGAGTGTAAGGTTACGGGATGACAGTAATATAATAAAAGAGATAGGTTTAGGCTAAAGCCAAAGCAGCAGGAATTTTTGTAGACGGAATAAAGCACGTTCCTATTGAAGGGTTTTTATTTTTTACCGCAGATGACACAGATTTTCACGGAGCATCATGTATATTTTATTATAGCCTATATAAACTATTTTTATTTGCCTCAACTTATTACTTATTACTTATTACTTATTACTCATTACTTATTACTCATTACTTATAATCTGCCTATTATAATCTGCCTAGCCCTGATAGGAATGGTTACCCCGCAGCAGGAGCTGAAGTGCGGGAGGGCTTGAGGATGGGAGGGCACTGGCGCGAGGAGTAGAAATGGATAGCAGGATAAAACTCCTAAAAAGTTTGAGAGTTGGAGGGTCGGAGAGTTGGAGGGTGAAAAAGGTGAAGAGTATTGGGGAAGAATAGAAATAAGAGGAATATGAAATTTTGATGAATTTTCTGCTGTATCTAAAAAAACATTCCGTAAGAGCCTTATATGAGGGACTCCTACGGAATGGGGATAAAACGAAGTTATATTTTAGTTCAGAACGTATGATGTTCCGTCTCTTCCGTCTTTTAATTCGATGCCTTCTGCAAGCAGCTTGTCTCTGATCTGGTCTGAAAGCTCGAAGTTTTTGGATTTTCTTGCCTGATTTCTCAGTTCGATTAAAACTTTTAGCGTCTGATCAAGTTTTTCGTTATTATTTTCTTCTACGGTCTGTAACCCTAAAACATCAAAGATAAAGGCGTTGAGCGTAGTTTTTAAATCTTCAAGATCAGCAGTTGAGATCGTTTCTTTACCATCATTCAAAGCAAAGATATATTTTACAGCTTCAAACAGGTGAGCAATCAGGATTGGTGAATTGAAATCGTCTGTTAAAGCGTCGTATGCTTTATTTTTCCATTCCTGCAGACTGAAACCGGATTGTTTTGTATCATCAGCAGTAATAAAGTTTAATACTTTTACAGCTTCCATTAATCTGATGAATCCTTTTTCGCTCGCTATCATAGCGTCGTTTGAAATATCCAAAACACTTCTATAGTGTGCCTGCAGGAAGCAGAAACGCACTATTGAAGGATGGAATGGTTTTTCAAAGAAGTCGTTGTCTCCTGTAACCAGCTGCATCGGAAGGATATAATTTCCTGTAGATTTGCTCATACGCTGCGAATTCATCGTCAGCATATTGGCATGCATCCAGTAATTTACCGGTGCGGCATCGTTGCAGGCTTTTCCTTGTGCAATTTCGCATTCATGGTGAGGGAACTTAAGATCCATTCCTCCTCCATGGATATCGAATGTTTCGCCCAGATATTTTGTACTCATAGCAGTACATTCAAGGTGCCATCCCGGGAATCCTTCTCCCCAAGGGGAGTTCCATCTCATAATGTGAGCTGGAGAGGCTTTTTTCCACAATGCAAAATCCTGTGGATTTTTCTTTTCTCCCTGACCATCAAGGTCTCTTGTATTGGCAAATAGCTCTTCTATATTACGTTTTGAAAGTTCACCATAGTTCAAGCCCCTTTTGTTGTATTCTAATACATCGAAGTATACTGAACCGTTGCTTTCGTAGGCAAAGCCTCTTTCAATCAGCTTTTGAGTCAATTCTATCTGTTCTACAATATGTCCTGTAGCGGTAGGTTCGATGTTTGGAGGCAGCAGATTGAACATATCCAGTACTTTATGGAAATCTACTGTATATTTCTGTACAATTTCCATAGGCTCCAGCTTTTCAAGTCTGGTCTGCTTAACGAACCTGTCGTTATCTACATTCCCATCATCGGTAAGGTGGCCCGCATCAGTAATATTTCTTACATATCTTACTTTATACCCCAAATGCATCAGGGTACGATAGATAAAATCGAAGGAAAGGAAAGTTCTTACATTTCCTAAATGTACATTGCTGTACACTGTAGGTCCGCAGACATACATTCCGACATTTCCTTCCAAGATAGGTTTGAATATTTCTTTTTCCGCTGTAAGGGAGTTATATATTTTTAATTGCATTTATTTTAAGTTAAAGATTTAATGATTTTAAAGATTCAAAAATTAGTTAAAAAATACCTTTGTCACAACAAATAATTGTTGTGATAAAAATTTTATATGAAACTTTTTTAAATTTTATCATTATTAAATCGCTTTTAAATGATGCTGCAAATGATCTACGTAATCCTTAATAATAAACTCCAGGGTAAACCTTTGAAGTTCTGTTTTGGTGGTATCGCAGGTTCTTTGCAATGCTTCATCCGGAATATTTTCAACTACATGAACAATCTGATAGTTCAAAGATTTCCACAGGTCAATAAGATCTGAAGTAGGAACATTCTGATAGTTCTGAGCTTTCACCCAAAAATTCTGATCATAAACGATATTCTCGTTCTCTTTGTATTGGGTAACGACAAATCTACGGATATTTGTTAAAGCACTGTCACAAAGATGGCCAATAATTTCTTTTTTAGACCATTTTTCCGGAGAACTTTTATAAGACCATTCTTCTTCAGATATATTTTGAAATCTCTGAAGCTCAGTGTCAATAATATTTTTGAGGATCTGGTAGTTCATTTTATTAATCTAGTTTTGCATGACTTCCTACGTAATGTAAGAATTCCTGTCTTGTAATAGGATTGGTTCTGAAAATACCACTTAATTCTGCCGTAATTGTAGAACTTGCCGTATCTTTTATTCCTCTGCAGTTAACACAAAGATGTTTGGCATCAATGATACAAGCTACATCTTTTGTTCCTAAAGCTTCTTTCAAAGCATCTACAATCTGCATGGTAAGCCTTTCCTGAACCTGAGGTCTTTTTGCATAGTAATCAACAATCCTGTTAATTTTTGAAAGACCAATTACTTCACCATTAGAAATATAAGCAACATGAGCTCTCCCTATAATAGGCAAAAAGTGGTGTTCGCAGAAAGAATATACAGTGATATCTTTTTCCACCAACATCTGGCGGTATTTGTATTTATTGGAGAAAGTGGAAATTCCCGGTTTGTTTTCAGGAAGAAGTCCTCCGAAAATCTCATTCACATACATTTTGGCAACACGTCTTGGGGAGTCTTTCAGGGAATCATCCGTCATATCTAACCCCAGCGTTTCCATAATCTCGCCAAAAAGCTCAGTAATTTTTTCAATTTTTTCCTGTGGCGATTTATCAAAAGCATCTTCCCTTATAGGCGTATGTTCTTTTCCTGTGAAAATATCATCGTCGTTATCAGTAAAATCAACCATTTTTATTTAATTTGCAGCAAAAATACGGATAATATCTGTTCATCTCTATTCAATTAGGGTGAAAACCTTATCTTTTATAACCAGTTCTGATTAAAAAGCCTATGATTATTGTTGAAGAAGTACAAAACCACCTCCATAAAAGAGAATTTCTGGAGTTCCCGGCCCGCCTTTACCGGGATGACAAAAATTATATCCGGCCTTTAGATAAGTATATTGAGGAAATTTTTGATCCTGAAAAGAATAAATTCTTTAAAAATGGGGAATGCAAGAGGTTTCTGTTTAAAAGAAATGATAAAACGGTTGGTAAAGTAGCTGTTTTCATCAATGGCTGTTATGAGCAAAAACAACCTACCGGAGGAATTGGTTTTTTCGACTGCATCAATGATCAGGTAACAGCAGATTTCATTTTTGACTACTGCAAAAGCTGGCTTCGGGAAAAAGGAATGGAAGCAATGGACGGTCCTATCAATTTTGGAGAAAGAGATAAGTTCTGGGGACTTTTAATTGAAGGATTTATCGAGCCTCTGTTTGGGATGAATTACAATTTCCCTTATTACAAAGACCTTTTTGAAAATTACGGATTTAAGGTTTATTTTGAACAGCTTTGTTTTACCAGACCTGTCTTTGCAGAAGTTTCACGGATTTTTACGATTGCTCATGAAAAGAACAGAAGGAATCCTGCAATTTCTGCACAACCTATGAAAAAAAATAATCTGCCGAAGTTTGCAAAGGATTTTACAGAGATTTATAATAAAGCATGGGCGTCTCATGGAGAGGGAAAGCATCTGGAAGAAGCAAAAGTTCTGAAAATGTTTAATATGATGAAACCAATCATCAATGAGCATATTTCCTGGTTTGTGTATGAAAACGAGAAACCTATTGCGATGTGGATCAACATTCCGGACCTCAACCAGTGGTTTAAATATCTGAACGGGAAATTCGGCATTTTTGAAAAACTTAAATTTTTGTTGTTAAAAAGGTTTAAGAAGAATGAAAAAATGGTGGGACTTGTTTTTGGTGTTGTACCTGAATGGCAGAAAAAGGGTATTGATGGATATATGATCTGGGAAGGAACTCAACATTTGAGAAAACATACAGATTTTACGATTACAGAATTACAGTGGATCGGTGATTTTAATCCTAAAATGATCAAGATTGCGGAAACTCTTGATACTACGGTTACCCGAAAACTGGCAACTTACCGGTATTTGTTTGACAGGAATAAGGAGTTTGAGAGACATCCTAATTTAGGATAAATAACAATATTATTTAATTGAATAATTGTATTTTTGAAAGTAATAAACTAAATAGCCCGTATACAATGAAAAAAATAATTACAAGTATTTTATTAGTATTAACCATTGCTCTTTCTGCACAACAGATGACCACATTGAGTTATGATGGATCAAGATTGCTAAATCATACATTTTATCAAAATGGAGATTCAAGCAGTAAGGGAATCAGTTATGATGATATACAGGGGAACCCCTACTATGATAAAGTATTTTCACCTGCTAAATTTTATATTGCTGACAGAGCTGAAACTGCTGTAGCACGCTATAATATGTATTTTGATGAAGTTGAGTTCAAGAAGGATGAAGAGACCTATTCTTTAGTTCCTGACAGCCCTTTTACCAGGATTGAATTTACTCGAACAAAAGAAGTATTAGTAAAACTTGACACAGATGATGATTTGAAAGGATATTTCTTTGAATTAATAAACGGTAAAAATGCACTTTATAAAAAAGTAAAGTCTCAATTTAAGAATGCTGTTGCTGCAAAAAATTCATATGAAATAGACAGGCCTGCAAGCTTTAATACTTTGGATCCTGTCTATTATATCAAAACAGAATCCGGATATATTAAAAAGCCGAAGAAAATAAAGGAAATCGCTGATGCTTTTCCAGCAAAAAAAGAAGAGATTGAAAAGTTCGCGAAATCAAATAACATCAAAATAAATAAAGAAGAAGACCTCATCAAACTGGTTAAGTTTTTAAATCAATAAAAAAATTAAACCCCTGTGAAAATTCGCAGGGGTTCCTTCATTTTTGGTACTTTTATTAGAATAGCTCACCGGCTACTTTTTTAATATTATCACTTTTCCCCATTGAGTAAAAGTGCAGAACAGGAACTCCGAAGTCCAGCAGTTCTTTGCATTGGGTAATGGCCCATTCTATTCCTATCTGTTTTACCGCTTCATTATTTTTTGCGTTTTCCACTTCATTAATCAGTTCTTCAGGTAGATCTATTTTGAAAACCTGTGGCAGAATTTTCAGGTGTTTCTTTGTTGCAATAGGTTTGATTCCCGGAATAATTGGAACCGTTATTCCCATTTCTCTTGCTTTCTGAACGAATTCGATGTACTTTTTATTGTCAAAGAACATCTGGGTTACAATATAATCTGCTCCGGCATCTACTTTTTGTTTCAGCCATTTAAGATCATAATTCATAGAAGGGGCTTCCATATGTTTTTCCGGATAACCGGCAACACCAATGCAGAATTTATTCAATTCATCACTGACCTGCTCTTCGTTATGAAGATATTTTCCTCTTCCGAGATCATTAATCTGATTGACAAGATCCATCGCACTTGCATGACCTCCCTGGGTAGGCTCAAAATACTGATGCCCTTTCATCGCATCTCCTCTTAAGGCCATTACATTGTCTATCCCAAGGTACATACAGTCTACCAGCAGATATTCTGTCTCTTCTTTTGTGAATCCTCCGCAAAGAAGGTGTGGAACTGTATCTACATTGTATTTATGCTGAATGGCCGCACAAATTCCTAAGGTTCCAGGACGCATTCTTGTAATACGGCGTTCCATAAGGCCATTTCCTTTGTCGATATATATATACTCTTCCCTGGATGTCGTAACGTCAATAAAAGGTGGTTTGAATTCCATTAACGGGTCTATATTCGTATACAGATCTTCAATCCCGATTCCTTTCTGTGGCGGAACAACTTCTAAAGAGAATAAAGTTTTTCCATTTGCATTTTTAATGTGTTCTGTTATCTTCATGTCAATGTTAATCTGCTAAATTTGGTGACAACCATTTTTTCGCTTCCTGAATGCTACAGCCTCTTCTTGCTGCATAATCTTCAAGCTGGTCTTCCGTAATTTTTCCTAATCCGAAATATTTGGCATGCGGGCTTCCAAAATAGTATCCGGAAACAGATGCCGTCGGGAACATCGCAAGGCTTTCTGTAAGGAAAACGCCTGTATTTTCTTCTACTTTTAAAAGTTCCCATATTGTTTTCTTCTCCAGATGGTCCGGGCAAGCCGGATATCCCGGCGCCGGGCGGATTCCTTTATATTTTTCGGCAATAAGCTCTTCGTTGCTTAAGTTTTCCTGATTGGCGTATCCCCAGTATTCTGTTCTGACTTTTTTATGCAGGAATTCGGCATAGGCTTCTGCAAAGCGGTCTGCCAATGCTTTTACCATGATGGAATTGTAATCATCATTGGCTTTTTCGTATTCCGCGGACAGTTCATCGGTTCCAAAACCTGTTGTTACACAGAATGCGCCCACATAATCAGTTTTTCCTGAGCTTTGAGGAGCAATGAAATCACTTAAAGCAAGATAATCTTTTCCTTTTGATCTCTGAGCCTGCTGTCTTAGGGTTAAAAACCTGGCTTTTTCGTTATTATTTTCATCAAAAATCAGAATATCATCAAAGTCATTGGAGTTGGCTTTAAAGATTCCGAAGATGGCTTTTGCTGTCAACAGTTTTTCATCCAGAATTCTTTTCAGAATAACCTGAGCATCTTTAAATAATTCTTTAGCCTGAACACCCACAACCTCATCTTCCAGAATATTCGGGTATTTCCCGTGGAGATCCCAGCTTCTGAAAAACGGAGACCAGTCGATAAAAGGAACCAGTTCATTCAGGTCCTGATTTTCGATTATTTGTATTCCTAAATTATTCGGGGTAAAAATTTCTTCGTTTTCCCAATCAATTTTAAAACGGTTTTCTCTTGCCTCTTTGATGGAGACATAATCTTTATCAACCTGTCTGTTCAGGAACTTCTCTCTGAATTCAGAGTAGTCATTCTTTAAATCCGAAACATACTCTTTATTTCTGTCCCCTAGCAATGCACTCACCACATTTACAGCTCTTGAGGCATCATTAACGTGAACAACAGCATTCTTATATTTTAAATCGATTTTCACTGCGGTATGTGCTTTTGAAGTTGTAGCACCACCAATCAATAAAGGAAAATCTAAATTCTGTCTTTCCAATTCTGATGCGATATACACCATTTCATCCAGACTTGGCGTAATCAATCCGCTCAATCCAATAACATCTACTTTTTCTTCAATGGCAGTCTGGATAATCTTTTCGGCAGGCACCATTACTCCAAGGTCGACAATTTCATAGTTGTTACAACCAAGAACAACGCTTACAATATTTTTACCGATATCATGTACGTCACCTTTTACTGTTGCCATTAATATTTTTCCATTGGCAGGCTTTGTTCCGTCTTTTTCTGCTTCAATGAACGGCTGTAAATAAGCCACAGCTTTTTTCATTACCCTTGCTGACTTTACCACCTGTGGAAGGAACATTTTTCCGCTTCCGAATAAATCTCCTACCACTCCCATTCCTGTCATCAGATTCACTTCAATAACGTGAAGGGGTCTTTCAGCCAATAGCCTTGCTTCTTCAACATCTTCTTCAATAAAACGGTCGATTCCTTTTACCAAGGCATAGGTAATCCTTTCCTGCAACGGATTATTTCTCCACTCTAAGTCTTCAGTCTTTTCTTTTTTTACGGATTTATGCTTTTCGGAATAATCGAGAAGCCTTTCTGTAGCATCATCCCTTCTATCCAGAATTACATCTTCTACCAGCTCCAGCAGTTCTTTATTAATTTCATCATAAACTTCTAACATAGCCGGATTTACAATACCAATGTTCATTCCTGCCTGAATGGCATGATAAAGGAATACAGAGTGCATTGCTTCCCTTACGGTACCATTTCCGCGGAAGGAGAAGGAAACATTACTCACTCCCCCGCTTACAGAGGCATAAGGAAGATTTTGTCTTACCCATCGTGTAGCTTCAATAAAATCGATGGCATTTCTCCTGTGTTCTTCCATTCCGGTAGCCACCGGGAAGATATTCAAGTCGAAAATGATATCTTCAGCAGGAAAACCAATCTGATTTACCAGGATATCATAAGATCTTTTTGAAATTTCAATTCTCCGTTCAAGATTGTCGGCTTGCCCTACCTCATCAAATGCCATTACAATAACAGCCGCTCCGTATCTTTTAATGGCTTTGGCGTGCTTGATAAATTCCTCTTCTCCTTCCTTTAAACTGATAGAATTTACGACACACTTTCCCTGAGCTACCTGAAGTCCGGCTTCAAGGATTTCCCATTTGGAGGAGTCTACCATAATCGGGATTCTTGCGATATCCGGTTCAGAGGCAATTAAGTTCAGAAATTTGATCATGGAAGCTTTCCCATCGATCAACCCATCATCGAAGTTTACATCCAGAATCTGGGCGCCTCCTTCTACCTGATGGCGGGCAATATCTAATGCTTCGGAGAATTTCTCCTCTTTAATCAGTCTTAAAAATTTCTTGGAACCGGCAACGTTGGTCCTTTCACCAACATTGATGAAATTACTCTCCGGTGTTATGATAAGAGGCTCAAGGCCTGATAATCTTAAATACTTCATTTTATTCTTCTAAAATATAGTAGGCATTATTAGCATTCTGCCTCAATAAATCCCTATGCTTACTTAAAGCTGTAATCAGCGGAAATCTTTTGTAAGCTAAATTGTGCTCTTTAGCAAATTCCTCAATTTCCTCAGTAATTTCGTTGTAATACATATAACTATAGTTTGGAAACAGATGATGGGCTACATGAAAATTGAAATTTCCCAATACATTTCTTACAAACCAGTTATTTTCTGTTAAATCATTGGTCACCTCCAATTGGTGGCGAAGCCAGCTGAACGGAAGGCCATTCTCTTTATTTAACCTCGGAAAGGCATTATCAGGAAGCGGATGCAAAGGCAGCAGCACAAACAATGCAAAAATGCTTGCTGAAATTACCTGTAAAAACCACGCTCCTAAGGCCAGTCCTATTGATACTTTAAAGAACACAACAGGCACTACAATCTGATAAAAGAAATAGAACAGCTTATAACTCACCATTTTCACTTTTTCAACAACTGGTATTCTTCCCTGGGTTTTTAAAATCACTCTTTCCTTATCAAAAAAGTCCCGGAAGTCTCTTATAAACATCCAGTTGAACAAATACAACGGATATACTAAAAAAAAGAACTTATGCTGATACTTCTGAATCCCTTTCGCCTTGATCCATGGAACAATCAGGAGCAATCCGCTCTGTTCGATATCCGTATCCCATCCATCTACATTCGGGTAAGCATGGTGACTTGCAATATGTCTTTTTTTCCAGATATAGGAATTGGCTCCTATAAAATCAAAAATGTGAAGAACCAGTCCATTCAGCCTCTTACTTTTATAGATGTTATTATGGGCGGCTTCGTGGATTAAGTTTAAATAAATTAAAACCAGAGAAATTCCCATCAATACAAAGCTCAGAATATAGATCCAATGCTTTTCAGCATTTAAAACAGCCAGAAAATATAAGCCAATATAAACCAGTGGCAGTATTACCGCTTTGATCTGAATATAAATATCCCTGTTTTCAGAAATGGCTTCTACTCTCTTGTTCACTTTCTTTCTAAGCTCATTAAATAATCTGACATCCTCCGAATCTTTTAAATAAATTGGCTTTTCCATATATTTAACTTTGTGGTTTACTTAAAGTTAACATTTATAATCCAGCCTTCATTCTTGATTTTAATTAAAAAAATCTATCAAATCACACAAATTCCTTCAATTTCCTCGGTGGGTAATCTTTCACCAGCTCTGCAATTGCTTTGATATGCTCAGGCGTTGTTCCGCAGCATCCTCCGATAATATTGATCAGTCCTTTCTCAACATATTCTTTAATCTGCCTTGCCATATCTTCTGGCGTTTCATCGTATTTTCCGAAAGCATTCGGTAAACCGGCATTCGGATATGCTGACACGTAGAATTCTGAATTGTGAGCCAGTGTTTCAAGATAAGGAGTCAGCTGATCTGCACCCAAAGCACAGTTGAATCCTACGCTTAATAAATTCAGGTGAGAAACAGAAATCAGAAAAGCTTCTGCCGTCTGTCCGCTCAATGTTCTTCCTGAAGCATCGGTAATGGTTCCTGAAACCATGATCGGAATTTTAATTCCTCTCTCATCCTGTAATTCATCAATGGCAAAGAAAGCTGCTTTTGCATTTAAGGTATCAAAGATGGTTTCTACCAGAAGAATATCCGAACCGCCATCCAACAAAGCCTCACACTGCTGTTTGTAAGCCACTCTCAATTCTTCAAAGGTGATTGCTCTGTATCCAGGGTCATTCACATCAGGACTTAAACTCGCCGTTCTGTTGGTAGGTCCTATAGATCCTGCTACAAATCTCGGTTTATCCGGATTCTTTGCAGTGTATTCATCACAGGCTTTTCTGGCAATCTTTGCTGATTCGTAATTCAGTTCATACACCAGATCTTCCATGTGATAATCTGTCATCGCAATGGTAGTTCCCGAAAATGTATTGGTTTCAATGATGTCTGCTCCTGCTTCAAGATATTTCTTGTGAACTTCCTCAATGGCTTGAGGCTGCGTCAGAGAAAGCAGGTCATTGTTCCCTTTTACCGGATGTTCCCAATCTTTGAAACGCTCTCCGCGGTAATCTTCTTCTTCAAACTTATACCTCTGAAGCATCGTTCCCATGGCACCGTCAAGAATTAAAATTCTTTCTGACATAGCTTTATATAATTGTTCTGAATTTTTCATTTTTATCTATTTTGAGTAAAGCCAGTAATTGTTTGAATTAATCTAAGGCCTGTTTCAGATCCGCAATGATATCCTCTACATTTTCCAATCCTACAGAGCAACGTACCAACCCTGCTGTAATTCCTACTTCATTCCTTTCTTCATCCGATAGCTTGGAGTGTGTTGTAGATGCCGGGTGAGTAACGATTGTTCTTGTATCACCTAAGTTGGCAGACAGCGAGCACATTTGTATCTTATCCAAAAAGTTTCTACCCCCTTCTATTCCGCCTTTTATTTCAAATGCCACGATATTTCCACCAAGTTTCATTTGTTTTTTGGCTACTTCATAACTTGGATGAGATTTCAGGAATGGGTATTTTACTAATTCTACATTCGGATGGTTTTCTAAAAACTCTGCTACCTTCAATGCATTCTCGCAATGCTTTTCTACACGGATTGCCAATGTTTCCAGGCTTTTTGACAATACCCAGGCATTAAAAGGAGACAATGCAGGACCTGTATTTCTTGCAAAAAGATAAATTTCCCTGATCAGGTCTTCTTTTCCTACTGCTATTCCTCCTAATACTCTTCCCTGTCCGTCAATCAGTTTCGTTGCTGAGTGTACAACAACATCTGCACCATATTTGATAGGCTGCTGAAGATAAGGTGTTGCAAAACAGTTATCTACAATAAAGATAAGATTATGTTTTTTGGCAATCTGTCCAAAGAACTCAAGATCCAGAATTTCAATAGCCGGATTGGTAGGCGTTTCAAGATATAAGATCTTTGTATTGGGTTTGATATACTGTTCAACATTCTTTGCATCTTCTGCCTTGAAATAAGAGGTTTCAATATTCCATTTCGGGAAATATTTGGTAAACAAAGTATGTGTAGACCCGAAAACCGACTGGCAGCTTACAATGTGATCACCTGCATTCAACAAGGCTGCAAATGTAGAATAGATGGCTGCCATTCCTGTTGCAAAGGCATATCCTGCTTCTGCACCTTCCATTTTAGCAATCTTATCTGTAAACTCTGTTACATTAGGATTGGAAAAGCGGCTGTATAAGTTTTTAGGTTTTTCTTCTGCAAAGCTTGCTCTCATATCTTCCGCATCCTGAAATATAAAGCTGGAGGTCAGATATAATGGCGTAGAATGTTCATCAAACTGGGTTCTTTCAGTCTGTGTTCGTATTGCTGATGTTTCGAAATTTTCCATATAGTTTTAATTAATTTACCAATATAACAGTCTAACAATGTAACAATGAGATTCTTCGCTTTGCTCAGAATGACAATTGTAGTAACTGTTACACTGCTAAACTGGTAGATTGTTACATTAAATATTATTTAGTTTCACTTACTCTTAAGATATCTCCGAATACTCCCCTTGCCGTTACCTGTGCACCAGCTCCGGCTCCCATAATCACTATTGGATTTTCACCATAGCTTTCTGTATAAATTTCAAAGATTGAATCTGAGCCTTTCAGCTGCCCTAATGCAGAAGTTGCAGGAACAGAAACCAGTTTTACATCCAGTTCACCTTTATCTTTCTGCAAATCACCGTGCAAATCACCTACATATCTCAAGACATGTCCAGGCTCCTGGTTTTCTTTTATTTTCTGATATTCTTCGTCCAGCTCTTCAAGTCTGGAAAGGAATTCTGATTTTGAAACCTCAAGTAAGCTTTCCGGAACAAGATTTTGAATACTAATATCTTCGAATTCATTGATCAGGTCTAGTTCTCTGGCAAGGATCAGTAATTTTCTTGCCACATCATTTCCTGACAAGTCTTCTCTTGGATCCGGTTCTGTATATCCTTTTTCTAGAGCTTCGTTAATGATGGTTGAAAATTTATCGTCTCTCAGAGAAAAATTGTTGAAAACATAGCTTAATGTTCCGGAGAATACGCCTTTGATTCTGGTGATGTTTTCTCCTGAAAGGTGTAATAATTTGATGGTATCAATTAACGGTAATCCTGCACCAACATTGGTTTCATACAGATAACGTCTGTTATTTTTGTTCAACGTATATCTTAGTTTTCTGTACTCTTCTATCGGAAGGGTATTGAAAATCTTGTTGGAAGAAACCAGATCGAAACCATTTTCTGCCAGGGCATGATAATTCTTCACAAAATCCTTGCTTGCTGTGTTATCCACAACAATCAGATTTTCCAGTTGATTTTCATTGGAAAAATTAATCAATTCTTCCACGTTAGATGGATGTTCTGCGGTTAAAACCTCATCACCCCAATTGGCATCAAATCCTTTTTTGTTGAAGGCAATTTTCTTTGAATTGGCTACCGCAACTACTTTAAGGTCTATTTTTTTACGTTTTTTAATTTCTTCAGCAGATTCAAGCACCTGCTCTATCAAGGTTTTTCCTACGTTTCCGTGACCAATAATTGCCAAATGAACCGTCTTTGGCTTTTTGAAAATTTCAGATTCTATGATATTCCTTGTTTTTTCATCCTGCGAAGAAGTTACTACGATATTGACTCTGTTTTCTCCGGCCACCTGATTTAAAAGCAACGGGAAAACATTATTTCTTGCCAGCTCGGCAAAGACTTTATTGAAATCTTCCGCTACAAAACCAATCACGGAAACATTATTAATACTATAAATCTGGGAAACTTTTCCTGATTTTCTTTCCGCTTCAAATTCATCTATAAGACAAGCAACTGCTTTCTCTGCATCATTTTCATGAACCAAAATAGAAATTCCGTTTTCTACTGCTTGTTGAGAGATTACCCCTACACTGATGCGCGCTAAAGTAAGCGCTTTAAAAATTCGTCCGTCAATCCCGATTTCTCCCAGGAAATCTTCTCCTTCAAACTTGACGATTGATCTGTTCTTCAAAAATTTTATTTCGTTAGCAATTTTCATTTCTCCTGTAAAATGTTTTTTATGATATTATTTAATTGTTGATATTCCATTAAGAAGGCATCATGCCCGTGTATAGATTGGATCTCGTGATAAGAAACATTCTTATTTTTCTCTTTTAAGTTTTCAAAACACATTCGGATTTCAGAAGCCGGGAAAAATAAGTCTGAATCTACGGAGATCATGCGCATTCGTGCCTGTATGTTCTCCAATGCTTCTTCAGCAACGTTTATATTCATCAAGAGATGATTCATCAGCTTGTATGCTTTTAAACTAAATCTTTCGTTTAAAGCATTACCATGATAAATCAGCCAGTCTTCTGATTCCAGGCGCTGTTTTTCCTGGTTATATTGGTTTTGAAATCTTTCATTGAGCGACTGCGGCGTTCTGTAACACAACATGGCATGAATTCTCGCTTTCTGTAATGGTTCTTCTTTATCATTTAATAAGAATTTCTGAACCAGACATTGCGCATGAAGCCAGTCGTGCGTTTTGTAATCGCAGGCAATAGGAATAAATATCTCTGCTAGATCCGGCTGCTGGGCAAGCATTTCCCAGGCGATTCCTCCTCCCAGAGAGCCTCCGATAATGGCATATAGTTTTTTGATCTGTAAAGCTTCAAGCCCTTTCAGAAATATCGAAGCGATATCTGAAGGGGTAAAGTCTTCATAATCTTCAATTAAAAAATTGTCATAACCGTTTCCGGGTATATTGAAACACAGAACTGTGTATTGATCTGTATCAACAATCTGATTTTTTCCTACCAGCTGCTTCCACCAGCCTTTATCTCCGGATACATTTGAATTTCCGGTAAGAGCATGGTTGATTAAGATGACAGGGGCTGTAAACAGATCTTTCCCAAAAAGCTGATAGCTTAACGGGATATGGTATTCCTTTTGGGAATGAGTTTGATACGTAAGATTAATATAGTTTAGTTCTGTTTTCAATTCTATTATATTTAAATACAATTGAAAATGCCACAGGAAATGGCTGAAAAGAACTTCAGTAAGTTATCTGTCCAAAATTATTTTGGTAGAACGTAGCACCTTCTTTACTTGCGCAAAGGGTTGCTAAGGTTTCACAGGGTCTAATCCCTCAACCTTTCTTGATAACATTTTCAATATTTGAATGAACGA
>NZ_JAYSDT010000066.1:0-15180 GCF_041914225.1 Chryseobacterium sp.
CCCTCAACCTTTCTTGATAACATTTTCAATATTTGAATGAACGAATGGTGCAAAGGTAGTTCTTTTCTTTTAATTTCAAAAAAAAATTATTTTAATATTTAAAAAAGCCCTTAAATACAAGCATTTCAAGGCCATATTAATAATTATTCAGATGAAAAAAATTGGAATTACTTCTCAAAAAAACTAACTTCGTGTGGAAAAATGATGACATATGACCGCCGAAAAAGAAAGATTACAAGATACCAAATGGAAAAACTGGGGACCTTATGTAAGCAACCGGCAGTGGGGAAATGTACGCGAAGATTATAGCCCGAACGGGAATGCCTGGAATTTTACCAATCATAATAATGCAGAAAGCTATGCCTACCGCTGGGGCGAAGAAGGTATTGCCGGAATTTCTGATGTAAAGCAGCTTTTATGTTTTGCTTTTTCATTCTGGAACAAAAAGGATAAAATGGTAAAAGAAAGGTTCTTCGGATTGAGCAATCCTCAGGGAAATCATGGAGAAGACATTAAAGAAATCTTTTATTATCTGGATAATACACCTACCCATAGCTATATGAAAATGGTGTATAAATACCCGATCAACGAGTTTCCTTATGATGATATCCTTACGGAAAACGGAAGACGCAGCAAAAAGGAACCGGAATATGAGCTTTTCGATACCGGGATTTTTGATAATGATGAGTATTTCGATATTTTCATTGAATACTGTAAGGCTGATCACAATGATATTCTGGCCAGAGTGACAGTCTGCAACCGAAGCCAGCATGAAGCTCCTATTGTGGTAGCCCCTACTGCCTGGTTCAGAAACAACTGGAAATGGGGATATAATACCTACAAGGCAGAGCTGAGTGCTTCCCAAGACGGAAGTATTACCATTGGCCACGACAGTATTTCAATCAAAAAGCTGTATTCTAGAAATACAAATGCACAAAGTGTATTCTGCGAAAACGAAACAAATACTCCAAAGCTGTATGGCACTCCCAAAACAGAGAATACTTATTTTAAAGACGGAATCAATGATTTTATAATTCACGGGGGAGATACTGTAAATCCTGAAAAAAAAGGAACCAAAGCTTCTTTTCTCATAGATGAAGTTATAGCTGCAGGTGAATCAAAAGTTTTTGAATTCAGATTATGTCCTGAAGAAAACGATGAACCTTTTGAAAAATTTGATGAAATTTTCAATACCCGAAAGGCTGAAGCTGAAGAGTTTTATCAGGAAATTCAGAGTGATACCGTGAATGAAGATGAAAGAAATGTTCAGAGACAGGCATTTGCCGGACTTCTCTGGAACAAACAGTTCTATCATTATAATATCGGGAAATGGCTGAAAGGTGATCCGAACTTTGAGGCGCCAAGAAACTTCAGTGAATATGTAAGAAATACGGAATGGAATCATCTTCATAATAAAGATATTATTTCCATGCCTGATAAATGGGAATATCCATGGTATGCCACATGGGATCTGGCATTTCACTGCGTTCCTTTTTCCATCATTGATGCAGAGTTTGCCAAAGGGCAGCTGTTATTACTTACGAAAGAATGGTACATGCACCCTAACGGACAGCTTCCCGCTTATGAGTGGAATATGAGTGACGTGAATCCGCCTGTGCATGCATGGGCATGCTTCCGTGTTTTTAAGATAGATGAAAAGAACAACGGAAAACCGGATTTATTATTCTTAGAAAAAGTTTTCCAGAAGCTGCTGCTTAATTTTACATGGTGGGTGAACCGAAAGGATAAAAATGGGAAAAATATTTTTGGAGGAGGTTTCCTTGGTTTAGATAATATCGGAGCTTTTGACCGCAATATGGTTTTGAAAGACGGTCAGCATCTTGAACAGGCAGACGGAACCAGCTGGATGGCTATGTATGCATTGAATATGATGCGTATTGCGATGGAACTTGCCCAGTATTACCAGGTGTATGAAGATATGGCAATCAAATTTTTTGAACATTATCTTTACATCGCTGAAGCTATGGAAAACCTGGGTGAAGGAACGAAAGGCCTGTGGAATGAGGAAGACGGATTTTTTTATGATGTATTGCAGCTAGGAAACGGAGACAGTGTTTCTTTAAGATTAAGAAGTATTGTAGGCTTGATCCCCATGTTTGCTGTTGAGATTGTAGACCACCGTCTACTGGAAAAGATGCCGAATTTCAGAAGCAGAATGGAATGGATTTTAAAAAATAAGCCGGAGCTTACCAAGCTTGTTTCTCACTGGGATGAAGAAGGACACGGGAGAAAACACCTTATGAGTATTCTCCGCAAAAACAGACTGACAAAAGTTCTGACCAGAATGCTTGACGAAAAAGAATTTTTAAGTACTTACGGAATCCGCGCCATGTCTAAGGTATACGAAGAAAATCCGTTTGTATTTTCTGTGCATGGAACTGAAAATATGGTGTACTACACCCCGGCAGAAAGCGACAGCCGTATGTTTGGCGGAAACAGTAACTGGCGTGGCCCCATCTGGTTCCCTATCAACTTCCTGATTGTTGAAAGTCTGCAGCGATTCCATTATTATTATGGAAACAGTCTGAAGGTAGAGCTTCCAACAGGTAGTGGTGACAAGAGAAATCTTGATGAAGTAGCTCAAAACATCAGCAAAAGACTTTGCTCTATATTTTTAAAGGATGAGGATGGAAAAAGAGCATTCAATGGAGATAATCCAAAATTCAATTACGATGAACATTTCAGAGATTATATTACATTCTTTGAATATTTCCATGGAGATAACGGCCGGGGCGTTGGAGCTTCCCACCAAACAGGATGGACTGCCACTGTAGCAAAACTGATAAAACCAAGACTTACCTTCTAGATGAGTAATAAATAATCAGTAATGAGTAATAAAAAAGCCGGATGAATCATCCGGCTTTTCTATTTTTAAGTAAGAAATTATATTTTTTCTCCGTTCACATAGACTTCGTACCCGATTTCTACATTCGGTTCCAATGTTTTTGATACTGAACAGTATTTTTCAAAAGAAAGTTCTGCAGCCTTTAAAGCTTTTTTAGGATCAATTTCCCCTTCCAAAAGGAATTTAACATTAATGGATTTAAAAGGTTTTGCATCTTCTACCTGTACTCTTTCTCCTTCTACCTCTGCCTGAAAACTTTTGATCTCCTGGCGCTGCTTCTTTAAAATAGAAACTACATCAATTCCGCTGCATCCTGCTACTGCCATCAGTACACTTTCCATTGGGGAAACTCCTTTTGCTCCCGGCTGGGAAGTATTATCCAAAAGAATAGAATTTCCCTGAGCATTGGTACATTCAAATAAAAAATCGTCGTTTATTCTGTTAAGTGTAATTTTCATTATGTATTGCTTATTGCTTCTGCAAAGTTATAAAATTCCCCTCGCTTTTATCTCCAGATATTTATTGATAACATCGATATTCAAATTTTCCGGAAGTGTATAAACGGTATAGATTCCATATTTACGGAGTTCCTGGATGATCAGTTTCTTTTCAAACTCAAATTTTTCAGCTATGATTTCGTCATAGATTTCCTGCATATTTTCCGGATTTTTGTTGATCAGGGTCTGCAGTTCAGAATTTTTAAAGAAAACAACGACCAGCAAATGGTTTTTAGCAATTCCGCGGAGATATTTCAACTGGCGGTTCAATCCATCTAACGTCTCAAAATTGGTAAAAAGCAGAATTAAACTTCTTTGGTTGATGGAATATTTTACATCCTGATACAAACGGTTGAAATCACTTTCGAAGAAATCTGTTTTGATATTATAAAGGGCTTCAGAGATTTTTTTCAGCTGTCCGGACTTATTATCGGCAGCAATTTTATTTTCAGCTTTCTTGGAAAATGTCATCATTCCGGCTCTGTCTCCTTTTCTCAAAATAATATGAGACAATGCCATGGTTGCATTAATGGAATAATCCAGCAGGCTTAATCCGTTGAAAGGCATTTTCATCGTTCTTCCTTTATCAATCAGCATAAAGATACGCTGTGATTTTTCATCCTGAAATTGGTTGACCATCAGGCGGCTTGTTTTCGAGGTGGCTTTCCAGTTGATCGTTCTGATATCATCTCCAGGCACATATTCTTTGATCTGCTCAAACTCCATGGTATGTCCCAGCTTTCTCACTCTCTTGATTCCTCCTAATAAAAATTCACTCTGAATAGCCATTAGTTCATATTTTCTGAGATGGATAAAGGACGGATAAGAAGGCAGCATAGCATCCTTCTGGAAAATAAATCTTTTTGAAACGAATCCCAAAGGCGATGATGCATAGACATTCAGACCTCCGAAATGATACTCTCCCCTTTCCTTAGGCTCTAATGAATATTGAAAAAAAGTATTGGCTCCGGAAGCGATCTGTTTTTTGATCAGGAAATCTCTTTTCTGAAACTGGAACGGGATTTCATCAATTATTTTGGTACTTATAGTAAAGCTGTAATTATTTTTAATATCAATCTTTACAAAATTTTCATCTCCGTTGGACAGTTTTTCAGGCAAAATTCTCTGTGCCTGCAAGGCATTCTTTTGATTAAAAAGCAGCAAAAAATCTACCATTGCCGCCAGAAAGCAAATCAACAGTGTAACATGGGCTACCCACATCAGCACCGGAAAGAAAAATGCCAGAACATACAGTATCCCCACTCCAATGAGCGTAAAAAAGAAACGGGTATTGATGTATAAGTTTTTCATTATTTAGGGATTAGGATTCAGGACAAAGGGATCAGGTATTACTACCTATCCACTTCCCTCTACTAACCTATCTCGGTATTTCTATTCCTTCTAAAATCTGACTGATAATTTCATCTGCTGTAAGACCTTCCATTTCTCTTTCAGGAGATACAATTACTCTGTGTCTCAGAACAGCGTAGCATGATTCTTTAATATCTTCAGGAGTTACAAAATCTCTTCCTCTAATGGCTGCAAATGCTTTTGAAGCCGTAAGAAGCGCCAGGGAAGCTCTCGGAGAAGCTCCAAGATATAAAAACTGGTTTTCTCTGGTGTTAATGATAATTTTAGCAATATATTCCATCAGCTGGGCTTCCACAATGATTTCTTTTACCAGATGCTGGTAATTTTTTAATTGTTCAGCCGTGATAACACGGTGTATACCTTCTGTTTTATCTTCTTTTTTACTTTCGTGCTGATTTTTAATGATGGCGATTTCCTGCTCGAGATTAGGGTAGCCTACATTAATTTTGAACAGAAAACGGTCCAGCTGAGCTTCCGGAAGACGGTATGTTCCTTCATGCTCAATGGGGTTTTGTGTTGCTATCACCAGAAAAGGTTCTTCCATTGTATAGCGCGTACCATCCATTGTGATCTGTCTTTCTTCCATCACCTCAAATAATGCTGACTGGGTTTTTGCCGGCGATCTGTTGATTTCATCAATCAGGATAAAGTTAGAAAAGACAGGTCCTTTTTTAAATTCAAACTCCGAGTTTTTTACATTAAATACAGATGTTCCCAGGATATCAGAAGGCATGAGGTCCGGCGTAAACTGGATTCTGCTGAAGCCAACATCGATGGTCTTAGCCAATAATTTTGCTGTAATCGTTTTAGCTACTCCGGGAACACCTTCAATCAGAACGTGTCCGTTTGAAAGTAAAGCAGCCAAAAGATGTTCAATCATCTTTTCCTGTCCTACAATTACTTTTCCGATCTCAGATTTTACTTTCTCCAAGCTTGCGCGAAGTTCAATCATATCAATTCTCGACTGGAACTGCTCTTCCTGTTTATTAAGGTCTATAGAGCCTTGGTTTTCTATATTGGGGTTATCAAAGTTTTCCATAATAAGTTTTTATTTACCAATCTAGCAATGTATCAATATAACAATTATTGGGAAACTGCTATCTCGGCATATTATTATTTTGTTATATTATCTAAGTATTTCATCAAGAAGCTTATTAATCCTTGTAAGATCTTCCTTCATTACGCTGGCATAAGGATCCTGAGCTTTTTTAATAAGCATTATTGCCTCATTGATCATCTCCATGGTTTTCCCGGTTTTCAGCTGTAATTTTTTAGCAAATTCCTCATCCAGATGCTGAGTATCAATCAGCAGATCCATTCTTACTTTATTCAGAAAATACTGGGCTTTTTTCGCCATCATATCATGAAAATCACCTTCCTGAAGATAAAGATTTCCAATGCTTTTTACAAAATCCAGGGAAGTATTTCTCAATGGCTCCGTTACAGGTACTATTCTCTGTTTTCTTTTGGCATTAAAGAAAATAAAAAGCACAAGCCCTCCTAAAAACACCCACCATGCATATTTTAAAGCCGGATTTGACAATACAAACCGCATAAAGAAACGTGATGTTGAGCTTTTATTTGAAACGAACCAAAGAGTTTCCCTATCCGGAAGATAG
The DNA here is from genome assembly GCF_041914225.1 of Chryseobacterium sp. Lineage (GTDB taxonomy): Bacteria > Bacteroidota > Bacteroidia > Flavobacteriales > Weeksellaceae > Chryseobacterium. The sequence continues at coordinate 6,354 of NZ_JAYSDT010000066.1, forward strand.
GAGAATACATCCTGTGCATATTTTGTATTTCCAGGTTTCAGCAGATAATAATTGGTCAGAAAAAGCGGTTCTGTATGAGCATAAATATAGCCTTTCCCAAACTTCACCTTAATAAAGTTGGCCTGATCTGTATTCTTTCTCTCTACCGTTTTTCCAAATACTTCCACTCTGGGTTTAATGAATGAAAATCCTCTTCCTGATGGAAATTTATCTAATCTGATGAAATCATTCTGAAATTTTTTATCCGTAAGTTTCAGAACGTTTTCCTCTTCAAAAGAGATTTCTGAATCATAATATCCGATACTGTCTGAAACTTCTTTCGGCATTCGGGTTACCATCAGAAAGGCATCCGAACCTTCGGATACCTGGGTCAGGATTTTTTTCCACGATTCACCGTCAAGGTTGTTTTCAATAACAATAATGTTGTGAGCATCTTTTTTATGCTGGCTGTAATATTCATAAGGCGCCTGCTCCACCTTTTTCAGATTGTTCTTAAAAAGATATTTGGCTTCATTATTAAAAACAAACAGTCCGAACGGTGACTTTTCATTGATATCAAAATTCTTCCGCCAGTCTGTGGTTTCTTTTTTGTTAACTTCAAGCAATGCTAAAATAATCATCACAATGATGAAAATTGCAGCATATGTTTTGAAAGTTTTATTCATGGTTACTGTTGTTATGGTTTAAATGCCTGATATTGGTTTTTAAATTTCTGATAGTTCTCTTCTTCAATGTTGAATTCGCCATACCAGACATAATCAAAGATATAAGACAGGTTTGAAAAATCGTTTTTCAGATGGGGTGTTTTTAACTCTGCGGAATAATCCTTATTTGTCTTTTCAGGATTCCAGCTGATCAGTTTTTTGTCACTCAGTTTTTTAAGAATAAACAGGAACTGATAACGTATTGCGGAACGGTAATCTCCAGACAGCTCAAATTGGGCAATACTTTCAGGAAAATTGATCTCGTGGATATTCTCATGAAGTTCCTGCACATTGATATCCAGTTTTTTATTCTTTTTACCGAAAATAAAATTCCCGTCCTTTCCCATGATGTATTTAATGATGAAATACAGCAGGAAACCTACCAGAATAATGGCAAAAAGGCGGATGAGAACAGTGGTGAATTCTGCAGACTTAGTCATAGCTGTTTCACCAAAAATCCCCTGTATAATCTGGTTGATTTTTCTCATCAGCTTTTGAAAGAAAGATTCTCTTGGTTTTGACACCGAATAATCGAACTCATTTCCTTTATATCTGGAGGGAATATTTTCTTTAAAAGTTTTCGGATAAACCTTATTCTCCGATACCGGATTTTTCATCAATACAGAGTCTGCACGCAGCATATTTCTGTAATGCCCTGTTGTATATAATGAATCTGCCAGATCATCAGAAACAGGAGTATCGTCCTGTGCATGAACCAGCCCAGAAGAGAAGAAAAGCAGTAAGAAAAAAAGAATTCTATTCATTGATCCCGATAGTGTCTATTTCCGCAAGTTCTACTTTCTGATGCAGATCTGTTCTGCTGTCATAATACATTAATCCCGCATTGACATACATCAGGTTTGAAAGGAAAAACGAAAGCAGCATTGAAATTCCATAGAATACAAAAAACAAGATGCCTGCAGTTCCTGTAAAAGGATTCTGTTCAAAGTTTCCATCCGGTGTAGTGGTAAGAAGAGATCCGTAAAAAAACATTATCGGAATGAATGTAAAAATTGACGTGATCATGTAAATAATAATGAACATGACAAATGCAGCTCCCCAATATTTCCAGTAAGGAGATTTTTCACTGCCATTCGGGTAAGAAAACTGCGATCTTAAAGCATAGCTTAAGCTTCCCCAAAAGCCTCTGTCCGAATTAAAGTAATCATACATCAGAAATGTAGTGAAATTAAATATCGTGGGATAAAGAAGCAGTATCAAAAAAAATCCGATAATAATAAAAATGAGGATATAAGAAAAGCCTAACACAAATAAAATGGCCGGTGTGACGATAAAGATCATTCCAAGGCATAATTTAGCTATTCTCCCTGCATTGTTTTTAAAATCACTCAGAATTTCATCCGTTTTTATCTTTTCTGCTCCCTGTGCAATTCTCTTTAAATAAAAAACCGGATACAGGTAATTCACGATCATTAAAACCATGAAAAGAAGGAAAGTCAGTAATCCGACCGTAATCAGCATTCCGGAATTTTCTGAAAAATACTGTTCAAAATAATAGGTCTCACCGCCCAGATTGGATCCGAATATCTGGGAAAAAAGTTCTTTATATCCGAAAATCACAACAGTGACCATTAAGATCAAAAGCAACCCATTGATCAGGATGTAGTTTTTAAAGTAATTCTTTCCGTATAATTTGAAAAAGTTGAAGCTATCACTTATAAAAGTTCCAAAATCTCTTTTTTTATAAAATTGTATCATTGATCAGTTTATTAGTTTTTTTGTAAACAACAGACGGATAGACAAAATAGTAATATCCAATAATTGCCAGTGAGCCAAAAATAATGATAAGGTTCAAAATTAAAGGCATCTTCAATGCGTGTCTGGTGACATATCCTTCTATAATTCCTGCACAGATAGTGAAAGGAACCGTACTTAAAAATATTTTAAATGAATCTTTAAATCCTTTTTTAAAAGAATTAAACCTTGAAAAGGTTCTCGGAAATAAGATAGAAGCTCCCAGAATCAATCCGCACATGGCTTCCACCACCATGGCAAAAATCTCAAAAACCCCGTGAAGCCATATTCCTCTTGCACTGTCTTTCAGTGCTCCATAATCGTAGAAAAAGTATTGAAAAGCTCCCAGCATGACACTGTTTGAGAGCAGCGCATACAACGTTCCTACTCCACCCGCAATTCCGTAAATATATAATTTTGCACCTACCTGAATATTATTAAATATAATCCCGATGGTACTTCCCCAGGTACTTCCATTCTGATAAACCCCTACAGCATTATTACTCTTAATATTTTCAATGGTTTCATTCACATATCCTTCGCCCAGAATGATATTGACAAAGTTTTTATCATAAACTGCAGAAAGGACACCAATCAAAGTAAATAAAATAAAAAAGAGAAAGGCATACATAAGATATCTCCGGTAATGGTATATCAGCAGCGGAACTTCAGTTTTGAAAAAGTAAACCAGCCTGTTCTCCTCTACCCTTTTGGTTTTATAAATCTTCTGAAAAATCTGGGCAGACAGATGGTTCAGGTAAACTGTTGTGTTACTTTTGGGATAATAGGTCTGGGCAAAAGAAAGATCATTGATCAGGTTTATGTACAGCGAAGACAGGTCATCAGGATTTTTTTTAATTTTCCCTTGAATAACCTGTTCTATTCCCAACCATTTTTCTTTATTTTGTTTAATGAAATAAACTTCTCTCATAATTGTTAAGGCTAAAATAATAAAAAATATGTCTCAAATCGCGATAAATACCTCACAAAATGTAAATATTAATTTTAATATTGCAGGTGTAGGAGAAAGGATGCTCGCCTTCATTATTGATCTTCTGATCAGGATTGCTTATGTAATGATCATCCTGTATCTGTTCTTCAGCATTTTTGATCTGGGATATTTATTAGATGGCCTTGATGAGTGGTCCGTAAGAGCTGTATATCTTATTCTTACATTTCCTATCTACATTTATCCTCTTGTCCTGGAAAGCCTGATGGAAGGCCAGACTCCTGGCAAAAAACTCATGAAAATCAAAGTCGTGAAGATTGACGGTTATCAGGCAAGTTTTGCGGATTACATGATCCGATGGATATTCAGAATTGTTGACGTTTCCTTTGCAGGAGTAGTAGGACTTATCTCCATGATTGTTTCTAAAAATAATCAGCGTTTAGGTGACATTGCTTCCGGAACAGCTGTTATTTCTCTAAAAAACAACATTAATATCTCTCATACCATTTTAGAAAATATCCACGAAGATTACATCCCTTCCTTCCCACAGGTGATCGCCCTGAATGATAATGATATGAGAATCATTAAAGATAATTACACCAAAGCATTGAAAGCAGATGACCGCCAGATTATCAGCAAACTGTCTGATAAAATCAAAAGTATTCTGAAGCTGGAAATAGATCCTACAAAAATGACGGAAAGGCAGTTTATCAACGTAATCATCAAAGATTACAACTACTATACAGGGAAAGACAATTAATTCAGTCAACGGTCAATTTTGCTTCGCAGGTGAATGGTCAATTGAAAAATGTTGAAAATTCACAGCAGAGCTTATCGCTTATTGCTTATCGCTTATCGCTTATCGCTTATTGCTTATTGCTTATTGCTTATTGCTTATGCAAAGGTCGGTTCAATTTTTGTATATTTATTCAGAAAGTTCAGAATCATGAAATTTGAAAACAATAAATCCGGAAACGGCGGAGTTCTTACTTTAAATAATGAAATAAAAGAAGTCGGCAGACTTACCTATACTATTTTCCCTGAAGACCACAAACTGATTATCTCTTTTGTATTGGTACATCCGGAATTCGAAGGCAGGGGAATGGGAAAATTTTTAGTGGAAGAAGCTATCAGATTTGCCAGAGAAAACAATTGGAAAGTATACCCGCATTGTTCCTATGCCAGATCTGTGATGATGAGAATGAATGATGTGGATGATATATTTTTAAAGAATTAAAACTTCATTGACCAGGATATCTTCAATATCATCAGGATAATCCACTTTAAGATGATGATCAGATGCTACCCATTCCATAATTTCGTGAAGATCTAAAACCTTGGAATTGGGGATTCCCATTTGGTCTAAGGCACATGCATTACATTCCTGTTCATATTGATTATGAATGGGAATTACAAACAATTTTTTATCCATAAACAATGCTTCTGCAGGAGTCTCGAAACCTGCATTACACAAAATTCCGTCACAGCCTTCAAAATATTTCAGATACTGCATTTCATCTATTGGAAATACTTCCACATTTTTCACCTTAACCTGTACTGTGCTGTATTTTGAAAAGACTTTCCATTCTACAGGAATTTTTCTTAAAACTTTAATGATATTTTCGTCCGCAAAACTCGGAAGATAGACTAGATAATATCCCTGTTTATAAGGATTCAGATTTCTGATTTTTCTTCTGATTACAGGCTTTTTGATCTGAGAATGGTAATTCTCAAAATGAAAACCTATTTTCCTTTCACTGGGAACATAATATTTTAAAATCATTTCTCCCAGAAAATCTTTTTTCTTTGGTTTTGGTGTTTCCGGAAAACTCATGGAAGCCTGATGACTGAGTTCTATCATAGGAAGCTTTTTCAGCCTGGAAGCCCACCCAGTTAAAGGTTCATAATCATTGATGATTAAATCATATTGTGAAAGCTCTAATTCCCTGATTGTTTTAGCAGCTTCAATAAATTTATTCTCTGTAAATGTTTTCCGATAGGATAAACCGCCTGTTTTATTATAAAGAAGGGAAATACCTCTGTATTGGAAATTAATGTCAAAATCAGCTTTTAACTGCGATTGGTGCCCACTGATCAAGGTATCAACCGATGCATATTTTTTAAGAAGAGGAATTATTTCCTGCGCTCTGGCTACATGCCCGTTTCCCGTACCCTGGAATGCATATAAAATCTTCATCTAAGAGAAATTCGTTACAATTTTTAAAAGTGCAGAATTATCCATTTCAGGAATTTCTTCTGCTTCATTATCTTTCAGCAAATGTTTATGCTCGTCATAATAAAAAATCTTCCATTCTTTATCATGATATTCCAAAGCAGAGAGATTTTCAATCCAGTCACCTGAATTCAGATAAGTACATGAGCCTTTTTTAGTAACAACTTCCCGGATCTGCGGCTGGTGAATATGTCCGCAAACAACATAGTCATAATGATTATCAATAGCCAGTTCAGAAGCTGTGAGCTCAAAATCGCCGATGTATTTTACTGCTTTTTTCACATTGTTCTTGATCTTTTTAGAAAATGAGTACTTCTCCTTCCCCATCTTCTCCAGGAACCAATTTACAACATTATTGATAATAATTAACAGATCGTAGCCTTTTCCGCCAAGTTTGGCAATCCACTTTGAATGCTGGACTGATGCATCGAAAACATCACCGTGAAAAATCCAGGTTTTTTTCTGATCAATATTCAGACAGATTTTGTTACAGACTTTAAGCTTTCCCAGTTCAAAATCTGTGAACTTACGGAACATTTCATCATGATTGCCTGTAATGTAATAGATATCTGTGTTTTTGGTAGCGAATGAAAGTATCTTCCTGATTACATTCAAATGAGGTTTAGGGAAGTAAGACTTTTTAAACTGCCAGATATCAATAATATCACCGTTTAAAACTAAAGTTTTAGGTTGTATAGAATTGAGGTATCTCAACAGTTCTTTAGCCTTACATCCATAAGTTCCCAAATGAACATCCGATATAACAACTAATTCAACGTTTCTTTTCATAGTTTTATACAAAGAAACTAATTGAAAGTTAACTATATATGAATGCTATATTATTTTTTATAAAGAGTTCATCAGCTCTTCAGTGATTTCCATGTTGTGGTAAACGTTTTGCACATCATCATCCTCTTCGAAACGCTCAAGCATTTTCATATTCGCTTTGAACTGTTCTGCGTTCACTTCTTTTGTATTGTTTGGAATTCTTTGTAATTCTGCGCTTTTTGCTTCAATCCCAAGTTCATCCAGTTTGTGAGACAGAGAACCGAAATCTTCAAAAGCTGTTGTAATCATTACTTCTTCTTCATCTTTTTCTACATCTTCTGCACCTCCGTCAATCATTTCCATTTCAAAATCATCCCAATCCATTTTGATCTGTGCAAGATCGATTGTGAAAATTCCTTTTCTATCGAAGATAAATGCCAGCTCACCATTTTTTCCAAGGTTACCATCAAACTTATTGAAAACTGCTCTTACGTTCGCTACAGTTCTTGTTGTGTTATTTGTGGTACATTCTACAAAAAAAGCAACACCTCCTTGTCCGTAACCTTCATAAGTGATTTCTTCATAGTTTTCTGCGTCTGCCCCACTTGCTTTCTTAATTGCTCTTTCTACGTTATCCTTAGGCATATTGGCACCTTTTGCATTCTGGATGCATCTTCTCAATGCCGGATTGGATTCCGGATCAGGTCCCCCAGCCTTTACAGCCAGTGCAATATCTTTTCCTATTTTAGAGAATGTTTTGGCCATTTTATCCCATCTGGCCATTTTAGAAGCTTTTCTATATTCAAATGCTCTTCCCATTTTAATTTTTTAATTTACAGCAAAATTACTTAAAAGTCAACAAAAAAAAAATACCTCCAAAAAATTGGAGGTATTCATTATTTAGAAAAATTAATTATTTTTTCTTTTTAGCAGCAGCTTTTTTCTTAGCTGGAGCTTTTTTAGTAGCCTTTTTAGTAGCTTTTTTCGCTGGAGCTACAACATCAGATTTCTGATATTTGTTCCACTCACTGTCATCACCAATGTATCTAACAGTTACTTTTCTATCAGATTGTCTTTCAGCGTCAGATGCAGATTCTGCAACTTTAGCGTTTTGCTCTCCAATACCGATTGATTTCAATACATTAGTATCTACACCTCTCGCATCTAAAGCAGCAACTACAGAAGCAGCTCTTTCTTTAGATAATTTCAAGTTGTAAGCATCACTTCCTTTTTTGTCAGTTTCACCAACTAATAGGAATCTACCTCCATCTTTCTTAATGATTTCAGCAGCTGTATCTAAAGCTCCTTTAGATTCAGGCTTGATTGTAGCTTTGTTGAAATCGAAGTATACGCTCTTAAGGTTTTTCTCAACATCAGTAGCTGTTACTTCTTTTGGTTTAGGACATCCGTTGTATTCAGGAAGACCTGGAACAGTAGGACAAGCATCATCTTTATCTAGGATACCGTCACCGTCTGTATCTGGCCAAGGACAACCGTTGTTTTCAGCAGGACCTGCTACTGTAGGACAAGCATCATCTTTGTCGATTACACCGTCACCGTCAGTATCTGGCCAAGGGCATCCGTTGTTTTCAACTGGACCAGCCACTTCTGGACATTGATCGTCTTTATCTGGAACTCCGTCACCGTCAGTATCAGGACATCCTTGGAATTCTGGTAAACCTGGAGTATCTGGACAAAGGTCATCTTTATCTAGGATACCATCCTTATCTCTATCTCTGTTTCCGAATCTAAATAAGATGGAAGCAGAAGCTTGCCAGAAGTTAGCAACAGTAGATTTGTCACCTGGAGTTGATACATAATCTCCCTGAACACCAAGACCGAAGTTCTTAGTTACCCAGAAGTTAGCACCAGCACCTGTAGCTACAGTGAAGTGGTTAGCTTTACCGTTTTCGTTACCATCCTTACCGTTAGTTACAGTTTCGATTGCGTTACCGTTATCATCAACAGATGTTCTAGGGAAAGTAAGAGCTGTATAGTCATGTCTTAAGTAGTTAGCACCAACTCTTAAATATGGATCAAACCAAGATTCTTCGTTCCATAAAAGACCTGCAGCGTGAGCCTGGAAACCAAGACCTGTCATTAGGAAAAATTCTTTCCCCATGTTGAATCTTTTATTTTCAACATTTCCAACAGAAGTTTGCCAGTCAATTACTAAACCTTTACCAACGTTTCTAGCAACTGTTAACTTAGATAGTGGAGGTGTAATAGAAAAGTTGTTCACATTGAACATACTTTTTGTCAAATTGTTAGCAGAGAACGTATTACTGAAGTTACTTCTTGCTGCTACGTGGTTTTCAGCGTGAGCACCAACTCCGATCAACCACGGATTGTTGGTAGTCTGCGCGAAAACAGTAGAGGCAACAGTAAGCGCCAATGCTGAAATTCCTAATTTTAGAT
>NZ_JAYSDT010000067.1:0-14430 GCF_041914225.1 Chryseobacterium sp.
TAAACATTAAAAAATTATGTCATACGGTTTACTTAAAGGCAAAAAGGGAATTATTTTTGGAGCCCTTAATGAACAATCTATCGCATGGAAAGTTGCTGAAAGATGCCATGAGGAAGGTGCTGAATTTATCTTATCTAATGCACCTATTGCATTGAGAATGGGAGAACTTAATGGTTTAGCAGAAAAAACAGGTTCTGAAGTAATAGGTGCTGATGCTACTTCTGTAGAAGATCTTGAAAAACTTTTTGATGCCGCTGTTGCAAAATTTGGAAAAATAGACTTTATCCTTCACTCTATCGGAATGTCTATCAACGTTAGAAAAGGAAAACATTATACAGAAATGAACTACGACTGGTTGGAAAAAGGCTGGGATATTTCCGCGGTTTCTTTCCATAAAGTAATGCGTGTGGCCTGGGAAAAAGACTGTATGAATGAATGGGGAAGTATTCTGGCGCTTACTTATATCGCAGCTCAAAGAACATTCCCGGATTACAATGATATGTCTGATAACAAAGCGTATCTTGAAAGTATCGCAAGAACTTTCGGAAACTACTGGGGAGAAAGAAAAGTACGTGTAAACACAGTTTCCCAGTCTCCTACAATGACTACTGCCGGAAGCGGTGTGAAAGGTTTCGGAGGATTCCTTGGGTATGCAGAAGATATGTCTCCGCTGGGAAATGCTACGGCTCTTGAATGTGCAGACTACTGTGTAACTTTATTCTCTGATCTTACTAAAAAAGTAACCATGCAGAACCTGTTTCATGACGGAGGTTTCAGCAGCTCAGGAGTTACCCAGAAAGTGATCAGTAAATATGATACTGAAAAATAACAGACTGATAAAGTTTCGTTTACAATAAATAAGACCCATGAAGAAAACTTCATGGGTCTTTTGTTTTCTGTCAGAACATGATGGATGTAAATAAACCCGGCGGCCTCAAAGAGGCCGCCGGGTCTGTCAAAAATAATATTAATATGATACTATAAAATTACGGTCTGTATAGAGTGTGCCGGAGCATTCAGTTTGGCAGCCATACCTTCAATCCATAGGTTTGTTTCAATATCATTGTCTGAATCGTTCATGATAACAGTTACCAGCTGTCCGTTTTCATTCATAAACGCGGAAGATGTAAGCGCTGCTCTGTTAGAAGAGCTTCCGATTCTCCGGGCATTTGGTTTGATATATTTTGAAACATGGCCTATATAATAGTATTCGTAGGTATAGAACACCTCGCCTGTTTTGGTATCTGCAATAATCGGGGCAAAGCAGAAGTTTCCTTTATGGTTAGGCCCTCCGGTTTCATCCAGGAGAATATTCCAGTCGGTCCATAAAGCATTTCCTTTGTTGAAATCGTTTAGCATGTTTTTGCTGTACAGCTCACCCAGGCTTACATCATAGATTTTATCCATACTGAACTGTTCTTTACATCCTTCAGTAAAAGCCAGGAATTTATCAGGAAAAGCTCTGTGCGTTTCTGCTAAATTATCAAAAAGCTGTGTTTTGTTATTCCATGTTTCATACCAGTGATACCCGATACCGCTGGCATATTTTGATGTTTCGGGATCGCTTAATGTGGTCGTTGCTCTCTGATAGATAAGATCTCTGTTATGATCCCAGATCATTACTTTTTTATCTTTATATCCGTTCTTCCAAAGGGTTGGCCCAAGGTTCTTTTTCAGGAACTCCCCTTCTTCTTCGGCAGTATAGATGCATGATTCCCAGCTTTGGGTAGCCATTGGCTCGTTTTGAACAGTCAGTCCCCAGATATTGATTCCTCTCTTTTCATATTCTTTGATGAATTTGATATAATAATCTGCCCACGTCTGGTAGTATTGATTCTCCAATCTTCCTCCTTTGTATAAACTTTTGTTGGATTTCATCCAGGCGGGCGGGCTCCATGGAGAAAAATAGAAGGTAAAATTATTTCCTATTGCTTTTTGAGCTTCTTTGATCATCGGAATCTTATACTTCTCATCATGTGCAATGTTGAAAGTCTTCAGGGAAGTATCATTGTCTTCTACATAAGTATAGGAATCACTGGAAAAGTCACAGGAATTCATATTGGTACGTACCACAGTATATCCCAATCCGTTTTTCCCAAAATAAGCATCCAGAATTTCCTTCTGCTTGTTCTTTGGCATTTTATAAAAAGTTTCTGCTGATGCGTCTGTAATAGCACCACCAATTCCTATCAGCTTCTGATATTTAAAGTTGGGAGCCACAAAAATACAGGCCTCAGTTTCTTTAGGCTGCCCGAATTGTTCAAATTTAACTGCTCCTTTATCCGCCATCTTCTCATTCGCTTTCGAATTGGTAAGGATTACTTTAGCTGTTTTTCCTGCATTCTTTTTCCAATAATTCTGAGCATTGACATTGATGACAACGCCTACTACAAAACAACTTACAATTAGTTTTCTCATGATTTTCTTATTTTGGACAGTTGCGTCCCCTATTCATTATTTATTTTGATAGACCCTTACATAGTCTATGTAATACTTCTGTGGAAAAACAGTATCATCAATGCCTTCTTTTCCTCCCCAAAAACCACCTACTGCAAGATTTAAAATGATAAAGTAAGGTCTGTTAAAAGGCCACGCATCATTATTTTTCTCTTTATTTTCATAGGTGAAAAACTTTTGGTCATCGATATAAACATCTATTTTTTCCGGTGTCCAGTCTGCTTTATAGACATGAAACTTTTCGCTTGCATCTTTTACAAACAGCGTATCGGTTTTCTGGGTTCCCTGGATATGGTTGTATTTTTTGGTATGAACGGAAGCATGAATATACCCTTGGTTATACCCAACATGTTCCATGATATCCAGTTCGCCGTCATCCGGCCATTTCTTCATATTTTCGCTCATCATCCATATGGCGGGCCATGTTCCGCGGCCTTTGGGAAGCTTTGCTCTTACTTCTACGGTTCCATATTGGAAGGCAAATTTTCCTTTGGTTAAAAGCCTTGCAGAGGTATATTTATTGTTTTCCCAGTTTTCTTTTCTGGCTTCAATAATAAGGTTTCCCTTTTCCATTCTGGCGTTTTCAAGCCTGTTTTTGGTATAAAACTGAGCTTCCTCATTACCAAAACCACCTCCTCCTAGATCGTAATTCCATTTTGATGAATCAGGTAGTCCTTTACCGTTAAACTCATCACTCCATATCAGTGTTCTATGATCATCCGGCTTGTGTGAAACACAGCTGAATACAGAAAACAAAAAAGTTCCTGCCGCAAGCATTCTGATGATATTTAGATTCATATGTATTAGGGTTTTAAGTTTTGGCTAAAGCCATTTTCTGATTTTTAATTAAGCGGGCTAAAGCCCGCTCCTATTGAATTTATTTGGTCCAGTTTATTCTTTTGCTCTGCACATGTTGAGAATCAGTTCCAATCATAATATCGAATTCTCCGCCTTCCCAGTCAAAATTCAGCTCATCATCAAAGAATTTCAGATCTTCGGGTGTCAGTTTAAAATCGATCTTTTTGCTTTCCCCTTTTTTGATAAATACTTTCTGGAAACCTTTTAACTCTTTTACCGGTCTTACTACTTTTCCGAAAAGGTCCCTGATATAAAGCTGTACTACCTCCTCACCATCATATTTTCCTGTATTGGAAACCGTAACACTAATATTCAATGTCTGATTTCCTGTAAGATTTGTGGAACTTAATACCATATCAGAGTATTTGAAATCCGTATAACTCAAGCCATATCCAAACGGATATTTCGGATCATTATCAAGATCTATGTAGGCTGAAACATAATTTCTGTCTGTATTATTTTTTGCAGGTCTTCCCGTATTGTAATGATTGTAATACACAGGAATCTGACCTTCTGTTCTTGGGAAAGTCATCGGAAGCTTTCCACCAGGATTTACTGTCCCGAACAGAACATCTGCAATAGAGTTTCCGGCTTCGGTTCCCAACCACCATGTGTACATAATGGCAGGAATATTGTCTGATGCCCAGTTAAAAATCAAAGGTCTTCCGGCATTGATCATTAGAATAATCGGTTTTCCTGTTTTAGCAATTTCTTTCAGCAAATCTTCCTGAACACCTGTAAAACCAATACTACTTCTGCTTTTTGCTTCCCCGCTCATCGCATGGCCTTCACCCAATGTCATAATCACCACATCTGCTTTTTTCGCCGTTTCTATCGCTTCTGCAAACTGTGTTTTATCCTGATCATCCACATTACAGCCTTTTGCATAGAGTAAAGTGGAATTTTTATCCAGTTGATTTTTAATTCCGTCAAATTGTGAAACAATTCTTTGGTTGTCATCTTTGAAAGCAACAGACCAGAACCCGTGGTTCGCTACCGTTTCTTTCCCGAAAGGACCTATCAGAGCAACTGTTTTTGTACTTTTTGAAAGCGGAAGAATATTTCCCTGGTTTTTAAGCAGTACGATACTTTTCGATCCGAACTCTCTTCCGAATTTTCTGTTCTCCTGATTATCCGTCTGCTCTTTCTGCCTTTTCTCATTACTGAAACGGTAAGGATCATCAAAAAGACCCATCTCGAATTTTTTGGTTAAGATTCTTCCTGCTGCATCATCTACCAGCTTTGCATCTATTTTTCCTTCTTTTACCAGTTTTGGAAGTTCAGCCATATAAACACGGCTTTCCATATCCATATCACTTCCGCCCTGCACCGCTTTTTCTGCTGCCTGGGCTGCATCTTTTGCATAACCATGGGGAATCATTTCCCCGATACTTCCCCAGTCTGAAACGACAAAGCCTTTATAATTCCATTTTCCTTTTAACAGATTCCTTTGAATATATTGGTTGGCCGTTGCCGGAATTCCGTTAATATCATTGAAGGAATTCATAAAAGTGGCTACTCCTGCCTCTGCAGCTGCTTTGAATGGAGGAAGGTAAGTTTCGTTCAGCTGTCTGAGACTCATATCCACAGAATTGTAATCTCTTCCGCCCACAGCGGCTCCGTATGCAGCAAAGTGTTTGGCACAGGCCATCACAGCATCCAGACTTCCCAAACCTCTGCCCTGGAATCCTTTAATTCTTGCCAATCCTATTTTTGTTCCCAGGTAGGTATCTTCTCCGGAACCTTCCATTACCCTTCCCCATCTCGGATCTCTGGCAATATCCACCATTGGAGCAAATGTCCAGTGAATACCATAAGCTGCAGCTTCTGTAGCAGCTATTCTTTCAGACTTTTCAATCATTCCCAGATCCCAGCTTGCTGCCTGCCCTATATTCACCGGAAAGGTTGTCCGGTATCCATGGATAACGTCCTGACCGAACAGTAAAGGAATTTTAAGTCTTGACTGCATCGCGAGTTTCTGAAAGGCTCTGGTTTCTTCTGATCCTGCAACATTCAGCATGGAACCTACTTTTCCTTTTTTAATTTCATCTAAAACAGCAGCCGAATTGGAATGCTGGGGTCCTGTAGCATATTCGAACCCGCTGTACTGAACCATTTGTCCTACTTTTTCCTCCAGGGTCATTTTAGACAATAGCTCTGCTACTTTCTGATCAATTGTCTTTTGGCCGTAAGCATTCAGTCCAAATGCGGAAAATGCCAGTAAGAAATAAACTCTTTTCATAATATCCAATTAAAAAATATAGGTTGCTGTAGAACGTCCGGAAATTGTTACTGCAGCGGTTTTGCCGGCAAATTTAATATTAAAATTCTCATCTGCCTGATTATCGTTCTGTACAATTAAAACTATTTTCCCAAATTGAGTCATAAAAGCAGCTGTTGAAAGTGTGTTGGTTTGTGTGGAAGCGATGCGCTGAGATCCTGCCGGAATGAATTTTGAAGCGTGCGCAATAATATAATAGGAAACATTTCTGGTGAAATTCTCACTGTCGGAAACTGTAACAGCGCCTTTACATTCTGTACATCCGCCTTCTGTATGCGGTTTAAATTCAGGGTCGTTGGCAAGGTTCCATTCTAAAGCAATTTTGCTCCAGTTCCTCATGGAACCGATGATTACATTTTTTGTATGCCAGTTCAGATCTTCGGTAAAAGTTCCTTTTGAACCTGTCCACTGCTCCGTAAAGTATAGATTTTTGTCTGGAAAAGCATTGTACACCGTACTTAATGCGGAGATATCTCCTTCGTACAAATGAAAAGCTGACCCGTCTATATATTTGTTTGCCTCGGCATCTTTTAAAATATCAATAGCATATTCCGGTTTGTTGCAGTTGTGGTCGTAAACAACAATTTTAGTTTTAATTCCATTCGTTTTAAAAGCCGGCCCCAGATGATTTTTGATAAAATCTCCCTGCTGCTCAGACGGCATATACATACTTGGATTATTTCCAGGATGTAAAGGCTCATTCTGAGGTGTTACCGCATCAATGGTGATGCCTTCTTTTTTCATGCCTTGTATGTATTTTACAAAATATCGGGCATAGGTTTCATAGAATTCAGGTTTCAAGCTGCCTCCTTTTGATTTACCGTTGTCTTTCATCCAAACCGGAGGAGACCATGGTGCTGCAATAATTTTAATAGAAGGATTTATAGCTAAAATCTCTTTCAGTATAGCAATCAGATTTTTGTCCTTTGCCAGGCTGAATTTTGAAAGCGAAGGATCGCTCTGCCCTTCAGGAAGGTCATCATATGAAAATACTTCGCCATCAAGATCAGAAGCCCCAATACTAAGTCTTAAATAGCTGATGGAAATTGAGTTTTTGCCATTTCCAAAAAGTTCGTGAAGCAGTGCTTTTCTTTTGGAAGGCGACAAGCGATTGATTACCTCAACGCTTCCTCCTGTTAATGTATATCCAAAGCCATCAACATATTGTAACTTTTGAGTATCATCAATTTCAATATTCTGAAAGCTGTTGGAACTGTTTACAAATTTAACGGAAGTCTGCTGCTGTAATTTTACACTTTCATCCCCTTTGGTAAGCCAGTACTGTACTTCATTTCCTTTGCCGGAAGCCACGGAGCCACACGATAAAGAAAAAAGGGCCACACCACTAAGCAGTGCGGCACCTCTAAAGAAACTATATAAGTTGTGAAACTTCATGGGTTAATAACCAGGATTTTGTTTTAAAACTGTATTCGGCAATTCATTAAACGGAATTGGAAGAATTTCATTTTTATTGGCTTTAAATCCTTTGAAGGCAAGCTTAGAAGGAGCATCACCCCATCTGACAAGATCAAACCATCGGTGTCCTTCTCCGGCAAGTTCCCTCCTTCTTTCATCTTTAATAGCCTGTAAAGAAACAGGAACTGATGGTAAACCAACTCTGGCTCTTACCGCATCCAACAAAGCCTGGGCTCTTGCTCCGGCTGCGCCTAATGCTTCAGCTTCCATCAGATAAGTATCTGCTAATCTTATTGCGATATAATTCTGACGGAAATTAAGCTCTGCAGGTCCTGGAAGTGAGCTTTTCAAAGCATTTGTAGGCAGATATTTATTTAAGAAATACCCTGTATCAGCAAAAGCCGGGCTGTAGGTAATTTTACCATCTGCTACCAACTTTTTTGCATTGAAAACGGTTACATCTAATCTCGGATCTCCCTGCATAAAAGCGACAAAGTTTTCTGTCACAGTATTAAATGCCCAACCGGAATAGATATCCGGGGCATCATTATTCGGGATGTTTTTTAGTGAATAAGAACGAGGTCCTACCATTACATTAATAGAGTTTCCTTCATCCTTACCCTGTCCCCAGAATCCCCAATCGGAATTTCCTTTATTCGTATGCATTACTTCCAGGATAGATTCTGTTGAAAACTTATAAGGATCTGATAATTCAGGTCCTACTTTAAATAAGTCTGCATAATTGGCTACCAGTTTGTACCCATATTGGCTGGTTCCTCCCGGAGTACCGTTCACCTGAGCAAACTGTGCTGCCGCCTCTGTCATTTTTTTGTCATAAAGATAAATCTTACCTAATATGGCTCTGGCAGTTCCCTGGGTAACTCTTCCTTTGTCATTACCACTTGCAGTCATCATCAGATCTGGAATAGCTGCAG
The DNA here is from genome assembly GCF_041914225.1 of Chryseobacterium sp. GTDB lineage: Bacteria > Bacteroidota > Bacteroidia > Flavobacteriales > Weeksellaceae > Chryseobacterium. The sequence continues at coordinate 7,948 of NZ_JAYSDT010000067.1, forward strand.
TTACATCACTTTCTATCTGTGCATACACCTCACTTGGCTTAGCCTGTGGAATATTCCAATAATCATCATCGAATTTTACAGATTTCAGAATCAAAGGAATGTTTCCAAACATTCTTAACAGCTCGAAATAATATAGGGAGCGAAGAACTTTTGCTTCCGCAATATATCTTTTCTTAAGATCGTCACTCATATTAGCTCCGGGAACTCTTTCTATTAAAAGGTTAGCACGTGCTATTCCCTGATAGTAATCTCTCCAGTAACTGGCAGGCATCGTGTTTGGGTTAATCATATAATTGTTTAACCCCTGGATACCTGCTCCATCATTAGAGTTTCCTCCTCCGGAATAGAAATCATCAGATCCTGCATTAAAAAATGTTACGGTATTTTCAAACCCTCCTGAATATTTTCTTAAAACATCATAGACCGAAACCAGTGCACTGAAAGACTGCTGTTCATTCTGGAAATATAAATCAGTATTAAAAGATCCTGAATTCTGCACGTCATCCAGATAAGAATCGCTACACGCGATATTGGTAAAACCAAGACCTGCCAAAAATGCTACTGCAAGTCCTTTATATATAAAATTCTTATTTTTCATTTTGTTAGTCATTAAAATTGAATATTAGCACCTATCAGGAATGTTCTTGCTTGTGGATAGTAAGCTCTGTCGACCCCAATAATATCTTGTTCAGAATTATTTCTTCCTGCAATTTCCGGATCATATCCTGTATATTTTGTGAAGGTAAGCAGGTTTTCTCCTGTGATATAAAGCCTTACCTTGCTCATTCCAAAACGTTGGGTAACATCCTGAGGGATGGTATAACCTAACTGAACAATTTTCAAGCGCACATAATCTCCTTTCTGAAGATAATAATTGGACATCCATGAATAGTTGTGGTTGGGATCATTACGCGTAACTCTTGGGTTATCATTGGTAGATCCCTCACCAGTCCATCTATCTAAGATTCTTGTCTGATAGTTGGCATCAAGCATATCCAATCTTCTCAGGCCCTGGAAAATCTTGTTGCCGGCCTGTCCTTGTGCGAACATCATTAAATCAAAATTCTTATAATTAAGATTCACGGTAAGTCCAAAAGTATATTTTGGGATAGAACTTCCCAAGTTTACTTTATCTTCATCATCAATTTTACCATCTCCGTTGTTATCCTGCCAGATAAAGTCTCCCGGTTTTGCATCAGGTAATAATTTTACTCCATTTGCATTTACATAGTTATCAATTTGTGCCTGATTTTGGAAAACACCACTATAAGTTTGTCCGTAAAATGATCCGTAGGGCTGCCCTACTGCTACTCTGGAAACAGCTCCCATGGTCTGGAAAGAAGCAAGGTTAAAATATTTAATGTCATCTTCCAATCTAAGAACTTCATTCTTTATCGTAGCGAAGTTACCATTAACTGAAATCCCAAAATCTTCCCAGTTCTTCTTATATCCTAATTCAAGCTCCAGACCGCTATTTTGCATGTCTCCTACGTTTGACCAGGGTAAATTCGGAACTCCTACATATCCCGGGATATTAATTTGCCTAAGAATATCTGTCGTTTTCTTTTTGTACCAATCTGCTGTAAGGGTAAAATTGTTGAATAGTTTCAAATCAGCAGCAATATTCAGCTGGCTGGTCTGTTCCCATTTCAGATTTGGGTTTTCCAGTGTACTTGGCGCATAAACAATGATAATATTATTTCCAGAGTTGGTATAATTACTTCCTGAAACCATGAAACTTGCAAATCTGAAATTATCCATCTCATCATTTCCTAAAACACCATACCCTCCTCTTAGTTTTAAGTTATTAATCACTTTGTTCTCTGGCCAGAAGTTTTCTTTATGAACATTCCATCCAAGGGACATAGACGGGAAAGTTCCCCAATGCTGATTGGTAGCAAATTTTGAAGAACCATCTCTACGAATCGTTCCGGTGAATAAATATTTATCCGCATAGTCATAAATGATTCTACCAAAATAAGATGCTTTACGGGTTTGAATTCCATCCCATCCTGTTGCAGTAATATTATCCTGCGGAATATTAAAGTTGAAAGAAGCATCTTGCCAATTATCAATAGGCAAATTGCTATAAGTCAAACTAGCCCCGCCAGCAATGTTGTACCTGTAAACTCCCTGTCCTACCATGATATTGATGTTGTGATCACCGAACTTGTTCTGATAGGTCAAAGTATTTTCCATACTCCACTCAAATTTATTTTCATCCACCTTATTCAGACTATTGAAGCTGGTATTGTTATAGTTTGGACTTAAATAATATTTTGGGGTAAAGGAACGGCTTCCCCAATAGGATTTCTTACCATTCAGACTGGATTTAAATGTGAAATGATCAAGAAACTTAAGCTCAGCAAAAACATTTCCTACAAAATCATCAGACCAGCTATAATTTCCCTGTTGTATATGACGGAAAGCCTGTGGATTGGTCATTTCCTGGTTTACGTACCTGGAAATCCCGTATGGTCTTCCCTCAGAATCACGGATGATATAAGGATTGGTATAGCCGCTTGGATCAACCATTGACCAATCTGTCACCACAACCGGAGTTGTAGGATCCAGGTTAACTGCTGAAGCCAGAGGCCCTCCAAATTCTTCATTTGCACTTACTCCTTGAGACTTCACGTGGGTATACGCAAAGGTTTGCCCTATGGTCAGGTAATCTGTAACTTTATGCGTTGAGTTGAATCTTGCATTGATTCTTTTGTAATAAGAAATATCACTCATTACAATACCTGTCTGATCAAAATATCCGAACGAGGTATAATAAGTTGATTTTTCATTCCCTCCTGTAATACTTACTTCGTGAGAAGACTTTTCGCCTGTCCCGAAAATAGCATCCTGCCAGTTGGTTCCTTTCCCAAATGATTCAGGATTAGAAAACCTGGGCGCTTGCCCGTCATTAACAAAACCTTCATTAATAATTTTAGCATACTGTGTAGCATCTAAGAGATCCAGTTTTTTGGATGCATTTGAGAAACCATAAAACCCGTTATAAGAAAGGGTCAGTTTTCCTCTTTTCCCTTTTTTGGTTGTCACAAGAATTACCCCTTTTGCTGCAGAGACACCATAGATTGCAGATGAAGCTCCATCTTTGAGTACTTCTATACTTTCTATATCCGATTGGTTAAGCCATCCGATATTGTCTACAACAATACCATCTACTACCCATAAAGGACTGTTACTTCCCGCTCCAAAACTGGTAATCCCTCTTACACGTACAGTAGCAGCAGCACCAGGCTGTCCTGAATTGGTCACAACAGAAACACCGGCAGCTCTACCCTGTAAAACCTGCTCCGGTTTACCAGCTGGGATGTTTTCTATATCACTGGCTTTAATACTCGCAATAGCTCCCGTTACATTACTCTTTTTCTGAGTACCGTAGCCGATGACTACTACTTCGTCTATTTTGTTTTCTTTAGCAATTGTGTCCTTCACCTTGGTCTGGGCACTGAAGTTGGCCGTAAAATAGAGGACGGCAACCACTCCTACGCTTCTTGATATTCTTACATTCATATACAGTTATTGTTTAATTCTCAAATTGAGACAATAAAAATATATTTTTTTTCAATTAATTAACATTCTATTCATAAAAATTTTAATTTTTCTTTTATTTTTCAGGGTTAGAAGCGCTATCTTCGCATTAATATTTCATAAAATTTCATAAAAAAACAATAAAGACAACTCCCAAAATGACCATTAAGCTTTCCAAAATTTCCCTTCCGTTAAAACTTACCTTTCTCATTTTTTCAATGGTTCTGAACTGTATGGGACTTATCATTCTGCAGTTATCCGAAGAGAAAATCACTTATGGAGAATTGGGACTTTTAGAGTCATTTAAAGATTTACCCATTGCCTTTATTTCTCTTTTTGCTGTAGGTTTTATTAACAAAACAGGAACGAAAAAGGCGTTGATTTCAGCGTTGGTAATTGTCGGGTTCTGCTGCTGCCTACTTCCGTTCGCAGAAGTTTTCTGGTTTTTTAAATTATGGTTCGCCATCATAGGAGCTTGTTTTGCAATAGGAAAGATCTGTGTTTTTGGGATAATCAGAAATAATATTTCGGATGAAAAATCACTGGCAAAGACCATGAACAGTGTAGAAGCTTCTTTCATGATCGGAATCTTTGTCGTTAATACCTGCTTTGGATGGGTAGTATCCAGTGCGTATTCTGAATACTGGAAATTTTGTTTTTTACTGATCGCTTTTTTATGTGCATTAGCGATCTTCATGCTATCAAAAATTACAATCTCTGAGGCCAGACCCGTTGAAAACAAAAATATTTTTTCGGAACTGTCCGGATTCATGACTCCTGCTGTAGCACTATTCCTTGGGGTGATATTTTTTATTGTTTTTATAGAGCAGGGATTTAATTCATGGCTTCCTTCCTTTTATAAAAATCACCTGAAGGTCAATTCATTTTTTGCACTTCAGGCTACTTCTTTTCTGGCCGTATTTTCTTATGCAGGCAGAACAGTAACGGCAAATATTATCAGAAGATTTTCACTGCCGGGATATTACAGGTCATGTATGGCCTTCATTATTGGTTTACTGGTGATTATTGTGGGAGTACAGTATTTTGAGTCCGCAGATTCAAGGATAATTCTCTTTTTGTTTCCGGTGATCGGTTTGTTTTTGTCGCCGCTCTACCCTGTCATCAATTCAAAAATGATTGCACAGATTGATAAAGAACAGGTGAATCTTTTTACCTCCCTTATTGTTATTTTTTCTTCTTTGGGCAGCTCTGTGAGTTCTATTATTATGGCTGTTCTGTTTGAAAAACAATGGCTGAATTTCTATCCGTTATACATCTTATTTTTTGTAATTCTACTTTTTGTGATTAGTTTGGTATTTTTTAATGTTTCAAAAAGAAAATAGTTTTATTTTTACAGCCATGAAAATCAAAGACACAAAAAGTAAAGAAACACTTCAGGAACTGATCGATACAAAAGATTTTGTTGCTCACATATCTGTTGACTGTACTATTTTCGGCTTTCATAATAATATTTTGAAGGTTCTTCTTTTAAAGTATCACGATCTGGATCTGTGGTCGCTTCCAGGTGGTTTTGTTTTCAATGATGAAGATTTAAGAAAAGCTGCAGCAAGAGTTTTGTTTGAAAGAACACATCTTGAAGATATTTTTCTGAAACAGTTTCACACGTTTGGAAGAATAGACCGTACGGAGAATAATGTCCATCAGATTCTCCTTAAAAACAAAGGTATTCAGGTACCGCCGGATCACTGGATTTTTCAGCGGTTTATCACTGTGGGGTATTGCAGCCTTATTGATTTTTCCCTTGCCAATACTTTTCCTGATGCTTTTAATGAAAGCTGTGAATGGTTCGAAGTCAACAACTTACCTAAAATGGCTTTCGATCATGACAGGATTATTGAAACCGGGCTAGAATACCTGAGGATGAACATCAATACGGAAGTGGCAGCCAGCAATCTGCTTCCTGAAAAATTTACGATGAAAGACCTTCAGTCTCTTTATGAAACGATTTTAGGACAAAAATTCAGAAGGAATAATTTCCAGCGTAAAATTTTGAGCTTAAATATTCTTGACAGACTTGAAAAACTTTATGACGGTTCAGCCAATAAAGCGCCTTATCTCTATAAATTTAAAAGCAAAGTTCACAACTCCACCAGCCAGTATCCCATATCCAATGATGAGGAGTCTTAAAAATGTGGAATTTGCCTTATAAACAAAGAAAAAGAGCATTATCTGCCTGAAAACCAATATCAAGATAAGTTTTCAAAAAAATTTTCACGACAACACGAAAAATGTTACTTTTAACCAAATCAAAAAATCATGTCATATTATCCTCTTACAAGCATCCCTGATTATTATGGAATTGATGCTTTACTTACTGAAGAACATAAACTAATCCGCCAATCTGTAAGGGACTGGGTTGAAAGTTTTGTAATGCCGCAGATAGACCAGGCCGCTCAAAACCATACGGATCTACCTAATCTTATGAGAGAATTGGGGAAAATCGGTGCATTGGGACCTTATATTCCGGTTGAGTATGGCGGTTCAGGATTAGACCAGATTTCTTATGGTCTGATTATGCAGGAGCTGGAAAGAGGAGATTCTGCAGTACGTTCTGCTGCTTCGGTACAGAGCTCACTGGTGATGTTCCCTATCAATGAATTCGGTTCTGAGGAACAGAAAAAGAAATATTTACCTAAGCTTGCTGCCGGAGAAATGATCGGATCTTTTGGGTTGACAGAGCCTAACCACGGTTCTGACCCGGGTTCTATGGAAACTTATTTTAAAGATATGGGAGATCATTATCTTTTGAATGGAGCTAAAATGTGGATCACCAACTCTCCTCTGTGCGATATCGCTGTAGTATGGGCAAAAAATGAGGAAGGAAAAGTACAGGGATTAATTGTTGAAAGAGGAATGGAAGGATTTACCACTCCTGAAACTCATAATAAATGGAGCTTAAGAGCCTCAAAAACAGGA
>NZ_JAYSDT010000068.1:0-14260 GCF_041914225.1 Chryseobacterium sp.
TCTATACTAGACCTATCATCATGACAAGATACTAAAGTAGTTACAGTAGCCATAAGCCCAAAAAATATAGCAAAATTTAAAGTGTTTTTGTTCATTGCTTAGTTATTTTATTACTATTTACTTAACTATTTTTTGCTAAGATAGTCATAGTGGAAGACTATAAACCAGTAAAATGACGAACTGTAGAAAAATAGGACAAAACAATTATGCCATTTCTTAAGAATATGAAAAACGTTCAATAATTACAAATAGGCCCAGTGCAATGATAGTCATTAAGAGTACACTTAAAATAAACTAACTGCCTGTAATGCTTAACCGCTCATTCATATTGAATTCAAAAACTCCATATGGATTTACGTGAGCATATACTAAAGGAGAAAGTGCCCGGCACTCCTCTTGTGTTAATACATGTCTCTACTCTTCTGCAGATACAATTTGCAACAAGGTGTAAGGATAGAACCAAAAGTTCCTGATTTTCTAATCTATTGTTTGCGATGTAATCTCCTCCAGTTTAGACACAGCAAAGTTTTTGTTAATCCGTTATTTATGTTGTAAAAATTTTGTTGGAATGCGAGAAAATCCGCTCGTGAACTGGCTAGAGCAATACAGCGTGATTACAGAGTCTCTCATAGAAAAAGCTGTCGCCTGATATTCTTACACCCTAGTGTTTACAGAAGAGATGACAGAGAGCTTGCCTCGCGACTCTTAGAGCTTTCCAACATTCGTATGCGTTACAGTATTGAACGTTTATATATTCTGCTTAAGCGTCAAGGCTGGAAGGATAATCGTAAGCGAGTTTACAAAATCTATTGTGAAGAAGGATTAAACCTGAGAAAAAATGAAACAAAAGAATAAAATCATCGAGATCTAGAGTACCAACTAGTGGTATTGTCCCTACTTTACATAAATGTTGGGGTATGGATTTTATGAGTGATACACTGTTTGATAACAAGAAATTTAGATCTCAACTTTAGTGGATAATTACAGTCGTCACATTCTTGGCAGTGCATTGTGGAATTTCGATCAAAGGTGAAAATGTGACGAAAATATTAAAAAAATGTTACCTTTGAAAACAAGCCTATCCTCAGCGAATTAAGATCGATAATGCTCCGGGAGTTTATCAGGAAAGCGTTAGACAAGACAAGTGGGCTTACGAAAAGAAAATAGAACTAGGGTTTTCCAGACCAGGAAACTTACAGACAATGCATTTATTGAGAGTTTTAATGGATCATTGTGGATGCATGCCTGAACGTAAATTGATTTTTGTCTTTAGAAGATGCGCAGCAAAAGCTTATTGTTTGGAAACATGACTATAACAGTTACAGACCTCATAGCTCGCTCGGAAATTTAACACCTAATAAATTATTAACAATAGTCAAAATGACCTTCTCCCGAAAAAGCTTACCATTTAAAAGCAGATTTTCAATAAAATTATAACTTTAAAAAAGAAAATCTTATGAAAAAGAGCAAATTCACGGAGAGCCAGATTGTCTTCGCCAATCTGAGACAGGGATAAAGTTTAAGGAGATCTGTCGTAAAATGGGGATCAGTGAGGCAACCTATTACAATTGGAAGAAGAAATATGGGGATTGGGTATTTCTGAGCTTCGGAGGTTAGGACAGTTGGAAGAAGAAAACAGCCAGCTCAAAAAACTGGTAGCAGATTTGAGTTTGGATAAGCAAATTCTACAGGATGTTTTGAAAAAAAGTTCTAAAGCCAGCCCAAAAACGTGGGTTGCTACGGTAATACATGATAATTATAAGGTATCATTAAGAAGAAGCTGTGATTTGGTGAGGTTTTTCCCGAGCGTATCAATTGGTTTTTGTCGCTTCAGGATGCACAGGAAAAATTAAATGCATGGAAGTTAATGATTACAGACCGCATAGCTCATTAGGAAATCTAACCCCGAATGAGTTCATCGAAATGCAATCAAAAAAGTAAATTTCTCTATTTTAGATTGGTACTATTGACGGGGTGAGGTCAAGAAAAGTAAAGTCTCTACTTTAGACTGATCCATATATTGGGGAGGGAGGTCAACCAAAAACTACCTTTTGACTCTATATTAAGGGATGATAGTAATAGTGAAGTTAGAAAATCTGTAATAAATACTAAGGAATCCAGATTAGTAATGTTTACTGAGCCATAAAATATTCTTAATAAGAATGTAAAAAGCGATACTACAGCCCCCAAAGCACAGCAGAAAGAAACACGAACAGTCAATGAAAATATGAAAATTATACGTAATAATTATAATGTTTGGAATGAGATCCTCCTCATAAGTATATAGAACCCAATGATTTAAAAAATTATTTATTTTTAACACTGTCCACGAAGTGCGTAAGTTAAAAAGTTAGGGCATTGATTTTATAATCTGAGCCTTTCTTCAAAAATAAGCATAAATTGGTTTAAAACAATCCCCCAGTTTTGGATTGGCACTGTCCATTTTTTAGTTGGTTCTTTAAGTATAATAGCCACGACTTTATCTGACAGTTAGTGGTATAAATGATCTTACGGATTTCGAGAGGAAAATCAAAAAATACAGTAAGTTCATCCCAATTGTTTTCGCCAGGATTGAATAGCATAAGAATACTTGCTTTCCCATTCTCCTGCAAAATCACTTAGTGCAGCTTAAGCCGTCTGTTTTGTTGGAGTAGTATAGATATGCTTCATATCGGCGGAGAATTCTTTCTATCTATCCTTCCAAACATCACATTTGCAGACATTTCTGATTTGATGGACCACACAAATTTGGGTTTGAGATTCAGGAAAAACATAACGTATAGTCTCGGTAAACCTTTTAAGTGATCAGTGGCAGTGATCAGAATCCTCCACACCACAAGCTTTTAAATCTGTAAGAACACTTCCAGAATGTTAATGTTAAGCTTTTATTTTTCCAAAACCACTTTGGCACCATCGAATCTTCGATTTCCCAATACTTCTTTTCTCCCGTCACAGTTTAATCCAACAACCAGATAAACTGTTTATTAATAACTTTGAAGTTTTCCCTTACCTTGAAAACAATCTCATCCATCCAAACAATGTGATACAAATCTTTAAACGGGCAGTTCTGCCAACTTACCACTTATGCAGGTTCAAAACGGCCTTCTTTATCTCGGGAAACTTTAATTTCAGTTTCGCCAAATGAGGTTTTATCTTCTTACTACTGTGACCGTTTCGGTAATTTCTTGTGGTAGACTTCTGATGTTTCTCATTATGTAGGTTTAAAGTTAGTAAAAAGTTATTGACTACGCCGAACCATTTCGTCAAGTTTCCGTAAAATTCTTTGAACTCTAAGGGCTTAAAATTCCAGAATAACTTTTTAACTTACACAGTTAGTGAAACACTACCTTATTTTCCTTTTCTCCAGTTGATTAATATTTAATCTTTGTGAGTATGCGGAAATAGGATAGAAAAATGTATATCCTCTACGGCAAATTTATAACCTCTCTGTTGAGATTACTCATGTAAATAGAAGTCAGATGCGCTAAAAACATTTGCTTCAATATTCACTATTACTTAATACTTCATTAGGAATTACATAATCATTAAAGTATGCTAATTTGACTTCCAAGTTTTGCTTTCCTTTCGCTCCTTTTTGCTATTTCGGCAATTAGCTATTAGGGATTAAGTAACTTTTACTTTAATATAGTTACTATTACTTTAATGAAACGCATAGAGCACTATCAGATTAAATCAAAAACTTAATATTTTTCATTTGCTTATTTAAATTTGTCCTGTTAAGTGTAAAATAAAAAACCTCCTTAAGGGGAGGTTCAAAACAATTCATTTAGTTAAATAATAAAATGCACTTCTACATTTAATCTTAATTGAACAAAAATGGTAATAATCTATTATTTATGAAATAAAAAAGGCTGAATAATCAAATATAGATGTTTAAGTGTGTTTAGAATGAATTGAACAAACATTGAGATGCTTACTGTTGCCATGAATTCGTTTTTTTACTACCAATCCTAATCTTCAATATAAAGCCGAGATTATTACCCAAGAACAATACAAGTTAATTGAAGAAATTGTCATGAATATTTTTTGAGTTTTTATATTCTTGATTGTGAATAATAAAGAGATTGTCTATGAAAATATCAATGATACCTACTTTCAAGCAAATAATAATTTTGAAATAAAGTGACAAACCATAAAAGAAATACCATTTAAACGGATTTAAATTATACGTCGGAAAGAATAAAACCATATTATCAAAAATCCCCATTTAGAATGGCATTCGCACAGCCCATTATCATCGGTCTTTTAACGCATCCATGCTTCCTAGTCTCTCTATCTTCAATCTGCTCAACGCAGAAATTCATGTAAATATATATTAACTCAGTTGACTTCAATAAAAGCCTCCCGAAGAATTAAATACATAAAAACAATCTGTCTGTAAAATAAAACTAACAAGCGAAAGGAGTAACTTCGCATATAATAGCTCCATTCTCTTTTTTTGTGAAAACCTTAAATAAAAATCTCCTGCGATGCAGGAGAACAACCAAAATGATATGAAAAAATACTTTAACTTCTTTACGAGAGGCTAAAATCTGTAAACTCGCTTATGAAAACGATGAATGTACTGTCAAAAATAGTCCATAAGTTTTAACTTGCAGAATAAAAAGGATGAACAAATGAAAGGAGTGACTAAGTTAGCTTATAATAGCTTCCATTCTCTTTTTTTATGAAAATCTTAAATAAAAACCTTCTGCGATGCAGGAGGACAATCAAAAGCCATGAAAAAATACTTACATTATTCTAAGTTCAATAAAAGGCCTATTTAAAAGAGGCCAAAATCTGTAAAGGATGAACAAGTGGAATTCGTTGTTTAAAATTCGTTTGTCACTCTTGGCTTGTGCACTTTTGAGTATAATCAAATTAAAAACCTCCTGATAGACAGAAGGTTAAAAAAACACAAACAATAAATACTAACCCTTAAATTAAAAAAACTTTTGGAGATTTAAAGCCAAATGCGTTTGGGTTAGCATCTAAACACTATACAAGAATGAGAATAAATCATTAATTTATAAAAAAAAATGATAAATACTTGAATATAGATGTTTAATGTGCTTTGAGAAAATGAAAATGGCAGTATTTTCATTTCTTGAAATAATTAATCTTTTAAAATTAGTGATTTGCTGTTCATTGTTAGGTTTACTTCTCAAATAATGATTCAGTCCACTGTTCCGGATTCTGAAATACCATATAGACGAACATCCCGGACATTCCCGCCTTCGAAAAATCACAAATCTTTTGGGTTGTATCATTCCAGTTGAATCACCACTCATACACAACATAAATTTTCCGTCAAAATGTTTGTACCGTTCAAACAATAAATCTGTATTTTCCGTAGAATTCAATGTAATTAATGTTGTGGTGTTCTTACGGTTATCCATTTCCAATACGAAGAAATGATAGGGTACCCAAAGCGTTTTCAAAAATTACCATCTCATTTTTAATATCTTTGATCTCAGATATTCCAGATTTGCCAATTAAGCTATGGTTTTCCAGATATAGAATTTCAAATTCACCGGAATGAGTTGGCATTGTTACACCTAGATGTTTTTTCCCTCCATACTGATAATAAACCTGAGAAGTATTCTGATGAATAAGATTTTTGAAATCCCTCTTTCTTCAAAATATTCGGTAAATTTATATTTATTTGGACTTAGCTGACTGATAATTTTTGCAGAAAAATGATTTTCTACAGGGGTTAGAGAATTCCTGTTTCGGAGAATAAGACATATGATTACTTTTTTTTCTATTTTCAATAAAGCGGTTAAGTCAATTTGAAAAAGAAAAATGTTAAAAGAGGGCAGTGAAACTATTTATACAGAAATTACCTCTTGAGCTAACTGGCATATATGAAGCTATTGAATACATTAGAAAAGAAAATATTGTACTGGTTTAACTGGATAGATAAGACTTTTTTAAGTAACTAAACTACATCACTACAGTTCTATTAACCCACAAATTTAACTTGACACCTTTTTTATTAAGTTTGTCATTTTTAATTTTTATCAACATCAAATATTCTTTTTTTTGCATAAAAATTCATATATCAAACTACACTTGTTATGCGTATTTGCACTTATTGCTTTATCTTCATGTTCAAGAGAAGATGAAATGTTTAGTACTTCAACATCTGATCCTACCCTAAGTCGTAAAAATGTTTTATCAAAACAATCTCAGATTCAAGGCAAGTGGAAAATACAATTTACGTCTATGGGGGAACCCGTTGAGGGAGATTTCTTTTTAAACATTATTGGAAATACTTTATATTTGAAGACTGACAAATATAATTTTACTTCAAATAATTTTGAACGCGGAGAAAATGATGGAGATATTATTGTAAAAACTGATACAGCAGACTTTACTATTACTATTGTAGAGCCAACAATCAATACTCCTTACCATATAATTTACATCAATAATAGCTTAGGATACGATACTTTTTTTGCTTCAAAAGAATAGGAATATAACAAATAGAGCTGTCATTTGATAGGTTCTATTTGTTTTATAAATTTTTGAAAATTGAATACATAAAAATTTTGATTAAGTAAAAAAATAAGATCGTTAAATCTGTCTTATTTTTCTATTACCCTTTTATCACATAACTGCTAAAATGTATAGTTTTTTTAATACATTGATTTTAGGTTGATTTCTTCTGAATTTTGAATTAAAATGAGACGTAGCATTATGTTATTCAATCTCGAAAATTTTCTCTGAGCTTTATAGCATCAATTTAAGAATTCTTACAACTGGATATATTTAGTGATTCTGGGATATCCATAATATGGCTGTTTACTAGGATATTAGTTTGAGAGAGAGGAAAGAATGATATTTGATGAGACCGAAAAAGGATATAAAACGTATTTTGATCTGGCACGTACATTGTTTAGAAAACCTGAAATGCTATTAGTATATGAACCATAATTAATCTTAATATGGTTGTCGAGTAGATTTTTGGAAGATCTGAAAGAGATTACTAATTCGGAGCACAATCCTTTTCCTTTAATTTAAACTCTCAACAAAAGTATAAGGTAGAAAAGGTTCGTATAAGATAATTACCCTTAAATATCCTTGGTATTGCTGAAATCTTAGCTGTTAGAATAGTCGGAAGATATTCCGTTCATTTTTATATGTAATCAAATGTTTTTTTACGGCTTCGTTTTAAGAAGTTTAAGCCCTTAATAGTAATTGACCAATACTTCACTAATTCTTCTTCATCTCAAATTTGCTTCATTATTTTCTTTCCTAATTTAGGATAAGAAATTCAAAAAAGTGTCCATTTTAGCAGCTATGTGTTCACCTAGGGTCATATTAAAAATATGGCTGCACCTAAAGATATTCTGGAGTTTTATTGAGAGATACAATGAATTCAATGTTAGATTGAAGATTAAGATACACGTATATTTTCTAATCCTGAAATCCTCTGGTAAACTTCCCAGTTTTTGAAGACTTACCTTTTTCAGACAGTTGATAAATATAAAATACTTCTATTTGCTCAAATATTCTTTAGCATATAACCATAATTGTGTCCTCTCAAAGACAGTAACTCAAGCTATATAGCGGGTAGTTTAAATTTGTTCATCCCAAGTATCGGTCTGTTCTTTCCTTACTTTTTCAGCAATTTCTTTAGGTAAAAAAGTTCTATAAGAATGATGTACTGAAATTCGCTTTCAAAACTATAAAAGCATCAAACTGTTTACCGTTTTTACTTTTCATGTTCTTGATTAATGATGTTTTGTTTTGAGTTAATAATAAAGTAAGATCTTTAATACTGAGTTGTATCCCGCATATAGTTCTGAAGAGAATCCAACCGCATAGTTCATCTGGGCATTTGATAATTTTATCCTTGATAATAACATTATGTTGCTGGCATTTGGGGCATTTTAATGTGGTATATTTTCTTGGGGAATAGAAAGTGATAAAAGTTCGCTGGTGATTTCTGCTGTGTAGTGTTGGATATCATTGATGAATTGATTAGCGTTGAGTTCCCCTTTTTCAATTCTATCCAGAACCATTTCCCATTCTGCGGTCATTTGGACATTGGCTATTTTTTTGTCTTTAACAAGGCCATAAACTTGCAAGCCCTTTTCTGATTTTGCTTTTCCTAATGATATAGTTTCTGCTGAGTAGCGTTTCAATAATGGAGCTCTGGTGGCTGGGGTTCCGATGCCGATATTGGAGAGTGCTTTTTGTTCTTCTTTATTTTCAACAGATCGGCCTGCATTTTTCATCGCTGATAAGAGATCGGCTTCAGTAAAAAGTTTGGGAGGTTACGTTACTTTTTCCAATAAGCCGGTTTTTGAGATCTTCAGTTCATCTCCTATTTTGAGTTCCGGAAGTTCAGTAAGGGTTTCATCAACAGTATTTGAATTTCATGATCTGAAAGAATACCTTTTATAGCTCGCCAGCCTTTCTTCAGTATTTTTGATCCTTTGGTCTGGAATTCATAATGATGTACTTTTATCATGATGTGGCTGACTTGTTTTATACAGGCATGGGATAAGGGTTCCAATAAACGATAAGCAATCGTATCATAAATGGCTTTTTCTGTAGCAGTAAGTGCGGATGGAACCTTCGTAGTAATGACTAATCCGTGATGATCTGTTACTTTCAGGGCATTCACAATCCGCTTGTTGAAATTTCCGAATTTTAAAGTTGATACAGCTGACTTAAATTGATCAATGCTGTTGAGGATTCTGACCAGTTCAGTAATCTCTGTCCATAAGTCTTCAGGAATATACTTCATTCGTTTTACCTTGGGGGTTAACCTCAGTTTGGGTTTTATGATCTTCTGTAGGTTTTGCTTGCTCTTTAAGTGTATCAGGATAGGTAAAGGAGAAATCGGTCTTAGAAGTTTCCTTATTGAAGGTAATATATCCTTGATAGGCTTTACCTTTAGCATCGGTAAGACCGTCAATGTAAATGGCTTGTCCGGCTTTGAATTTTTCATTCTGTGAATCGTCTAGTTCTTTTCCTCTGAATACTTTGGGTGCTTCTTGATCCGTAGGTTGAGTTTGTTGTTGGTTATGATGATGTTGTTGACTTTGTTGCGGTGCCTGGTTATTGTTGAACAGAAATTCCACATACCGCTTATCTGCATTGAACTGTACGGTGGCATCGAAAAGTTCTCCTTTTTTAGAGGTCATGCCTTCAAGATACAATGGACCTCCTTCCAGTAGGGTTTGTTTCTGATGTTCATCGAGTTTATTCCTTTAATTTCATCAGGGATTTTCATGTACTCCGCTCTATAGGCCACGAGTTCATTGGTTAAACGGTCACGGCTGATCACTGATGGAATGATTTCATCTGTTTTAGGATTGACCAGATCTACTACCCTTCCCATATTCCCGGTTTCTCTAAGATTCTTTTTGTCTTCATCACTGAACTGATGACCTAAGAATTTATTATTAAGGTTGGGCTCTTTTCGGATTCCATGCAGATGAACGGCGACCTGTCCTGTTTCTGTTTGAAGAGATAATCGAACATCCATTTTGCTCACTGCCGTTCCCAGATTAATAGTAATCGGAATTAATGTATTGGTTTTAAAACCTCGGAGTAATGCATCCATCGCATTCATTTTTTCAAGCTTCTCCTGAGTAAGTCCGAACTTCTCCATCGTTTTCCAATCGATCTGTTCAGGCTGAAAACGATATTCCTGATTGTCTGTGCTGTTGTCCATTGTATTTTGATTTTTTGGATTGTTGTTGTATTGAGGTAAAACTTCATAGTCTTTCAGCTTTTCTTTTTCTTCAGGTGATGCCTGATCGATATATTTCTGAAGATCCTTAGCGGTATTAACAGCATCGTATTCTGAAACTTTGAAAAAGTTGAAATGCGTGGGATTTTTAAGCTGTCGGTAAAAATTGGAAAAGAAGTTGGAGAATATATCGCCATGCTTATCAATCCTGATCAGCTGTTCATTATCCTTTTTTTTGTGGAGGAACCTTTTGCAGATTCCCTTCTTGATCAATTCCTTTGACCATTTCAACCTGATTGGTATGAATATTAGGACAAGTAATGTGTCTGTTGCTGGTTTGAGTTCATTGGATTCCTGAGAGTTTATCAATTCATTTTCCATTATATTTCATTTAATGGAACCAAGGTATAGGCTCAATTAAGAGAATCCTAAAGATTGGAATGATAATGAATGATTTGGCCGTGGATGTCTTATTACCATCAGGAGTTTAAACACTCCCGGATTAATTGATGGACATCCGAAAGCTTATAATACAGCTTTCCGCTAATGGTATAGTAAGGAAGCTTTTTATCAGTCCGGTACCGCTGCAATGATCTGGAACTTATTTTTAAAAGCTGTAAAACATCCTGGTTATCCAGAAGCTGTTCCCCGTCTATTTTTATAAATCTGGATTGATTCTTAAGCATTTGCTCTTTCAGTAGATCAAATCTTTCCATGATTCTCTCCATCCAGGCTATAAATTCTGTTCTTTCAATATTCATAATGGTAATTTTTATGATTGCTGGTGATGTAAAATTGAGCAACACGAATGATATAAAATCACTACTTTTCGTAGTAACGAAAAAAGAATATAGAATGATCTTAACCAAAAGGATAGTAACAGCCTGTCTTCAAACGTTTTATAAATGAACCTGAAGATTTTCAAATCTTGTAGAAAATCCCCCTTCTACCTTCACCTGTAAAAGCAAATAGACTATATGATCTCTGCAAAATACTTAAGAAAAGCAGGCTATACTTTAAGATATTCCTATTTGAATCTTGTTGCAAACGTTTATGGAATAACTACAGCTAATAACCGGCGGGGCATACAAATGAAAAAACAACTAATTTATGCGGCAGGCCAAGAACATTAAGTTGAAAAGAATAAAAACATTGACATTTATATTTAACAATCCTGAAACAAAATCATTTAATCAGACAAATTAAAGCGTTTGTCATTTTTATTCAACGAGAAAGCTTAGGTTGTTTTATTTTAGCAACACTAAGTTTTTAAATGATGATATTTATTAATTTTTCATCATCAATATAACCTCCTTCGGGGGGTTTTTATTTTTAAAAACGAAGCTTCACACTGATTGCGTTAATTTTTTATAAAAAATTTCCTGAAAAGCAGGAGGCTAAAATGTTAATTAAATTACCGTAAAGCTTGGTTCGGACCCTACCATCCTTTTATTGCTCCATTATTAAAGATTTATTTAGCTTTCATTTCAGCTTCATCAGTTTAATAAGTCTTAACAATTTTTTTTACTTTTCTATCATATTTATTACTTTCTCTTGAAACAATACGTTTACGTAAAGAGATTCTTTGTCTTCTTTAAAAATCCCAAATTCATCTTCATTCAACTCGGCCTGAGCAGCAAAGTTACTGTTAATTATAGCAATAACAAACTTTTTTATCTTCTAAAGCTTTGGTAACCACAACACGTATATTTACAAGATTATCAATCACTTAAGACCATAAACCACGTCAATTACTTTAGGTGGCAAACCAACGACCTCCTTTTAACTTCAATAAGCCTTTCTTGCAATAAAAGTAAAGAAAGTCCACCGTTGGTAGGATCAATAGCAACTGTACTTCCGTTTTGAAGTTGACTGATATTCTTAATCTATTTTGAGTATTCTAAAATAGGATATAAAAAACATATATCTACACAACAAATTTATCACCTCTTTAGATTGCTCATTATAAATAAGGGACATAGGAAAGCATTTGCGTCAATATCACCACTATTCAATTCTTCATTAGGGATTACGTAATCATTAAAAGATAATCACTAAAAATCTAAATACATTTTCTTGTTTTCCATAATAATAAGAGATTTTAGATTTAATGCATTAAGTATTCAATCTTATCTAAAAAATAATCTTAAATCAAAAATAACAAGCAATTTTTATACTTGTGAAGGACAAACCAGGAGCTATGGAGATTTAAAAACACAATAGCCTCACCTTCCACCTAATTCACTTCGTCATCATTATTATATCGTTTATCATTTTTAATCATTAAATAATCACAAATTATCATTTCTTTGCTAAAGAATAATTTCAAGCTCAACATGAGCATTCATGGTACTTAATTAGTTATCAACCTCCTTCGGGAGGTTTTTGTGGATCAGAAACAAAAGTTGTGGACTAAGCAAAAAGTTTAGTTACCTGAAGAGAAAAAATGTTTGTCTTTCACACCTCTGAGCTACATTCTAAAATTCTTGTTTTAGCATTGAAAGATTCAGAGGAAGCATTCGTACTTCTTTTATCAAAAAAATTTAATATCTTCCTATAGTGATTCATAATGGTCTTTCTTAAGGTAGAAAATGATTTAAAGCCTTCTTTTTCAACATTTTTAAACCAATGTGCCAGCTTAGTCATAGCTACAGATTTTATCAGGTTTGATTACAGATCTTTCTAAGACCGCCAGTTAACTGATAGGCGTTTTCCAAATCGGGATATTCTATAAAAAGGATTCGAGCTCTGCGTTTTTTGAAACTCAGTCCATTTCTCTAGGCTTTTGTAAAGTAATATATACTTCGGACTAAAAGTTGTTTCGGTTATCTCCATTTTCAAAATCCTGTATGCTTTTGGATTTTTCTTCTCGTGGATCTTCAATAGCATTATTTTCCATTTCAATAGCCTCCTAACGAGGTTTGATCCTCATTTACAGAAATGTCTCTACAGCTAGCTTTTGAACATGAAAACAATCTATAACCTGAGAAGCATGAAGAAAACACCGTTTTGCAATACGTTTCATAGATCCTGCCATATCAAGACTAATTTCTTTTACCTTCAGCCGGTGTTTTCTATCTATCTTCAAAAGAGGTTCTGTTACAAAATCGCTTTGAGTTCCTTTTATAATAACAACAATACTGCCTTTTATTTTTTGTTGTTTCTGCTGCCAAGAACCAAACTGGCTAAAACTTTTCTTGTATTGTCTCAACTTTTCCCATTAAGCCCATAAACCCTGCGATAGCTTTACAAGAGAATGCTTTAGTATCTGCTAATTTTTTTAAGAACGCCGCAAAATCCTGAGTCATGCAAGTTCCTTTTTCTATTAGGCTCCAGTTTCGTTGAAGTATTTCACCCGTAGATTTATTTATCAATACATCTTCTCCTTTTAATATGGAGTAAAACCTCTCTCCCTCTAAGGGAAAGTCTTCAGCCTGCTCGAAGAGAGAAAACTAGTGGACCAATAGAGGTGAAAAATCCCCGCGGAAGATATTCTTCTCTTCAAAATAGAGATGAAGTACACCTTCTATATCTTCTACTTTTATAATGAATCTGTTTAAACTTTTATTTTCCTGACTTCACTCTATTTATTGAAATAGCAATAAACAAGCTGCCAGCTTATGGTTTATATGCCTAAGGCTTAATTTCGCCATTGCAACCTGTTTTCAAACGTTTTATAATGAGCCTGAGGACTCTTCCTAAATCAAATCTTGTAGAAAATCCCCTTCTACCTTTACCTAAATAAGTTAAAATCCATTTTTCCAGTTTATCTTTGCTTATGAGTTTTAGTTCTTTTAAATTGTACACTAAGATTGCTAACTTCTAAAAACTCTTTTTATCAAAAAAATTTAAACAGATTTAATATCAAAGTGGTCAACTAAAAAGTCTGGAAGCAATAAAGTTAAAATATTACTACCTAATCCACAACTTTTAAGATTGATCCGTTTTTATTTTTAAAGTTTACGTTGTTAATTTCCTACAAAAAAACCTCCTGCACTTTACAGGAGGTTAAAAAGGGTAAATGATGAAAATATAAAAAATATAACGAATAGTTGAGTCCATCAAAAGGCCTCCTTCAGGAGGCTAAAAACTAATCAATTTCAATAATTGAATCGTGAATATATGAAACTTATACTAAGATAGGTGGTACTATTATTATTAACAGAATAAAGGTGATGAACAGTCGAAAAAGTTGACTAAGTTCGCTTGTATAATTCTACGGCCTTTTTAGGTATACTCATGATGAACTACCATTGACTTAGTGCACTAATATAAAAATTGAATGTATGGATTAAAGAAACTATTTAAAATGAACTAGCCAATGAGGATGTACACCTATTTAAGCTCACGAAACGTAAACTAAAAGCACGTATAACCTATCGAAAATACGAAAATATATTTTTGATAGGTTATATACATAATCGTGGCTTAGGATAATTCTCCGTGTTCTGTTTTCCGTGCCTTGGATTCGGTATAAACAGTAAAGTGTAATTGTGTAGGCTTCCCTTTTTTAGTACGATTTAAAATTAGACAATTTTTGATATTGTA
>NZ_JAYSDT010000069.1:0-14231 GCF_041914225.1 Chryseobacterium sp.
AAGTCTTATCTTTGGTAAGGAAGAGGTCACGGGTTCAAGTCCCGTAGTTGGCTCTAGGCGGAAAGCCTTTCCCACATTGGGTTTTCCGCTTTTTATTTAAATACATTTTAGCATTGCAGTTTACAAACGTTAATAAAATCGTTAATAAACAAAGCAATGAAACGCAGCAAAATTCTACTTCCGAATGGATGCTCTTGTAGTACTCCTTCGGTGTTTCCGAAAGACTGGAAGACAGCCGGAAAAAAATCTCTAAAATTAACATGGAAAATTCAGTATTATTTTCATGACCCTTTATTCAAAGATAAATACCCTTATGGTCGTCTTACTATTGTTAAGGGCATGAATGAATATAAGGATATTGAAGATAGGCGAAATGCCACTAAAATTCTATTAGAAAATGAATTAAAAACTTTAAAAGAAGGTTATAATCCTATTCAAAAAAAATCTATTGCAGTAATAGAGGATTCCCAATATATTGAACTATCTCCGGACACTCTGTTTATTAAAGCCTTGGAAATTGCATATAATAAAATTACTGCATCACCAATTCATTTAAAACAAGTCAAACAATGTATAGCTCGATTAAGACCTTTTTTTGAAAGATTAAAATATGATGAGCTGAAAATATCTGAAGTAAAAATTTGGCATGTCAAAAATGCCTTTGAAAATGCTAAATTAACACCTTCTGTTTATAATAAATATAGAAGTGTTATGATGAGCTTATTCAAAGAACTCATTCAATATGGTTGTATTGACCATAACCCATGCAGAGAAATATCCAAGCAGAAAACAACTGTAATAATCCGAGAAACTCTTTCAGATTCAAAATACCAAATAGTCCACGATTATATAAAAGAGAATTACCCTGATTTCTTTCGATATTTTAAGATATTTTTTCTTTCAGGAGCTAGAACATCAGAATTAATGAGATTGCAGAAAAAAGACGTTAATTTAATTCAACAGGAATATAAAGTCATTATTAGGAAGGGAAGACAATATACAGAAACTATAAAAGTTATTCTTCCTGATGCGATTCCTTATTGGCGGGAAATCTTATCTATGTGTAAATCTGAAAATGATTATCTTTTTTCCAAAGGTTTGGTTCCGGGAAAGGATCCAATACAGCCATATCAAATTACTAAACGTTGGTATAGACTAATAAAGCAGTCGGATAATATAAAAGATGAAAACGGAAATATTATAAAGGTTACGGAAGATTTCTATGCTCTGAAGCATTTGTTCTTAGATATATTAGATGGATTTAAACCTGACCCATTAGCACCGGATTATATCGCTATACCGGATATTAATCTTGCAAAGACAGCAGCCAGTCATCGAACAGAGTCTATTACAAATGTTTACACTGTAGGAAAGAAAAAGAGGGAAAATGAGGCTTTAAAACAAGTGAGACTTGGGATTGGTGAACGTTCTTAACGGACTAAAATAGCTTCATGTAAGCATGTTTACCATATTTCATATCTTTGTTATTAATTAATGGAAAAAATATTGATCCTTGATATTGAAACAACAGGATTTCTACAAGAGGGAGGTAAAATTGACAAAAAATAAAAGAGGCTGATCTTTTGGGACAGCCTCAAATTGCAATAGGTGAGTAAAAGTGTTGAATTAATACTAAAGTTCTATTGCTAATAATTCTTTACCTAATTTGTGTAAACCTTCTTCAATTTTCTTTCTTTGGGCTGCTCTGGGTTTTTTCAACCCTTTTGAATATTGGTGAACAAGGGTTTGATTAATCCCTGTTAATCTTTCAATGGCAGGATTTGAAAATACACCTTTATAATATTGAAATAAACTTTCAACATCAAAATGATATGCAATATCATAATCACCTAATAAGATTTTCGGTATATTTTTTTCAGAATTGTTTTCTTTTAAAATTCTGATCGCTTCCAATGCTGAATTTTTTGCTTCTTCAACAGTATCTCCACCGCCGTAAATACCCTCAACGTTTTCAGCGTATGAAGAATACATATCTGCTGATTTTTCGATGATGATTTTAATAGTTTTCATATAATGCTACTTTGTAATACTTCTTAATGCTCCGAATAACAATCTAACGTTTTCAAAGATAAGGGCCATTTAAAGCCCCATTTCTTTGATGATTTTCTTTTCAAGACCTTTACCGACTTCTTTAGCTCCGTGATAAGGAACTGGATAAGTACGACCGTCTTTTTCATAAATGTAGTGGCTTCCATCTGTTCTTCTGTGAATCCATCCATTCTTTTTAACCTTTCGGTGTAATTCGCTTGATTTCATAGAAAGTTTTTCTGTATTAATCCAACATTACAAAGGTATAGAATAATCTACCTTTTTGCAAGTTTTTGAGCAACTATTTTTCAATATTTAATACATTTTTGAAAGCTGAATTAATTTCAGCCAATTCTCAACACCTAATGAGATAGATTCATCATCATGTGTAATACATATCCAATTATCTTGTGGATCATAAGAAATGAATTGGTCACCTTGCTTTTCGGTATCATCAAATAGCTTC
This sequence comes from Chryseobacterium sp., assembly GCF_041914225.1. Lineage (GTDB taxonomy): Bacteria > Bacteroidota > Bacteroidia > Flavobacteriales > Weeksellaceae > Chryseobacterium. The sequence continues at coordinate 2,516 of NZ_JAYSDT010000069.1, forward strand.
ACGTTTTTACTTTGCTCAGAGCCTGTTTAAATTTTGTTCAACAATAATTTTATAGCATATAACTTGGTCCTGTTTTCGGAAGACTCATGCAGTAGTTCATAGTTCCTACAAAGTCTTCTGTCATTATCAAATCAAGCAAAAGTTCTTTCTATTACCCAGGTTTACTTACGGGTTTAAACTCTTTTTTAGCTTGTTTGTCTTTATCCCGACTTACCACCTTTACAAGGTATGAATAAAGGCTATAAGCTTTATCTAGAAAATCTCCTCTATAGCCTGCATCAGCCAGAATACACATGAAATTCATCAGCTCTTCCCTGAGTAATCTAAGCAAAAGCAATCCAGCCTTACTATCATGAATATTGGCTACACAAACCATCACAGCGATTAAAAATCCATTCTTATCCACCAGCACATGGCGTTTTATTCCTTTTATTTTCTTATTTCCATCTACGCCATGAAGATCTCTATTATTGCCCCAGCGTACACTTTGGCTATCCATTATTCCTAAGGAGGCTTCTGCTCGCTGACCCTTTTTTATACGAACTTTCATTCGTAGCTTTTCTAGGATTAAGTCAAAATATCCCAACTCTGTCCAACGGATATAATAGTAATAAACTAATTGCCATTTGGGGAAATCTTTAGGAAGCATACGCCACTGGCAATCTGTTTTTATCAAATACATTAAGGCGTTCCAAATCAAAAGAAGAGGATGTTTTCTCTTTCTCTCTTTTAGGTTCATCGTTTTCTTTATATATTGCCACTGGTTTTCAGTTAAATCGGTTGGGTATTTCATTATTTTTTTTCAAATATCCAACCTCTGAAAGCCTCTTAACAAAATTTTCTAGTAAAATTTAAACAGGCTCTTATTTTAAAATGCGTAGGGTTATGACATTTTATTTAAAAAGGCTTTTAATTTACTAAATTAACACATCTACTTAGCTATGCGCAAATATGTTTAATCAACAATAAAAGCTGTTTGTGTTTTTTAACGTTGTTTTGTCATTTAATATCGCGGTTAAGTGATGAAATCACCTTTCTTTGCAACATTAAAATCTTAATGAAAACATTATTTGGAAGCAATTTAAGATTCAGAGTATAGTTGAACTATTTTTTACTGTTACTATTCTGGATATATCTTAGGAAAGAATTTATTTAAAAATGACATCACATATAATGTTATCCCTTAAATATTATATTATATTATATTATATTATATTAATTCCCTTTAAGTTTCTTCTTAAAAACAAGAGGGGATATTCATTATATTTTATTTTTCTCTTTAGCTTTTTTCATTCACAGATTAGTGATACAAGCAATTCTATATTTATAGGTCAGGAGTCTAGGATTTATGTTACTTCAGATACGGATAATTTCGTGTATGTTTATTCAGGAAATGAAAAGTCCACTCATTTAAACACCCATACTTCTTATAAGACTCCAAAAAAAGAGAATCAATTACCTGTTTCAAGAGAAACAAGCAAAGATTTAACAACTTCTTCTGAAAGAATAGATGATAGGGGTTGGGGTATCCCACCATTAGAACCTTCCCGTTTTTTACTGTCTCATACAGGCTCAGGATATTCGATAATCCCATTTAGCTCATATAACTTCAAAATGCTTTTTACGGATACTTCACAAAAAGTATTGAGTAGTAGTTTAATTTTCTCAGAGTGTGTAAAACACAAATTATCATATAGTATTTCTTATTATTTTGAAATTTTTCTTCCATTTTTATCCAGGCCTCCCCCTGTATTGTTTGGTCTAATAGCGTAGCTAATTGCTACAATCTTATTTCTAAAAGAGGCACCAACTATATTAAATATAATATTTAGGTTGTGCTCAATAAAATAATACAAAAAAAATATGATTAAAAATTTAAATATAAAAAAACAGCTGTTGACATTATTTGCAATAACAACAGTCTCAATAGCCTATGGGCAGGTGGGTATAAACAACACTTCCCCTAAAGCAACCTTAGATGTGACTGCTAAAAACACCGACGGAAGTACTCCTGAGGGATTAATTGCTCCCCGTCTTACAGGAGATCAGATTCAGGCAGCTAATGCGCAGTATGGACCTAACCAAGCAGGTACTATTGTTTATGCTACCTCTGCTGTTACAACTCCTGGCCCAACTACTCAAAATATTACCGCTGCCGGCTATTACTATTTTGATGGATCTACTTGGCTAATTATAGGAACTCCTCCAAATATTACTTCTAATATTTATAATAATGATGGAGCTCTTACTGGAAATCGCCAAGTAGATTTGGCTAGTAATACCCTTGGATTTACAGGAGGAAATGTAGGCGTTGGAATTGCCATTCCTGATACCTCTGCGATATTGGACGTGACTAGTACTACGCAAGGTTTTGCTCCGCCAAGAGTCACTAAAGCACAAAGAGATGCCATTCTCTCTCCTATATCCGGACTTATAGTTTACTGTACAGACTGTAGTGGAACTATAGTAGCTCCTACGGGGTGTTTGTCACAAAACTTAGGAAATCCAACCACTCCAAATTGGACTTGTGTTGGATCTACAACATCAGCTAGTGTTGTTGTTTCAGATTGTACAGGATTTTCAGGTAGTTATACAGGAGGAGTTCCTTTATCAGGAGCAAACTATAAATTGACAATCACCAATAATTCATTTTCTTCAGCGACCATTAATTTTGCTGCAGGCGATTTAGTATTAAGCGGGATTACAGGTCTTACTGTAGGAACTCCAACATTTAGTGGGGGTACGGTGGCAGGAAGTAATGTGACGCTAGTTACTGGACAAACTGTTGTGGTGACTTATCCTATTACGGGAACACCAGCGGCTGATGGTTTCCTTACTGGAACATGGACAAAATTATCCCTAAATTGTACTAATACCCAATTAGTAGGTAAGGGATCAGCAACCTTTACACTCCCTCAGAATCTCTATGTAGCTTCTGTAGATCTAGGAGGAACAGGAGATGTACAAGGGGTTGTAGATAATGGAACCAATAAGTTCACCATTAACGTACCTTATACAGCAGGAAAAGGAACTTATGATGCTTATCAGGGTCCTTGGATTCAAAATGAATCTGGAACCGGTCAGGGAGGAGATGCTAATAAATTTAGGATTTCTTATCCAGCTGGAATACTTAGTGCTTCAGGGACTCTCCCAGTAACTATTGAGGTTGATGGTGATGGAAGCTTCAATGCTCTTAAACTTTCTCCTGGAACTACAATGGTATTAGCAACCTTACCATTTAGCATTAATGGCGATCCTGCTGTTGGGAATATTATTTTAAATATCGTTACCTGCGGTGCATTTACTGCTCCTGGGGTGTTTAAGGCCTTTATGTGTCATAATCTAGGTGCAGATACAAATGCAGATCCATTCCAGCCTGCGGCAGCAATACATGGCGCTAAATACCAATGGGGTGCTCAGACTAATGAAGCGGGAAGATATATCTCTCAAGCCACTGATCAAAGCAATAGTGGATTAATTGCAGGATGGAATACTTCTGCACTTCCAAATGGAACATGGTCTGATACGAGTAAAACAGCTCAGGATCCTTGTCCTTCAGGATATAGGGTGCCTACGTCTGCGCAGTGGAATCAGGTGATTAATTCTAGTAATAACATAATCACTCGTACAGGTACTTGGACTATTAGCTCTACGAATTACAGTAGTGGAATGAAACTTGGAAATACCTTATTTCTGCCTGCTGCGGGGTACCGCAACTTCGCGAATGGTACGCTCTACGGTCGTGGTAACTACGGCCACTATTGGAGTAGTACCCAGAGTACCAACGCGTACGCGGGCAATCTGTACTTCGCTAGCAGTGGCGCAGGAATCGACAGCAACGGCAGCTACCGTTCATACGGGTTCAGTGTGCGCTGTATTTCAGAATAAATTCTATTAATTTTATAATTTATCTATTTCGGCGGCATTTTATACCGCCGAAATTTTATTAGACAAACTGAAATGAAAATAGTAGAAATTATAGCCCAGGAAGATTATAGTACGATACAGTTGTACAAACAGGGTGTTTTTTGGGTGGCTTATGAGCAAAGCGCCTATGCGGTATGGAAAATAACAAATTATAGACCAAGCAAAAAATACATTAAATGTATTGGGGAATATGTAGTAAGTCTGGGCTTTCCTGATGCCGCTTTGGAGAACCTGAAGTGGAAAAAGACAACATCTATTTTAGAAAACGCTGAAAAGTATAAACGTCTTCTATCTTTTTTTCAAATAGATAAAGATGAATTTGAACAGTGGAAAAAAAGTCTTAATTTGGCTGAAAAAAAAGAAAACAACAAAGAAATAAACCGTATTGAAGAAGCAATAAAGAATTTTCCTTTGGAAACGAAAACGGCTATTGAAGCTTTCTTGTTTATAGAAGAATTACAGAAAAATATAAAAAATCATAATAATGGCCTTATATGATCTACTTCCCGTTTATAAAGTAAGTTATGACTTACTTCTGCAATTATATCATATTTCTAAAAATATGGAGCGTGATTATAAATTTACATTAGGCGAGAAAATTAAAAATGAAAGTACTGAACTTATCATTAATATTTACAAGGCCAATACAAAAGAAGATAAAATAGACCTTCTAGAAAAAGCAAAAACAAATATTGAAGTAATAAGACTTCTGATAAGGGTGTATAAAGACTTGAAACAGATTTCATTAAAAGATTTTATATCAGTGTCAGAAAAAATAGAAAATACCAGTAAACAAATAAATGCTTGGTATACACAACAAAAAAAGATAAAAGCATCTACATAGACCAGAGTTCTGTATATAAAATATTTTATTCAGGAGAGTGTCAGCCAAGTTCAGTAGAATGCCTATAAGGGTAAAAACGTCTTGAATGTGAAAAAATAGAGATGTACTAATAGGCAAAAATAAAAATTCTACAATCATTGCCTGCTGCGGGGTACCGCAACAACACGAATGGTACGCTCAACAATCGTGGTAACAACGGCAACTATTGGAGTAGTACCCAGAATACCAACACGAACGCGAACAATCTGAACTTCACTAGCAGTAACGCAGGAATCAACAACAACAACAACAACCGTACAAACGGATTCAGTGTGCGCTGTATTTCAGCACTTGGCGGTAGATGTTATTTTCATAAAAATCAATAATGGAACTAAAGAACAATATATTTCAGGCTTATTATGAAGCGAGAAAGAATAAGAGGCACACTCGCAATCAATTATTATTCGAAATAGAGTATGAAAGTAAGCTTTTAGCACTTTATTCCGAAATAAAAAATGGCACCTACAAAGTAGGAAAGAGTATTGCTTTTATAGTGGAGGAACCTGTAAAAAGAGAAATATTTGCTGCAGATTTCAGAGACAGAATTGTACATCATTTATTATTTATGTATATAAACCCTATCTTAGAATCAGCTTTTATAGAAGATAGTTATAGCTGTCGGAAGGGGAGAGGGACGCTTTTCGGAATTCAAAGAGCTTATGAATATCTGTCGAAAGTATCTCATAATTTTACCAGAAATGCCTACATTCTTAAGTTAGACATACAGGGGTATTTTATGAATATTAACAAAAATATTTTGTTAAGCAAGCTTCGTACAACGATTACCTCTCAAAAGTATATAGAAAGTAGAAGGAAAATATCTGATGATAATTTGGATGGAATTCTAGATTATGACGCTATGTTTAACCTTTTAGAACTCGTCATAAAAAACGATCCTACAAATAATTGCTTTATAAAAGGGAGCCTATCAGACTGGGAAGAGTTGCCAGAATCAAAAAGTCTTTTTAAGGCTTCACCACATTGTGGGCTTCCTATAGGAAACCTTACATCACAGCTTTTTAGTAATGTATACCTAAACGACTTTGATCATTATATAAAGGAATCTTTAGGCTTAGAATACTATGGAAGATATGTAGATGACTTTTATATTTTCCATTCAGACAAAAATTATTTAAAGTATATTTTATCTGAATGTAAGAAGTTTCTTTTACAAGAAGGTCTTGAGATTCATCCCAAAAAAATATATCTACAACATTATGCGAAAGGCTTTCAGTTTTTGGGAGTTTATATCAAGCCGCACAGAATATATATAGGAAAAAGAACAGCCGGCAAATTTAAAAAAATGATATACGCTTATAAAAAACAGACAGAGGAGAATCAACATTATTCTGCGGAAGATTTACGAAAAATGAGAGCTGTATTAAATTCTTATTTAGGGCTTATGTCACATTATAAGACGTATCGTTTACGATATAATCTAATATTTAAAAAGGCTCCTAATGTCTTTGATCAATATGGTTTTTTTAGCAATGATTTAAAAAAAATAGTACTCTATCCAAACCTAAATTAAAAAATTGTTTATGAAAAAAATAGTATATTTCATTACCCTATGCCTGAGCGCTTGGTCTCTAACCCTTCAAGCACAAAATATTCATATGCATTTCCCGCATTTTGCCGGAAAATCCTATGACTTTATTATTTTTCAGGGAGATAAACAAAAAACAGTAGTCCAAGGAACGATACCTGAAGATGGAAAGTTTTCTCTTACAATTCCGAAGGAATATGCTCCATATACAGGTATGAGCCGGTGGCTTATCACTAATTCTCAGGAAGGAGGGGGCCTAGATATGGTTATTCCGGGGAAAGATTTCTCAGTAAGTTGCCTTGAAAAGCAGCCTAATGATATCAATATCACCTATCAAGGGAATGATCAAATAAATGAGCTTAATGATCTCTATAAAAAACAGCAATTAATTCTTATGCGCCACGAATCTATGCTGCAGGCTACGAAAGCTTTTTCAAAAGAAGATAAAAGCTATACCCTTTTTGAAGAAAAATATAAAGAGCAAATAAGCTTTTATAAAAAATTTCAGGATAGACTCAGTAAGAATTCAGATTATGCCCAAAAGTTTCTGCAGATTGTTAACCTTACGCAAGGATTAGGTACCCAACTCGAAGATACAGAAGAAAAGAAAGCCAGAAATATAGCTCAATATATGACCCAGCAAATGGATTGGAATGCTCTTTATACCTCTGGACATTGGACTAATATTATTTCTTCATGGGTAAGTATCCATACCCAAGTATTAAATAATCCTTTCCAGTTTGTCGAGGATTTTGCTAAAATTAGTAGGCTAATTTTAGATAAAAATAGGTATGCTGATTTTGCGGGAAGGACTGCTTATTTTCTAAATGAACAAGGAAAAGACACCTATATTAATGCTATTGCTCCTTTAGTGATTAGTTCTGGAAAAATTACAAGCTATGAAGGTTCGTTAGCTCTTTATCAAAAGGGAACTGTGGGGCAAATAGCTCCTGACTTGATAGTTAAAGATTCAACCAATTCCAGTACAGTAATTAGCTTAAAGGATTATCCCACCCAGAAAAATTATGATAAAACATTACTTCTTTTTTATGCATCTGGTTGTGGTCCTTGTGAAAACCTTTTACAACAAATGCCTATGTATTATAGCCAGATACAATCAAAAGGTATTCATATGATCTCTATCTCAGCCGATAAAGATGAAGGAGTCTTTAAAGAAAAAGCAAAAGATTTTAAATGGAAGGATGTTTACTGTGATTACAAAGGGATACAAGGAGAAAATTTTAAAAACTATGCAGTATCAGGCACCCCGACTCTTATTTTAATAGATAATAAAGGAAAAATAGAATTAAGAACTGCTGAAATTAAAGAAATACTAGATTTTATTAAATAGTCCACTTTTGAATATTTGATTATATGAGAAAAGATCGGTTTTAACCGGTCTTTTTCTTTCGTTATACATGGAAGTGCATCAAGAAATGTGGAACAATTTATACGCTATGACAGAAGGTTTCAGTTTTATATATTGTCTGCGTTTGGTATTTAATATGATTGATATATCGATGATGGAGAATAGTTTCCTCCTTCTTTTCCGAAAGTTCGACATCCGCGGTTCCGGAGAAAATAAGATCTCCATATTGAAATTGATATGGAAGACCATTAGACGTAATTTTTAACCCTTTATTCAAAAGAAAATTTCTAATATCGGTAACTGCTTCAGTATTATTTTGTAAAGAAGCTGATTGCTGAAAGCTGGTATTCCCTTCCGATGAGGTTTCTTGTTTTTCTTTGGAAGTTTTTTTCTGCCGAGAACCACAAGAGATTATTAATAAACTAATTATCAGTAGTATTGCTTTGTTCATTTTCTTCTTTATCTTTTTTTGTATTTAAATATTCATGTACTTCTCGTGCTATTTGTTCTATATCAGTTCTATTTTTTGCAATAGTTGTGATAAGTGCTCCGGCTTCGTGAAAACGCTGCTTATCTTCAGCTTTTTCGTAAATAGATTTTAATTCAATAAGACTTAACCCGATTGATCCTAATAGCGTGATGAATGGAAAGAATATTAAATTATAATTATGAAATTCATTGAGATACCAAATACAGGTCATATGCATAGAATCTATGACCATCAATGCGAACATGACGTTGTAATATCTGCCAAACTTTTCAACAGTTCTTTTAAAACCATAACTTGACCTTGCAACTCCGTTTTTTTTGGCTTTTCTTACACCACTCCATAAATCCGCCATAACAATAAGAAAAACCTCAATGTTAAGTCCGAATAATATCCAAATTATTATAAATATTTTTTCCATTTTATATTTCTAATATTGATTTTTTACAATGATCTTTATCGATTAGGTTGAGAACCCAAGTGAGAACTTTTCCTGCTTTACTAAGAGTTCCGTCTCTTTCATTTTTACCTAGAGCTGAGGAAATTGTTTCCTCAGGATTTCCGAATTGATAACCTGATTCTGTTTTTAATGTACAATTCCATAAGGTTCTGAACTCACGGTTACCAAACTTATCTATATTGATTGCTGAGGTTCGGAAATATCCCTTTGCATGGTCTTTACTTTTAAACAGTACTACTATATAGTTTAAAATTGTTAAAGGCAACAAAAGAATATATGCTATTAAAAATAAAATCATAGCTTATTTAATTCTTCAATTTTAGTCTCTACAAAACCTGCCAAATACCCTTGAATGAGTTGCAGAAAACTGATTTTGTTGTTTTTCATCAACCATATCATGTATTTGAAACTTGAAACTTTTACGTTGTCCTTTGTAATTTTATCAATAGGTTCAATCAAGGGAAGTTCAATAGTATTATTCTGCTCATCACGCAAAAAGCTCCATGTTTCTTTATAGACAACCCACTCTGGAGCTGGAAGCGAAATGTTAATTTCTTCACCTGTTTCTTTATCCTTTAAAACCTGTTCATAAATAAAGTTTACAAATTCCTGCCTTGATTTGGCATCTATATCCAACACTCGAATACTTCTATTAAATTGTGGAAGTTTTGGATGTTCAGGAAGAGGTAATTCTGATAGATATAACTCAACGTTTTCAATATCATTAATTAAAGCCTGTATTTGGGCTGGTATTTTTAAATGTTCGTTCATGATTAAAATTTATATAGTTCCACAATGTTTGCTGAAATTCCGGTAGCTGCAACCGTATTCTGATTATACATACCAAAGGCAATAGCTCCGGTATATCCAGTTTTAGTGTATAATAAGGTTTGATTATTATAAGTAATAATAATAGTCCAACTTCCACCTCTTCTCATGAATATTACTGATAATCCAAAAGGGCTTGGAATATTATGAGATAATGAATTCGGGGAATTGTCTGGAAAAAATATTGTGAATGGATACCAGTATCTTTGTTGTGCCCTTACATTAACAACAGTTTGGTTTAATAGGTCAACGGTACTCGCTGAATTAACCAAACCGACAAGATGTGTCATTGATCCGTTTGCATTGGTAACGGTAGATGTACTTCCCGTAATTTCAACGGTCATATAGAAATCTTCATCGGCGCCCACCAGTTCGTTTGTTTTTCTCGCTGCCACAAAGGAAGAATCATCCGCCATGGCTTTTACATTAGGATCAGAATTATAGCTGACTGTAGAGCCCGATTCTGTGATAACAGGCGAGGTAGTGTTGTTGTAAATCTTTCGTGACCATGTAATGTTATTTAAATCAACACTCATAACCTGTGTAACCACACTTATTGTAAAGCTGGTTAAATACCACACCAAACCATTCCACAACCTGATTTTATATTGCCCTACCGGAAGATTTTTGAAATTGTAATAGAATGTGAGATCAATTCCATTGGTATAGAGCTGTACCTGAGATCCGGGAATCTCAGCGACTACTGTTACAGTAGCTGCCGAAGCACTGTCTCCGGTACATAGTTCAACTTTAAAGCTAGTAGGGGGTAGATTTAGATTAACTCCTTTGAGATTGATCCAGTAAGGCTTATCTGTACTATCTACTATTGGAGGAGAAATGATTGCAACACTCATTGTTCCGGTACTCCAGCCTCCATTCATTGCGGTTTTCCAGGTGTTTTTCTCAGCTTCTGTAAGCAGTGAAGGTAAAGCGGTAAAGGCAGCTTTACCGTTGGATTTTGCAACTCTTCCGGCTGAATTTTGAGTTAACAAGGTGTTGAATGTAGCGTCATTTGAAACATCAGAGAGTCCGGTAATTGAGTAATAGAATCCGGAGGTATTTACTGTCCAATTTGCACCTAACGTTAATCCGGCATTCACAACGGATGTCAACGCAGAATTAGCAACATTTTTCCCCAGATCACCCGCTAACATCCTTCTGACGCTATTATTATCATCAAAGATGTAGGCGTATTTAAAAGTAGCATCTGGTGCGGTGATTGATGTTGTTGTTTTATCAACTTTATTTCCTAAAGCCACTTGAGTTGCAGTAGATACCGGTTTATTGGTGTCCGAAGTATTATCAACGTTTCCTAATCCTATTTGAGATTTATTTGTATTATGTGGGTTTGCCTGATTGTTAATGTGAGTTTGCAATCTTTGCTCCTGATTGGCAATACTTTGCTCTACTTCCGTTTTATCGGCTTTTGCGGTGTTAATATCATCTGTCATGAAATGTAAAACCTCTCTGACTTTTTCAGCCGTAATTTCTCTGGCCTGATTGTCTTTGATGTTTAGGTTGATCTTATTTTTTATATTCGTTGTATCCATCTTAAAATCTTATATAAGGTGTTAAGGCTATGTTTTGGGGTCTTGTTTCATAGGTTCCTGCTTCCTGGGTTTCAGTATTTCTCCATTTGAAGTTATTTGCTCCACCATTAAATCCTCCTCCCAGCAGTGCAAATCCATCATAGGGATGAACATCGGTAATGAGGTGTTTGTGCTTTTTTAAAGCATCTGCCTGGAAAGATCCATCCTGAATATTTGCTGAATTTCTATCCAGGTCTATTCCTCTTCCCCCGTCCAGTCCACGAATGAAAAGCCCTCGTAAATCCGGTACCCTGAAAGTAGAAGTACCATTTCCTGAAGAAAAATACCCGCTGTTTAAACCACTGCCATTAAGCCACTGGGAGTCTGTAACGATCTTGGAATATTTGCTGACCATTTGCCAAAGTCTTGGGAAATCCGCTCGGTTAACAAGAGTGCCGTTTGCCGGGAGAGAGAAAGATTGCGGGGTATATCCATAGCGTACTTCGCCAATGTTTTCCAGATGAATATTTCCACCGATGAGATAGAGTTTACCTCCGTAGAATGCTGCTGAAAAGCTTTCTCCGCCATGTAACCACAAATCTGTTTTAAACTCATCATCGGGAGTTGCTTCTATGGGGATTCCGGTTTCTATTTTTACGGCATTTCTGTTTGTCCCCAGTGCGGTGA
>NZ_JAYSDT010000070.1:0-14229 GCF_041914225.1 Chryseobacterium sp.
CAAAGATGTACTTTGTATTCTTTTTACTCATTAGATTAGGTTTGTGCAAAGTTAGGGGAAAAAGAAATACAAAGCAATTATTTACATTTTGAAAATATAAAAACACGGCTCAAACAACTATAAAACCTGAGTAAAAATTTAATTTAACAATAAAAAAGATTTTCCGATCAAATGGAAAACCTTTTTTATTATGTATAGTTGGAAATATTACTGCTTCACCAGTTCAAAGTAAGCTGCTACTTCGACATCTTTTGCAATACCAGCTCCTGTCGGATCGTATTTGATTCCATAATCCAGGCGGTTTACCGTAAACTTCGTCTGAATTCCCATTACTTCTTTTCCGTCTTTATTTTTCGTAACGCCTCCGAATGTCACAGGTGCGCTGATTTCTTTTTCCACTCCTTTTATTGTCAGTTTTCCCTTAACGATATAATTGTTGTTTTTATCTTTTGTTACGGAAGAACTTTTAAATTCAATCGTAGGATATTTGGCAACATCGAAAAACTCTTCGCTTATAAGATGTCTGTCTCTCATGTCCACTCCGGTATTAACACTGGAAACACTGATAGCAAAGCTTAAATCGGCATTATCCAGATTAGCGCCACCGGTAGCTGCTCTTCCGTCAAATTTATCGAATCTCCCCTGTACAAAACTGATTCCCATATGTTTAATATTAAAATTAACAGAAGAATGCATCTGGTCTACCTGCCAGTTTCCCTGGGCAAAGGCAACAATACTTAAAAGCGTAAATACGAAAGATAAAAATACTTTTTTCATTGTAATAATATTTTACATTAATATTTTATTGAATGAAGCTAAGATATGAAAGATATTTCTACCTCAGCACATTAGTTTTTAATATAAATTCAAACAGATTATTCTGAAAGAAAATGCTTTTTTATAACTTCGCAGTATGGCAAAACTGAAAACAGCATACTTCTGTCAAAACTGCGGAACCCAGTATCCCCAATGGATGGGACAATGTAAAAACTGCGGAGAGTGGAATACCTTAGTGGAAGAAGTGGTGGAAAAACCTTCCCATAAAACACCTCCTTTCTCAAAGACCAAACAACATGTGATTAATATTGTTGAAGTGGAAACGAGTGAGGAACCAAGAATAAAAACTCCTTCCGAAGAGCTGAACCGCGTATTGGGAGGCGGAATCGTTTTGGGTTCCGTTACCTTGATTGGCGGTGAGCCCGGAATCGGAAAGTCTACCCTTTTACTTCAGCTTGCTTTGAAAATGAAGAAAAAAATCTTCTATGTTTCCGGGGAAGAAAGTGCTTCTCAGATTAAAATGAGGGCAGACAGGCTTACGGATATTCAAAATCCGAACTGTTTCCTTTTTACCGAAACTTCACTGGAGAAAATTCTTCATGAGGCAAAAAAGCTGGAACCGGATTTTATGATCATCGATTCTATTCAGACATTGCAGTCCCAATTGATAGAAAGCTCTCCGGGAACGGTATCCCAGATCCGGGAATGCTCCAATGAGATCATCAAATATGCCAAAGAAAACAATACCCCGGTATTCCTTGTAGGCCACATTACCAAAGACGGACAGATTGCCGGGCCAAAGGTTCTGGAACACATGGTGGATGTTGTTCTGAATTTTGACGGAGACAGGAATCACCTGTTCAGACTATTGAGAGCCAATAAAAACCGTTTTGGTTCTACTTCAGAAATCGGGATTTATGAAATGATTTCACAGGGATTAAAAGAGATTAAAAATCCTTCCGAAATTCTGATTACCAAAAAATTTGAGGAACTTTCAGGAAACTCCGTTGCAGTAACCCTGGAAGGAAACAGACCTATGCTTCTTGAAATACAGGCATTGGTAAGCACAGCCGTTTACGGTACCCCTCAAAGAAGCTCTACCGGTTTTGATTCAAAAAGGCTGAATATGCTTTTAGCTGTACTGGAAAAAAGAGCCGGATTCCAATTGGGTGCTAAAGACGTTTTCCTGAATATCACCGGAGGGATCAAAACAGACGATCCGGCACTGGATCTGGCCGTTATTGCCTCTGTTCTTTCTTCCAATGAGGATATTGCCATTTCTGAGCATTACTGCTTTGCCGGAGAAATCGGTTTAAGTGGTGAAATACGTCCTGTAGCACAGATCGAACAAAGAATTACCGAAGCTGAGAAGTTGGGCTATGAAAAAATATTCGTTTCCAACCTCAATAAAATCCCGAAAAGAAAATTCGGAATCAAGATTGAAGAAGTGAGCAAGATTGAAGATTTTCATGGGAGGCTTTTCTAAGGTGAATAGTCAATTTTGCTACGCAAGTCAATAGTCAATTGGAATATGGATAAAAATTCACAAGCGAAGCGGATTCACTATTCACTATTCATCAGTATCAAACATTCACATTTAATTCATACCTTTAAGTTATGAATTATCTGGCGCATTCTTTTCTTTCTTTTACCGACGGACAGATCGTGGGGCAGTTTCTCGAAGATTTCATCCGCAACAGAGACCGTTTTTCTTTCCCGAAAGATATTCAGGATGGTATTACCTTACACAGGGCAATTGATACATTTACAGATTCCCACCCTGCTATTCATGAAGCCAAAAAAGTGTTTGCTCCTTTGGTAAGACTGTATGCCGGTGCATTTGTAGATGTTTCTATGGATCATTTTGTGGCTAGAGACCTTTCCCTTCATTCACTGGCAGAATGGAAGGCTCATTCTCTCAATGTTTACAGTGTTTTGAATGCGCATGAGCAATGGCTTCCTGAAAACTTTAAAAGGATGCTCACTAAAATGGAGCAGGACGACTGGCTCTATAATTACCGTGAAGACTGGGGAATTAAATTCAGTATTCAGAATGTGCTGAATAAAGCCAAATATTTAGATAAGGACATTCCCGTATTTGAAGCTTTTTTAAAAAATAAAGATCATCTTCAACAATGTTATGATGACTTTTTTCCTGATCTACTTGCCCATACAAAAGGAATCAATACGTTGCTGCAACTGGAAAATTAATAAACTTTAAATTTGTCTTATTGTTTAAAACGCAAAGTTTTAAATAAAAAAAGTAATATTTTTAAGGGTGCTAAGAAGGCGACAAAGTCGCTGAACAAGCTGCATGGATTTGGTACCGCTTAGAAAAATCAACAAAGTTGATTCCTCCTTTGCTTCCTCAAAAATATAATATCATACGCTGAAATCTTTGCGTGAAATTACAATAAACTAAATATATATTCTTAGAACTGTTTATAGAGATAGCGGTTAGGATAGGTAAGTTTTTCACTGTTCCTTTGTCCATTCACAATAATATGCACAATGTTGATCTGGTCATCAAAAAGGTTGTACAGAAAACTCACGGCTGTTTCTACTTTTTTAGGAGCAGCTACAGGTTCAGACTCTAGATATACATTTACAGATTCCTGGTCTTCTTCGTAGCCGATGTAATTTACTTTCAAAAATTTGTTATCAGCTTTTAATTTGAAATATTCTGAACAGTATTTTGGCAGGGCCTCATTCAGTTTCGTCTTGTATTTTTCATCATTGAAATGAAAAGCTCCGCCATATTTTTTGCCCAATCCGTTTTCCATGTCATCCAGAAAGAATCTTCCTGTCACTTCAAATGTTCTGGATTTTGAATTATAATTAATTTCCACAGAACCCACATGATAAGGATGCACAGCATCATCACTTACAAAACTCTGGAATACGACTGTTAATAATAAAAGAAAACTCCAAAAAAACTTATCCGGCATGCACTTTATTTTTACAGCAAATATAAAAAAAGCAACAGTTATAGAGACAGTTCCTTCAAAAGAAGGCATTATTCACTAATACCAGTCCTGTCTGTTTTTTAATGAAAAATCAAAAACCAGGAATTCGTTTAGTTCCTGTGAAAAGTGTAAAAAGCCGCTGCATTTCTCTAAGAAGATCCGATCCTCCTTATGAAATGTTTACTTTTGTGAAAAAATTTTTAATCAAAATGCAGGATTTCCTTTTTTATTTAAACCTTGGATGGGAGCATATTATTTCTCTGGATGCTCTGGATCATCAGCTTTTCGTATTGGCACTTATTGCTGTTTATTCTTACAGCGACTGGAAAAAAATCCTGATTCTTGTAACTGCATTTACAATCGGACATTCCATTACATTGGCTTTAAGTGTCCTGGATGTGTTCAGGGTTCCTTCAGACTGGGTTGAGTTTTTAATTCCCCTTACTATCGTTCTGACTTCCCTGGATAATATTATTATGAAGAATCAGAAACAGACCTTAATGCGGGCCAATTACTATCTCGCGCTCATTTTTGGTCTTGTTCATGGAATGGGATTTGCAAACACAGCAAGGGTGATGATCACAAAAAGCCAGAGTATCGCTTTACCTTTGCTTGGCTTTAATATCGGATTGGAGCTTGGGCAGATTGTAATAGTATTTGCTATTTTGATATTCCTGTTCATTCTTCTTAATCTCTTTAAGGTGAACAAAAAAGACTGGATTCTGTTTGTCTCTTCCGGGGTGTTCGCTTTATCCTTAAAAATGACTTTGGAAAGGATTCCTTTTTAAAAGTTAAATATTTTCATTATTTCAACAGCTTATTGTTATCTTTGATCATTAATAAATCATTTTCGGTTATGAAACTAAAAGTTGCCATACTTTCACTTTCTGTATTTGCATATACAGGTTTCACCGCACAAAATATTCAGAATAACCCGGGCAGCAATCACGGTAATAAGTTTGAGCAGCTGGGAACTATTCTGCCAACACCCAACATTTACAGGACAGCTTCAGGAGCTCCCGGACATGGATACTGGCAGAACAGAGCAGATTACAACATCAACGCTTATCTGGATGAGGATAAAAGAAATCTGAAAGGTTCAGAAACAGTGACCTATTACAACAATTCTCCTGACGATCTGGATTATATCTGGCTGCAGCTGGATGAAAACGAACATTCAAACATCAGAAATGCAGGCTATGATACATCATCTGTTCTTCGTCCTTCAACAACTGACCAGCAGCTTAAAGTAACCGAACTTCCTGTGAAGGATAACGGTTATGGCGTTACTCTCGAAAAAGTAACGGATGCCTCAGGAACTCCTTTGAAATATACAGTGAATAAAACCATGATGCGTATTGATCTTCCTAAGGTTTTGAAAAAGGGAGAAAAATTCGTTTTCAAAGTAGACTGGAACTACAATATCTCCAACAGAATGAAGATGGGAGGCCGCGGCGGTTATGAAAATTTCCCTGAGGATGGCAATGATCTGTACACAATGGCACAATGGTATCCAAGAATGTGTGTATATAGTGATTTCCAGGGCTGGCAGAACCATCAGTTTACCGGAAGAGGTGAATTTGCATTGGTTTTCGGAGACTTTAAAGTTTCAATCAATGTACCTGCTGATCACATTGTGGGCGGAACAGGAGAATGTAAAAATTATGATCAGGTATTAACTTCTGATCAGCTTTCAAGATACAGAAAAGCTGAAAATGCTTCTGAACCTATTGAAATTGTAACATTGGATGAAGCTAAAAAAGCGGAGAAAAATCATTCCAAACAGAGAAAAACATGGTTTTTTGAAGCCAAAGATGTCCGTGATTTTGCATGGACTTCTTCCAGAAAGTTTGTATGGGACGGAATGCGTGTAACAATTCCTGAAAACAATAATAAGGTTATGGCTATGAGTTTCTATCCAAAGGAATCTTATGGTCTTTACAGGAAGTTTTCCACAAAAGCTGTTGCCCACACAATTAAAACCTATTCGGAATTCACCATTCCTTATCCGTATCCGGTAGCACAATCTGTAGAAGCTGCCAACGGGATGGAATATCCGATGATTTGTTTCAATTTCGGAAGAACTGAAAAAGACGGCACCTATTCCGAAGGAACCAAAAACGGAATGATCGGAGTAATCATCCACGAAGTGGGACACAACTTCTTCCCGATGATCATCAATTCTGATGAAAGACAATGGGCATGGATGGACGAAGGCCTGAATACCTTTACAGAATATCTTACAGAAGAAAAATGGGATAATAAATTCCCTTCCAAAAGAGGACCGGCATGGACTATTGTAGATTACATGAAACTACCGAAAGACCAGCTGGAGCCTATCATGAGCAACTCTGAAAATATTGTTCAGTATGGCCCGAATGCGTATTCAAAGCCTGCTACAGGATTAAATATTCTTCGCGAAACCATCATGGGAAGAGAGCTTTTTGACAAAGCGTTTAAAACGTATGCTAAAAGATGGGCTTTCAAACATCCTGAACCTGCAGACCTTTTCCGTACTATGGAAGATGCCAGCGGTGAGGATCTTGACTGGTTCTGGAGAGGTTGGTTCTACGGAACAGATCCTGTAGATATTGCCATTGATAAAGTAACGGTAGCAGTTCCTGATCTTGAGACCAATCCAAAGGTTGCCGCTGAAGTAAAATACCAGGTTGAAAAGCCATTAGTAAACAGTTTTGAAGACCTTTCAAAAATCAGAAACAGAGAAGATAAGAATATTAAATTCTACGTGGATACTGATAAAGAAGCCCAGGATTTCTATTACAGATATGACAGAGGCCAGGAAAAAGTAGATAATAATAAGGAATACACCATTAAAACAGAAGCGAGTCTTCCTTTGGATGCGAAGGATAAAGAGAAATTAAAAAATATTACTGGATACCAGATTGATTTTGTCAACAAAGGTGGTTTGGTAATGCCTATTATTCTTGAGTTTACTTTTGAGGACGGCTCCAAATTATATGATAAATCTGCAGCACAGATCTGGAGGCTGAATGAGCAAAAAGTTTCCAAGACATATTATTTTGATAAAAAAGTAAAATCAATTCAGCTTGACCCGATGAGAGAGACTGCTGATATTGATACTACCAATAACTTCTGGAGCAGCGCCGGATCAGGTACTGAAAGTTCCAAATTCCAGCTCTTCAAACAAAAACAGGACGGAGCCCCTGTGAGAGGAGGTTCTACCGGAAAGGTCAATCCGATGCAGGCAGCAGGAAAGAGTTAAAAACCAACAGGTTGTAACTTTTAACAGATATAGCACTACTTATTATTAAAAAGATCATGAGAACCATCCTTTTTCTTTTAATACTAAGCAGTGCTAATTTTTTTGCCCAGAACCTGCTGAGTCCGAAAAACCCAGGGATTAATCCGAAGCTGATCAAAGATGAGATTTCTGAAGCCGTCTGGTATGCCGGGAATGCCGATACGAAAACTGAGATCGGAAGTATTATTACAGAAATCAAAAAGATGAACAAATCAGATCTCCTGATCAGAACAACGGTAAAAATGAAGCAAGCCCCGGATGCAAAATGGATTGATTCCACCCTTGTAAAAATATCGGACTTCGAACCCGTTTATCATTCTTCTTACAACTTAAACAGGGATATAGTCCTCAAATCCGGGAAAGATAAAGTCACCGGTTATTACCTGGATAAAAAATCCCAGAAAAAAGAGATCATTGAAATTCCTGCAACGGATTATTTTGACAGCAGCAGTTACGCAATGCTCATAAGATATCTTCCTTTAAAAGAAAATTATACTGCAGAAATTTCCATTTTTGACTATAACCCTAAATCTGAGAAAAAAGGTATGATGAAGGCCTACATCCTTGATACCCAAAAAGCGGAATACAAAGGGAAACCGGTCTGGATGGTAAAAACAAATGATGATATCAGTAACAGAACCGCTATCACAACGTATTATATTGATACTATAACAAGGAAAATTGAAAAGCAGGATATGGATATGGCAGGAAGAAAGATGTCTTTGGAAACAATCCGGTAAATTATTGCAGATACCAACACTTTATTTCGATCTATAAAAAATATAACAACCTGACTTAAAAATCTTTATATTTGATTTACCATCAACACAAAATGTCAAAAGTCCTGATTGACGATAAATGTTCAGGATAAAAAAACAAAATATTACTTATGAAAAATGCCAAATTATTAAGCAGAGATGCTCAGAAAACAATCAATGGCGGACTTGCTGCCAGACTGGTATGCTGCGAACGCGACGAAAACGGAAAATGTACTTTATGGATCGGACCGGGACAAAACTGCCCTTAATACAATCCTTTGATAACAATTTTGAAGAAAGCCGGAAATTCCCGGCTTTCTGTTTTAACTTAAATGTGCTTTTACATTCTTTTTATAAGTGCGCCCCAGCGGAAGCTCTTCTCCGTTTTTCAGAAAAACATGGCTGGAATTATAAGAACTGATATGATCTGACAATACAATGTAAGACTTATGGATTCTGATAAACCCGAAATGCTGAAATTTCTCTTCAAAATTGGACATTCTATCCAGAATCATATATTTTTTCAGTGGCGTCATCAATACAATGTATTCCCCGAAACCCTGTATCCAGAGTATATCTTTAAGAAAGACTTTATTCATGACATAATTGGATTTGAACATAATATAATCTTCCTGCTGCTGGCTATTGGCTAAACTTTTAAATTGAACAAAATCCCTTGCTTTATTGACCGCTTTTTTAAAAGTCTCAAAATCCACAGGCTTAATGAGATAATGAACAACATCCAGCTCAAATGCCTTCACTGCATATTTTGTTTCCAGCGTAAGAAAAATACACAGCGGCGGATCGGGGAGCTGCTGCAGAAGCTCTACCCCATTGATCCCCGGCATATTGATATCAAAAACAACCAGATCCACTTTGTTCGCTTTCAGGAAAGCCAGCGCTTCTTCCGGCTTCTGAAATGAAGCCAGCAGCTGAACATCTTCAAGCTGGGCGCAATATTGTTTTACAAGCTGTAATGCAGGATATTCATCATCTACATTAACGATAGTCAAATTAGCCATTTATAATAATGTTTAAGGCAATTTTATATTGATCACTGTATTTCGGTCCGGAATAAAATTCATACTGATCCGCATAAAACTTTTCCAATATATGAATAATTGCTTCATTACCCAGCCCGTGATAATCTGATTCAACCGGGTTACTTCTATCCTTCCCGACAGAATTAATAATTTCAAAATACAGCTCAGAACGCTCAATTTTACAGAACAGTTTTATAAAACCCTGAGGATCTTCTCCTATTGCAGAATGTTTCAAAGCATTTTCAAATAAAGTAAGAAATACAGCAGAAGGAATTTCAACAATATCAAACTCTTCCTGGTCTTCAATATCCATTACAATATCCAGCTGGTTATTATATTTAAGCTGGTATAAAGCTGCAAGCGCTTTCAGTGAAGAAAATTCTTGGGAAACCGTTACTTTTTCTTTTCCGCTGTCATAAATAATATACTTAAGAAGCCTGCTCAGCTGCAAAATGGAATCCGAAGTCTTCTCCGAATGGGTAAAACTGTTCGCATATATATTATTAAGGGTATTCAGCAAAAAATGGGGGTTCAGCTTAGATTTAAGCAAATCAAGATAAAGCTGGTCTTTCTCTTCTCCAAGGCTGATCACGTCCTGTTCTATTAAAAATTTGTCCTTGGTAATTCCCAAAAAAGACCCCACAAGAATGACAATGCCCTGTGAGATATATACATTATACAGAAAGCCCACATGATAGCCCTCTCCGCTGAAATCCATCTGGAAAACTGCAGGCTCCCACAGAATCCTGAAAAGGCTGGACACCAGAAAGCAGATCAAAGCATAGAGAATAAACTCCGGATATTTATTGGATAAATAAAACCGGGGAACCAGATAATAGTATACCAAATAATAAATTCCCACATTGAAAATGGTATTCAAAAAAATACTTATTACCAGCTGAGTTGAATCCAGGAAGTAGTTTTCGGTGAAATAAGTCATCAGAATGAAGATAAAAAGGAAAAAAATGTGCTGAAACCTCAGCAAAAATTTCCAACGGTACTCCATAAGGCTTTCCAGAATTTTACCACTGAATAAAATCCTGATAATCAATAATATAATAATAAAATTAATGATTAAAAACATAGCCCTTACCTTATTTTGAAACGCATCAAATATAAATATCTTTTTGCCTCAAAATGCAGTTTGTTGAGAAAAACTGTCATTGATTGAAAAATTCCAGCGCCACTCTTTCTAATAAATATATTTGAAAAAGTACAATATTAACCCAATATTATATGAAAATTAATATAAAATTAACCCTTATTTTATCATTATGTTTATTCAACGGACTTTATAGCCAGAGTAAAGATAATTACAATATGTGGTTTCAGTACCTGATGTCGGCAAAGATTACCGATAAAAGTACTTTAACAGCTCTTACCCAATACCGTTCCTTCGACCTGGCTTATGATACAAGACTTTTTCTGGTGAATGCCTATGTAGACTATGAAGTGGTGGAAAATATAAAGCCTGCTGCAGGGGCCATGTTTCTGATCCTTGAATCTTATAATGCCGACGATTCTAAAAAGATAAGATATGAAAAAAGACCTTTCCAGCAGGTAACTGCTGATTATTACATCGGCAGAACGTCAATCTCCAACCGTCTTAGAGTAGAAGAACGTTTTATCAGTAATCCGGATGAATTCGAGGTAAGAATCCGGTATCTGATCTCTGTCCGGATTCCTTTCAATAAAAAAGGAGAAAAAGAAAAACTCTATGGCATTCTTAAGAATGAAATAAGAATGAACGTTGATAAGCTAGAACCTTTCGACAGCAATCGTATCACCGCAGGTCTTGGAATAAAATTAGGAAAAAATTCTGCGTTGGAGCTTGCCTTTATCAATCAGCTGGAAACCAAAAAAACGAGTAATTACGGCTTCATAGGTTTCAGAAACAGTTTTGACTGGAGAAAAAAGAAACAATAACCTCATTAACATTTACAACATACTATGCTTACATTTCTTGGTTTTCTAATGATTTTCATCTTCATGATTCTCATTATGAACAAAAAGATGACTCCGCTTACAGCGTTGGTCATTGTTCCTGTGGCCATTGCTCTCATTGCGGGTTTTGGTCCGCAACTCGGAGATATGATGAAAAACGGTGTCAAAGAAATAGCTCTGACCGGCGTTATGCTGATCTTTGCGATCCTATATTTCAGCTTAATGATAGACACGGGGCTTTTTGAACCTCTCGTCAATATAATTTTAAAAGCCGTTGGGGATAATCCCATTAAAACAACAATAGGAACCGCTGTTCTTACCGCATTGGTTTCATTGGATGGTGACGGCTCATCCACTTATTTAATTGTAGTGGCCGCAATGCTTCCGCTGTACAAAAAACAGGGCATGAATCCCCTGATCCTTACCTGCATCATTATGCTTGCCGGGCAGATTATGAATATTCTTCCGTGGGGAGGCCCCACAGCAAGGGTAATGAGTTCCCTGAAGCTGGGACACACTGAAATCTTTGTTCCGATTATCCCCATTATGGCAATAGGCATCCTGTGGGTTATATTTGTTGCCTATATTTTGGGCAGAAGAGAAAAAATAAGAATTGCAAAACATGGTAAATTTACAGGTTACAACAGCAATGATATTATTGGGGAAGCTGATCCTGCACTCCGCCGCCCAAAACTGATCCTGATCAATCTTGCCCTTACCATTACCCTTTTAGTGGTGATGATCCTGGATATTGTTCCATTGGGCATTGCCTTTATGATTGCTTTCTGTATTGCCTCCATCATCAATTATCCCAAATTGAAGGACCAGCAGAAAATAATTTCCAAACATGCAGGAAATGCATTATCCGTAGCGGGAATGATTTTCGGAGCCGGAATTTTCACGGGAATCCTTAACGGATCAGGTATTATGCAGGCGATGGGGAACAGTATGATAGAAATAGTTCCCAAAAGCTGGGGAGGTTATATGAATATCGTAACCGCTTTATTCAGTATTCCGTTTACTTTTTTCCTGTCCAATGATGCTTATTATTTCGGGATACTGCCTATCATTGTTGCTACCGGACATGAGTTGGGAATTGCACCTGAAATATTGGGGCGAGCAAGTCTTATCGGGCAGGGCTCGCATCTTCTCAGTCCATTGGTTCCTTCTACCTATCTGCTGGTATCACTGGCAGGTGTGGAATTTTCAGATCACTTAAAATATACATTGAAATGGGCCCTAGGATCATCCCTCATCATGTTGATGAGCGCATTGCTTCTTGGTATTATATAAGGTTATATCTTTGAATTTTGTAATCTTTAAAAAGTGAATGATGAAACCTATTAAGCAAAAAACATTTACAGACTCCTATTTAAGAAACCTTACGCTTTATGTGTTCACAGCGATTATCTGCGGAGCATTAACCGGCTATTATTTTCCGGAAGTCAGTAAGCATCTGGAAACGGTGAGCAGTTACTTCTTCATGCTTCTTGAGGTTTTGATCATTCCCGTTATTTTTATTGCGGTGATGTATGGGGTGAGCTATATTTTCAGCACCAAAAATGCTTTTAAAATTGTAAGCCAGATGGTACTGTATTTTTTGATCATTACTTCTGTCAGCATTGTATTGGGAATAGGTTCCGGGCTTCTTTTAAAGCCGGGTGCCAATACAGGAATTATTATTTCTTCCCATAAAGCGCTTCCGGAAAGATTTTTAACAAAGACTACCAATCCTTTACATATCAGCAATTATGTACTTTTCCTCTTAATATCAATATCTGCGGGAATCCTGATTGGTCTTTCGAAGAAGAAGAATAACATTCTTAAAGCGATAGACGTGGGAAGAAATCTGTTTTTCAGGCTTATCAAATATGTTTACATTTTTCTTCCTGTCGTTATTTTCTGTAATATAGCTTACGGAATTTCAGTATATGGAATTAATACCTTGCTGCCGCTAAGTAAGATTGTTGCCACAGTATATCTTACCAGTGTATTTTTTATTTTCGGGATCTTAGGGGTTATAACGGCTTATTTTAAAATTAACCTCTGGGATTTTCTGATCAGCATCAAAGAAGAAATCATCCTGGTAGTAGCCACTTCCTCTTCAAAGACGGCATTCCCCATGATTTTTGATAAAATGGAATCACAGGGATATGACCGAAAAATTCTTCGCCTTATTATTCCGTTGGGATATAATTTTAATCTGGCAGGAGCCTGCATCTATCTTTCAATCTCGTGTATTTTCCTGGTCCAGCTTTATAATATTCCGCTTACGGCAAAAGATTATTTCTGGCTTTTTATCACCATTTCAATTGCGTCAAAAACAGCTTCGGGAGTTCCCGGGTCAGGCTTTCTTGCCCTGATGTTCACCTTAAGCCGGTTCGGAAAAATTCCCACCACAGATCTTGCGCTGCTCTACAGCATAGACCGTTTTATGAACGAGGCCAGATCTGTTACCAACTTTATAGGCATTACCGTTTCTGCCGTCATTATTTCAAAACTTAACCAAAATACTATTTCTTTAAAAAATGATGTTTCCTGATTTCACCCACCTTTTCAATGACATATTACAAAACCCTGCAAAATCGATAGCCATTATCGGCAACCTTATCCTTATTGAAAGCCTCCTTTCCGTAGACAATGCAGCCGTACTGGCTACCATCGTCATGGATCTTCCCGAAAACCAAAGAAAAAAAGCTTTGAAATACGGAATCCTCGGAGCTTATGTGTTCCGCGGACTGGCTCTTATTTTTGCTTCTGTACTGATTTCCGTGTGGTGGCTGAAACCACTGGGAGGGCTGTACCTGATCTATATTTCTGTTGACTGGTTTATCAAAAAAATAAAAAACACAAGTGATGATGAAAGTCCGGAAGAAAACCCCAACAAAGAATCCAGCTGGCTGTATAAAAATTCAATTGGACTGTTGGGGCAATTCTGGGCTACAGTGGCCATTGTAGAAGTTATGGATCTTGCTTTTTCCATAGATAACGTTTTTGCTGCTGTGGCTTTTTCAGACAACTTACTTCTGATTACAATAGGTGTTTTTATAGGAATTTTAGCTATGAGATTTATTGCACAGTGGTTTGTACGCCTTATGCAGGTATTCCCTTTCCTGGAAACTGCCGCTTTTATTGTGATTGCTGTTTTAGGAATTAAACTAAGCTTATCTCTGTATGAGCACTTCTACCCTGCCACGGCATTTGCTCAATTTTTAGGCAGCCATACCATGGAAATTTTAGTTTCTGTCGTTACCGTTCTTTTGTTCGTAGTACCTGTAATAACCAGCTATCTTTTCGGAATTCCGGCCCGCAAAAAATAATTTTCTGCCAAATTTTCACATTCGGAAAATAAAAATCTGCCATTTCATCCATCGGCGTCTCATGGCATACATTTAGAGAATTTCAAGACAGAAATAATTAAAAAATTAAATATATTATGTCAGTAAACTTTAAACCAT
>NZ_JAYSDT010000071.1:0-13164 GCF_041914225.1 Chryseobacterium sp.
TTTTGTTTTTTCTTTTTTATTTAATTACTTTTTTAATTTTAATTATTATTTAAAAAACCTCCATTAGCCCCACCCCACGGCCCCCCCGAAACTCGTTTATTATTATGTTTTTAATCCTTAAGATTATTTTTTCTCTTTCAGTGTTTCTTTTAAAACTTTAAGCTTGCCATCTATAGGCTGATCAATTTTCAGTTCTAAAATTTCTGCAACCAAAGGATAAACATTGATATTGGCAAATTCTCCGATTGTCAGATTATTTTTAAATTCCGGTCCCCATGCAAAGAATGTGGCTTTCATTTCCGGAACAGTTTTAGGATTGTAACCATGTTTTCCTACCGATGTTTTCTTCCCTTTTTCCAGAAAAATCTTAGGGGCTTTCGGGACCAGTAAAATCTGTCCGATTCTGTTGTATTGATCATCTCTGGCTGCAAAATGAAGGTATCTTGGCAGTTTTTTATCCAGATATACTTCGTAATCATCAGTTTTATTGGCTTTCAGTTCCTTATACACTTTTTTCACCTCATCCGGGTTTTTAACATAAACTCTTAGCAAGGTCTGGGAATTATAAAAATCGAATCTGTTTTTATCAAAAAGAACAGCCGGAATTTCAAGAGGTGCACCACCATCTACTTTGATCATACCGTGATCTGAAACGAAAACAAAGTTGACATCTTTTAGGCCAAGTCCGTTTACTTTCTGAACAAGATCGCCAACAGCCTGATCTATCAGGTGTACTGCATTTTCAGTTTCTTTCGCATCAGGGCCATAATGATGTCCGCTTCCATCCACTTCAGGAAAATACAATGAAATAAAATGAGGTCTCTTATCCTCTGGTAATTTCAGCCAGTTTACTACTTTTTCAACTTTTTCAGAAGGTGTGAATTTCTCATGATACGGATAATAATAAGTAGGTCTCATCCCTCCTGCATCACTGGCAGATCCAACCCACATTAAAGAGGCTGATACCATTCCCTGTTTTTCAGCAAGCCCCCAAAGCGGAGTTCCTCCATACCAGCTTCCGTCTTCAGCATTTTTTTTACTGCTCATTGCATATCCTTCTTTTCTCTTGTAATCGTAGAAAAAATTATCAATCAGACCATGATGAGATGGATAAAGTCCGGTAATCAAGCTCCAGTGGTTGGGAAATGTAATGCTTGGATAGCTTGGAATCATTGCTTCGGCCTTTACACCACCATTGGCCAGCTTCAAAAGGTTTTCTGCATTATACTTCCGGGCATAGTCATACCGGAAACCGTCTGTAGATATCATAATCACATAAGGCTTTGACTGTGCTTCGGTACTGTTTTGTCTTCCTGGGATGACAACCTGGGCTGTATCAATATTTACCTGCTGTGCAAATGTCGTAAAAGAGATCAGCAGCAGTAAAAAATGGATTCCTCGCTTCATTGTTTTAAATTTTCGCAAAGTTACATTCTATACTTCTGCCTGAAAAGTTTAAAGGATTAAAAGTATATTAAAACGTTTATTTTTTTGAATCAAATTAAGATCATTCAATAGTTCTCTTCATTTCAAACTGTGACAACCAATTATTAAGTCCTACTTTTTTACTAAGGAATTTGCTGGTACCTTCCGAGGAATCATCCACATTATTCAGGGCTATGGCCTGTCCGCCATTTTTTTCTCTGATGGCATTAAAAAGCTTTGTGCCAATCCCTCGGTTTCTGTAATTTTTATCTACTGCAAACTGGTATATTTTTTTAGCTGCCGGCCCATAAGCAATATACCCAACGAGTTGATCCCCATCATAAGCGCCCAAGGTAATATAGTTTTCCGGCATCGGGTCCAGTACGAAAACAGATCCCTGCCATGAAGGCTCAATATCCCAGAAAGAACATAACAACTCCCATTGAAAGTCTCTTAAATCCTTAACAGAGACCTCATCATTTTCTTTTCCCTGCTGAATACTTCCATTAAAACAAAGTAATCTCCGCACAACCGTAAAACCCAGGTTTTCATAGGCTCTGATTGCCGGCTGATTTCCTTCAATCACCTCAAGCAATAATGTATTGGCATTTCTTTCTTTTAAAATAGGAATAATAAAATCATACATTTTTCTCACCAATCCCTTACCCCTGCTTTCCGGAATAACTCCCGTCCCGCCATTGTAAATAATCTTTTCACCATTTTCAACTTTTTCAGACTGGAGGATAAAGCCAACAAGTTTTCCATCTTCAAATGCCCCGGCAGATAAATTCATATCCAATTTTTCTGCCGCAATTTTCGAGATAAGCACCTCTTTCGTTAAGTGAAAAGGAACAACGTAATCTGAAAATGAATGATTGAATACTGATAAAAGCTCATCTGTTGTGATATCGGCTAAAGTTTTAAATTCCATTGTGCGTAAAAATTATAAAGCTAAAATTGCCTTTTTGTTAAGAATCCGGATATACACAAATATATGAATTTTAACGCAATCGCCCTGGAATTGGTATGTTGTAAAAAAATGATACCCCTGAAAGATCAGGGGCATCTGTTTTAAAAAAATATTTAGGTGTGTTTTTTCTGAAGAGATTACTCTTTAATCAGTTTTTCATAAGATGTAGTTCCATCTTTCAGCAGGATTTCAACATAATAACTTCCTGATTGTAAATCTTCAACACTGATGCTTTCGCCTTCAGGCTTTACTGATTTTACCTTTCTTCCCGTTGCCTCATAGATATCAACAGACTTTATTTTATCAAAGTTTTTGAAACTTACTGTTGCTTTAGCAGGATTTGGGTAAAGATTTACTTTTTTGCTGTTGGCTGCGATTTCGTTGGTTGATAAAGAGGCTGCTGTCATTGTTAATGTTGCGTATCCTCTTCCTACATCGTGGTATCCTAAAGAAGTACCTCCACTTTTACGTGAATAGAAGATATTAATAGTTCCTGCGGCATTAGCAATAGCAAAATCCCCCGATCCTCCGGTAAGAGATCTTGTTGCCACTATAGTTCTTGTAGATCCTGAAACAGTGTTGGAAGTTTCAGTCCAATCCTGGGCAGTGTCAGCAGTAGGAGTTGTCATTCCGATAAACGTATAATCTCTGTTAGCTGATGAGTTGTAGATAAATCCATTTGATCCCGGAGCCATCCCCACAGTTCCAAAACCGATTCCTAACATAGAATTGCTGTCACCTGTTACTGTAATCGTTACTCCGGTAGGAGTCGTATCTAATTTCACCGTCATGGAAGTTGCCGGTAAGTTTACCGTTCCTGACGAAAACTGTGCCAATGCAAAATTGGCAAGAAGTACGCTAAGCGCTAGTAGAGTTTTTTTCATATCAATTTTTTAAGAGATTAATTATTTCTTTGTTATTGGTTTGCAATGCATATTCAAAAGGTGTCATTCCCATTGAATCTTTCTTTGTTTTATCCGCTTTATATTTCAACAGCTGTTCTATCAGCTCTTTATTTCCTGATTTTACAGCCCAGAATAAAGGGGTATATCCGGTGGCGTCTGCAATATTGGGGTCTGCTTTTTTCTTAAGCAGATGTTCCACCAGATCTTTATTGTATCTAATGGCAAGGCCAGCCAGTGCAGTACCTTCACGACTTTTATAATTGACATCTTTTACATTGTCAATCAGAAAATCTGCAACGCTGACATTTCCTCTGTAACAGGCCAAAATAAGTGGTGAGAAACCATTTTCATTGACCTCATTTATAACATCCGGATTTTGTTTCATCAGTTCCTGTACTTCAGCCACTGTTCCACTTCTGGCAATATCAAAGATTGATTTTGCCTTTTCCTGGGCAGACAGGCATACCCCCAGAAAGAGTCCTAACACTAAGATTATATTTCTCATTGTTTTACCATTACATAGTTGTACTCGATGTTAACATTCTCAGCAACTTTTTTGGTAACCATTTTAGGAATAGTCACTTTATAGTCTGCAGGTTTTGCCATAAAACTACCCTGCATATAGATCTTACCATCTTTTGAGTATATTGTGGCAGCAGAGGCAACAGCTTTGTCTACCCCATGAAAGTTTAGTGTTCCCTGGACAGTATATTTCTGAGGACTAGCCGTAAGCTTTGTCTTATCAAAGTTGACAATTTTACCTTTGAAAGTTGTTTTCGGGTATTTCGCGGATTCCGCATAGCTCTCATTGAAATGTTCTTCCATTAATTTGGTTTTAAAATGGAAGTTTTTAACGGTTGAAACAGATGCCATTTCACCATTATCTGCATTCAGAATCACAATATTATTGTCATCCTGGGCAAAAATATCATCAAACAAAGGAACCGAAGCTTCAAAAGTCACTTTGCCTGTCTTAGAACTGTACTTCTGTGCTGAAGCATAACCCGCGGAAAGCAGTAATACGCTTAATAATGCTAATTTTTTCATATCAATTTTTTTTAATTTTCATTGAGTCCGTCAGCTTTCCATTTGATGAAAATATTGATCTGGGCAGCAGACAAAGATCCCCCCTGAGGCATTTTCCCTGGATCTCCGTTAGGTCGCTGAATACGGTCCAGAATTCCGTCTATATTATTTTTCACCTGATCATAGGTAACCAATGGTTTAAAGCTTCCGGCAGAATGGCAGCTGATGCAGTTGTTATCCACAATTGGTTTTACATCTGCTGTATATTTTACAGGTACTGTGATGGGTGTATTCTCAGAAATCTCTTCATAAGTTCTGCTGTCACAAGTCGCCAGTATAACTGCTGACGACAATATCAATAAGGATGTTAGCTTTCTCATATTAAAAAACTCTATAAAGATTAAACCCAAAGAAAATATGTCCCTTTCCCCATGCTCCGGTTGCATTGGTAAGATATCCGATATCAGAATTAATCTGGGAGTTTGTAAGTAAAAGCTGGAACACGTGTCCTCCGGTTTCTATATCTACCCCTAGTGATAGTGGGTTTTTATAAAAACTGTGATCGTCAAAATTCACAAAGTATTCTGCATTTACAGAAACTCTTTTTGAAACTTTATAGCGTCCTCCCAAACCTGCTAAAAACTGATTTTTGTTTTCAATATTAGGTTCGTAAAGGTTTTTATGAACAAAAGAAGGGGTAAGCTGTAAGGAAAGCTTATCATTGAATCTTCTTGAAATCAATGCCTGTGTAAGATAAGAAAGTCTGTCACTGAATTTAAGGTGTGAATAAGTATCTTTCTTCAGCTCCGTGTTGGCTGCCATTACATTATATCCCACAATATCTACCGGGAAATTTTCATTTTGTCTTACCAGCCTGTATTTTACAGCTCCTTCAAACGTTTTCATGTTTGTTTCTCTGGACAGACTGACTGAAACGGCATCTGAGATACCATAGATCACCCCAAGTTTGGTTGAAGCATGATCCAGACCGAAAAAGTCTTTGAATCCCGCACTTACATCTCCAAATCTATGGGCCACCACGATATACCATTCTTTTTTAGCAGCCAGTTTTGTTGATTGCCCGGTAGCAATCTGAAGGGCTTTGAAGGCGGGTTGTGAAGTTTCTGTATTGGTTTTAACAGTGTCGATATCTTTCAGCAGATCTTCCTGTGCAAAGGCAAGACCTGAAGAAAATACCGACAAAAATAAGAGAGTTTTTGTCATATACAATCTGAATTAAATTATGATACAACAAACTTATTGAGTTCCCAATTCAAAATCAGGTGATAAAAGTCACCAGCTGAATTGTTTTTATCAATAACAGAAATAAACTTTTCGAACAATTGAAATTAGACTGTCCTAACATTTTCATTTACAGGAACTTTTATTCCTTCTTTAGTCTGAACAATTTCTCCTTCGCTTTCAATTTTTTTCAAAACCCTGCTTACTACCTCCCTGGAAGTCCCCAGACTGCTGGCAATTTCACGGTGAGTGATCTTAATAGGATTGTTTCCGGTGGACAAAATCTGCTGTTTGATATAATTCAGAACTCTCTTATCCAACTTGTGGAAAACAGCATCATTCACCATGTTCATCACTTCGGAAAACCGGCGGTCATATTCATGGTAAAACAGTTTGTTGATCTCCGGAAATCTGATCAGCCATTCATGCATTACAGAAACGGGGATGAGAATCGCTTTGGAATCTTCTTCAGCAATAGCATATACTCTACTGATATAATCCGTCAGAATAGAAGAAAAAGTCATAAGACAGCTATCTTTCAGTTTAATATAATAGTAGATAAGCTCTCTCCCATCATTAAGAGTAAAAACTTTGATAGAACCCTTTATTAAAAAGGGAACAAATTTATTTTTCTGCCCTTCCCTTATGATTTCGGTTTTTGCTTTTATATCAATAACAACAGCATGCTTATCGAGCTCGGATAAAAAATCAGCACCAAGAAAGCCAAACTTACTTACAGCGAACGAATTATCAATCATATCTTATATTTTCTACATTTTCATAAACAAAGATATAAAAATGACATATCGTTACTATATATTTTTAAATTATTAAAGAAAATTAACAATTAATCAAATTCATTTTTATTCTTTCTTATCTAAGGGCATAAAAATACCCTGGCAAAAACCAGGGTATTTTATCATCAAAACAAACTTTATGAGTAAGCTTTTGAATTTAAAATCTGTATTTAACGTTGAATCCATAAAAGAAATAAGCTTTTCCGGGACCGGGATTAAGATCTGTCGGAACTGTGTAGTTACTTCCTTTATCCGAATCATTGATATTATTTCCTAAGAATAAAAATGTATAGTTAATCTGGTTCGTAAGATTATTGCCCATCACATACAGGTCCAGATCCAGTTTATTGAATGACTTTTTAAATCCTAATTTTGAATTAAGCAATCCAAAGCCTTTTACCAGATTTGTATTATTAAAATCCGAATAAACATTTCCAAGATAATTATAGGTATTCACAAGATAGAATCCTGGTTTGGTAAAAATATCCAATCCTACAGCGTATTTATTCCTTGGTACTCCTACTACTGTCTTATGGTCGTACACCATTAGTTTTCCTACAGTTTTCCCTGTAACAGGGTCTTGATATTTAGGATCATAGATTGAAAAATCTTTATATTTTGTATCGTAATAAGAAAGATTTACAAAAGGAACAATTCTCTCAATAAATGAGTTCTCTGTTCTGTACTGATATCCTACGCTAAACTCAAGTCCTGTATTTTTCTGACTCCCGGTATTAACCCAGTACGTTTGCCCGCTTGTATTACCTGGTAAAAGCAGCTGTGTAAGTTTATCGGAATAGTCTATTCTGAATGCTGAAATGCGGTAATCCAGTTTTGTGTTCAGTAAAAGGCCATGTACACTGAAATCCAGCATTCTTGCACGCTCAGGTTTCAGGTCATCATTTACCGTGTTGGTGGCTGTTATAAACGAAGAGGCTGCAGTAGGAGAATTATATCCTTCACTATAGCTTAGATTAAAGATCTGATGTTTCCATTCTTTCTGTAATGCAAAGTGAGGTGTATAGGCCATGTCATACTTCTTATTGAAAGACTGGTCCTTACGGCCGGCGACTAACCCTGGCAAAGCAAAGAGATCTTTCCTGTCATAGTTGGTCCTGTTACCGCTTATTCCTGCCAGTAATGTAAGTCCCCAGGGCTTATAAGTCAGATAATCGATCACAAAATAGGTAGATTGATTATTATTATACTTAAAATAAGAAGCTCCGGACATTCCTGTTGTCAGTAATGGTTGTGACGGATTACTCCCATCGAAGCGATAGCTGGAAGTTGTAGAAACAGAATTCTGTATCTCAGCCCCAAAATCCAGTCGGTTTTCAAAGTCTTTAAATTCATTTTTCAGGGTAAAAGTAGAGCGCAAACCTACATTAGGGGAACTTGTCACTCCATATGCTCCAGCTGAAACACTTTCTGTATTTCCGTTATAATAAAATAAAGTAGTATAATTTCTCAGGTTTGAGGTAAGGCTTACAGAATTACTCAATCCTACTCTTGTCGATTTTATTTTTGTGCCAGCATTTTTACTGATATAAGCGGCATTTCCGTTATCAATCCCTGCATAATAATCAGCATATGAAATCTGTCCTGAGGTATGCTCATAGGAATAAGCCTGACTTGCAAAGAAACTTAACTGATCTTTCTTGCTTAATTTGACCGTACCATTGACATTGAAAAAGTTTTTCAAACCGCCTCCGTTTGGTCTGTATCCATCTGTTTCAAGATGTCCGTAGGCAGCACTTATTGAATAGTTATCATCGGCAACATTCAGCTGTGTTCTTGACTGAAAGGTTTTGAAAGCACCAAACATTGCATTTTCTGAAACTGATGCTCCTTTTGTAAAATCCGGACGTGTATAGAAACGAACTGCTCCACCTACACCTCCTCCATACATGGTTGCAGCGGGACCTTTAATCACTTCAACGTTGGTTACGTAAGCAAAGTCCACATCGTCTAAAACGGTGATTCCTTCGGCGTTGGTTAAAGGCATATTATTCCAATAGGCTTTTACTCCCCAGTTATTAAACTTCTGATCATTCCCATATCCTCTCAGAACAAGTCTCTGTCCTCCGAAATTCGTTCGCTTATCTACCTGAAGCCCTGGCATTGTGGATAGAGTCTGGTCGATTGCTGCGGGATTATTTCTGTTAAGATCTTCTTCAGACAGGGTTTCTACAGATTGTGCATGTCTTTTGAATTCTGCGCGTTCCTGCTTAATCTTTTTTCTTCCAAGGATATTGACCTCATCAATTGATCCTTCCTGTGTCTGCTGAGCATGTGCAATAGTACAGCCTAACAAAGCTGCTATGCCTATATATTTTTTCATTATTTAAATTTATTACCATTAATACCATATTTCATTGTAGCATCAATGAATTTCCGGCGGGGGAAAAATAATGGATAAATAATGAGTATTTTCCTGTTGATTATAATGTTTGGAAATGGTTTTTAAGAAATGATTTGAAAAAAAACGGAATTCCTTTTTTTCAAAAACGGCAAAGAAGCCTGGTGTCTTAAGGATGCTTTTATTGTTACCGGGAAGATCAATCTGCAGCTTTAAGCATGTTTTTTTAAAAGCGAGTTTTTTGGAAAAGTCTAATAAAGAATTGATGATAATATCTTTTTTATCAATATAACAGAAAAAATATTTTTTCCCATTCACTGTACTGACCCGGATAATATCATAAGAAAATCCATGAAGTATAAATTCTTTTTCTTCTCTCCATTCTGCTTCTGTAAGATCTTTTTCGGTAAAACAGATTGTTTCAGATTTCCTGAAATTATTCTTTACAATACTGTATTGTGTCTTTTCATACAGTTCTCTTTTAACATGAGAAACTACAGAATACATCACATTGCTGAATAATATGATTACCGGAAAACAGAGAAAAATAAAAAGTAGTTTTTTATTCAAAGATTGAAATTGATTTTAAGGTGCAGGCTCTTCAGATGTTTCTACGGATATAAATTTTTCAAAATTTATTTTATGCAATACCTGCGACCCTTTTACGGTATATTCTATCCAATTGTCTTTTGGATTTAATTTTTGCGGAACAGGATTATCTACAGGTGATCCAGCCGGCATCTGATCAGCAGTCTTTATATCTTCATCATTTTTGTAGGGAAGATTTCCGCTTATTGTTATTGTATTTCCTGCATTCTTCTGCACAAACGGAATGGTATTTCCTTCCGCCCTAAAAGTTTTTACAGTGATCACACTGTTATTTTTCTTCTTCAGTTTAACAGTATATACCGCTCCTCTTACTCCAGCTCTTCCTCCTATCCATTCTTTCTTTTCTGCGGAGATCACGGATACTGTTTTATCCTGAGATAAGGAGGATACCGGCATCCCGCAGGAAGCCAGTATCCAAAATAATATTATATATAATTGATTATTCATTTCCTAATCATCATCACCGCCGGTACGTCCTAATACCAGGAAGTTACCGCTATATACGATTTCACCTTTAGCCTCAGCTTTCAAAATATAATTTCCAGGTACGAGCTTTTGTCCAAACTCTTCATCAGACTTTACATTTTTCTTACTGTATACTAATCTTCCCGAGCCATCCACTATGCTTATATCCACACTGCTGTATTTAGCAGTATCAAATCTCAAATGAGAAATTCCTTTTGAAGGATTCGGATATATAATGTTCATGTCTTTCTTAGATTTGGTTTCAGCTGTAGACAAAGCAGGTACTGTATTCTGGGTTGTCCATGCTCCTCGCCCATATGTAGAAACCAAAACTGTTTTGGTAACAGGTCTGTAATCTAAGTTGGTAATCCTTACATTTCCTATATTCCCTGTTACTGAAGCCCATTCCGGAGTTGTTGACAGGAAATTAGTTGTTCCCCAGACTCCCATTTCGGTTCCTAACAGCACTTCATTCGGATTATCCGGGTTTCTGAGTACGGTTCTTACCGGCATATCAGGAAGGTTTCCTTCTTTGTTCTGCCAGGTTGTCCCTCCATCTGTAGAATAAAACACACTGGTAAGGTTATAATTGGAGAAGGTTACAATAATTTCATTCTCGTTGGCACCAAATTCTATATCAGAAACAGTCCCTGTTACCGGTGATGTTAATAATGTCGCTGCATATGCTGTGGTGTTGGCATTTGTTACTTTAAAAATCCTTCCCAGATTGGTTCCTACGAAAAGTGTTGTGGAAGCAGTTGTATATGGGGATACTTTCATCCATGAAATCTGCTCGTTTGTTTGTGCAGTTCCCACTGTAACCACATTATTGGTAAAAGATGTTGCTGTTGCAGAAAGTCCGCTTGTTCTGAAAAGTGTCAGCCCGGAACGGTAAGAATAGAAAACATCATTGGTTCTGTCTAAAGCAATTTCGTTGACAAAATGCCCCATGTTTCTGTTGGCACTGGTAGAAATAAGGTAGTATGAGTTGTTAGTCAGTAAATAGTGGCTATTGTAAACATAACTTGCAATTTCATAATTATCCTGATCATCATACTCGGTATACATTCCGTCTCCCCCTGTAGCAGATTGAGAGGTAAGGAAATTATTTGCCTGTGGTACTCCATACAGCCACCAGGAACCATTATCCTGTGCTCCAGCCAGTAACTCCTCATTAGCCGGTGTTTTTATCGGGTTCAGCATGGCAGAGTAAAACTGAGTGACATTATATCTAGTATTTCTGGAGGCAAACCCACCTGCAACGCCGATATTAGCTTTATTGGCGGCATAATAGATTCCTCCGTCATTTCCAAACATCATTTGTCCTGTTGCATAATTATTATAAGGATTGAATACAATTTCGTGCTGGTCTGCATGCACCTGTGAAACCTGCAGGGCGGCCATATTGTTATTATTGGACCACTTGGAGATCTGTGTCCAGCTTGTTCCTCCATTGGTAGATTTATACAAATCGATACCTCCTATATACAGTGTATTATCATCCAGAGGATCTGCCGCAATGATCAGGTCATAAAAAGACTGTCCCCTTGTAAAGTCATTGGCAGGAATACTTGTATCAGCAGCAGTAGGCAATGCCAAAACTGGTGCTGCATCATTAGTTGCCTGCCAGGTTGTTCCTCCATCTGTAGATTTGGCAATTCTGATAGGTTCTGAAGAAGATGCTCCCTGCATGAATGCATATATTTTATTGGCATCTGTTCTGGAAAGTGTAAAATTAACTCTTGAGCCACTACTTCCTACGTTATACACCTGATTAAATGTATTACCATCAGCAGATTTAAAAATTCGTCCTCCGGAATCTATATTTGAGAATCTGGAAGATCTGGTAGAAACCCATACTGCATTATCTGCCCCTATTTCTATCTGTTGTATAGAATATCCTGTTGTACTGGTTACACCAGTAGTTGTGTTAAGAGCTAATAAGCTGTTATTTTTTGTAAATGTTGCTCCTCCGTCTGTAGATTTGTACAATCCAGCCTGGCTTAATCCCTGCCATCCGTCGTTAAATGAAATTCCTACATAAGAGCCGCTTACTCCGGCATATACTTCAGAAACTCCATTATTATTTCTTACTTTGATATCATTAATATAAAAGTTACCATTTCTTACTCCGGATGAAGAATAAGTAACCGGAATGGTGAAAATCTGGGTCCATGTTGTACCACCATCAGTAGATTTCCATATTCCCGATCCTACCGCATCAGCAGTTGGAGCTTCCCCTGTTCCTACATAGAAAATCTGTGGGTTGTTTGGATCGTAAGTAATACTTGAAACGGAAGTATTTGCCCAGAATGTACTTAATGGCTGCCATTCATTAGCAGCTACAGAAGGATCCTGATTTACCCAAAGTCCTCCGGAAACACTTCCTGCAAAAACCCGTTTACCTGTAAGATCATTTGGGTCGTACATGATTGCCCTTGTTCTCCCTCCTACGCTATACGGTCCTCTTTCAATCCATGGCTCATTCACTATTTTACCTGTAGCAGAGGCATTGTTGGAAATAAAAGACATAGGCTGTGAAGGTTGATATTTACCTGTTAAGATATCTTCGTTTACCTTTGCCAGTCCTTCAAAGTTTGTTCTGCCTGTTACAGGATCCATTGTTCTTTTATAATCTTCCTCATTGTATAAATTAGGAGGTATTCCTGCCGCTTTTGCAATTTTATGAGCCTTTTTAAGGTTTTTGTCATATTTAGCATAAAGTTCCTGCAGGTGTTTTTGATTGTCCTTAAGTGTATTTTGCTTTTGTGCATACACATTCATGCAGAGTAAGACCGCTGCAATAGGGTAAATTTTCATTCCATTCAATTTTTTACAAATTTAACAAAGAAAAATCAATTATTTAACCAATTTAAATTAATTATCAATAATTTACAGCAAAAATTAACATTAATACATTAAATTGAATTATTTGTATTTTTTTAATATATTTTTAAAATAAAATTGCGAAAAATAAAAAAAAAGAAAAAAATAAACTGATTAGTGAATTATATACAAAAGCAGGTAATAAAAAATGCCCCGGTAAAAACCAGGGCATTCTTTATTTATTGTAAAAGAAATCTTACGCTTGAACGTTGTTACCTCCTAATACGAAAGGCTCAACTTCTTTGATTTCTCCGAACTGCTGCTCGTAGTTAGCGATGTTCTGTTGAAGAGCGTTTAATACTCTTTTAGCATGAAGTGGAGCAAGAATTACTCTTGATCTTACTTTAGCCTGCTGAACACCCGGCATCAACTGAATAAAGTCTACTACAAATTCAGATGGAGAGTGGTTTACTAAAGCCAGGTTAGCATAGATACCAGCAGCTACCATTTCGTTTAATTCGATGTTGATGTTTCCGTCTT
>NZ_JAYSDT010000072.1:0-12585 GCF_041914225.1 Chryseobacterium sp.
ATCACTTCCATCCAACCGCTTTGTTTGGAATGATTAATTGTATTTTCTAAAAACATTATTAATTTAGCAAAAAAATTGTTTTAAATTTTTTGTTTCAACGCAAAGGCACAAAATCAATTTCTCTAATCAAATTTTAAGGCGCTAATTGACAGTAGTCAATTAATCTTTGCGACTTAAAAATGTTTTGCTTGTAAAATAGCGCCTTTGCGATTAAAATTTACAGCATTTATAGATTAAAATAATGACAGCAAAAACCTTTTGGGAACAAAATTGTTCTTAAATTTATATTCATCAAATTTAAGTAAAAATTAATAAGATATATTATGCAAAATTGGCGGGAATCATATGAGAAAATCTTCGGAGAGATGAAGCATCTGTTATTAGAATTATCCAAATCGGATAATTATGAGGAGATTTTAGCTAAGGAACATGAAATCAATGAGCTTTATCAAAAGTTTTCTTTTCTTAAAGTTTCTCAGGATTTTGAATATTCATCAACCCATATTGAACCTTTGCAAACTATTGAAAATCAGATTATAAATACTTCTGATTTGTTGTCAGTTGAGGAATTTGAAGATGAAAATAAAGTTGCGGAAATTGTTGTAGAAGAAACACAGGCACAAGACATTTTTGCGAATGTCCCGGAAGTGGAAGAAGTGCATTCTTTTGCTGAAATTGATTCGAATGAAGATCTGAAAACCAATACAATGACAATTGAAGAGATTCATCAGCCAGAAAGCAGTGATCTGGAAACTGAAATCTCTAACGGTAAAGATATTGAAGCCATTGTGGAGAATGAAATTGTTGATGAAATTGAAGCTCAGAACTACCACGAAGATATTGTTGAAGCCGTTGCAGAAATTGACGCTGAAGAAGAAAATCTTTTGAATGAACCGGCGGAGAAATTGGAGCCAATGCAGGACAGCCAGTTTTCATTTGCTATGACAAAAGAAGATTCGGCTGCGGAAAAACCTTCGCAGGATGATTATGAAAAAAGATTGGCAGAAAAAGAAGCTAAGCTGAAAGAACTGGAAGAAAACAGAAGGAAAATTGTAGAGTTTTCTAGGGAAAATACGCAGCCGAAAGAAAAATCCCAGGAAGTCTACGATTCTCAGAATCAGGGAGAGCATCACGATAAAAAATTTAAATTGGCTAATATCAAAGGTCTGAAAGTGGCTAAGTCTTTGTTCGATGATGACCATTTGGAAGAAGTGGAAAAACCGGCTCCTGTCCAGAATCCCGGAAGTCTTCTCAAAAATAATGTTCCGACAGATTATATGGAAGCGCCAAAACCAAAACCGGAATTCAAGCTGGATCTGAATGACAGAATTGCATTTTCTCAATATTTATTTGGCGGAAGCCAAAGTGATCTGAATCAGGTTGTTTCTGTTCTGAATTCTTTTAGTTCTTTGGATAAGGCGCAGGAGTATTTGAGTGACATCTATTACGAAAGAGATTGGAAAAAGGTTGATAATTATGCACAAAGACTCTGGACTTTGGTTGAAAACAGGTTTTTGTAGATGAGCGGCATTCTTTATTTTGTTCCGACACCCGTTGGAAATCTGGAAGATATGACTTTCCGGGCTGTGAAAGTTCTGAAAGAAGTAGATTATATCTTGTGTGAGGACACAAGAACTTCAGGGGTTCTTCTCAAACATTATGAAATTTCCAAGCCTCTGAAATCCTATCATTTACATAATGAACATCAGGCTACGCAGAAAGTAGTCGATGACCTCAAAAATGGTCAAAACATCGCTATTATTACCGATGCTGGAACGCCTGGGATTTCCGACCCAGGTTATCTTTTAGCCAAAGCCTGTGCGGATGAAAATTTGGAAATGATTTGTCTTCCTGGCGCAACGGCTTTTGTTCCGGCTTTGGTCGTTTCCGGCTTGCCGAATCACGATTTTTATTTCGCCGGATTTCTTCCTCAGAAAAAAGGTAGACAAACCAAACTCAAACAATTGGCAGAAGAGAAAAAGACAATTGTTCTTTACGAAAGTCCTCATAAAATCAATACAACACTTGAACAGATCAAGGAATTTTTTGGAGAAGAAACGAGAGTAAGCCTGAGCAGGGAAATTTCCAAAAAATTTGAAGAAACTAAACGAGGAACAATCAGTGAGTTAATAGAATTCTCCAAAAGCAAAACTTTAAAAGGTGAGATTGTTTTGATTGTGAATAATTCTTAAAGTATTATTTTTGCCATAACAAATTTAGAAAACATTATAAAATTATATGGGATTACTACAAGGTAAAGTTGCCATCATCACTGGCGCTACACGTGGAATCGGGCGTGGAATTGCAGAAGTTTTTGCCAAAGAAGGTGCAAAAATCGCATTCACGTATGCTGGTTCTGTTGAAAAAGCTAAAGAATTAGAGTTAGAATTAAGCCAAATAACAGAAATCAAAGGTTATCAATCCGATGCATCGGATTATGACGCTGCTCAAAAATTAGTTGAAGATGTTTTGGCAGAGTTCGGAACGATTGATATTTTGGTAAATAACGCAGGAATCACAAGAGATAATTTGATGCTCAGAATGTCAAAAGAAGATTGGGATACGATTATCAAAGTTAACCTGGATTCGGTTTTCAACCTGACAAAAGCAGTCATCAAACCAATGATGAAAGCAAAATCCGGTTCTATCATCAATATGACTTCAGTGGTTGGTGTTAAAGGAAATGCCGGACAAGCAAATTACGCCGCTTCTAAAGCGGGAGCTATTGGTTTTACGAAGTCTATAGCTCTAGAATTAGGCTCCAGAAACATCCGTTGTAATGCCATTGCACCAGGTTTTATCGAAACTGAAATGACGGCTGCACTGGATGAGAAAACAGTTCAGGGATGGAGAGACGGCATTCCGTTGAAAAGAGGCGGACAACCGGAAGATGTGGCTAATGCGTGCGTTTTCCTGGCAAGTGAAATGTCTGCCTACATCACAGGGCAGGTTCTGAATGTAGACGGAGGAATGCTGACATAACGATAATAATCAATTAAGAATATCAAAAACTCATGGAAAATTTAATTTCTGTGAGTTTTTTTATTTAATTCCGTTAAAAAAGATATAAATTTATATTCCAATTTGTAAACCGGTGAAAAAACTGTTTTTTCTTATCCTTATTTTCTGTATTTCCTTGGTCTTCAGCAAAACTGTTGATCCGGAAAAAAAGCAGCTCTTTCAGAAAGCCGGCTACGAAATGGTACTGACACCGGATAAGGCATCGGAAGTTCTTGACTATCTGGAAAAGAATTTCAAATTAGATCATGAGGAACAGGAAAAGCTGGATTACCTGAGGACCAAGTCTCTTTTTTTTCAGAATAATCTCACAGATGCTCTCAAACGGATCTCGGATAGAGATGAAAAGCTGCCGTCCGATATATTAATTCTGAAAAAGAGCATTCTTTATTACCTGGGTTTTCAGGGTGGGGCGGTAGTCCATAAGAGAGATAATGATATTCTGTTTTCTGAACAGATAGTGAATCTTTTATCAAAACTTAAGCAAAATCCCTCTAAAAATGTCAAGCAGGATTTAATAGCTGTATCGGAAAAAGCCAAATCCGGCAATCTGACGATAGCAAGAGAAAATCTGATGTATCTTTCTGACTTTATTGCAGATAATGATAATAATCT
This sequence comes from Chryseobacterium sp., assembly GCF_041914225.1. GTDB lineage: Bacteria > Bacteroidota > Bacteroidia > Flavobacteriales > Weeksellaceae > Chryseobacterium. The sequence continues at coordinate 3,634 of NZ_JAYSDT010000072.1, forward strand.
GTTATACGATTCTTTTTTGAAAACGATTGCAGATCTATATAAAAATGATATTCAGTTTCAGATTATTTACGCTAAATATCTTTTAAACAATAATAAGCCGGAACTGGCTGAAAAGCTTATTTCCGATTTTCCCGCAGATTCACTGGAACAGACGACTAACCTGAACCTAAAATATGCCTATTATCAACTTTTGATAAAACTATATGCGGTCAAAAAATCAACAGAACAATATATGGCAGCGGTCAACAAAAAAGATTTGCTCCTCAAAACGCTTAATGAAACCCGTTTTTCAGCAAAAAATAAGTGGTTCAATATTGTTGAAGAAAATTTTAAGAATGAGCAGCAAACTCTCGTCAATAGCAGAAAAAAGATTTTGTTTTCAATAATCGGGATCGGGCTTTTAGCTATTATTCTCCTGACAATAAGGTTTTTTCAGATCAGGCTACAGGTCAAAGAATATCAGAATTTTATTACGAAGATCAGTATTCTGAAAGAGAAAAAAGCGCCCCAGCCTCAGGTTATTTCAGAAAAAACAGAGAATATCCTGCTGAAAAAACTGGAAGATTTTGAAAAAACCGAAGATTTTATCCGGTCTGATATATCGCTTCAGAATCTTGCTAAAAATCTGGAAACCAATACTAAATACCTTTCCGAGACCATCAATACCCATAAGCAGAAAAACTTCAATGCTTATATCAATGAGCTCAGAATCAAATATATCGTCAGTAAATTGAAAGATAAACCTGTCTACAGAAGCTATAAGATCAAATACCTGGCAGAGGAAAGCGGGTTTTCTACTCACAGTGCTTTTGCAGCAGTTTTCAAATCGGTTATGGGAATGTCGCCGGCCAATTATATTCAACTATTAAAACAGAAGGAGGAATGAAAAGCCGGATCCTATTTATTGCTATCCTGTTCGGAGTTGCCTTTTATGCTGGTGAGCCCGGAGATGAGGTGCTGCTGAAGAAAGCAGAGAAACTAATGCTTCTTAATCCGAAGGCAGCATTTAAGATTGCGGATAAAGCTTACAGAAGTAACACATTGGACCATAAGGAAACCATCCACAGCTTATTTATTCTGACCAATACTTCTAATCTTTTGCAGAATCCGCTGGATGTCATCCGGTACGGCAATGAAGCGCTGAAAATTGCAGACAACGGAGATGATGTTATCACCAAGATTAAAATTTTAGGTATTCTTGGAAATACTTATCAGTTCCTGAAACTTAATGAGAAAACAAGAATCTATTTGGATCAGGCAGAACTTCTTCTAAACTCTCCCAAAATTCCGGATTCTTTGAACCTGGTCAAGGGCAATATTTATTATCTTAAAGGAATGAATTATTTTTATGGATTGGACAGTGATATTGCTCTTTCATATTTTAATAAAGCAATCAGCCAGTATGTTAACTCAAAAAATCCTTTGGCGGAAATCAATATAAAAATTGCATACCTTAATAAAGGCTATTGCCTGATTAATCAGAAAAAATTCAGCGAGGCACTTGAAAACCTGAAACTGGCAAGCGTCAGCCCCAATGAGTCCTCCAGACCTTATCCCCCACAATTTGCAGATTTACAGGATGTTTTTATAGAGTTAGGTAAAGCCAGGATTCTTTCGGCCGAGGCAAACCCCCAGCTATCAAATGCGATGCTTTTCGATATTTTAGAAAAAAGAAAGAATCAACCTTATCGGGACGATATTGAAAATGATATCTATGAGCTGCTGGCAACAAATTTTCTCCAGCTCAGGGATATTGAAAAGCATGATTATTATGAAAGTCTTTTTCTAAAGCAGGTGGATAAAAGTAACTACGAGGCAGCAGTTTGGGTGAATAAATTAATTGCTCAGGAATCGCTTGAAAATGAAAAACAAACCACAAAGCTGAATCATAAATATTGGCTCCTGATTACTTTTTTCTCTCTCATTTTAGGATCAGTCATTATCTTTTTATGCTTTATTACAATACGGACCGAGCAAAAACGCCGTCTGCTCAAAAAAGATGTTTCTGAAAATATATAATACTGTTATACAGGAGTTTACTATATTTATTTCCCTGTCAAAATCATAAATTTTCCATAATAGAGCTATTCATTTACTTGATTTTCTGATTTTATCGGGATATTTTCGTCAGGTTAAAATTTGAAATCGAAATGAAGAAATTCTATTTTTTACTTGTAGCGGTGATCGCTATATTTTTTGGAAAAGTTATTGCCCAGACCTGCAATACGGTCAGCACTTTTCCGTTCAAAGAAACTTTCGAGGCAGACAGCCCGAGCCGCTCTTGTTGGACACAGCAGGTAATCGGCGGACACAATGCCACCTATGATGGCTGGGTCTATAAAAAGGGATCTGCTGGAGGGATTGATTATAATATAGTTAATGCCCACTCCGGACAGCTTAACGCTTGTGCCCAGATTGCAGCCAATTCTCCTGATGCAAAGGTTAGGCTGATCAGTCCCGTAATGGATATTACAGGATTACAAACTCCAACGGTTTCATTTTTTATGGGGCAGGAAGCCTGGGGAATCTATCAGAATATCCTAAACGTTTATTATCGCACCTCTCCGGATTCTGATTGGAAAGTACTGAAAAACTTTATGTTTAATGTCCCGGAATGGAAACAGGCTGTTCTGAATTTGCCGGAAAAATCAGCTCAGCTGCAGATTTGTTTTGAAGCTGTAATGAAAACCGGAAGATCTAACGTTCTGGATGACATTGTAATAGGAAATAATGACAGTGTAGAGAACTATCCACCTACCTGCGCACCATCTACACCAAGCAATAACTTTGAAAGCGGAGCAGGAGATCTGAAACTCCTTTATTTTGCCAACGATTTTAATGTAGCGGCGCACACGAACCTGACAGTTACTGATATCATACTCAACACAATTGACAAAGGTGGTATCCAGTCTTTTGACATTTCGATAATGAAGAGCGATGATTCCGGGTTGCCAAGTGGCACGGTTGGGTTTTATGAGGCAGTGTCTCCTAATTCTGTTGTTGATCTTAATGAAAGAGACGGGTTTACGTTCAGGAAAAATACATTTACGCTGCCCCAGCCGTTACTTCTGGATGGCGGCGCTACGGGAAGAAGATATTGGATTATGGTAAAGGTGATAAATAACGTAGAAGAGAATCCTTCTTTCTGGGAGTCTACAACCATTAGAAACAGTGGAAAAGAAATGTATTACAGCGGAGATGGAATGACGAACTGGAAGACGGTTACTAATGGTGCAGATGGTGTCTTTACACTAATTGGAAGCTGTGTGGAAACCAATCCTACCGAAAGTTACTGCCTGCCAAAATTCAATTTCCTGATGCCGATAGATAAAGTGCAAATAGGTACGATTAATAATTCATCTTCAGCAAACGTTCCTTACGAAGATTTCTCCGCACTGAAAACAGATGTCGAAAGAGGTAAAACTTACCCGCTGCAGATCAATGCGCAAATATACAACAGCACATCCAACCAGGCGATTACGGTTTTTGTAGACTGGAATCAGAACGGATTCCTGGGAGATGAAGGTGAGATCTACAATCTTGGAAAGATCACGCAATCCGGAGGTTATACATTAACTTATCAGTTGCCGATTCCGCTTACGGCAGCACTTGGCAATGCTAAAATGAGAATCGTCTCCAATCTTGGCAGCTATGTCACTTATTCCTGTGGTGTATATTCACAAGGGCAGGCAGAGGATTACACGCTCAATGTGCTAAAGGAAAGTCTTGCAGTATCTGAAACAGATAAAAAACATAAAGCTGTTATTTTCCCAAATCCTGCAAAAGATATAGTGAAAATTAAAAATGAATCGGTTCTCTTAAAAGCAGAAATACTTGATATGAATGGAAGAAAAGTATTGGAAACAGCTTCAGAAACGATTGACGTATCCGCTTTATCAACAGGTGTTTACATGATCAGAATGACCTTCGGGAACGGCAAAACTGAAACGCAGCAGCTGATCAGAAAATAATCTTCATAATTTATTTTATTCTTAATGGTGTCTTGTCTATAAGGCAAGGCATCATTTAACCCTCTAACTATTGCAACTTATGAAAAAACTTTATCTTTTAGCAATGATGATCTCTGCTTCGTCATTTTTTTCTCAGGCTACAGTGCCGCCCTATACGCAGGATTTTACAACTTTTCCTTTGACCGGCTGGTATCTCGGCTATACTTTTAATGCCAATGTAGGAAGCGGTCCTACCAATTCATCTGTCAACTATTGGAAGCAGAAACCATTCATGGGAGATACGGTAGCCAATGACCAGTCGCTTTGTGTGGAACTTTATACATCCAATATTTCCTACTGGGCTGTGACCAATGCTTTTGATCTTTCCGGTAATGATTATGAAATCACCTTTGATGCGGCTGTAACCAACAGTCAGTTCAACACCAACCCGAACGGACCCGCGCCACAGATTGAGGCTACGGATAAATTCAAGGTTCTTATCAATACAGACGGCACTACCTGGCAGGAGCTTAGAAACTGGGATAATCCTAATATTACGATTCCTAACCAGAGAACGAAATATACGATAGATGTATCGGCTTACAAAGGCAGCAATGTCAAGTTTGCGCTCTATGCATCGGACGGTACGGTTTTCAATGCAGCGGCAAGTTACCGTCTTTTTGTTGATAATTTTAAGATTCAGGTTAAGGCTAATATGGCTGTCGGCGATGCGGCTAAAACTGAGTTTGGCGTCTATCCTAATCCAACAGCAGACCGGGTAACTATCCGTTCCGCAAAAAATGTCCGGTCTCTTGAGCTTTTTGATACCACCGGCAGAAAGATTAAATCTGCACAGACTAAAGAAATGAACCTTGCAGATTATCCGAAAGGCATTTACATCCTGAAAGCAACCTTTACAGATAACACTTCTATTTCTCAGAAAGTCATAAAAAAGTAAATATAGAAAATCAAATTTAGTAAAATGACGCAAAACGATTTGCGTCATTTTTTTAGCAGGATTGGATATGACTAGTTCATCCTGGTTTTACAGACCTAATTATTTACTTTATGAATCTGTTTGTAGACTTCCAGCTGGGTTTTCAGGGTGTAGATCTCTTTCTCTTTTATTTTCAATTGCTCTTGTAGTGTCTGCTCTTTTTCAGTCAGATAATCTACATCCAGCTTTTGTCCAAGATACATAAGGAAATTGAAATTAATGGCTCTGCTTAGTCGCCATAATATAACGGTTTGCAAAGACGGCTGCTTGAAGTACTGATTAAGCGTGGTGGGAGCTATGCTCAGCTTATCCGCTATATCTTTTTTCCTTAGTAGCTTCTGTTTTATCTCCCAATGTACAAGATTCCCTATGTGTACGGGGTCTTTATCTTCCTTTTGTAAAAATTTCTTACTACGTTCCGGCATCATTATTTGTTCTTATTGGTTATAAATATATCATTACTGGTTGTAAAACTAATAATTATCAGTAAAACAACCAATAATATTAGTTATAATGCCGATATAAATTTGGTAAAATACCCAATATAGTTGGTTGATAAAACCAACTATATTGGTTGTGAATCTAATTCAGCATAGCGATAAAACCAATAGTATTATATATTATACTAATCTGCTTGGTTGTTATACTATCTTATATGGTACATAAAACTCCGCAGAAGCGGAGTATAGGTCTTTCATTTAATATTATCCTTCCGGATTGGTGGGAGGGTTGCCTGTGCCGCCCTGCCCTGCAAAACGCTGCTTCAGCTGGGCATAGATGCTGTCTGAGCCTGCTATGCCGGCTTCTGCTGCCGAGGCAAAGAGCTTGTAAAGAGTAAGTGCGCCCACATAGGCCTCGCTGCCGGCAAGGAGTTGGGTGTCCTGCATCCTTTCTCCCACCTGGTTATGAAGGGCAATCAGCTCGTCCAGCTGGGTGAATAGTGTGAGATCGGTCTGCATGCCCGCTGGGGAAACATAGCTTGGCAAAAGCCCGGCATTGTTTACGCCCGCAGAGATGGCATCTTCCGTAAAGGCTTTGTTGCTGACATCTATAGCCGGCAGGCTGCTACGCTCTTCTGTGGTGAGACCCAGCAGGAAAGGCAGGTTGGTAAGGATGGTTTGGTAGGCGGCTTTTACTGCAGAGATCTGCGCAGGTGTCGCCGTGATGTTCAGGCGATTGTTGGTAAGATTTGACATGATTTGTGTTGTTAAAAATGTTATTATTTTTTCAGCTGCTCTATTTCGTCTTTCAGCTGTTGATTTTCTTTTTTAAGGATGTCTATATAATCATTGAGACTATTAAGAATAAACTCGGGTACATTATAGTATATATTGTTGCTTCCGATATAATTGCTATCAGTAATACCTTCAAAATTCTGATTGATGCTCTTTTGGCTGTCGTCTTCTTTGATCTCTTCCACCTCTACGTTCAGAAGCTTTGCGAGCCGCTCCCACTCGTCATCTGTCACCGGGATGGTTCCGTTTTCTTTCCGGGAATAGCCGGTTTGGTTGATGTTCAGGTACTTGGCAACATCCTGCTGGGAAAAGCCTTTTTCAGTTCTGGTCTTTTTCAGTTTATCTTTGGTCATGGGACTTTTTTTACAAATATAAAATTATTCAGATTTATTCGCATAAAGTTGAATAGAAAAAATTTCGCATTTCCAAAATAAATATTTTAAGTTTGACATAAGTTTTTCGAAAAACAAACTTATTTTTAACTTTAAAACAAAAAACTAAACAAGATGAAAAAAAACTATGTACTGTGGTTTGCCCTTTGGGCATTCTTTCTCATCGGGTGTAGGAATGATAATTTCAATCCTAAAGATACCAACAATCAGCAGGCGCTGAAGTTCCGGATTATCCCAAAATCTGAAATCCCAAACGTGATTTCTTACCTACAAACAAAGACGGATGATTTTAAAATCCCTCTCAAAAGGCAATCTACTCAGGGTAAAACAGAAACTTTGTTTGGAGAAGTTATTACAGAATATATTGTTGAAACAATTAATTCAAACAATGAAGTTTACTACACTTTTCCTATAATTCCCAAATCGGGCATTGATCCATCTGACACCTATAACCTCTCTTTGACAGCTGATAATAATGATATAAAATCTAGCAAAATAATCGCATATGAACCTACTGATGCATGGATACTAAATGGTAATAATGACTTATATACATTTTCAGGTATTGTAAGTACCTACAATATTGATGGATCTCTAGAAAGTACGGTAGCATATATAAATGGAACCGGAAATTGTAATCCTGAGCCCTGCCCTGACTGTCCTACAAATCCGCAAGGTCCCGGCGGCGGGGGCGGGGGCGGCGGATTACCTCCAGGAACTAGCAATCCACCTCCAACCGGCTCAGGCGGACCGATAAGCTATCCCAATACAGGGGGCGGAGATAATCCACCTCCTTCTGGACCCACTACCACCAGTGGCGGAGGGCAATGGGTTCTGCATTGTGAAGACGATGAAAATGGAGAATTAAAATGCTGGATGGTCTATATACTCCACTCTACAACAAGATTAGCTAATCCATGTCCTGACCAGAATGAAAATGGCGGCGTAATAATTACTACACAAAATGATCCTTGCACCATCACAAAAAGTCAGCTGGGAACAGCATCTGTAAAGGAAGTAATACAAAATCTTAAAAATCATATTACCAGCGGAGCTGGAGGTGAAAAAGGCTATGGCATCAAAAAAAATGGTACGGCTTCCCCTACTACAGAGAACAACGACCATAGTGTTAATTTCGGTGATCCCTCTTTATTAACTGGCGGTTACCATAATCATACAGGGACTGGTGTTGATATATTTTCAGCTAAAGATATTTCCACATTAATAGAAATTGCCAGATATAATGGAAGCGGAAAACCCACATACGCCTTTATGGGTCTTGTGGCTCCGAATGGCATTCATTATATAATCAGGTTTAATGGTGTACAGGCTGATATACCTACTTACGGAAATTTTTCTCAAGAACAATTTAGAACTTGGAGCATTCAACAAGCTATTTCAATGTCTAGCTTGTCTAGAAAAACTGAATTTATACAAGTAGTAAATGGAAAAAAAATCTTAAATACAAAAGGATTGGAAAAGATATTCTTTGATACATTGGATAGAATGGGATTAAAAAATAACATTATCCTTCAGAAAATAGATATTAATAATAAAATTTCGACTGTTAATAAAAATACAGACGGTACAACTATTGCAATTCCTTGTTCTCAATAATAAATCGAAAGACTATGAAAAAAATAATAAAATTTATAATTTTTTATACTATCTTGTTAATGGTAGGTTTAATCTCTTGCAAAGCTCAACAAATATACCCATTGAATAATTCTGAGCTAGATTCAGCAATAAATTCTTATTTTAAAGATTTGAATAATGAACTGGATCCTTTCATTGGTACTTGGAAAGCCGACTTTCAGGGTAAAACTATAACATTAATTATTAACAAACAATTGAAAAGGCCTTATGAAGTTTGGAGTAAAAATTTTTTCAAAGATGTAATAATTGTAAAATATGAAGTAAAAGATTCAAACGGCCAAATTTATCAATCTACTCTAAATAGTAATTTTTATGGAAACAATCTTTACAATATTATACTGAGTTTAGGAACAAATCTTAACAGTAGTAATGAAGTTAATCTATATTATGCAGGCGGCAATTGCGGTGTTGGTAGCGGTGATATAAAATTTCAAAAAATAACCAGCACCCAATTTTATTGGAGCTATTATCCCGGAACAACAACAAGAATTGATACACTATGCCCTCCAAACCTAGATTATCATATCTATCTGCCGGAGACAGAAAACCTTATATTTACAAAACAATAAGTATAAAAGCCCCTGCAATGGGGCTTTACTATTACCATGAATAACTTAATAGTCATCTTAATTTTAGCTTTCCAAAGTTTCCTGTATGCGCAGACTATGCTTAACTTCAAAATTTACTATCAGAAGAAGGAAGATACTATTACGCTTCTAGTG
>NZ_JAYSDT010000073.1:0-12342 GCF_041914225.1 Chryseobacterium sp.
GAGCAATGGATTGAAAATCCATGTGTCCCTGGTTCGATTCCTGGAGAAACCACAACAAACAGTTGTAAAGCCCCTATTTTAGGGGCTTTTTTATTTTAAAAATCACGACTGCTCAATTATATGCTCAAACTTTCTCGGAAACTCCCTCCTGTATTGACTTTGTTTGAATCTACTTACTTCTGAAAATAAAAATTAAAATGATCTTGTGATTATAAAATCAGAGAAGTTATTTTACTATTTTGTATCTGTACTCCCTTTGCCTAAAGAGATTGAGAAAATTTCCATTTTCGTCAATCTCCAATATCCCATCCTATTCCGCCAAATATTTTTATCTTAGTCTTTCCAAAAGTCTTATTATATTTTTAACCATCGAAAAACATAACAATGATTGAAAGTTAAAAATGAAAAATGATAATCATTCTCCATCGATTCACCTTTTTCGTTCTCTTTTTAGAGGACGTGATGACGTATTTGCTATACGATGGGAAAAAGGAAGTAAAAATGGTTATATGCCCGCTTACACTTATGATCCTTATCATTACCGTACTCATAAAATGAATGGTGGAACTTTTCAAAGCTATTCCAATAAGTCTTATTTATCTATTTCCGATATGGAGATTCAGAAACATTTGGATGGGATTCAGCAGATTGGTACTTATCCTCTATTAAAAGATAATACTTCTTGGTTTTTAGTAGCTGATTTTGATAAAAAGGATTGGAAACAGGAAGCAACTGATTTTATAAAAGTTTGTAAAGAGAAGAATATTTACACTTATCTGGAACGATCTCGTTCAGGAAATGGAGGACATGTTTGGATCTTCTTTGAAAAGCCATATCCTGCAATAAGAAGTAGGAAGATCTTTATTTCTATACTTGAGAAAATAGGATCTTTTTCCATATTCGATAGAAATTCCAGCTTTGATCGCCTCTTTCCTAATCAGGATTTTTTATCGGGTAAAGGCTTAGGAAATCTCATAGCGCTACCATTATATAAAGAAGCATTTGACAAAGGAAATAGTTGTTTTATTGATTCTGAAACCTTTGAGCCAATTTCCAATCAATGGCTATTTTTAAAAAGTATCAAAAGAAATTCTATCGAAAGACTTGATGAACTTTATAAAGAATTTTCTACTTTATCGGATTCTCATATTTTAAAATCAGTTGGGGATAGCTTAATTATAACTTTAGATAGTAAACTAAGGATCAATAGAACAGGTTTGACCACTCCTTTGATTAATTTTATTAAAGAAGAGCTAAATTTTGCTAACTCTGAATTTTTCATTAAAAAGAAATCAGGGAAAAATACTTTTGGAACAGAACGGTACTTTAATTTGATTGAAGAAACTGAAAATGAAATTATAATTCCAAAAGGTTTTATTGGCAAATTCATCCGCTTTTGCAGAGAATCTAAGATTGATTTTGAATTTATTGATAAACGAGTACAAAAGCAGCGTATCAATTTCGTTTTCACAACTCAACTACGAAATCATCAACAAAAAGTGATTTCGGATACATCTAAAAAAGATTTTGGAGTTATTGTTGCGCCACCCGCTTCAGGGAAAACGGTTATCGCATTAAAAATTATCGCCGAAAAACAACAGCCTACATTAATAATTGTCCATCGTAAACAATTATTAGAACAGTGGTTAGAAAGAATAGAAGCATTTTTAGGAATTCCTAAACAAGAGATTGGAATTATTGGGCAAGGAAAAACTAAAATAGGAAAACAAATTACTGTTGCAACCATTCAAAGTATTCCTAAACAAATAGAGGCTCTTCAGAATTATTTTGGAATGATTATCGTTGATGAATGCCATCATATTCCAGCGGAAACTTTCAGAAAAACGATTGGAAGTTTTAATTCATTTTGTTTGTATGGATTAACAGCAACTCCTTTTCGAAAGTATAATGACGATAAATTAATTTTCGCTTATCTTGGAGATGTTATTGCAAATGTTCTACCTATTGAAATTGAAGATTATAAACACGCACAAATTATTATCAGAAATACTAATTTCGATGTTCCCTTTAATTCAAAAACAGATAATTTTGAAACTTTGTCGAGAATTTTAATTCACGATTCCTCGAGGAATAAACTGATTTTAAACGATGTGAAAACAGAGCTTAATCAAGGAAAAAAGGTTGTGATTATTACCGAAAGAAAGGAACATATTGATACATTATATCTCTTCTTGAAGCCATTATATGAAACAGTAACATTGAGCGGTGATGATACAGAAAATAATAGACAATATAAGTGGAATATTTTAAAGGACGGTGCTTTTCAGGTATTAATTACTACTGGGCAATATTTTGGAGAAGGAACTGACTTAAAAAATATAAATTGTTTATTTTTGGTATATCCTTTCTCATTTAAGGGAAAAGCTATACAGTATATTGGAAGAGTACAGCGTTCAGAAATTAATCCTATTATTTATGATTATCGAGATATAAAAATTGAGTATCTCAATAAGTTGTTTTTGAAACGCAATGCTTACTATAGAAAAATAAATAAACAAACCACCTTATTTAATGAGCCAAAAGAAGAAATTATCTCTTCAAATTCAGTTATCAGTATAGAGAAGAAAATAAAAATACCCGTTGAAAGTTTAGATTTTCATTATGGAAGTACTACTTTTAATTATTTTGTCGAAGAAATAAATGCAGATATTGAATTTAATATTGAGAATTTGGAAATTTTACCCGAATTTGAGGTTTTAAAACCATATTTTATCAAAACTCTAAAATCCAAAACAATTTCAATTGAATTGTTTGCCGAATTTGAGAACGGTAAACTGGTTTCACAACTTGCAACTTCTGAGGATATAGAAAGGATTAACAAAGAACTTATTGAAGGGGTGAAATTTCAATTTCTAAATAAAAGTCTAATTGAAAAGCCTTTATTTAAAGGAAAAAATGTATTGACCGCTGACGAACTCCAAAACAATCAGAGTATTTATCCTAATGCTGAAAGTATTTTACAAAATATTTTGAACAGTAAAAATTATAAACATTCGCTTCAAATACAATATTTGGCAGATAAACATGAAAGTAGTGTGATGAAGATACGTTTTGTACTAAGCCCTTTTTCTTTTGTATTTTTAATTGCAGGAAAGCACTACTATCATATAGTATTAGAAACATTAGACACTGAAGAAGCTTCTTATATCTGGCACGTAGTAAAAAGCAAAGAAGCATTAGTGAAAACAGTAGATAAAATTGACTCTCAGTTAAATATTATAAAAGAACATGGCAGACAGGTATTTTTAGAAACTAATCCTGAACATTTCAGCAGAATAATTCATAACTATTCTGAGGATAAAAAAGGCTTTGTAATGTGGAAAAATAATTTAGATGAGTTAACCATATAAAATAACGAAAGTATTGTTTCACGATCTCCAATATTCCCTCCAATTCCACCAAATATTTTTATCTTAGTTCTTCCAAAAGTCCTCCTACTATGTCTAAACACGATATAACTCAAATACCAATTAAATCCGCTGTTAAGATTTTCACATTTTTAGATCAGTTTTTAGAAGAGGAAAATCTTGATCCGAAGTATTTTGAGGATTGCATGAAAAACTTCACCTCTGAGGAACAATATTTTATTTTTGTATATGCTTCCAAATATTTTGATTACAAAGAAGGGAATTTTATACATAAATGGGCGGAAAATATAGTGTACTCTTATGGTTTTGATGAAGTGAAAGATTATTTATCTATGATTCTTACCAATGCGGAAAAACTGCTTAAAAAGGTAAATACTGAATCCACCAGATTTAAAGAAATTGACTATTTGAATGCTGCTGCAACAAAAACTAAAGAATCAGATTTTATAACACATTTAGCTACCAGCCAACCTCTGAAGCAAAAGATAACTTTGAAATTAAAGAAAGGAGAAAATATTAATGATTTTAAAGTCCACAGCAGAATACCCTTATATATAGATAAAACAGTACGGTTGTCCTTTAGAAATGATATGCATAATATTCTGAAAGGTATATTGGATTATGAGCTGATTGATAAGCTGTTTTATAATGCATTTGAATTCCCTGCAAACATTTACGAGCTACAATTCTTACACTTGAATGTGGGGCGTAAATCCGATCTTGAATCTTGTGTGAATATATTATATAAGACATATAAAGATAAAATATTACAGCATCGTACTTATGATTCGTATATAACAAAATACAATAAAAAAGTCGACACTACTCCCAAAAGAACTGGCTACTATTCCTATCTCAATCCAAAAAAGATCGCCCCGCCTAAAATTCTTCGGTATCACTTTATGATAGCACTTTATAATGCGTTTCCTTATATTAGGGAATCTGTCAGTGAATCAATAGAAAAAGATTCCACAAAAACTATTGAAAGCTGTCTTACACAAAAAATCAAAAATCTCTGAAAATGCGTAAAATTTTCGTACACTTTCTAAGAAATTACGCATTCTTCCTTTAGGTCGACAATCCCGTTACTTTTGCTCCTATAAATGCGAAAGTAATGAAGGACAAAGACGCACTAACTTATCATTTTTCAAAATTCGTTTCCGAGTTGGAAAGCCGTATAGCTCAAAGAGTACTATCTGAACTGACGGCACATTCCAGCTTGTTTGGAGGTGCACAGCCAAGCGAGGAAAGACTTTTGAAAGCCGATGAACTGTGCGAACTGCTCCACATTTCTACCTCGCATTTATATAATCTTAGAAAAAAATTCCCTGACTTCCCGATTCAATACTTCGGAAGATCACCGAGGTATAAGCTATCGGAAGTTGAGGAATTTATCAAAGTTCAACCTTTAAAAAAGAAAAAGTAATGCGTAAGGTAAAAATGCCAGCAGGGATTATCCTTATTCCTTGGTACGTCGTTAACGGAAAGTATGTTAGAATAAAAACAATTGATTTTCTGAACTTTCTGGTCTTCCTAAATATAATGGTCGCTAAAATAGGCAAGGAAAGAGAATATGTGCTTATTGAAAACAATATTGTCAGAATTATTGAAGTATCAGACATTGTACAGATGTTGCTCCGATGGCTGGATGAAAATTTTGTAAAATTCGAAGAAGAAGTTCCTATAGATGATGTAAAGGAGGCTTTTATTGATAAATCGAGTATGTTATTTGATAAAACAACTCTTTTCTTCCTGAAAGAAATTGAGTTTAAGCAAAAGTTTGATCCGAAAGACGAAAGTTACTTTTATTTTCTCAATACGGCTGTAAAAGTTGATAAAGGTGGGATTCTCCTTATCAAATACACCGATTTGCAATGGCTGATAATGGAGGAACAGGTTGTAAAACGTGATTTTTTCCTACCGAAGAAACCGCTTGATAAGCTTACTATTCCATATCAGATTTTTATCTGGAATATCGCAGGACAAGACGAAGTAAGATACAAAGCTTTTATGTCCGTGATCGGTTATCTGCTTCATAGATATCAGGATGCAGCTAACGCTAAAGCTATTAATCTGCTTGATGAAACCGAAGAAACTGATCTTGCAGAGGGCGGACGAGGAAAATCACTGTTTGTAAAAGCTATCGGGTTTATGGTTACTGTCTGTGCATTATCGGGTAAAGATTTTACAGCAAGCAACATTTTTGCTTTTCAGAGAATCAATCGATATACAGCAGTTCTATTAATAGATGATGCAGGAAATAATCTGAGATTTGAAGTTTTTTATAATCGTATTACCGATGGCTTTACAGTTAATGTGAAATACAAGCAGGAATACTACATTCCTTTCGAAGAATCCCCTAAAGTTGTGATTACCAGTAACCATATCTTGAAAGCTCTCGCTGGGAACAGTACAGACAGGAGAAGATATGAAATAGAGTTGAGTTCACATTATGGGAAAGACCTAACAGTTTATGAGGATTTCGGACATTATTTCTTTACAGACTGGAATCAGAGACAATGGGACGAATTTACTTTGTATATGCTAAGTTGTGTTCAGCTGTATTTAACAGAAGGATTAATAGAAGCTCCATCTATCCATCTGAATGAGCGGAGACTCATTTCTGAACTTGGAATTGAATTCTTGGATTTCATGGAAGAAGAACTCAATGGAAAAACTAAACTTCATAAAAAAGAATTGTTCAGCAAGTTTTCGAAAGGAGGTTATGTGAATCTAAGGTATCTTCCGAATCAAAGAACATTCACTACAAAGGTTAAGAAATATCTTGAATACAAGCAGATTCCATACAGAGAGATTCCTCTGAATACCAAAATGTACTTTGAAATTCTGACTGAAAAGGACTTAAAGCCAATGATTACCATTGATAGCGTTGATACTGATTACAAGACGGTTGATACCGCTAATAAAATGACACGACTGGTTAATCAGTTACAGAAATTTTTCAGTACTGATAATACCACTAAAAATTAATTATTAAAACGTAACAATATGAATAAAAGAAAGATCCTCGTCATAGACTTGGAGACTACGGGATTAGACCCATTTACAGACCGTATAGTGAGTGTTGCTATAACTGTTGAAAAAGGAAAGGGATTTAACATTGTTCTCCCTTTTTATAAGAACAAAGCTAAGGTTAAAGAATTTTTACAGCCAATTTTACCAATACTTGTAGATGAGACCATTATCAAAGTCTTTCATAATGCCAAGTTTGACTTAAAATTCTTTCATCAGTATGATATTGAAATCAAAGGTGAAATTATTGACACAATGATTTTAGATTATCTCTTGGATCCCAACCGTAAAACCCACGGACTAAAGGAAATTTCAGAACGACATCTGCAATACCACCAAATTTCCTTTGAGGAAATGACAAAAGGCAGGGATATTACCGAAGTTCCCAAGGAAGAACTTACCAAATATGCCTGTGAAGATGCAGACCTAACGCTGCAATTATATCATTATTTAATTCAACAACTAAATCAAAACTAAAATGAAAATAACAATTAATCAGTTAGAACACGATTTGATACGTGTTCTCGTTAAAACCGAACTTAATGGTGTTAAAATAGACACGAAGAAATTAGAACGTGTAGAGCATCGGCTGTTGAACCGACTACAGACGACCACCGATAAAATAACAGAAATCGCAGGAACAGAAATCAATCTTAACAGCAATGAACAGCTGAATACTCTGCTTTTTGAGACGTTGGAAATTCAACCGAAAGTTACTTCCAAAGGTAAATCGGGATTGATTTCTGTTGATAAATCACACTTGGAGAAACTTAAAGACGATCACGAAATTGTACCACTCATCTTGGATTACAGGAAAATTAACACCTTGTTAAGCTTCTGTAATCAGTTGAAAGAAATTCACCCAAAAACAGGACGACTACATTGTAACCTGAACCAAATCGGAACAGCAACAGGGCGTTTCAGTTGTAGTAATCCGAATTTACAGAATATCCCAAACGTCAAGCTAAAGGATAGAGAAAATGAAACCAATGAAATTAAAATCCTTACATCGGAACTACGGGAAGTTATTATTGCTGAAAAAGACAATGTGCTGATTGGTGCTGATTATTCACAGATTGAACTTAGGATGATGACGGAAATGAGCCAGGACAGTTTTTTACTTGATGCATATAATAAAGGTATAGATATTCACATATTGACGGCTTCTAAAGTGTTCAACTGCAAGGTTTCAGAAGTAACGGAAGAGCAGAGAAAGATTGCGAAAACAATCAACTTTGGGTTGATCTATGGAATGTCAGCAGTAGGATTGGCAGAATCTCTCACAACAATTACAAAAAAACATCATTCTAAGGAAGATGCAGAGAAAATGATGTCAGATTATTTTGCCAAGTTCAGTGGTGTAAAATCCTGTTTGGAGGGATTGGTAGATCATGCCGACCAATACGGATATTCAAAAACCCTGTTCGGAAGAACCAGACCAATTCCTGAACTCTCTTCCAATGATCTTAAGATTCGTGAAAAAGGTAAACGCCTTGCGATGAATTCTCCTGTACAGGGAAGTGCGGCCGATATTATCAAAATGGCAATGGTAAACTGTGATAAAGTTATGACAGAGAAAGGTTTACAGTCCAAAATGATCCTTCAAATCCATGATGAACTGCTTTTTGAAGTTCCTGAAAATGAAGTGGAAATTATGGAAAAGCTGATAAAACATGAGATGGAAAACGTCGTAAAACTATCTATTCCGCTTACTATCGAACTCGGCAAAGGTGCTAATTGGGCAGAAGCCCACTAAATAAGAATTATTAACAATTAAATAAATATCATGTCAAAAGTAGAATTCATCGGCAGTACAGCCGAAAACAAAACAATCAATAATCACAAAAATTTAACAGAAATCAGACAATCAAAATCAATTAATTTCTACAACAATCAGGTAGATTTTATCGCATTAAGAATTTCAAAAGAAGATGCCACGGGTATCAAGATGGAAAATCTAAGAGAGCATCCTGTATTGAAAAATCAGTACACCATTGATAGCAAAGATGATGAGCATCTGAAAAATATTGCGTTGTATTTCAAAAAAGACGGAAGTGTCATTTTAAAATCCAGTATGCCGTATTTCCTGTACGGACACAACCATGTTAGATTCCACGAAGACAGAATCGCTGAATTTGCGGATCAAATAAAGGAGTTATTAAGAATAGATATTGAAAACGCCAAAGTCCTTGATTTTGAATATGGTGCATTCGAAAAAATGACCGTTGATACAAAAACTTATCTGAAAAATTTAATTGGGTTGAAAGATTGGGATTTGGAGTATAATAAAGGTAATATGAAAATGTTCGGAAATCCGAAATTAGGATTGCATTACAAAGTCTATGATGCTGTTGCAAACGCTAAAGTGAAAGGCACATTGATTAAGGGGTGTTTTCCTCACGAGGATGTTATAAAACACGAAATCAAGTTCAGCAATCCGAAGAAATATTTCGGAAGAGAGTTTTATTTTAAAGATCTGATGATGGACATAGAGAGTACATTTCAGGATCTTACAATCACCAAGCTCGACAGGTTGCTAAAACAATTCAGAAACAGTTTGATTGAAAAGACCGATTTCGAGTTTTTCCCGAAAAAACCAGATGTAGTTCACATTCTATACACTGTTCTTAAAAACAAAGAGCAACAAGAGAGCAGAACTTATGGAACCTCTGTATTAAAAGAAGTTTTTGATTTGATTGATGCTATGGAGTTATCACCATCGCAGAAAAGCAAGCGAAGAAAATCAATAAAGGAACTTGAGGAAACTTATGATCCTTTGCCTTTTTAATACAGAATAATAGTTTGTGAAAAACTTTCAGCCCCAAACCGTTGCCTTACGCATCAGGTTTGGGCTAAAGTTACCACAACAAAACTATGTGGTAAGAATTTCAAATTTATAATTAACAATCTAACAATTAAAGAATTATGGCAACAATCAAATTTGTACTCAGTAAATCACAGCATCAGAGAAAGATAAAAAGCAATCTTTCTATGCTCATGCTACGGTACAGCCACCAAAAGCAGGTAACCTATTTTTATACTTCGAGAAACCTCGAAGACCGCTATTGGGATGATAAAGGACAGCAGGTAAAGAGAAGCTACTCAGGATCAGACCGTTTTAATATCTTTCTTAATAAGTTCAGACAGAAAGTTGAAGACATTATTAATGAACTGATGATTAATGGTGAAAATCCCGAAACTGCTCGTGTAAAACTTCTCTATAATGAACAGAAAGAGGGGGTTGAGAAGAAAAGAGAATATACATTTTTTGAGTATTTTGAGAAATATCTCGAGGACAGAAAAAATAAAATTGAGCATAGTACAGCAAAAACATACAGAACTACGGTTAATAAACTGAGAGAGTATGAAAAATATGCTCGTGTTCATCTCAACTGGCACAACATTGATATGGACTTTTACGATGATTTCCTTGAATTCTACACTTCTATTGAGGGATTAACTAACAGCGGTTTCGGTAAAAATATCAAAAACATTAAATCTATTATGAACGATGCTATGGAAAATGGATTTAATACCTATAACGGACATAATCATAAGAATTTCATTGTTTTGAAAGAAGATGTTGATAATATTTATTTGACCGAAGAGGAAATAGAAAAACTGATCGCCTTGGATTTAAGCGGTGATAAGACGATGGAAAGAACCAGAGATTTGTTTGTATTTGGGTGCTACACAGGATTACGTTTCAGTGATTTTAGTCAGGTGAAGCCTGAACATATTATTGGGGATGTCCTTAGAATCAAAACAATTAAAACGGGGGAATGGGTTAACATCCCTATCCTACCTGCTGTCAGAGTGATAATGGATAAATACAAAGATAATCCTAATAATCTTCCAAAATCCTTATGTAATCAGACAATGAACAGGTATTTGAAAAAATTAGGAGAAAAAGCAGAGTTTAACGATAAAATTCTGAAAATCCGTAATAAAGGGAAAGATCGCGTTGAGGAGGTTTTGTATAAATATCAAATGATCTGTACTCATACGGCAAGACGTTCTTTTGCAACCAATATGTTCAAACGAGGGGTGCCATCAAGGGTAATTATGAATATCACAGGACACAGAACGGAAAAAGCGTTCAACAGTTACATCAAAATAACGCAGGATGAAAATGCAGAACTACTGAAAGAATATTTTACTAAATCAGCTTAAACTGCTGAAAACAACAATTTATAGCAATGCAACAAAATCTGTCTTTAGGACAGATTTTTCTTTTATAGCGACAAACATATTCTCAATAATTAAAGAAAATCCTTTGTAGTAAATATTTTCAAAGGCGTTCTACATAATCAATTACAAAAACTGATACAGAATCCCAATTGAAAATTTTTAAGTGGAGAACATCATTGAAAATTGTTCACAATATTTATCCGCTTTAATTTTTATTAATTCAAAGGAATAAACAAAAAATTGTTATTTTAATTTCAAAGAAAAACTAACAGTAAGTAGATGATAGAAAATAGAGAAAAGATTATAGATTTACAATCCTTCATTTATCCTCGCAAAATATGAGATTGAATATGATCCGGCATTTATTCAAAGGAGTAACTGTTAATAAATATGAATTCTTCTTTGAAAAAGAAAGCGAAGCGGTTTACCGCTTCCAGTCGGTTTTTGGTTATCTCTTTAATTAAGGTTTTTAATTGAAGTCTTTAATTATGTCTTTAAATATAAGTGCAAAATTGGTGATATTGAAGTGCATTTTTGGTGATAATGAAATGCAAATTTGGTGAGATAGAAGTGCAAAAATGGTTAGATTGAAATGCAAAATTAGGTGAATTGAAATGCACTTTTGGTGATAAAAAAGTACTGTTACTCCCTGAAAAATGTAGTCATGGTAGTAGTTTTCTTAGAAAGTGGTAGAGGACACCTCCTGATTTCAACAGAGTAATCCAGTAGTACGAAAGTATAAAGAGGACAAAAAGTAGTCGACTACTTTTCCGTAGTCCGTGGTAGAGTTAAAGGCAGGAAACATGAGGAGGAAAACTAAGGAGTAGTCCGAAAAAGTAGTAGCAGCAGTAGTAGTAGTAGTAGTAGTAGTAGTAGTAGTAGTAGTAAAAATTAGAAAACAGTACAGTGAGAAAAGATACCAAAAAAGATAATATTGAATTAACAGATCCTTTGATAGAAGGAGTTCCAACAAAATTAATAATAGAAATCCCTTTTGAAATCCTGATGAATTCGGAGTTATCACTGAACGAAAAATTATTTTTAGGACTGGATTTCTCGCTAAAAAATAAACTCGGATTCAACCAGGTAACCAGTAAAGATGTTGGAAAATTGTTCAACTTACACCCCAATATTGTTGGAGATTGCAGAAAAAGCCTTTTAGAAAAGGGGTATTTATTGAAAGAAGGAAGAAAATATTTTCTGACCGACTACTATAAAACTGTGGAAGAATCCGAAGAAAGTCAGGAAAACACTAAAAATAAAGACCGAAGAAATATCAAAATTCCCTTTGAGGTTTACTCTAATAGAGCCTTGAATAAAGGAGAAAAATTACTTTGGGGAGAATACAACTCAATCAGTAAAGGAGTAAAGGGGTATTTTGCATCGAGGGAATATACAGCAAACCGCCTGAATGTAAGTGTTGAAAGCGTCACCAATTGGACAAAATCCCTAAACGAAAAAGGACTGTTTAAAAAATATGAGATTGTAAGTGGATATTACACTCATCAAAGAAAGATCATTACCTGTCGTTTTGATCAAAAATAAATAGAAGTCCAAAACTGGTGCTTTGAGGTACATTTTTAATACAACACAGTTTTTAACAAGGTAGATAAACTTTAAATCACGTTTGGCATCAAATATCCAAAATAAAATTATAAACGATTTTTGAGCGGATGTAGGCTTCCCTTTTTTAGTACGATTTAAAATTAGACAATTTTTGATATTGTAC
>NZ_JAYSDT010000074.1:0-11903 GCF_041914225.1 Chryseobacterium sp.
CAATGTCTGGTTACAAATGGCCAAATGTTCAAGAAGCATATGACTTCTTTTTTGGGAAAACCGATTATACAGAGCTACACCGTGGTGCTGATGATGCATTTCATGAAGCTGATATTGTCTATGAATTATATAAAATGGGAAAATTCACAATATAAATCGATGGAATTAGTTTTGAATTTAAAAAAGTAGATACTCACAAGATATGAAATTTTTAAAAGTGAAAGTATTAAATTTAATACACAAATGAGACGGATTGCAAAGAAGACTTTGATTTTGCATCATTTAAAAGCTATAAAGCCCTGAAATATTACAATTCAGGGCTTCTTACTTGTTATTAAAAGGCTCTTACTCCTTTTAAAAAGAGTAGTTCATTCCTAATTGGAAATTAGTGTTTTTGGAAGTTTCTCCAAGTCCAAACTTTACAGTATCAGTTAAGCCAGCAATATAACGGGCATTAATTCCAATATTGGGACTAAATTTATAACCAATGCCAAGCCCCATTCCAAAATTAAAGGTTCTGAATGAATCTTTATTATTGCCCTTATAAGTTTGTCCATTAATATCACCTTTCGCCTGCGCATTGATAAGAAACCCAAACTCAGGGCCGGCTTCAAGATAAAATTCAGGAGTGGCATTATATTGAAGCATTATAGGAACATTCATATAACCAAAGTTTTGCTGCATATTCTTTATTGTATAGGTGGCCATCTCATAATCACCTTTTACTTTTGCTCCTTGTTGGCTATACAGAACTTCAGGTTGAATACTGAATGCATCAGAAATTGGGACATTAACAAAAGCTCCGGCATAAAATCCAATTTTAGATTTGGAATCGCTTCCAGATATACTTGAAAGGTTTCCTCCGGCTTTAATACCAAATCTTGGTCCGTCTGTAGATTGAGCGAATGCCATAATGCCTATAACTATGAATAGGCTTAGTAATTGTTTTTTCATATAATATGATTAAATTTTTTTTAGACTTAAAAGGATTTTCTCTCTTTAAAGAAGAGTTGCCCAAAATGCGGGCAACTCTAAAATTAATTAATAGCCTTATGAATAATTACTTCATAAGTTTCTCCAGTTCTTTTTTTACAGAAGAAAGTAGCGTTATTTCTCCTTTGCTTTCTAAATCAATAATATTGGCTTTTGTCATAAGATTACTGACAAATGGTATAATAGTATTACTAAATAGTTCATTCAGTTGCTCTTTCCTTAACTCGTCAGGCATTGCTTTATCAAAAGATAAAACATCATCAATTATCTGTTTACCAATATCTCCCATAGGACTTTTTATCAATTCTTTTGTAGGAGAATAGATTGTATCAAAAGAACCTTGTATGAAAATTTTTATATTAAGCATATAATAATCGCCATACTTTGATTTTTGTAATTCCAGAACTGCAATACATTCTGGACTTTCTTTATACCAACCACCAAAGGCTTGTAAATAATCATTTTCTTTAGCAATTGAGCCAAATAAGCTCTTAAATTCTTTACTATTCATAAATTACTTTTTATAGTAGGCTTCTAAAATCTTTTTCCATTCAATATCTTTCAATCTAGGGTTCGCTTTAATTGCTTCAGGAGATTGAAGTTCTTCTAAATACATTTGTAACTGCTTTTCGCCAGCTCTCAGTTGTGTAGGATTTAATGGTTTTAACTCATATATTTTTCCATTATTAATATCAAGATAATCAATACGTTTTCCGCTTGGTAATCTGTATTCCTTGTAACCTAAGCCTTGAGCTGCTTCATTTGCTTTATATCCTGTATGTAAATCTCTGCCCATTTTCAAATTGGACCTCATATATTCCCCTTTGTATGTGGTAGGAACTTCTGACTTATAAATTGGTACAGGCGCTTCGTCAACAATTTGGTAGCCAATAATTTCATCGGCAATTGTTTTTTCAACATCACCAATTATTAAAGTTCCTGTCTTTGGTACCTTGGGTGTTGCTCCTACTGTTGTAGTTTTTGGTGTATTGTTTAAGGTCCATTGTGTTCTACCTACCTGAATTGGAGCTCCTTTAAGGATTGTTCCCTGTAAATCACCTGTTTTAGCAGCCTGCAAATTTTTAATAATCTGGCCTCCAGCTCCCGCAATAGCACCCATGCCTCCTCCAATAGCAGCACCTGATAAGCCTCCCATTAGAGTCCCTTCTATAACATTTTCCCCAAACATTACCGCAGTGGCAAAACCATTAATAGCTCCTGCAACTGCTCCTCCTGAAGCTCCCGCAATAGCACCTCCTAAGAGACCTCCCTGTATTCCATAGGTTGCAGCAGCAGCAAGGGATGCAGAACCAACGGCTGCACCTACCCCTCCGGTAAATGCCCCTACAGCAGCGCCCATGGCAATTTTCCCCCAGGTAGCGCCCCAGTTCCATTGTACAGGATTCCATGAGCCATTGGCTTTTACTCCTGTGAAATAAGCTCCGGCTACAGCACCAATAAGAATCCAGGCAAACTCACCATTTGGGTCATTATATATTAGCGGGTTGTTCGCCACATACCCATATCTGTTGTAGAATTGCGTATTGAATGGATCCTGGATATTTTCATCTGCATTCAGGAATCTTCTTAGCAGAGGATCATAAAGCCTTCCGTTCATGTGGATGATTCCCACTTCAAAATAGTGCTCATGTCCGGTATACCCTCTGTCTATCAATAACCCTCCGGAAACATTTAAAAGGACATCAATACTGGCTTTACCAACAGCCAGTTTACTTTTTCCAATGCGAAGATGAGTTAAATTACCCCATGCATCAAAATGCCTTTGTTCAAGCATGTTTCCTTTTTCATCACTAATGGCCATGATACTTCCGAGATAATCCTTATGCAAAAATTTAAAAGAACCACTACTCTCATCAAAGTTTTTCAAAAATACAATATTACTTTCATATGGACTACCCTCAATGTAAATGGTATGTTTTTCCTTTCCATTAATATTGTTCTTTACTACTTCAAAGCTTCCTTCCTCACTGTAGAGTTTGGTGAATTCTCCATCTGTTTCCGGGTCAAAGATTCCTTTATAAGTAACCCTTTGTCTCATCCCAGTTAAACCATACTGAAATCCTACAGAACCCTTTTCCCCTGAAATATACACCGGATCATTATTCTCGTTGTAAAGAACGGTCTGAACCAGATCCTGATCATAATTCTGCATCCCATCACTATTCAGGGTCATACCTGTGGCCTGATAGATCTTGTCAGAATTTTCATATTTAATAGTTCCTACCTGATCATTTTCGAGTATTCTGCCTTTTGCATCGTAAATATTTCTATTGGTAGAAGGTATATCTCCTGAAATCGGATCTGTCCAGTTGATCAGACGGTTGTTATCATCGTAAACAAAATATTCTGTTTCGAAAGGTAATACTGATTTTCTGCTCTTTAGCTCATTTTTAATCGCATCAAAATTGTAAGTGGCCTTAAAAATATCCGGTTTTATGGGCGAGGAATGATTAACATTTGTCAAAAATCCGTTACCATCATATTCATTATTAATCTCAGCCGCTCCTAATTTAGCCCTTACCAACAGTCCTTTTGCATTGGTTTCTTTCAGCTCCCATAAAACTTTCCCTGAGTTCTTATCTTTAACCTGATACAGCTCACCATTCCATGGATTATATAAGTTTTCAACAGAAACATTAGTGGTTCCTACAGAAGTCTGTATCGCTTTTTCATAAGAACTTATTCTTCCTTTGCTATCATGGATAACATTTTTGTGTGAAAAGTAAGCTTCCGGAGTATCCTGAAAAGAGGCTACAGTTCTACCTTGTGGATCATAATTTATAGTGTATGTATACTTTTTTCCATTGGATGTTCCTGTTTTCTCAGTTAGTCTTCCCTTATTGTTATAGGTTAAACTTATCTCTTTATCTGTTTCGTTTCCGGTAGTGGACTTTTCATTCTGAATGACAAGCTGCCCAAGGTTGTTATATCCATATCGTTTTTCACCCTTTGGGCTTATTACTCTTGACAGAGCTCCCATGTAGCCAAGGTACTGATATTCATATACTCCGGTAGAAGGATCTTCTACCCGTATTTTATTTCCCCAGTCATCATACATCGTAGTCACAATATGCTCTGCATATTTGGCCTTTGTCTGCTGACCTGCTGCATTATAAGAAAACTGTACGGTACCTCCTTTATCAGTAGATGATATGATATTTCCTAAAGCATCCAGGGTCTGGGAAGTTGTCCTGCCATAATCCAGCTGACTGGTTTCTTTTACTGTTGTAGTTAGTCCTGAGATAATGGTTTCTGTCTGCTTTCCGGTAAATGCTGTAGCTTTTACCTTTGCCGGAAATACAGTATCATCATAAACTAAGGTACTCCACTGGCTGGCTCCCTGCCCATCAAAATAAGGCTCAGATTCCTTGAGTTTTCTGCCTAGTATATCATACTGAATGTCTTTAGAAACGTATTGTCCCTGTGCAAAAGCTTTGGAAGATGTTTTATATTCCTGTCCCTGCTTGTTAGTAAACACTTTTGCCACATCGCCATCAGGATCATTACGGGTAATCGTTTCATTGTATTGATTGTCTTTAGCGTACACGTAGGTTGTAGTTCCTGTAAGGCTGGAAGAAGAGCTCATTAGCTTACCCCATACATCATATGTATTGGTAAGAGTGTTGCCATTTGGATCTGTTTGGATCAGTATTTGCCCAAGACTGTTATACGTCATCTGGGTTTCTAATCCCAGGTTATCTGTTTTCTTAATGACAAACCTTCCAGTGGGGTCATACTGAATTTTCTGTAACTGTGAATTTCCGTCGATCCCTGAAATAGTTTTTTTTGCCGTTATATTCCCAAACCCGTCATAAGAATATTCTTCTGTTACAGCTTGGGTCGCATCATTTCCAGGAAAAAACTGGGTACTTTTTAAAAGATTACTCTCATAGGTGTAGGTTGTAAAAGTATTTTTTACATCACCATAAGCCTCTGTTTTTTCAGCCTTATGTGTCGGTCTTCCAATATAATAATTAGATCCTGTTGCTCCAATATTATGAGTGTAGCCAAACTCAGTGGTCGATACACCATAGCCGTAATTGGTACTAATTTCTATTTTAGAAGGCAGATAATAGTTCCCGTAGCTCGTTACCTTCTGAATGAATGTTCCTGTTAAGAAATCTTTTGTTTTGGTAAACTTAGGAACAATAGCAGTAACTACTTTGGACTGACTACCTGAAGGAATAGAAGTAATGACCTGACCATTCAGAAGCTTATCTGCTTTATAGTCTACAGATTCAAAAGTCAGGAGCTGGCTGTTATTCTCTGAAATATCTGTAGGGAAAATATTACTTTCATTATTGGTTCTGATACTCCATTCTTTTACAGGTGCTCCATCCAAAGCGGGATCTATTTGTGATCCAGACCATATTTTCGTATTTTCAAAACCATCAGCATACCATGAAGAACGGGCGATCTGATGAAACCCTAATAAATTTTTACCCTTCAAATTTCCTACAAGTCCCCTGTAGCGGAAATCCTGCTTCTTGCCTTCTTCCAATAGCTGGGAAACAGCGTAAGCCTGGTCTACCCTTGTCATTGCATAGTAAGGATATATCTCATTCTTTTCCTTTTTATAGAAATCAGGAACAGCGGTATTCCCAGGAACCACTTCCATGTATTTTACCGAGGTAGTAACCCCTCCCTGCGTAATGGAAGCCATTCTTGCCAATTCAGAAACAGGAGTAGGTCCTTTTATCTTTTTCAGGAACTGTTTCCAGTATAAAAAGACATTGTAATAATTATTTCCGGATTTTATAGAATTGGTAATCGGAGTAAATAGGGTAATATCGAGCAGATCCTGTGTGCTGTAAGTTGGACTTTGAAATAACCAGTTGGGAGTAAAGTTCGGTGTTCCATTAACATCAGACCCATTAGCCATCTTAGCACTTACAACATAACCGAAATCTCTTGAGCCACCCGCATTGAACATATTGATCTGGTTATAGGAGAATACCTGAACAATATCAGATTTCCCATCCTTGTTCATGTCCGTGACCGAAAAGAAATATTGTTTGGCAAATTTGGCATAATTGTTAGTCATTTCTTTTTGGAACTTTCTATAGGTAAAGAATTCCTTTTTTAGGAAAGGTACAAAACCCTTATCCGTTCCCATGTAAAATCTCCAGTCATCAGGTTTTCCTATAGCATTATCAGTAATAGGAATTGCAAAATCTAGTTTTCCGTCACCATTGTAATCTCCATATAAGACAGGAAATTCAGCGTCCTTGTTTTCCAGCAGGCTTCCGGAAAACCTTATTTTCTGAAGGTATGAATCGGCATTGTATTTTACAAACTCAAAAACGGTATACTGTGAATCAGCAACACTGATAACTTCTACTTTTCCGTCACCATCTATATCTGTATACTTGCGATCCTTATAGCCACTTTCATTGATTCCCGAATCGAGTAGCAGTCCTATTAAGGGAGTAGCTGAATTTTTAAGGTCTACAATAGCTTTTGAATTAAATCCAGGGAGACCCCCATCATCAAGAAAGGCATCAGGTATTCCGTCACCATTATAATCACCTACTTCAAGGATTAAACTATCACCTAATCCATTAAAAAAAGTGTTACCCAAACTTTTATCAAATACTTTTACAAAATTATTGTTCCTGAAAATATATCCATAAATTCTGCTGTCTTTATATTCAACAATTCCATTCCCATTATAGACCTGTCCGGTTTCATCTAATAATGTGCTGACTACTTTAGCGTTACCGGCAAAGGTTTTACCTGTAGAAACGGTTGAAAAGGTTTCATTAAAAGCACCCAGCTTTACAGTACCGTTATTCAATAGGAAATCAAGATAGGAGTCCCCGTTAAAATCTCCAACCAATTTAACATCAGTAAAGGGCTCCGGCTCTGCCGTATATTCGGCATAAGATGAATTGGACATAGCCGGATAATTAAAGGTGACAGGGTTGGCAGCCTCATTATTGGCATTGTATTCTGTAATCTTCCCTGCAAACTGGTAATTGGTTCCGTTGCCAGTATACTCTATGCTGTATCGCTTAAACTGATTATTATAAGTAAGTACCTTTACCTCAGAAAGAATTTTATTTTTGTAAAATTTGTATCCCTGCATGTAAGATTCTTCTTTTAAATCCCGATCATTATATGCGAACTGTATGGTGTTCATAGAAGGTGTATTCAGATCCTTATTACCTCCCCAGGTAATGCTGCTTATCATGGCAACACCGTTTCCCTGGACATAGCTGTAAGAAATGTAGTTTCCCTGTGGATCTTTCCATTCGTCAATATAATAGTCGGTGGACGTTTTGGCAACTGGATTACGGCCATACCAAGCCTGGGAACCATCCTCGAAAGTCACTTCCCAATATTCCGGGCCATACCATCCGGCGGCAGTTCCTATAGATTTAAATTTCGTGTTGGAATATTTCTCTGTTACGTATTCTGCACCGTCTTTACCATATTCTCCCGATTTAAGTACCAGCCTTTTACCATTAAAACTGTAGTAATCAGAGAAGTCCATCTGAATTCCTTTTACCTCTCCGGTATTTTCAATAGTTTTGCCTGTTCTGGTGATGGCTGTAATACCAGAAATACTCCACCCATATCCCGCAATACCGTTGCCGGATTCACTGTTGTACACCAAGCTCACCTGTGGTGATACTGTTTTCACTCCCGGAGCAACATCTATGGGCAAAGAAAACTGAAGCTGCCCAACTCTGTTGACTTCAATATTTCCTTTAGTATCATGGAAATTCTGAGCAAAGGAGAATATTGACAAGAAAGATAATACGAGCGATGAAAATATCTGTATTTTCTTGTGATTGTAATTTTTCATAGCAGTGTTATCTTTTAGTGATGTTTTTACTGAAAGCTCTTCCGTCTTTTAACGTAAAGCGAAGAATATATACTCCCCAATCATAACCAGTCATGTTAATTTTTAACTGTCTGTTCAGTCCGGGAATATTCTGCTGCTGAAATTTCCAATGTGCCGTACTGTGCTGATAAAGAGAAACAGACTCTATCAGTTTGTCCGTTTCCTCTGTCCAGTCAATAGTTAAAATATCACCCACCGGAACCGGGTACAGCCTTACCTGTTTCCAGAAACTCTTTTCATCCATCATCTGGGTTGTGGCCAGAGAAGCTGTTCTAAGTTGTTTCGAAGATTTTCCGGCAAGGTCTTCAGGTCCACGGTATTTCTGGCTGCCTGCCTGATCATATTTAAAATAGACTTCGGTTTGTGAATATCCCCAAAAGCCAATCAGTAAGGAAAGCAAAGGGAGTATTTTTCTTTGTATTATGGTTCTCCGGGCCGACTTGCCTGGAGCGGTACATTCAGAAGATGTACTCAAATAAAGGTTTTTCATTGTTTTTTGTTTTAAAATTGAAATTAGATTGTAGTGATCTCAATAAATGAGAATTAATACCGTATTTAACGATATTTTGCATGACAAGATATTGTTATCCTGATAGATAGAATGTTTTCATAATGTTTGTTTTTAGAAATGGTAATGGAGTCTGTTTTAAAAAAGCAGAACTGTACAGATAGTCTCAGAAGACCTTAAGGCTTTAAAGCCCTACACAAAAAGAAATACAGGAATTCCTTATACTGTGCATACAAGAAATTAAGCTGAAAAACGTAATTTCTTTTCTCTCATTTGTTATTGTTTTTCCAGAAGCGAACTTATGGACGATTGCTATTTCTGGCAATCCGTAAAATCACGGTATTTTAGTTCCGGGGTTTTACGGGAAAAAATCAAAATATATTCATATGCTTTTATTTTTGTTTTTAATTTCATTCTTATATGTTAATGCAAAGCTATCACGACACGGCGACAAAACGTGACGTGTTACATCACAACTCCGAAAAAATTCTCATATTTTTTATAAAAAGAAAGGCACGGAGCAAAAGTTAATCCGTATTAGAGGTACTAGGATACCCAAAGACCAGAAAGACTCCGCCCAGTGCCCAGTATAGGACATGGGCGTAAGTCTATCAAATATGGTCTTTTCAGAAGATTCCTAGTTTTCTAATACCAATTCGATAGAGCTTACGCTTTTTTCGTAAAAATTATGGGTACTAATATAGAGATATTTTTTGAACTTCTAATTGGCCAAGCAAAACGGAAAAAGTACTG
Organism: Chryseobacterium sp.; assembly: GCF_041914225.1. Classification (GTDB taxonomy): domain Bacteria; phylum Bacteroidota; class Bacteroidia; order Flavobacteriales; family Weeksellaceae; genus Chryseobacterium. The sequence goes on from NZ_JAYSDT010000074.1 coordinate 9,126, forward strand.
ACTTGAATTTATTGTTATGGTCGTTTTTCTATATAACAAAAGCATCCATTTCGGATGCTTTAAATAGATGGAAAAAACGGTCAAAAAACAAGATTGCTACTTTTTTAGAATGGCATATAATGTAGTAAGCTTATAATCCCACTTTATAAGGTATTTACCTAATGTGCAGAACAAACTGATTACAAAAAAGTAATTTTTTGAATATTTTCGGGTACGTTTAAATGTTCGTTCATGCTTTTAATTTTTAAGACAATAGAATTTTTCCGAGTAATTGCATACTTATAGAGCCTTGCCCCCCTCCGCCTAATTGGAATACAAAACGTTTAGGGTACAAATTAAAAGTACTGTTAAATTGCTGATATGTTTTTCCATTCGATTCGGCGATCACATAGACGACTCCATTATAATATGCGATATGAAAAGTATCATTTCTGATGGCTAATGTAGTGTTAGGTAACATACCTGTACCAACACCATCGTAATATTGAACTCCATAGAACACACCATCACCGTTCCCAATTAAACCACATCTCCAAAATCCAACGAAGTTCGCTCCATAGTTCCCTAATTGGTTATTTAAAGAAAAAGAGACCATAAAGCCAGCGTTAATCTCTGCTGTAGTGATTAGATTATCCGAGTAATACAGGGTACTTTGAGAACCTGATGAGATAGCAGTATTATTTACTGACGCATCACCTCCCGAAGCTTTCTGCCAATTAGCAATCCCTGTAAACTGGCTGTAAGTTAATCCTTCTTTTACGATTAATTCCGGGGAGCTTGCGTTTGTCATATTGTTATGGGTTACAAAAACCTGGTAATATCCTTCAGGCTTTGTACTCCAGTTGATTCCAAAATTCAGGTTATTGGGAAAATTCTGTAGTACAGTGAAATTATCTACATCATATACTTCGGGTGCCGGAAGATTTGTACCGTTTATATCCTTCATTCTTTTAATTTTGATATAGGCATTTGGGGTAACATTATCCACGAATAGATTTAATCCTACGAGTGTTGTATATTGAATGAAATTCTTTGTATTGTCAATAAAAGGAAGTAGTAAAACATCAATTCTTGGGGTACCGGTAGAGAAATTTTCAGTTGACAGTTTCAATCCATTTCTAAATGTTGTTTTTTCGGCATCCGTTGCCAGGGAAGGAAAACGCAAAACAACATTTTTACCATTACTCCATGCCTCTTGACCATTTGTATCTTGAACTCGCATTCTTACAAAAGTTGAATCTATTGATTTGTCTGGTAAATTCTTTACATAATAATAGAATCCCGCTGTATTAATAGTCCAATTTGCACCAAATATTAACCCAGCATCAGCAACGGATGTCAAAGCGGAATTAGCTACATTTTTCCCTAAATCACCGGCAAGCATTCTTCGTACATTATTACTTTCATCAAGGATGTATACATACTTGAATGTCATATCTGGTGCTGCTATTGTCGTTGTTGTTTTATCAACTTTATTTCCTAAAGCCACTTGAGTTGCAGTAGATACCGGTTTATTGGTGTCCGAAGTATTATCAACGTTTCCTAATCCTATTTGAGATTTAGTTGTATTATGTGGGTTTGCCTGATTATTAATGTGGGTTTGCAATCTTTGATCCTGATTGGCAATACTTTGTTCTACTTCCGTTTTATCGGCTTTTGCGGTGTTAATATCATCTGTCATTAAGTTTAATACCTCTCTGACTTTTTCAGCCGTAATTTCTCTGGCCTGATTGTCTTTGATGTTTTGGTTGATCTTATTTTTTATATTCAGTGTATCCATCTTAAAATCTTATATAAGGTGTTAAGGCTATGTTTTGGGGTCTTGTTTCATAACTTCCCAGCTCAAATGTTTCATTCTTACGCCATTTAAAGTTATTTCCTCCGCCATCAAATCCGCCCCCTACATCTGCAAATCCACCATAAGGATGAATATCATCGAGTTGATGTTTATGTTTTTTGATAGCGTCTGTTTGAAAAGAGCCGTCTTTAAAAGTGGCTGAATTTCTATCCAGGTCGATTCCTCTTCCGGCGTCGAGTCCACGGATAAAAAGTCCCCTTAGATCGGGGAGTCTAAAAGTGGAAGTGCCATTTCCTGAAGAAAAATATCCACTGTTTAAGCCATTACCACTGAGCCACTGGGTATCTGTAACGATATTTGCGTATTTGCTGACGAGCATCCAAAGCCTTGGAAAATCTGCACGGTTCACAATAGTACCATTTGCTGGAAGACAAAAAGATTGCGGAGTATATCCATAGAGTACCTGTCCTATATTTTCCAGATGAATATTTCCACTGATCATATAGAGTTTACCTCCGTAATAAGCGGCTGAAAAGCTTTCTCCTCCATGTATCCACAAATCCGTTTTAAACTCATCATCTGGAGTTACTTCTATGGGGAGTCCTGTTTCTATTTTTGCGGCGTTTCTGTTGGCCCCAAGTGCAGTAAAAGAAATAATAATCCCATCGATAATACCCGAAGTATTTACGGTAATTGTTTTCCCACTACTTGCAATATCCAAAACGACATCCTTATCCACTATATCAGGCAAAGTCAATTGAATGTTTGCTAAGACTTGTTTGATGGTTACAGCTTTTCGTTTGTTGAAATTATTATATAGGTACTTTGTTCTGTTGGCTAGTTGCTGAGCCTGCCAGTTAGCAACACCACCAGACTGCGGATCACCTCCCCGTACCACATCCGACTGTTCTATCTGATAGATCCCGTTTTCCCACTCTGCTGATTCCTGTAAAACTCCCATTTTAGTTAATTGTTATGGT
>NZ_JAYSDT010000075.1:0-11873 GCF_041914225.1 Chryseobacterium sp.
AAAGAGCTAACTTAGAGAAGAACTTAGGTTCTATCGCTGACATGGTTAGACTTCCATCTGCTGTATTTGTAGTTGATATCTTAAGAGAGCACATCGCGGTAACTGAAGCTAAGAAACTAGGTATTCCAGTTTTCGGTATCGTTGATACAAACTCTGACCCAAGAAAAGTTGACTTCGTTATCCCAGGAAACGATGATGCTTCCAAGTCTATTGATATGATCCTTAGCGTAGTTTCTGAATCTATCAAAGAAGGTCAGTCTCAAAGAAAAGCTGATAAAGAAAAATCTAAAGAAGAAGGAGAAAAAGTATCTGCTGATACAGATGCTGATTTCGATGCAGAATAATTGAAGATTTTCTTTAATATAGGAAAAACGCTGGATTTAGGTCCAGCGTTTTTTTATTGTTTATATCGGAATTATAAGTCGTCTTAGGGTACTTTAGATGTATTAGCTTAATCTCTTCGTTAAAAATAAAAACCTACAGAATCCTGCAGGTTGTATTTAGTTTGAAAGTTTTATAGAATAAGAAGTGGTTATAAATTTTGTAGATTGGTAAGTAGAGTTGCACAAGACTCCCGATAATCTGTAATTCTGATTTTTTGCAACCATTGTATATCCTATTTTCCCGGCACCAATAGGTATTTTCTTGAAAAAATTATTTCCGCTTATTGTAAGAACCATATTGCATGGTGATTTGTTTTCAACTGAAATGGAAGTCCTGGGGTTCTTTGGATCATCATTGTTAAGAAGATCGTTAAGAACTTCAGCTGTTTCCGGTTTGTAGGTCTTTATAAGTTCATTATACTCTCTTTCTGTATTGGCTCTGTTGCCTGTTGAACTACCGGCAGGATAGGAGGTTCTTCCCGGATAACCGCCGTAATTTACATTACAGCCGGCAAAGATTATTGAAACTCCGGCAAAAACTAATAGTTTTTTCATACTATTTTATTTTTTGATTTTTCTTTTGTTTGATGGCTTCTTTTTCTGAACCTCATCCTTTTTGATTATACTGCTTTCTGTTTCGGCCGTTTTCGGGCTGTCCACCGTTACAAATATACTTTTTTTAATATCTTTCTGGGAGAAGTATTTTATATCACAGATATTGCTGCTGAGCGTGTATGAACCTTTATTGATAACAATAAAATTTTCCCCGTGAGCAGGAACCGCGAGGTTATAATAATCTTTTCCCTCAACCCTTAATACAATATTACAATCTGAATTATTTTTAAATAAGAGTATTGCCTCTTTGCGCGTAATATCTTCATTGAACATTGCGTTCAGAAGCTTCACTGTTTTTTCCTTATGTTCAGCAGAATTTTCTGCGATAAGCTTTTTAAACTCTTCAGCATCATCTGAATTAGGGTTTCTCATGATACTTTTAGGAATATCGGAGATAACAGGCCTTGCCTCCATAGGTTTGGCTGTACGGGCACCTTTTGTCCATTCCGCATTTTTTAAGGCAATGAGCTTGGGTTTCAGTACGCTTTTCTTCGGGTCGTCAGGATGAGCGTTCTTAATATATTCTTCAATTTCTTTGATATCAGTGCTTTTCAGGATGTCTTTACTTCCTTTTTTCTGTGCAGATATCAGATTGGGGAACAGAAATGTGAAGATTAAAAATAAAACGGTTAAAAGTTTTTTTTTCATCAATTGTTATTTTTATTTCATCAGCTTATCCGAAATTTGATGTAAGTAATAGTTTTTCCTTTAGCTGAAAAGAGTTCTTCATAATAAGTTTTGATATCTCTCAGATGTTCCGTGTTGGGATCATATTCCGGAGCTCCATAGATGTCGTGGTGAGCACTGATAATTTCATAGCCGGCTCCCTGTAAATAACCTAATGTATAGCCATGTAAAAACTCTGAATCCGTTTTCAGATGGATGATACCACCAGGTTTTAGAAATTTTTTATATCGGTTCAAAAAGTCAGGATGGGTTAATCTGTGTTTTGTTCTTTTGAATTTGATCTGCGGATCAGGGAACGTAATCCAGATTTCGTCCACTTCATTTTCAGCAAAAAAATAGTCAACAAGTTCAATCTGGGTTCTCAGGAAAGCAACATTATTCATATTGTTTTCTACGGCTTCTTTAGCACCGAACCAGAATCTTGCGCCTTTGATATCAATTCCGATGAAGTTTTTCTCAGGAAATGCTTTTGCGAGTCCTACAGAATATTCGCCTTTTCCACATCCTAATTCCAAAACGATTGGATTATCGTTCTTAAAAAAATCTTCTCTCCATTTCCCTCTGAGTTCGAACCCGTTTAAGGCATCTTCTCTTGTAGGTTGGATTACATTTGGTAATATTTTGTTTTCTGCAAATCTTGCTAATTTATTCTTGCCCATTGAGTTATAAAATGAGTGCAAAAATACTAAAAATTTATGGAGAATCTCTGTCTTTTGAAGGTAAAAGACAGGAAGATACTTCAGCTAGAATTAAGATTAATGACTTCCTAATGCCACCATGATAGGTCTTTCAATGGTTTTTTGTGAAGCATATTGAGCTCCGCAAACCAGGCTGGTGAAAAGATACTGGCCTTTTTCCACAACAATAGAACCTTCACCCTGGGCCGGAACTGCCAGTCTGTACCTGGTGGTTCCCACGCCTTCAATTCTGACAATAATATTACAATCAGATTTATTCTGAATCATAACAATACATTCCTTGGCATTAGGATCATTGTCGAATAAAGAATTCAGGATTTTTACGGTTCTGTTTTTATGCTCTACCGGAGATACTGCCATGAGCATGTTGAATTCTTCGGCTTCTGCATTGGGAATTGCTGTATTAGCTGCTGCATTTACAACAAATGTATTCTGGGCATTACTTGGAGTATAGACCGTTGTAGGTTGTTTTGCTGCCAGTTCAGCCTTGTATTTCGCAATCTGTTTTTGTTTGATGATAGCGTTCATTTCATCAAAGGTAATCTTTGTAGAGGGCCTTCTTCTCAGCATGGCAAGCATTTCCTGCATATCTTTTACTTTCTGATCGGCAGGATGTGCATTTTTGATGTATTCTTTCATCATTTCCATAACCCTTGGTTTCAGGACAGATCTGCGGGGATCATCAGGATGAGCATCTCTCAGAAAGGCATTGATCTCATAGATATTTTTACTTTTCAGAATATCACTGTAGTCTTTCCCTTTTTTTTGGGCAGATACAGTAAATAAAAACATGCAGCTAAGAAGTAAAAGTACTTTTTTCATTAATTGATATTAAATTAGATATTCGGTGCTCCTCCTTTAATTTGTGCTTTGATTGATTAGTTTTTATTTGGATAACGAAATATCCGGTATTTTTATTTTAAACACTTGTTTGTGAGATAAAATTAAACATATTTTTGAATAATGAAGAATTATATATCGTAAAAGTTGAATAATTCATATTATATGTGTTGTGATAGGGCTTTGGAAGGCATTTTCCGGTTGTTTGAAAAAAATAATCCATGTGATGAACATGGATTATTAAATATTTCTGTATTATTTTATCCGAACTTCTAGTTGCTGCTTACAACCTCTTGAAGATGAGAGCTTCTAAGTCTTTTCTGATAGATCGGAAGATATTTTTCAATAGGAATTTTTATTGCTTCAAAATTGCCAGCCAATACATAAGCCTGAATATTTTCAGAAGTATAAACAAACTGAAGGAAATTATCAATCAGGTTTTCAGGAATCTTAAATTTCGCAAAATAGTCTTTTCCCAGATAGTTTTTGATCTGTGCTACAGAACTGTTCATTCTTTCATAAGCCTGATAACGCTGTTTTTTCTTTCTCTCCCCGGAAAGGATGTCATAGATACTTTCAAGGCTGAAGGTAAGGCCTCCGTCTCTCAGTCCGGCAACAGGAAGTTCAGGAGGTGTGCCGTCACCTTTCGGTTCAGGAAGACCAATTACTTTCTTAAGCGCATACGCTTTGTCTTCTTTTCTTAAAGCGTTTACATCATACCGGAGATTCCCTGTAGGCTTGAATCTGCTGAGAACAATTTCCTGAATTTCATAATACGCGATTTTAAGCTCAACAAGGTTTTTTTGTTGCATTAACTGTGGAGTCAGCTTAATATCTTTTCTTTCGGTAACAATAGAGGTGAACCGGATTACATCCCCTGCGTTGGCTGGAATATTAAAATTACCATTGTAGTCCGTAAGAACGGTTTTCTGTGTATTCAGGTTTGTGACATAAACCTGATTGAGATATAAAATAGAGTTGTCTCTCAGAAATACCTCGCCGGAATATATTTGTGCATTAATTTTTGCCAGAAAAACCAATAGCAGTAGAGTAAACAGTTTCTTCATATAATGCGCAAAATTACATAGAAATAAAGCAATTCTGTCTTGTTAGATGAAGAATAGTGGTTAAAGTTATATTAAACTTTGGGATTTAATTGTTAAGGAGTGTTAGAAATTTGCCATTCATTTAAAAAATGGAAGATTTAAGTAAAAAAGCCGGAAGAAAAAGCTACTGAGATACTTTACTCTTTTCTTCCGGCTTTCTGCTATTGCCTATGTTTTACCAACAGCCAACTGGAGTATTTTACCAGTAGGGTAGAGCCATATTCTGTCCAGGTGATAAAGTACCAGTAAGTTGCTGTAGGAACATATCTGCCGCCGACTCTTCCGTCCCATGTATATCTGTTTTCAGGAGTTCCTCTGAAGACCTCCGCACCATATCTGTCGAAAATACGGAATACCAGATTTTCATTCTTCATTAAGGCAGAGTAATCTATTCCTTCATTATGGCCATCTCCGTTCGGAGTAATTGTATTAATCAGATTAATGACAGCAAATGATTTCTTAACATCTTCGCACATTCTGGAATCTTTTACAAATACATTGTGAGCTCCTCTGGGAACATTGTAGAATACATTGGAACTCTGCCATACCACGCCATCCAATGAATATTGATAAGGAGGTGTGCCACCGCTTACCCCGATTTTTACTGTTGCCCCGTCAATCTCAATAGACGTAATCATAGGAAGGGGTAATTCTGTAACGTTTACATACTGTTTATATACACAGCCATTAAAGGTAAGTTCTACCCAATAACTTCCTGGAGGAACATTCGTAATGGAAGGCGTAGTAGCGCCAGTACTCCACAGGTATCTTTCAAAACCAGGTCCGGCATCAAGTTTCGTAGTGGTGTTAGGGCAAATAGTTTTATCTTTTAATATATCCGATTTTTTAGGAACTTTAATGTTTATTTTAAGAGTGCCCACTTCCGGGCAAACCCCATTCTTTTCAAAACGGATGTAATAAGTCTGTGAATTTGTAATATTAACAGGTGATGAAACCATATTTACATTGTTCTGGGCATCTGCTAAAGTAGAATGGAAAGTGAAAGTAACACCCGGATCCAGTGTAAACTGAGGAATAAACTGAGCTAAATTGACACTTTTTGTTCCATCCAGGTCATCATCACAGGTGCTTTCTGTAACAGTGTTGGTAATGAGTGCTAATCTGGCTCCGATACTGAACTGTAATGGTTTGATTACAGAAGCACATCCATCCGGAGAATCTACTCTGATGTAAATCGTAGTAGTAGCTGTATAACTCCAGTTGTTAGGGAGTGTATTATTGTTTCCGGCGTTGGCATCAGCAAGATTTGCATAATATCTTACATTGGTAAAATAATTTGGATTATTAAGTACAACAGGGGTGATATTGGAAAGCGTAACAGTAACTGTTCCGTCCAGATTATCATCACAGAAAACCCCGTTGTAGTTGTCGAGAATAATAGCTTTATTGAAAAGAGATAATGTTATTTGTGCAATATTCTTACAGCCAATATTGTTATTTACAACTGCATATATGATTGTGCCATTAGGTGCGGTGTAAGCTGTTGCATTGGTTATTAATGCTGCGGCATTTTCATTCTGAGCATCTACAAGTGTAGGATAATATGTAATAGTAACAGGAGAACCACTACTAACATTTGCTGTAGTCAGATCAAAGGTTCCCTGTCCGTTGATATCACAGGCATGTAATGTTGTATTTGTTACTGACAGAGTCTGAATATTGATGGTGACAGTTACCGTTTCACAATCTGGAAAGTCAGGATCATTTCCGCAGAATGTATACGTAAATGTATCTGTTCCTGGTATACTAGGATTATTAACAGTGTAAGTAATAGCGCCTGTAGTGGGGTTTATAGCAGTTGTACCCAGAGAAGGTGCCGTTGTAATTGCTACAGTGCCGGGATCCGGAGTCTGTGATGAACTACTGAATGCAGGGATTATAGTTTTAGCATTACAAACATTGTATGATATATTGGATAATTTTGTACAGTTCAGAACTTTAAACTGCTCAGTGACTAAAGGTGCACAACTGCCCATTGTTACAGAGCAGGTATAATACCCCGGTACTGTAGGAGTGATAGAAGAAGCAGTAGCTCCAGGAATAATGGTACCGTTTCTGTACCATTGGTAGGTGTCATAGATGAGTGGATCCACAGTAAGAACTACTCCAGGAATACAGCCACCGCCAGATTGTAAAATAACAGGCTGCGTAGGAAAACCTGCAAAAAAGCCTCCATACCCTACAGCATCACTGCCAGCGGTAATTCCTACCATAATTGCCTTGTCTGAAACTATAGTAATATTCCCTGTTACATTGGGGATCCCGTAAGTAACCCAGTTGGTGGTACCTGTCATATTATAAGGTCCGGTAAACGCAGGAGGATTGGCGCCGTTTACTGTAAGGTTAGCTCCTCTTTCAGTAATAATGTTTAGTTTTGTTGGAATGTTCAGAATCCCTCCGGGGTTACCATTGGAATGAACAAAGTTTTCATTGATAAGCCCCAGTTCATTAATCTGTTTCGGAAGGTAACAGTTCAAAGCCGGAATAAAATTGAATCCTCCGGTAGCTGTTTAGTTTCCTGTATTTGAAGCTCCTGCTAAAATTTGGTAAACATAAGCGTTTTTAGATGTTTTGAGATATAAATTATAATGTCCGTTTCCCTGAAGAATATATTTGGAATCAGGAATAACAAAATATTTTCCGGCATTAATAGTTGCTATAGGAAGGATTTCATTATTGACAAAGATCTGGGTATTGTTTTCAGTAGCAATTACAATGGCTCCTTCCATGTGAGAACCAATCGGGCCGTTACCTTTTACAAGTACAAATTCATTTCCAAGCCTGTTGACAGGTACTGACTGGTCCATTAAAATATCTGAACTGGATGGAAAGTTTCCTGCATATTGCCCGTTAAAATTTCCATTAGTAACATTAACGGGCTTGTTTGAAGTAATTTTTGAACCAATAAAGCCATCAGAGTTTCCAGCTATGTTCCCGATTCCGTCAATAATATATGATTGTCCTTTATTTAAAGTAAAAGTTATTGTTGGATTGGTAGCTCCGGTCATTCCGTTTGAAAACTGAACAGTAGGGCTATATCCGGAAATGGTAACAGTTGTATTATCTTCAGTTGCGAGTACACTGGTCATGAAGTTCAGAATACCATTGCTCACAGTGATAGGAGCAGAAGCTGCATAGAATTTTTGCCCAGTGGAGGGAATTCCTTTGGAAGTAATTATTTCTGCATGATTGAAGACTGAAAATCTTAAATTGGCATAAAAAGGAAATTCTGCCTTAAGGTATAATCCTTTGGTTGTTGGTGTAAATAAATCCGTCTGCAGTTTGGTGATAATATAATTCCTTAATACATCAAATTTCTGAGGGTTATTTTTACTGATATTAACTGTTCCGATGAGAACATTATTGTTATAAATACTCACTGGAAAAGGAGTTGTTCTGTTGGTAGATAAATACAACTTCTGATAGGGTGTGGAAGAAACTGTTCTATCTATCATGGGGGCAAACCAATGCTCTCGGTCCAATTGGGAAAAAGCAGAGGTGAAAATGCAAAACATAAACAAAAAAGATAAAATTTTTTTCATTCAGCGGTAGTCTTTATCACAAATTTAGTGATAAAAAGTATTAAATTTTTGAAAATGGCATAAAAAAACATGATTTTGAAATTGTGGTTAAAAATAAATTAAATCTATATTATTTTTATGTTTAGTATTATCTAACAAATAAATTTAATCAGAGAACTGAAATAAAAATAAGCCGCGATTATACAACCGTGGCTTATTAAATATAGTTTTAAACTTAATTATTACTCTCTGTTCTTAACAAGAATCCAACCTGTATATTTTATTGGAGTCTTTTCCTTATTGGATTCATTCCATGTAATATGATACCAGTATGTTCCTGTTCCCAATTTCTTATCAAAGTGTTTTCCGTCCCATCTGTAGTTATTGAATCTGTTTCCGGTGAATACCATATTTCCATATCTGTCATACACTACAAAGCTTAGGTTTTCTTTATAAGCAAGCTCACTGTAATCAATGTAATCATTTACATTATCTCCATTAGGGGTAATGGCATTTAACAGATTAGGAATGGTAAGTTCTACAGCAATAGGGGTACAGTTATAAAAATCTTTTACATAAAAAGTATGCTGTCCTCTTGTCAAACCCGTAAAAGTATTTGAATCCTGCCAGTTAGCAGTTCCGTCAACTGCATATTTGTAAGGAGCTTTACCGCCGTTTACAATTACAGTTGCTGTATTGTTGTTGATCTCAACGGTTTGGATTACCGGATCTTCAACTTTTTTAACTTTTACTGTCTGTGTAAGGAAACATCCGCTCTTACCAAGAATTACTGTATATTCTCCAACACCTACATCTCTGATACCTGAAGTGGTAGCACCAGTGCTCCATTGGTACGAATCGTATCCTGGACCAGCATCCAGATTAGTTTTTGCATCCATACAGATATACTGATCTACAAGTACCGGGGACTTTTTGATAGGAAGTACAATCAGTTCAATTTTCGCATTTGCCGTACATCCTTCGGCAGTTGTTACTTTTACATATACAAATCCTCCTGTTGATGGGAAGTTTTCCGGAGTTGTGATTTCATTGATCCCTGCAGTAAGATCATTCAGGGTACGGTAGTATTTTTTTACAACAGCGTTATAATCTGTTACCTTAGCTTTCGTAAGATCGAAATAAGCATAAGGTGCTACATCATACCAGCAGGCTTTAATAGATGTGTCCGTAACAATGAATGGTACTACAGTAAGGTTTAATGTCACCTGCTCACAATCTGTAAACTCAACTGAGTTTCCGCAGAATTTATAAACTATTTTATCCGGGCCTAAATATCCGGGATTAGGTGTATAAGTGATTGTTCCGTTTGGATTTACTACAGCTGTCCCTTTTGTAGGAGGGGTTAAAATTACTACTGTACTTGGAACCACCGTTTGTGTGGAAGAAGTAAATGTAGGGGTTATAATTTTTGTAGAACAAGCATTTAATGCCTGAGTTGTTTCTTTTAAACAGTTTTGTACTTTATAGATTGGAGTTGTCACAGGCGGACACGTACCCATTGTTACTTTTACGGTATAGTTTCCTGACTGTGTGGGTGTGTAAGTATAAGTAGTTGCCCCAGGAATAGCTACTCCGTCGCGATACCACTGATAGGTTTCATAGCCGTCATCTACTTCCAGAACAATACCGGGAACGCATTCTCCCGATTGTTTGGCAATCACAGGAATAGAGGAAAATCCTGCAAAGTATCCTCCGTACCCTACAGCTCCGCTTCCTCCTGCAATTCCTGCGGTAACAGCTTTTGTAGAAATAACAGTAATATTTCCTGTTGCATTAGGAACTGAGTAAGATACCCAATTTGTAGTTCCTGTAACGGGATAAGGTCCCTGGGCAGCAGGAAGTTGATTTCCGTTTACCGTAACAGTGGCTCCTGCTTCTGTGAGAATATTTAACTTGACAGTATTGATGGTTGGCGGCAAAATATTAACCATTGATATTTCATTGATCTTTCTTGGAAGAAAACAGTTCAATGGAGGAATATAGTTATATCCTTCTGTTGCCGTATAATTGTCGATTCCTGCCAAAAGCTGATATACATAAACATTTTTAGATGTTTTGATATGCATATTATAGTGGCCGTTTCCCTGGTCGATGTATTTATTAACAAATGTACCATTAGGACCTTCACATACACGTACCCATTGGCCTTCATTAAGTGTTGCAATAGGAGTGGTCCCTCGATTTACGTATACCTCGGTATTATTTTCCGTAGCAATAACGATGGCATCCTCATCCCCATCTGTGATGCCGCCATTTCCTTTTACAAGCACAAATTCATTTCCTAACCGGTCTGTGGGTACAGATTGGTCCATGACAATATCTGATCCGCTTCCTTTATTGCCGGGAAGAGCAAACTGACCATTAAAATTTCCGTTGGTAAGTGAAACAGGTTTGTCAGATTCTATTTTAGCGCCTATAAATCCTGTAGCATTTGTTCCATTATTCTGAAGTCCTTCAATGATATATGCCTGACCTTTATTTAGGGTAAAGTTCATGGTTGGATTGCTTGCCCCGGTAGTGCTATTAGAGAATTGGAGACCTGCGTCGTACCCTGATACTGTTACGTGGGTATTGTCCTCTGTTGCTAAAATTCCAGCAGTAAAATTTAGAAATGGGGTTGTTTGTCCGGTCATTGGAGTGGCTGCAGCATAAAACTTTTTTCCAATACCGGCCTTGCCTTTAGAGGTTAATATTTCCCCATGGCTGGTAACACTAAACCTGAAATTCACAAAATATGGCTTTGTACCTTTAGTGTAAAGTCCTTTACCTATGGGAGTGAATTTTTCAGAATTGTTTGACGTTATCATTGTGGCAGTCGTAATAGGGAATACCTGAGGATTACCATTACTGATTGTTACTGTTCCTAATAATAAATTATTGCTATATATTTCTACCGGGAAAGGAGTTGAAGAATCCGTGGAAAAATATAAAGCTTGCTGAGGGCTTGAAAGAGCAGATGAATTTGCAGCCATCGGAGCAAACCAATGCTCGGTATCCCTTTGTGCAAAGAGTGTATTAATTGTCAAAAAAATTAATACCAGACTGAGTAGAAATCTTTTCATGTGTATGGAATTAGGATTTCTACAAAAATAAAATAAAAAATGAATTACTTTTAATAAAATTTAAATAAATGTTAAAAAAAATGCCCTCAATTTTTAACTAAAAGCTATATTGGGTATGAAACTGGTAATTTGGATTTAATATATAAGCTGAATTGTTGTAATTAAAGGTGTTAAGAATAAAAAATCCCGGTGAAGTTCACCGGGATTCAATATTTTTTTGGAAAGATTGATTAAGCTAAGCTTACTCTTACAAATCCTGTTACTTTTAAGTCTGCGTTTACAGATTTTACATAATCAGCAACTGAGATACTTCCGTCTTTAATGAAGTCCTGGTGTACCAAAGTGTTGTCTTTGTAGAATCTCTGCATTTTACCTTTAAGGATGTTATCGATAATGTTTGCAGGCTTACCTTCTTCAGTAAGTTTGTGTCTTTCGATCTCTAATTCTCTGTCAATAGTTTCCTGAGAAACAGCGTTTTCGTCAAGAGCAATTGGGTTCATTGCAGCAACCTGCATAGAAACAGCTTTAGCAACTTCGTCAGCTCCGTCTACTTTAGCAGAAAGAGAAGTGATAGCAGCAATTTTGTTTCCAGCGTGGATATAAGCTCCTAAGAAAGCTCCCTGGATTCTTTCGAAAGAACCGATTTCAATTTTCTCACCGATAACTCCTGTTTGCTCAACTAATTTCTCAGCAACAGTAATTCCGTGGAAGTCAGTAGCTAAAAGTTCTTCTTTAGTAGCAGCGAAGATTGCCATTTCAGCTAATTCGTAAGCTAGCTCAATGAACGCTTCATTTTTAGCAACGAAGTCAGTTTCACAGTTTAAAGAGATTACAGCACCTAAAGTGTTGTCTTCGTTTACTCTCGCGATTACTGCACCTTCAGTAGACTCTCTGTCAGCTCTGTTAGCAGCAACTTTCT
>NZ_JAYSDT010000076.1:0-10608 GCF_041914225.1 Chryseobacterium sp.
TAAATCCTTGTACAATTACTTTAGAATCTTTGTTTACTAAAATTGACATTTTATTGTTGTTTTAATTTATTTATTTTCAGTTTATACATCAGACAAAAATAATGATTATTTGTCGTTAAAAAAATTTTTAAATCTGATTTTATTCATCATATTTTTTCAACAGATCGATTAAATCCTGTTCCTTTAATCTGTTATAATTAATATTTTCAATAAGTGGCTCAAGTTCGGGTTTTTCAACCATTAATTGTTTTAATTTCTTCCTGTTATTGACCAAAATACTCAAAGGCTGTCTTATATCTCCTTTGAACAAAACATCTGATACAAGAGTAGACCCGTCATAGCCGTGGCGTCTATATGCTTTTACCCATTTTATTTTCTTCCCATCATATACCAATTCTACAAGTGTTTTTGTAGATTCTGAAGGAAAATAAATAAAAGTTCTTGGCTTATTTTTAAGATCTGTAAATTCTATTTTCTGAATTTCAGGAGCCGGATATTTAACCATTTTCCCGTCTTACAGAATTTTAACTTTTTTATCTGAGAGGGTTATTTCATCAATCTGATTACTATCAAAAAGATTTGTTATAAAAGGTATTTTAGCATCTACTGTTCTGTTGTCGCTAAATGTAACCTTTGATTCAATCAGTGATTTCTGAGCGAAACTTATTGAATATATAAAAAGAAATAGAGCTAGTAAATTCTTCATCACAGTTTTCTCAGTTTTACCTCTTTTTTCAGATAAGTTTTAAAATCTTCTGCAAACAGCCCGATGTAGGTTCCTTTTTTAAGGTCTTTGTTAACTCCTGACTTGGCTAACAGAACCGTACCTTTCTCAATAGTAAGGCCGGATGCAATTCCAACCTGCCCCCACATGGTCACTTCGTCTTCAATGATGCAGCAACCTGCAATTCCTACCTGAGAAGCAATAAGACATTTTTTCCCGATTACAGTGTCATGACCGATCTGAATAAGGTTGTCCAAAACAGATCCATCTCCGATAACCGTAGAATCTGTAACCCCTCTGTCTATCGTACAGTTGTTTCCGATTTCCACATTGTTTCCGATCACAACGTTTCCTACAGAAATTAAACGGTCAAAGTTACCATTCAGTTTTCTGTAATAGAAAGCATCTCCACCGATAACAGTTCCGGACTGGATGATCACATTATCTCCGATTTCTGTACGGTCTCCGATGACAACATTCGGGAAAATAAGGGTATTCTTTCCGATTTTCACATTGTTTCCGATCACTGCAGAAGGATGAATTTTTGTGCCTTCCCCTATTTCAACATCGTGAAGTTCTTCTGTGAAATTATATATTCTGGTGAAATGAGTATTGATTTTATTAAAGTCTCTGAAAGGATCATCAGAAACAAGAAGCGCTTTGCCTTCCGGGCATTCTACTTCTTTATCAATTAAAATAATAGTGGCTGCAGAGTTTAATGCTTTGTCATAATATTTAGGGTGATTCACAAAAACGATATCACCTGGCTTTACCATGTGAATTTCATTGGTTCCCAATACTTCAAAATCTTCAGGCCCTACAAATGCTGAGCCTATTAAATCTGCGATGGTTTTAAGCTTTTGCGGAGAATGGAATCTCATAACAATAGATTTTCTTATAAAACAAAATTCGGAGTGCTGATGCAAACCGAATTTATGTAAATTTTATTTATTCTTTTACTCTTTCTAAGTAGCTGCCGTCTTCAGTGCTTACTTTAATTCTGTCTCCCGGTTCAATGAACAAAGGAACCATTACTCTTGCTCCGGTTTCAACGATGGCGTTCTTAAGAGCGTTTGTTGCAGTGTTTCCTTTTACTCCCGGATCAGCTTCAATAACATCAAGGTATACAGACTGTGGAAGTTCAGCAGAAAGCGGAGTTTCATCAGCTTCTTTCAAAATAATTGTTACTTCTTCACCAGCTTTCATAAACTGAGAATTCTCAATCATTTCTTTGTTGATGTATAGCTGAGAGAAATCATCATTGTTCATAAAGTGGAATCCGTTCTCATCATCATACAGATACTGGAATTTTCTGGTGATTACTTTTACTTCATCAATCTTGTGTCCAGCTGAGAAAGTATTATCAATTACTTTACCGTTAGTTACTGACTTTAATTTTGTTCTTACGAAAGCAGGTCCTTTTCCCGGTTTTACGTGAAGAAACTCGATTACTTTATAAATATCATTGCTATACTCTATGCACAGCCCTTTTCTGATATCGTTACTTGTTGCCATTAATTATGTAAATATTTATTTTCTTTTATTAAACTGTATTCCCTGCCCCTGAGGCATCATTCTGTTAAATGTATTATTATTGAACGTATTCACATTGTTATTCAATCTGTTTACATTCATCTGAATATCAGATTTATACTGATCAGCTGTTCCGAAAATTGAACTTCCTGTATTTCTCTGTTTCAGAATACCATTTAAATTATTCTTTGCAATACTATCATTGGACTCTTCAGAAAGCTTTCTTTCTATGGTAAAAGGCTTTTCTTTTTTTACTGTTTCAGGTTTTTCTGTCTGCTGTCCAAACAAAAAAGATGTCGCAGAAAGTGCAGTAAGTAAAATTAAGCTTCTCATTATCTGATAGTATCTGGTTAAATTATTCCCTGTCCTTTCCGGTACCGTACCCTTTTACAATACCTCTTGGTGAATTCTGGATAAACTGTAAGATCTCATCTCTTTCAGCCGTTGGAAGCATTTCTTTTTCAATATGTGAAATAGCCTGGGAAACGTTCATCTTCATCTGGAATATTGCTCTGTAGATTTTCTGAATTTCGAAGATTTTCTCATTGGTAAATCCTCTTCTTCTTAAACCAACAGAATTGATACCTGCATAAGACATAGGTTCTCTTGCTACTTTCACATATGGCGGAATATCTTTTCTTACCAAAGTACCTCCGGAAATCATTACATGTTTTCCGATTTTACCAAACTGGTGAACGGCCGATAAACCTCCCATTACGGTATAATCTCCGATCTCCACGTGTCCTGCAATACCACAACCGTTTACGATGATAACGTGATCTCCGATAACGCAATCATGGGCTATATGCGAAGTTGCCATAATAAGGCAGTTAGCACCTATCTTAGTATATCCCAGAGCCTTTGTCCCTCTGTTTACGGTAACGCACTCTCTGATTGTTGTATCATCACCGATAATCACCTGGGTATCTTCACCATCAAATTTCAGATCCTGAGGAATTGCAGAGATTACTGTCCCGGGAAATATCCTACAGTTTTTCCCTATTCTTGCCCCATCCATGATGGTAACATTCGGACCAATCCATGTTCCTTCTCCAATTTCTACGTCCCCTGCAATGGTAGTGAAAGGTTCTACGATTACATTTTTGCTGATTTTCGCACGTTTATCTACGGCTGCTAATTGATGAATCATTTAATCAACTTTATTTTTTGCAACTTGAGCCATAAGCTCTGCTTCTACTGCTACAGTGTCTCCTACATATCCATACCCCTGCATATGAACAATACCTCTTCTGATAGGCTCTATTAATTCAATTTTGAATATCAGCGTATCTCCCGGAATTACTTTTCTTTTGAATTTCACCTTATCAATTTTGATGAAATAGGTAGAATAGTTTTCAGGATCCGGAACGCTGGCCAGTACAAGAATTCCTCCTGTCTGTGCTAATGCTTCTACCTGAAGAACTCCAGGCATTACAGGTTCTTTCGGGAAATGTCCTACAAAGAATGGCTCATTCATTGTCACATTTTTCAGACCTACTACATGTGAGTCTGAAAGTTCAAGAACTTTATCAATCAATAAGAACGGAGGTCTGTGAGGCATAAGCTTCATAATGCCGTTGATATCGAATACCGGCTCCTTGGTAAGGTCAAAATCCGGAACGTTTTTCTTTTTCTGCAATTTCCACTGGCGGTTTAGTTTTTTCGCAAACTGGGTATTCACATAGTGCCCGGGTTTGTTCGCGATAACTTTACCTTTTATTTTTACACCTGCCAAAGCAAGGTCACCAATTACGTCCAGTAATTTGTGTCTAGCAGCTTCGTTAGGATAGTTTAAATTAAGATTATCAAGAATACCGTTTGGTCTGATGGATACATTATCTTTTCCAAAGGCTTTCTTTAGTTTTTCTGTAGTTTCAGGAGTAAGATCTTTATCTACATATACGATGGCATTGGAAATATCTCCACCTTTGATCAAACCGTGATCTAAAAGCATTTCCAACTCGTGCAGGAAGCTGAATGTTCTTGCTGATGAGATTTCGTCTTTAAATTCTGAAATATTTTTAAGAGTAGCATTTTGAGTCCCTAATACTTTAGTCCCAAAATCTACCATTGTAGTTACTTCGTAAGTATCTGAAGGAATGATCGTGATTTCCGAACCTGTAGCCGGATCACTGTAAGTAAGAACTTCTTTTACAACAAGATATTCTCTTGCTACGCTCTGTTCTGCAACTCCAACACTTTCGATAGCTTCCACAAAGTATTTTGAAGATCCATCCAAAATAGGAGGTTCAGAGGCATCCATTTCTAAAATTGCGTTATCAATATCACAACCAACAAGGGCTGCTAAAAGGTGTTCGCAAGTGGTAATTTTTACCCCTAATTTTTCTAATGTAGTTCCTCTTTCTGTTGCTACAACATAATTTACATCTGCTTCTACCTGAGGATGTCCCTCCAAGTCTGTTCTTACAAAAACAAAACCTGTATTTTCTTTGGCAGGTTTAATGGTAAGTTTTACTTCTTTACCCGTGTGAAGACCAATTCCAGAAAGAGTTACCTCTTGCTGAAGTGTTTTTTGCATATCACTCATTAGTATTATCTTTTGAGTTATTCTCAAGATTATTTATTCTACTTACTATTCCAGGCAGGTTTCTGAAATGAACATAGCTTCTCAAATAGTCATTATAACTGATTGCCGGCGAACCATACAATGTTTCCCTGTCATTAACGCTGGAATTTACACCGCTCTGAGCCTGAATTTTTACCTGATTTCCTATTTTAATATGTCCTACAACGCCTACCTGGCCGCCAATCTGGTTCCAGTCACCAATTGTAGTAGAACCTGCAATTCCTGCCTGGGCTGCAATTACGTTGTTCTGACCAATTTTCACATTGTGGGCAATCTGAATAAGGTTATCAATCTTGGTTCCTTTACCGATAATGGTAGAACCTATTGTAGCCCTGTCAATGCTACAGTTTGAACCGATTTCAACATCGTCTTCAATAATAACATTTCCAAGCTGCGGTATTTTTTTGAAGCCTTCGGCTGTTGGCTGGAAACCAAATCCGTCACCGCCAATTACCGTGTTCGAATGAATTACACAGTTATCCCCGATAATACAATAGTCATAAATCCTGGCTCCACTGTCTATCTTACAGTTTTT
The DNA here is from genome assembly GCF_041914225.1 of Chryseobacterium sp. Classification (GTDB taxonomy): domain Bacteria; phylum Bacteroidota; class Bacteroidia; order Flavobacteriales; family Weeksellaceae; genus Chryseobacterium. The sequence goes on from NZ_JAYSDT010000076.1 coordinate 5,380, forward strand.
ACCGATTTTTACTCCTTTTCCTATATATACATGCGGATAGATCTGTGAACCTTCCCCTATTTTAGCTTTCTCGGAAACATAAGTAAATGCCCCGATATAGGCCTTATCTCCTATGACAGCTGTATCGTGAATGGAAGAACCATTTTCAATACCTTCTTTTCTCCCCTGCATTTCCTGATATAAATTCATCAGAATCTGAAAAGAAAGATAGGCATCTTTTACAACGATTAGGGTAGGATTATAATGATTTTTCTCCAGAAGTTTTTCCGAAACGATGATAACAGAACATTTTGAGCTGTCCAAAAAATGAGAAAACCGATCTTGTGCTATAAAAGAAAGATGTCCTGATTCCCCATTTTCAATTGGTGAAACTCCTGTAATAAGCGCATTCTCGTCACCTATTATTTTTCCGTCAATAAAACTTGCAATTTGCGAAGCTGTGAATTCCATATTCTGCAAAGATAAGAAATTCTATAATTTGCAAACACGTTTTAGTTTCAGATCGTAAATTTTAATATTCTTTAAGAATCCATTCCGGAGATATCTCTTGGAAACATAAGAATATAGCGGGTTGTCTTATTCACCATCAACCCTGATAAAAGCTGGTCCTCTGACTCATGCAGCCTTGTTCTTTTACCATTTTTTTGCAGCAGATAGATCGGCTGTTTCTCGGCATGATAAGGGAGCAGTTTTCTTTTAATTTCATGAACCAATTCATTACCATTATTGATTCCGAAAAATTCATTGCTCTTTTTTATTTTTTCATCAATTATTTTCTTATCAAACGGATGTGACGAAATAATGGTTTTAGGCAAATTTCTCTGAATTACACATTTACACCAGTATGACAGCACAAAATCATCTGAATTCTGCCATTCCTTCATTGCCTGAATAATATCATTGTCATCAAGCCTTGTAAACCTTTCCATATCTTCATCTGTTGCAGCACTTTTTTCCCGGTATAAAAAATATTTGAGATTATCGGTTGCGGGCAGTTCAACACCCTGAGAAACCAGATATTTTGCTCTTTCAAGAATTTTAACCAAAAGAAACTCTGCCAAAGCCGACGTTTTATGATAATACACCTGCCAGTACATAAACATTCTGGCAGTCAGGAAATTTTCAATGGAATAAATTCCTTTAGCATCAATAACCAGTTCGCCTTCTTCACAGACATTCATCATAGAGATTATTCTTTGGGTATTAATATTCCCTTCAGATACTCCGGTAAAAAAACTGTCTCTTTTAAGGTAATCCAGACGGTCAACATCCAGCTGGGAAGAGATCAGCTGATTGAAAAACTTTCTGTGATATTTTCCCTGAAACATTTCAATAGCCATGGAAAGCTGCCCTTTAAACTCTTCATTCAGCTTATTCATCAGCAGTAAAGAAAGGGTTTCATGGTGCCAGTCGTCCATCAGCATACTTTCCAGCGCATGGGAAAACGGACCATGACCAATATCATGCATCAGAATAGCCAGCATCGCTCCTTTTTCCTCCTCTTCAGAAATCTTCACGCCTTTCTGTTTTAATGTTTCCAGGGCTGTAAACATCAAATGCATTGCTCCCAGAGCATGGTGAAATCTTGTATGGGTAGCCCCGGGAAAAATCAGGTTCAAAAGGCCGGTCTGCCCGATTCTCCTCAACCTTTGAAAATAAGGATGCTCAATGATATCAAATAAAATTTCGTGTGGAATTTTGATAAATCCGTGAACAGGATCGTTGATGATTTTTAGCTTATTCTGCATTGAAACTTCAATATTAGTAAACAAAGTTAGGCATTTTAAAATTGAGCCTTTTATTAAATTACCATTAAAAACCGAGGCAAGGTAATCTTTATTCTTATTATTTTACATAAAACATCTTCAGCCAGATTTAAAAATTCTCTGGGTTTTATTTGTTCATGAATTCAGATTTTCTTTAAAACTGTTTGCTGCTGTTGTATTAAAGGATTACCTTTGAGAGGATACACAATAATTTTTGATGAAAAGATAAAATGTTGGAAAAAGGCTTTGGAGCATACAAAACCATTGTTTAAGTGAAGTGAAAATGTGAATTATTTTACATTATTTTCATTTAACTAATATTTAACTTTTAATATTCCGATTTTGTGAGATTTTAAAAGGATTTGGTCAACATTTTGATACAATAACCATGTAAAAAATAAATTATGTCAGAAAAGATATTATGGATTGATGATGAAATAGATTTACTTAAACCTCATATCGTATTTTTAGAAAAGAAGGGTTACCAGGTAACGCCTGTTAACAATGTGAACGAGGCTTTGGAACTCATGGATTCAGAGAAATTTGCTTTAACATTAATTGACGAAAATATGCCGGGTATCTCCGGGCTGGAGGCTATTCCTATGATCAAGGAAAAAGATAATGCCTTAAAAATCGTTATGGTTACCAAAAGCGAGGAAGAACACATTATGGAAGAGGCTATCGGTTCTCAGATTGCCGACTATATACTAAAGCCTGTAAATCCTAATCAGATATTGCTTTCTTTAAAGAAAAACCTTCAGCAGGATAATCTTGTTGAGCAGAAAACAATTTTACAGTATCAGCAGGAATTCAGAAACCTTTCTATGGAACTTTCTTATTTGAGAACGTATCAGGAATGGGCTGAATACTATAAAAAAATCCTGAGCTGGGAAATCAAGTTTGATAAAGTGGCCGACAATGAATTTGCAGACCTGCTGCAGTCTCAGAAAGAAGAAGCCAATATTCAGTTTGCGAAGTTTATTGAGAAGAATTATGAAAACTGGCTTACAGATTCAGATAAGCCGATGATGAGCCACACGCTTTTCAAGGAGAAAGTAAAACCTGAAGTTGAAAAAGAGAAAGTTCTTCTTCTGATGGTAGACAATCTTCGCTATGATCAGTGGAAGGTTATTGAACCTTTATTTACGAAATATTATAATAAAATATCGGAAGATTATTACTACAGTATCCTTCCTACGGCAACACAGTATGCAAGAAATTCTTTCTTTGCAGGATTAATGCCATCTGAAATTGAAAAACGTTTTCCGGACAAATGGTTCAATGACAATGAAGAAGGCAACAAAAATGAGTTTGAGCGTGATTTTCTTGAAGATCAGATGAAGAGAATCGGTCTTGGATCAAAATCAATGAAATACCTTAAAGTACTGAATGCGGATTTTGAAAGAAAAATCTATGATGATTTTAATCAGCATAAAAATAATGACCTGCTGGTAATTGTTTACAACTTTATTGATATCCTTTCCCACGCGAAGACAGACAATCATATTGTAGATCAGCTGATCCGTGATGATAAGACTTTCCGTTCCCTTACGTTCAACTGGTTTGAGAACTCTTCATTAATGAAGATTATAAAAGCCGCTGCAGAAAACGGGTACAAACTGGTCATTACAACTGACCATGGAACGGTGTACGTGAAAAAACCAAGTAAAGTGGTGGGAGACAGAGAAACCTCTACCAATATCAGATATAAAACCGGTAAAAGCTTAACATATGACGACAGTGATGTATGGGCAATTACCAACCCTGAAAAGCTTTTCCTTCCAAAAGGAAACCTGAGCTCGAAGTATATTTTTGCTAAAAACAATACTTTCCTGGCTTATCCGAAAAATTACAATCATTTTGTTAATTACTATAAAGAAACTTATCAGCACGGGGGAATTTCACTGGAAGAGTGTATTATTCCTATCAGTATTTTAGAACCCAAGTAGTTTTTTTCATAGTTTATTTAATTTTGGGTTTAAAGGCGGAAAAAATCTTGCGATTTTTTCCGCCTCTTTTTTATAGTTCATATCTTCGTAAAAAATAAATCATGTTCATCATTTCGCTTACTTATAAAAGTTCTATTGAAAAGGTAGAACAGTTTATTCCGCAGCACAATATTTTCCTTGACAAACAGTATGAAGCCGGGCGTTTCATTGCCTCAGGAAGAAAAGAACCCAGAACGGGAGGGATTATTATCGCCAACGCAGAGTCTAAAAAAGAAGCAGAGCAGATCATCTCTGAAGATCCTTTTTATATTCATGAAGTTGCTGACTACACTATCACAGAATTTATCCCGTCGAAGTATAATGAAAACTTTAAAATTTTTATAGAAAACTAATGAGATTAATTACCTACAATGTCAATGGAATCAGGGCAGCTTTCACAAAAGATTTCCTGGGCTGGCTGAAGACTGCGGATCCGGATATCATCTGTATTCAGGAAAGCAAAGCCGGAAACGACCAGATTGACATCGAAAGCCTTGAAAAATTAGGATACCATAGTTATTGGCACTCGGCAGTAAGAAAAGGCTACAGCGGAGTCGGAATTGCTTCAAAAATAAAGCCCAACCATGTAGAGTATGGCTGTGGGATAGAAAGCTATGATAATGAAGGAAGAATCATCCGTGCAGATTTTGACGGTTATTCCGCTATTTCTGTATATGTTCCTTCCGCATCCAATATTGAAAGACTGGATTTTAAAATGCAGTTCTGCTATGATTTCCTTGAATACATCAAGAATTTAAAAAAAGAAATTCCCAACCTGATTATATCAGGTGATTTCAATATCTGCCACGAAGCTATTGATATTCACAATCCGGTTGGTTTAAAGAATGTTTCAGGATTTCTTCCTATGGAAAGGGAATGGATGACCAATTTCATTAATGAATGTGAACTCATTGACAGTTTCAGGTTCTTCAACAATGAACCTGATAATTACACATGGTGGAGCTACAGACAAAACTCAAGGGAAAGGAATAAAGGATGGAGGCTGGATTACAACTTCGCTTCCTATAGTTTAAAAGATAAGCTCAGCAGGGCTGTTATTTTAAAGGAAGCTGTACATTCTGATCATTGTCCTGCCTTATTGGAACTGGATCTATAATCAAACGGATATTGCCCATGCAAAAAGCCAGCTGAGTCAGCTGGCTTTTTTTAATTTAAATCATAAAATTAATCGACAATTTCATATTCGACCGGAATGGTACCACGATTGATATCTCCGATCTCATCGAACGCTGCTTTAGACATGTCTAAAGATCTTGATGAATGGTAAGGTCCTCTGTCATTAATTCTTACTATTACTTCTTTACCATTTCTAAGGTTTGTTACCTTAACGTTTGTTCCAAATGGAAGCGTTCTGTTTGCTGCAGTAAACTTTGAGTTATCAAAGATTTCTCCGCTAGCGGTTTTTCTACCGTTAAATTTATCGTGGTAGTACGATGCATAACTTGTTTTTTTCG
>NZ_JAYSDT010000077.1:0-10204 GCF_041914225.1 Chryseobacterium sp.
AAACTTCCGAAAGGAAGTTTTTTCATTTATTATATTCATGAAGAAAAATTCTTGACGTCATAAAATTAGTATAAATTTGCGCCTTTAAAATAAATTAAGCTGATATGGCAGAAGTTACAGAAGATGGCTACCACTTCGACATAAAAAGACTTTCCTTTATTGGAGTTTTAGTGTCTCTGGGAATTGTTTTTGGAGATATTGGTACCTCTCCGCTTTACGTAATGAAAGCAATTGTGAATGCAAGATCCCAGGGGAGCAATATGCCTTTCAATGAATACATAGAAGGAGCTCTTTCCTGTATTATCTGGACCCTTACCCTGCAGACCACAATAAAATATGTGATCATTGCTTTGAGAGCGGATAACAAAGGTGAAGGAGGTATTCTTGCTTTGTTTTCACTGGTAAGGAACCTTAAAAAAGGATGGTTATACCTCATTGCAATTATTGGTGCTGCCGCACTTATTGCAGACGGAGTCATTACCCCATCACTGACGGTAATGTCAGCTATCGAAGGTCTTGAGATTTATAACCCTCACACTCCCGTTGTTCCTATCACTATCGGAATTCTGATTGCCATTTTTGTGGTACAGCAGTTCGGAACCAGCTTTATCGGAAAGTTTTTCGGTCCGGTGATGGTGGTTTGGTTCCTGGTATTAGGAGGTTTGGGAGTTATGCATTTGAGTGAAAATTTTGAGATTTTAAGATCTTTCAACCCTTACTATGCCTATAAGCTTATCGTCAACTCTCCGAGTGCAATTGTAATTCTTGGAGCTGTTTTCCTTTGTACAACCGGGGCAGAAGCATTGTATTCCGACTTGGGACACTGTGGAGCTAAAAATATCAGAGTGAGCTGGGCATTTGTTAAGATCATGCTTATTCTGAACTACCTGGGACAGGGAGCATGGTTGCTGACTAATTATAACAAACCTGGATTCTCTGTGGTAAACCCGTTCTTTGGAATCATGCAGGAATGGATGATTATTCCGGGAGTAATTTTAGCAACAGCCGCAGCAATTATTGCCAGCCAGGCATTGATTACAGGTTCTTTCACCATATTCTCAGAAGCGATGTCCCTTAATCTTTGGCCGAATCAGAAAATTGATTATCCTTCCGGAGTAAAAGGACAGATGTATATTCCGAGAATCAACTGGGGACTTCTTATCCTTTGTATCATTGTCGTTCTGCATTTCAAAGAATCCGGAAAAATGGAAGCTGCTTACGGACTTTCCATTACAGTAACAATGTTAATGACAACAGTTCTGTTGGTATTCTGGTTATTGAAGCACAGAGTAAGCAAAGTTTTAATCCTGTTTTTCGCATTGGTTTACATGGCTGTTGAACTAGGTTTCTTCAGTGCCAACATCATTAAATTCATGGAAGGAGGATGGATTACCGTTGTATTGGCCGGCTCAATAGGAGTTTCTATGTATGCATGGTATAATGGACGACTGATCAAAACAAGATTTATCCAGTTTGTGAAAATTGAAAAATACGTGTCTATTCTTAAAGACATGAAACTGGATGAAACCATTCCGAAATATGCTACCAATCTGGCTTACCTGAGCAGAGCAAAAAGAAATGATGAGGTGGAATCCAAAATTATTTATTCCATCATCAAAAAACAGCCTAAAAGGGCAGATCATTACTTCATTCTGAGCATCGTGAACCAGGAAGATCCTTATACTTTCAGATATACCGTAGATGAAATTCTTCCGGGAACAGTATATAAAATCAACTTCCTTTTAGGATTTAAAGTAGACCGAAGAATCAACGATTATTTCAATATGGTCCTTAAAGATTTAATGGCAGACGGAAACATTCCTTCAAGAAGCAGCCATCCTTCTTTAAGAGCTCATGATATACCGCCGGATCTTAAATATGTGATCATAGATAACACCTATATCAACGATATACTTTTAACTGTTAAACAGAAGATTACGCTTAATATTTACAACTTTGTGAAGTACATAGGAAGTGATGACTTTAAAGCCTGGGGAGTATCTTCGCATAATGTTGAAGTGGAATCTGCACCTATTACAGAGCTTACAGTTTACGACAATAAGATCGAGCAGTCAGGGTATTTCCGTCACAACTCTTAATCCTCTGGTATTTAAGCATACTATCTATTTAAATAAAATTCAATAAATTTGTAGATAATTTTTTTAATGGATACAGTACAAAAAGAAAAAAATATAGCTTTGATCAAGGATGTTTTGAGAAACTACTTATTGGAAAAAGGGTTCAGAAACACACCTGAAAGATATACGATATTGGAAGAGATTTATAATATGGATCATCATTTTAATGTTGATGATCTGTATCTTCTCATGATGCAGAAAAAATATCATGTTTCCAAAGCAACGATTTACAACACTATTGAAATTTTCCTTGATGCAGGCCTTATCCGTAAGCATCAGTTCGGAGAAAAAACATTGACCTCTTCATCTTATGAGAAGTCTTATTTTGACAAGCAGCATGACCACCTGGTGATCTACAAAAAAGACTCAGATAAAGAAATTGAAGAAATTATTGAATTCTGCGACCCAAGAATTCAAGGAATCAAAGAAGCCATTGAAGAAGCATTTGGCGTAAAAATTGATTCTCATTCGCTATATTTTTATGGCACTAAGAATGACTAATTAATGAGAATAGCACTTTTTCTGTTACTCTTTATTTCTACGCTAAGCTTTGCGCAGGATAAAACCCCTGTGAAGAGAGATCCCTATTTGCAGGCTCCTTCACCCACTCAGCCTAAGCAGGTGAGACCTGAAGATAAAGTAAAGATCATCCATGCGGACGAGATCAAGAAAAATCCTGAAAAATACGACGGAAATCAATATTTTACAGGTAATGTTCAGATTGAACACCAGGGCTCTATTCTTACGGCTGATGAAGTAGTTCTGTACAATGAAGAGAACTTCGTAAAAGCAATAGGCAATACAAGGCTTCAAAATACAGACGGATCTGTAATTACAGCAGGAGAAATGGAATATGATGCCAATACCCAGAAAGGTGTTGCCAGAAAAAATGTGGTCCTTACCGATCCCAAACAAACCATCAAAACAGATATTCTGTATTACGACAGGCTGGCTAATCAGGCTTATTTTAATACGGGAGGAACGATCTCGGACGGACAGAATGTAACCTATGCCAAAGTAGGAACCTATTTTCTTAATACAAGGGTAGTAGACCTTACCGGAAATGTAAAAATCGAAACCCCTCAGTATATCATAGACGGACCCAATATCAAGCAGAATCAGAATACAAAGATTGCTGATTTCATCGGTCCGACAACCATTACCAGCAAGACGAATCCAAGAAACAGGATCTACACTGAAAAAGGTACTTATAAAATGGATACCAAGGAGGCTTATTTAACGAAAAACTCCAGGATATTTTATAACGAGAAAATCCTTACCGGTGACGACATGTATTATAACCAGATTTCAGGATTTGGTAAAGCAACGGGCAATGTGACACTTGATGACCCTAAAGAAAAAAGATATATAAAAGGGGGATACGGAGAGATTTTCGAGAAGAAAGACTCTGCAATGATGACGAAAAGTCCCTATGCTGTAAAAGTAATGGAAAAAGACTCCATCTATTTTGCTGCGGAAAAAATCATCTCTTACCAAAGACCAGATTCTCTTGATATCAAAGTTAAGAAAAGCTACCTGAGAGCCTTTAAAAAAGCCCGTATTTATAAATCCAATGCCCAGGGTAGAGCAGACTCTATTGCTTTCAATGAAACAGACGGAATTATGCACATGTATACCAACCCTATTCTTTGGAGTGGTGAAAAACAGGTGACCGGTGATAAAGTAGAAGCTTATTTTAACACCCAGACAGAAGATATTGATTCTTTAAAAGTTATCGGAAATGCTTTTGCCATCAGTAAAGTAGACTCACTGAATCTGAAAGATGAGTTCAACCAGGTTAAAGGAAAATTCATGACGGTATACTATGAAAAGAATGCGATTAAAGAAGCAAGAGTTGTAGGAAACGCCCAATCTATCGTATATGTGGATGATACCGATCAGGAAACCAAAAAGCCGGAAAGGATAGGGATTACGCTTTCTACCTGCGGAATTATCGGAGCATTATTTGAAGAAAGAGCATTACAGATTATTTCATGTAGTATAGGAGCGGCTTCAGATACCTATCCGATGAGTATGATAGAGCCTTCAAAAAGGAAATTCCCGGACTTTAACTGGAATACCAGAGACAGGATCAGAAAATGGCAGGATATCCTTGTAGACAGCCCGAACAACGAAGAAATACAATATACTGCTGATAACGAGCTCTTCGATAAAGCTCAGAAAGCAATTGATGACGAAAAAGCTAAAGAAGAAGCTAAAAAGCCTAAGCGAACAAGAAAATAATAATTATGAAAAAAATACTGTTGCTGTTATTATTTTTTCCATTGATGTTTTTTTCACAAGATTTACAACCGGATGAATTTGTATGGAGTAAAGAAAGAAAATTGCGGAAAGAAGATTATAAATTAGTTACTCACAATGAGCATATCTCAATCAAATCAGCAATTAGTTTTTCATATCAGTTAAGGGGCTATAACGCATTGAGTAATAATTTTAACAGGAAGATTATCAACAAATTTTCCAGTAATGCTTCATCAATAAACCCAGATGCCAGCAATATTCCGGCAATGATCGATTATCAGCAAGTCAACTTTGATTTGGCTGAAGTGTATGCCCGAAGAATGCGTAAAGATCTTCTTATCCATAAAAATACTATTTGGAAGGGTTTTGCTTATGCCAATGAAATGTTTAACAGTCTGACAGCTGAATATATAAAAGCTCAGGGTTTATTAGACAGTGAAACCAATTACGGTCTTAACGCTCAAAAACTTGAGGATTGGAAACAGAAAATTAAGACTGAACTTGATGAACTTTCTGATTTTGATTACAACAATACATCTAAAATAAAAATAAAAAAAGATTCTAAAGAAGATAACTGATTTAGACTTTCATAAAATATTTTCTGGACATGCAAAAAGATTTTTTTATATATCAGGCACAAACCACAAAGTTTGCTGCAGGTTTCGAAGTGGAGAAAGCGGCAGGAAGCTATATTTATGGTACAGACGGAAAGAAATATCTTGACTTTGTGGCAGGAGTTTCTGCCAATACGCTGGGACATTCACATCCTAAAATTGTAGATGCAATTAAAGAGCAGACCGATAAGTATCTTCACGTAATGGTGTATGGTGAATATGCGCAGGAAAAGCCTGTAGCATTATGCAGATTGCTTGCTGAAGCTACTCCTGACCCTCTGGAGGTAACATATCTTGTAAACAGTGGTGCAGAAGCTATTGACGGAAGTTTGAAGCTGGCAAAAAGATATACAGGAAGAGAAGAAATCGTTTCCTTTAAAAACTCCTATCACGGAAATACCCATGGTGCTTTAAGTGTTTCAGGAAATGAAACCCATAAAAGAGAATTCCGCCCTTTGCTGCCGATGGTTTCTTTTATTGAATTTAATAACGTAGAAGATCTTGATAAAATCACGGAGAAAACCGCATGTGTAATCCTGGAAACAGTCCAGGGAGCAGCAGGATTTTTGGTTCCTTCTCAGGACTATCTGATCAGATTAAAAAGAAGATGTGAAGAAGTAGGAGCGCTGTTGATTCTGGATGAAATACAACCCGGATTCGGAAGAACAGGGAAACTGTTCTCTTTTGAACACTTTGGAATTGTTCCGGATATTCTGGTAATGGGAAAAGGAATGGGAGGAGGAGTTCCTGTGGGCGCTTTTATGAGTTCCAGAGAAATTATGGAGACCCTTTCACATTCACCAAAGCTTGGGCATATTACTACCTTTGGTGGAAACCCTCTGATTGCAGCGGCAAGCTATGCAACGTTAAAAGAAGTTCTGGATAGCGGACTGATGAACGAAGTGGATGAAAAAGAAAAACTGTTCAGAGAACTTTTGGTTCATCCGAAAATCAAAAATATCAACGGTAAAGGCTTGATGCTGGCTGTCAATCTCGGAACTCCTGAATATACTCTCGAAGTAGCCAAAAAATGTATGGAAAGAGGACTTATTATTTTCTGGCAGCTATACAGAAATGAGTACCTGAGAATCTCTCCGCCTCTTACATTATCCATGGACGAAATCAGAGAAGGATGCCAGATTATTCTTGACATACTGAATGAAAATTAAATAAAAATCTCTCCGAAAAGGAGAGTTTTTTTATGTTTCGCATGGCAGTTTTTAAGCCTCAAAACCCGTCCCAATAAAGATGTAAAACCCGTGATAAATATCATGCTGATTCTATAAAAAAGTAATTGTTTTTTTGCGTAATAAAAAAATTAATTTATATATTGCGGGACGATAAAACAAAGATTATATGGCGAAACATAAAGTCCATTACGAATTTCCAATGCACTGTTTATCAGAGATTTTATATGAATATCTGGCGACTGCAGAGGGATTGTCTGAATGGTTTGCGGATGAGGTAACAGAAAAAGGCGATGATTTCTTTTTTAGCTGGGGCGGAGGACCTGCTGAGAAGGCCACTTTAATCAGATATAAGCCTGAAGGTTTCGTGCGTTTCAGATGGGAAGAAGATGAAGGAACTAAAAACTTCTTTGAAATGACTATCGTGATAGATGATATTACAGAAGATCTGTCTCTTAATATTACAGACTTCTGTGAAGATGGTGATGAAGACGAAAACGCAATGTATTGGGAAAATCTTATTGAAAACCTCAGAATAAAATTAGGGGCAGCATAATGCTGGACTCTATTAAATGATAAAACTGATGAACGATTTATCGTTCATTATTTTTTTGTAAATAAATCACATTAAAAATTGGAAAATCAATATTTTATATCAGACGAATTAAATGTAAAGAACAGAGCTTTTCTTTGGGGAGACTCAGTGAAGGTTTCTTTCTTTGTGAGAAATGGTGGATTGATCATGGACGAAGAATGCTATTTTTTCCTGATGGCTTCCATGAGAAAGATGAGAATGAATATTCCTTTAACTTACACACTGGAGTTTTTCCAGACACTTTTTCAAAAAGATATTATTGAAGGTAAAGGAGTAGCTAACGGAATTATTAATTTCCAGGTGTTCAGAAATAATGACGGAGTGACATTGGCGAAATCTTCTGTTTCCTATTTTTACGAAGTTACGGAGATGGCTGATGTGTTGGCTGTACACCAAAGACCTCTGGAGCTGGACCTGATTAAGGAAATTAATGTCAATAACAACCTTTTGAGCAATATCCGGGTTCACTGTCCGGAAAATATTTACGGAGCAATTTATGCCCAGGAAAATGATCTTGACGACGTGATACTTCTGAACCCAAACAAAAGGATTGCACGTACCACAGCGGGAAATCTTCTTTTTTTAGAAGGTGATGTGATCAAAGTTCCAAAGCAGACCGAAGGATCGTACATTTCTCCTTTGATGGAAAATTTTGTTACTTTTTTGCATAAGAATAACCTTGCAGATATCCAGGAACACGAGATTATTGCATTTGAATCTCAGAAAGCTGAAGAAATTTTAATGATTTCTGACGAGAAAGGTATGTTTTCTGTAGGTAAGATAAGAAATAAGACTTTTGAAACCTCCCGTTTCTCAGAATTGGTAGAAAGCTGGAAGAAAAGTTTTCATCAGTAAAAAATTGACAAACCCGGTAAACAACAAAGTTCCAGAAGTCCTTTACCGGGTTTTATTCTGAGTAAATCAGAAATTGTTTCTTTTTATTTAATATTCGTTGATGATCTCAACAAATTTCTGTGCGATTTCTTTTTGCCCCTTTTCACTGGTAATATAATTCCTGTTATCAGAATTATTGATAAAACCAAGTTCAACCAATACGGCAGGTGCCTTGGTTTCTCTTAATATGTGAAGATTGCGCTCTTCAATTTTGCGGGCATTGAATTTTTTGTAAATTTTTCCGGCCAGTTCCTTTGAAACATCAGAATTCTGAACATACACTTCAAATCCGTTGTCAGTTCTCTCTTTTTGAGGCGAGCTGTTAACGTGAAGGGAAATAACCATTTCAGGGTTCAGTTTATTGATCTGATCTGTTCTCTCGGCAAGAGTAGGGAAACTATCGGAATCTCTGGTCAGAATGATTTCGTATTTATCCTGGCTTTCATTGATCTTCTGGATTTCTTTAGCAACACTTAGCGAAATATTTTTTTCCAGAATTTCACCATAAGTAGCCCCAAAATCATTTCCGCCATGACCGGCATCAATGACAATGTATTTTTTGTTGATAGGGGTAAATGATAAAAAAGCTGTAGAAAATATTGATAAAGCAAGTAATGTAATACCTTTCATATCAGTGATTTTAGTTTTTCAAAGAACGGAAAAACTTTCTTTAAAATTGGTTAAAAGAATCTTAAAGTTTGTTAATTATCAGATTGATACGAAAAATATACGGTTTAGTTTAATGAAATGTCTTCAGGAGAATTGGCCCAGAGAAGGAATTCTCCCCCAAGATTCTGCATGATAGATTTCCAGAGTGTCTGATCATTGGGAAGCGTATAGTCAAGGTTATAAACATCCACTACCGTCCACATTTTCCTTTGAACTTCTGTGTCCAGCTGGTTAGGAGACCATCCGGAATATCCTGAAAATATTTTGATATGCTCAATATTCAGTTCGCTGCTTAAAACAGCATTAATGATACGCTCAATATCTTCTGTAAGATAATATTCATCGGTGATATCAGTATAGATCTCAGTGACTCTTTTACCTTTTACAATAAAAAAGACTTTATCATTTTCTACTGGTCCTCCGTCGTAGACCTCAATTTTAAAGTCAAAAAAATCTTTGAATTTGCTACTCATCTGGCTGTTCTTTTTATTCAATATCAAACCAAATGCACCACTTTCATTGTGTTCAATAACCAATACTACCGATCTTGAAAAAATATCGCCGGAGATGTCAGGTGTCGAGATTAATATTTTACCTTTGTATGAGTGATTCATACTCAAATTTAATAAAAAATATTTATGGAAAACCTGCACGACAAAAGAAAAGTGTACGAGAAATCCCAACTTATTGAAAGTGAGATCAAACAAAATCCAATTGAACAGTTCAGAGACTGGTTTTTGGAGGCTAATGAGAGCCCGGTGATCTCAGAAGCTAATGCTATGGCGGTTTCTACAGTGGAAGAAGACGGGTGTCCGAGAACAAGAATGGTCCTTCTGAAAGCATATACCCATGAAGGGTTTATTTTTTACACCAATTATAACAGCAGAAAAGGAAAAGCAATAGAGAACAACCATAAAGCATGCCTGCACTTTTTCTGGCCTAATCTGGAACGTCAGATCATTATCAAAGCAGATCTTGAGAAGGTAGCCGAAAATTTAAGTGATGGTTATTTTCATTCAAGACCGAAAGGAAGCCAGTTAGGAGCTGTTGTTTCCCCGCAGAGCCAGGTTATTCCCAACAGAGAGTTTCTGGAAGATAAGTTAAAAGAGCTGGAAAAAGAATTCGAAAACACTGAAGTTCCGCGGCCGGCCAACTGGGGCGGATATCTGGCAAGACCTTATGAAATTGAGTTCTGGCAGGGAAGACCCAACCGTCTTCATGACAGGATCATCTACCAGCTGGAAGATCTGGACTGGAAAATTTCAAGATTGGCTCCATAATGAGAATCAGAGGTTAGAAGTTAGAGGTAGCTGATAGAGTCTTTTAATAAGAAACTTAGATGGTTAAATAGATATTCTGATATATCAATAGAAGCGGGCTTTAGCCCGCTTATTATTTGTGCATAGCGGTAAGGCTTCAGCCAAAACTTATATAATCTTAAACGCTTAAAAGACTTAACGGTTTAATTCCCGGCACCATTTATAGAAATAAAAAAGGCTGTTTCCTGGAAACAGCCCTGAATTTTTTGTAATCTGAATGATTATTTTTTCTTAGCACCTGAAACTGCATTTGATAAATCAGCTCCAGCCTTGAATTTAGCAACTTTTTTAGCAGCGATCTTGATCGGTTTTTTAGTTGCAGGGTTAATACCTTGTCTTGCTGCTCTCTCAGCTACTGAGAAAGTACCGAAACCTACTAAAGAAACTTTTCCGTCTTTTTTCTTTAATGTTGTAGTTACGTTACCAATGAAAGATTCTAAAGCAGCTTTAGCTGCAACTTTAGTGATACCTGCATCTTTTGCGATTGCGTCGATTAATTCAGACTTGTTCATAATTTTTAATATTA
>NZ_JAYSDT010000078.1:0-10122 GCF_041914225.1 Chryseobacterium sp.
GTATTTTAGCGTTTCGTCCGGATGGTAAATTTTTAAAATCCCTTTCATTTTTTCTTAAAAAAGAACTGTAATAATATGATTGTTAAACGTTTTAGACAAAGATAGAAAATTGATTCAAAGTTAAAAGGATTTTAAAAATAAATTTTTAAAATCAATGCATACCATAAGCCTGAATATCCCAATAATACTTACTTTTGTTTTCATAAAGATTCTGAAAATGAAAAACATTTTATCAAAAGGTATTCTTGGACTAGGACTGATGATAGGTCTTGCTTCCTGCAAAAAATCGGATTCTCCCCTTACAAAAGTGACTCCCAGCAATCTGGACTCTATTGCTTCCAACTATTATGAGCAGTATCTTAAGCTATATCCGATGGACGCTACAGCACAGGGAGATACGAGGTATAATGACCAGCTTCCTATTAATATCGATAAAGATTTTATCTCAGGAGAAATAGCATTCTACAATTCCGTCCAGAAACAGCTGGAACATGTAGATTACAAAACCCTTTCTGATGAAGATAAAGTGGTATATGATGTTTTGGATTACACTTTAAAAGACAAGATTGAGGCCTATGCCTATCATCCTGAATATATACCTTTTACCCAGTTTGGCGGGCTTCCGCTTACTTTTCCTTTGTATGGAAGTGGACAGGGTAACCAGCCTTTTAAAACGGAAAAAGATTACAGTGACTGGCTGAAAAGAATGGAAAAATTCCCGGAATGGATGGATGCTGCTGCAGACAATTTCCGTGAAGGGATGACTAATAAAATGGTTCTTCCTAAAAAGCTGGTTGTTAAAATGATTCCTCAGATGAAAGCCGAGGAAATCACAACTTCTGACATGGAAAAGAATATTTTCTACGGTCCGATCAGAAATTTTCCTAAAAACTTCACCCAGGCTCAGAAGGATAAATTTTCAGCACTTTACAAAGATGCCATTGCGAAAAAGATTATCCCGGCCTATATTAAAATGGGAACGTTCCTGGAAAAAGAATATCTTCCAAAAGCAAGAGATACAGATGGATACAACAGTCTTCCTAACGGTAATGAGATTTACAGCTATTATGTAAAAAGCTGGACCACTACCAAAAAATCTCCTGAAGAGATCAATAAAATTGGGTTGCAGCAGGTAGCTATGCTACGTGCGGAAATGGAAAAAGTAAAACAGCAGGTGGGTTTTACCGGAACTCTGGAAGAATTCATCACCTTTGTAAAAACGGATCCAAAGGCGATGCCTTATAAGACTTCCAAGGAAGTTTTACATGCATTTAACGGCATTTTAACGAAAATCACTCCGAAGCTGAAAACAATGTTTAATGTAACGCCAAAAACAAAGTTTGAGATCAGACAGACAGAGAAGTTCAGAGAAGCAAGTGCCAGCGCAGAATATATGCCGGGAACTCCGGATGGTAAAAGACCGGGTATATTTTATGTCCCGCTTCCGGATCCTTCCAAATTCAATGTTACTTCAGGGATGGAGTCTCTTTTCCTTCATGAGGCCATCCCAGGGCATCACTATCAGATGTCTCTTCAACAGGAAAATACAAAGCTTCCTAAATTCATGAGATTCGGATGGTTCGGAGCTTATGGCGAAGGATGGGCGCACTATTGTGAAACATTAGGCCCCGAATTCGGTTTGTACACAGATCCTTACCAGAAAATGGGCTATTTAAGCGATCAGATGCTGAGAGCGGTAAGACTTGTTGTAGATACAGGGCTTCATACCGGAAAAATGTCAAGAGAAGAAGCGATCAGATATTTCTTAAGCAATATTTCATATGACGAAGGATCTGCCACTGCAGAAGTTGAGAGGTATATGGCAATGCCGGGGCAGGCTTTAGGCTACAAAATAGGCTCTTTAAGAATCCGTGAGCTGAGAGAAAAATATCAGAAAGAGCTTGGGAACAAATTCAATCTGGCAAGCTTCCATGATGAAGTATTAAGTCAAGGATGCCTTCCTCTGGATGTTCTGAACAGGAAAATGGAGCTTTGGGCTCAAAAGCAAAAATAGTTTCAATGAAACTATTTTTATTTTTTTCAGGTATTTTACTGATGGTTTTGAGTTGCCAAAAGGAACTGAATTTCGAAAATTTTACTGTGGACACCAACCTGCCTGATAATGATACTATTATACTTCTCTCTAAATATCCGGAACTGAAGCTTTACAATAGTGAAATTGTTGAAAGCAAAACAAGAACAGCCCATATTATTCAGTCTGCAAGTTATTCGGATGGCTTTCGTAAAGGAACGTTTTTATTCGATGATTATAAATGCAAAGCTCAATATCAGAACGATACTCTTACCATAAAATTGAATAACAATAACGGATATTTTGGCAACGGAATTTTGATTAAAGTTTTTAAAAATCAGTTTTACATCAAAGATATTGACCCCAAAACATTAAAAAGCGAAGAAAAATTCATAAAATCTAAAGTTTTTAGCCAAAAATTGACTCTAAACAGTAACAAATTCAACAAAAATGATAGCATTTATGGTTTTATAGATTATAAATGCAGTATTGATAGTTTAGTTGATAAACACTTTAAAGGATATTTTAAAACCATAATACAATAATTGATATGATCACAGAAAGCCTCAGATCTCTTTACAGCAGAGATTTAAATAAACTGAAAACAGAGATAGAAGCCTATCAAAACGAAGAAAACCTTTGGAAAACGGATAAAAGCATCGCCAATTCTGCGGGTAATCTGACACTTCATCTTGTTGGAAATCTCAATCATTTTCTTGGAACACACCTCGGAAATACAGGGTACGTCAGACAGCGTGACCTGGAATTTTCCTTAAAAGATATCCCGAAGGCGGAACTTATTGAAAAGGTTACAGCCACTGCAGCAATGATAGATTCAACGCTTTCCCAATTGTCTGACGAGGATCTGAAAAAAGAATATCCATTGGTTGTTTTTGAAAGTGCTATGACAACCGATTACTTTCTGATCCATCTGCTTGCCCATCTTGACTATCATTTGGGACAGATCAATTATCACAGAAGGTTATTGGACATTTAATCCATCCATAAAAAACTCAAATAACGCAGCGATCACAAAGCAATTGTTGCGTTTTCTATTAGTTCGCAAGGGCATTTCACTTAGCTAAGAAAATATTGCCTTTGCTCAACGAAGTGCCCTTGCGAACTTTTTCAATCTAAATTATCATAAGTACTTGCGATCTTAGCGTTAAAATAAGGCAAGTTATTTCTCAAATAACATTTTAGTAATAAAATCTTTTTCTCCTTTACCTCTTGCCGGAGAATACTCTCTTCCATAGAAAATGATCTGAAGATGGAGCTTATTCCATACTTCTTCAGGGAATAATTTCTTGGCATCACGCTCTGTTTCGACAACGTTTTTTCCTGACGTAAGTTTCCACTGTGTCATCAGACGATGAATATGCGTATCTACCGGAAAAGCAGGAAATCCGAATCCCTGGCTCATTACTACCGAAGCGGTTTTGTGCCCTACGCCCGGAAGGGCTTCCAATTCTTCATAAGTCTGTGGAACAATACCATTATGACGCTCCAGCAGAAGTTCTGCCATTCTTTTAAGGTTTTTGGCTTTGGTATTGGACAGTCCTATTTCTTTAATTAATTCCTTGATCTCAAATTCTTCCAGCTTGGCCATTCTCTGTGGAGTTCCTGCCACGGCGAAAAGGTCAGGTGTCACCTGGTTTACTTTTCTATCTGTGGTCTGTGCAGAAAGCGCTACAGCCACCATTAACGTATAAGGATCTGTATGATCCAGCGGAATAGGCGTTGTGGGATATAATTTATCCAATTCTCTCTGAACGATCTCAGCTCTTTGTTTTTTTGTCATGTAACCCTTAAATTTGAACAAAATTAAATCATTATGCTGAAAGTTGGAGATAAATTACCTGAATTTGAAGGAATCAATCAAGACGGAGAAACGGTAACCTCATCAAAGTTAACCGGAAAAAAACTGGTAGTTTTCTTCTATCCGCAAGCGAATACACCCACCTGTACGGTAGAAGCCTGCAATCTGAGCGATAATTATTCGAGGCTTAAAAAAGCAGGATTCCAGCTATTGGGAGTAAGTGGTGATTCTGTAAAAAAGCAGAAAAATTTCCATAGCAAATTTGCTTTCCCTTATGATCTTATTGCGGATGAAAACCGTGATATCATTGAAAAATTCGGGGTATGGCAGGAGAAAAAGACGTTTGGAAAAACGTATATGGGAATTGTAAGAACTACTTTTATTTT
Organism: Chryseobacterium sp.; assembly: GCF_041914225.1. Taxonomy (GTDB): domain Bacteria; phylum Bacteroidota; class Bacteroidia; order Flavobacteriales; family Weeksellaceae; genus Chryseobacterium. The sequence goes on from NZ_JAYSDT010000078.1 coordinate 4,238, forward strand.
TGACGAAAATGGCATTTGCACAAGAGTGATTGAAAAAGTGACGTCAAAAACTGCTGCTGAGCAGATTCTGGAAGGATAACTTTTTTAAACACAGATATCACGAATATTTTCACAAATAGCACAATTATGTATCTGTCCTATTTGTGAAAATATTTTTATAATTGATCTTATTCGGTTTCGTAATAATTGAGTTCTTCAGTTTCGCCTGGAAGTATAACATGTTTTTTAAACCTCAATCCCAGCTTTTCAATGAGCTTTTGGGAAGAAATATTATCCTTTGAAATAATCGCGGATATTTTTGTTAATCCGAACTCATCCATCACTATAGATTTAACTTTCTGAGCGGCTTCAAAAGCATAGCCTTTTCCTTCGAATTCCTCCAACAGAGAATATCCTATATCTACAATATCCAGGCCTTCCCTTTCAAAAATTCCTACTGCTCCTACTTTTTCATTTCCTTCTTTGGTCACTAAAAGATAATTTCCAAATCCCAGTCTTTCAATCTGTGGGGCAAATCTGGTCAGGATATAATTTTCAGCGTCTTCAATGGAATTAACATTGCGGTTACCGATATGCTGAATGAATTTAGGCCTGTTGTAAAGCTCAAAGATAAAATCTTTGTCGTCACGGGACATAGGGCGAAGGATTAATCGCTCAGTCTCATAGGTATTATCTGCGCTTGGATGTTTTTTTGGGCTCATCTTTCTTTGGTTCTTCTTTTTTTTCGATTTTTAAAAGTCTCGGGTTATTAGCACATTTTTTATTGTAAAGCTCAATATAGGTTCCATTATCTTTTACATTACTTACGGCACCTGTAGATTTGCTTACCGTTACTGTATAATGTGTTTTCTGATAAGGACATTCCTTTGAAGTAAGCTTCCCAAGATCCAGATAGTAATTCGATTGATCTTCATGGTAATTACCTGCAAGGTCCTTAAACTCTTCATCTACCATGTATCCGTCTGCGGCTAATATAACTGCTGCTTCCTGGGCATTATCAATTCTGTCTACAAACTTTTTTAATCCTTCGGCATCGGTAACATAGCTTACCTTACCTCCTTCTGAATAGGCAATGTAATAAAAACTGTCTTCACTGGGAAAAAGATTGAATCCTGAGAACTGAGGAGTATAATTCACCTTACCCGAAGTCTTTATCTCCTCTCCTTTCCCATAGCTGTTGTATACCAACACCCAGGAATCTACCCTGCTGCCTGGATTGATCTGCTGCAAAATAGCAGGAATGCTCGAAAATTTTTTCTTCTCCTGAGCGTATATTGAGATTCCCAAAAGCAGGAATGTAAGAATTGTAAATCGGGTTGCAGTTTTAATCATAATTTAAAAATCAGCAGAAAATATACCAAATATTACATGAACTTCTCGCCTTTCTTAAAGTTTTTTAAATCAAGAACATAATCTTTGATAAGCTGGTCATTATCTCTCGGACAGATGAGAAGCGCCTTATCCGTATCTACAACAATATAATTTTCAAGCCCATCAATAATTACGGCTTTATTATTATTCTTCAGGCGGATGATATTTCCTTTTGAATTATAAGAAAGTAAATGTTTCAGCTTTACAGCGTTTCCGTCTTTATCTTTTTCTGTATTTTCATATACGGATGTCCATGTACCAAGATCGCTCCATCCTAAATCTGAAGGAATCACATATACATTTTTTGCCTTTTCCAGGATCCCGTTATCAATAGAAATTTTCTGAACTTTTGGATAAATGGTTTCAATACAGCTGTTTTCTTTTTCTGAATTATACTCACAAGCCATAAAATGCTGCATCATTTCAGGAAGATAAAGATCAAAGGCGTGGTGAATACTTTTCACATTCCACACAAAAATTCCTGCATTCCAAAGGAAATCACCACTTTCCAGAAAGCTCTGGGCAATTTCAAGGATGGGCTTTTCTGTGAATGTTTTCACTTTAAAGTATTCAGAACCTTTTTTTTCTACAAACTGAATGTAACCATAGCCTGTATCAGGTCTTGTCGGAGTAATCCCCAATGTTACCAGATAGTCATTTTTTGACGCTAGCTCAAATGCCAGCTCCACTTTCTCCAAAAACACATCCTCTTTAAGAATCAAGTGATCTGCCGGCAATACAATCATTGTTGCATCCGGATTGATCTCAGCAATTTTGTTGGCCATATACAGGTTGCAGGCTGCTGTATTCTTCATAAGCGGCTCACCCACAATATTTTCTTCAGGAATCTCCGGAAGCTGCTGATGGGAAACAGAAACATACTCTTTATTCGTAATCACGAATATCTGTTCTTTAGGAATTACCTTGCTGATTCTGTCATAGGTCTGCTGAATCATAGTGCGCCCGGTTCCTAAAATATCCTGAAACTGTTTTGGAAATTTTTGCGTACTCATCGGCCAGAACCGGCTCCCGATTCCTCCCGCCATTATAACGCAATATCTATCTGAATTTAACATTCTTAGCTACATTTTTCTACCCTCGCTAAAGGCTTGAAAGAATACTTCCTTCCAGTAGCCAGGTTCTTACAAAGATAGTTTTTTTTAACCAGACCTTCCAATAAATACTTTTCGTTGCGATAGATAAAAAATTCTCCCTTTTTAAGTTCCTCAATAAACTGAAGGGTATCATCTTGTTTTTCAGTATGAAAATATCTTACCAGTTCGGGGCTGGCCATGAAATTTGCCTTGGGTGATTTTGAAAATTTGATGATGATGGGCTTAAGCTCTTCATCATAGATTTCTAGGCTTTCCAGAAGCATATTCCTGAAGGTTTCCTTCCACTCATTCCCGTGAGGAGAGATTCTTCTGCCGTATTTTTCGAACGCAATCAGATGGGCCAATTCATGAGTCAGCACAAAGAAAAAAAGTTGTGGAGTAAGTGTAGAGTTTACCGTAATTTCATGTGAATTATCCGGAAGCTTTCTGTAATCTCCCAGTTTTGAATTCCTGTTTCTTGTAACTTTTATATGTATATAATAATCTGCAAACCAGATTCTTAAATATTTAAGTGTATTTTGAGGTAAGTATTTTTCTAAAGATTGAATTGGCATTTTACAAACTTAATGGAATTCCTGCATAGAAATTCAATAGTTTAAGACTAAAAAGGTAATTATATTTTGCCTGCGCTACTGATCCCTGTGCATTAGCATAATTATTTCTTGCCACGTTTACGTCATAGATGGTTGTTCTGCCGGCGGCATAACTTTTATCAGCAAAATCAAGAGCCAGTTTAGAGCTTTTTTCAGCTTCTACTGCGGCCAGGTAGGTTTCATAATTGGCATCAGCATCAAACTGAGCTTTCTGTACATTCTGCCTTACAGTCTGCTTCTGCTGCTCCAACGTATTTTTGGCAATACTTTCGTTTATTTTGGACTGTTCTACCTGTAATTTTGTTTTCCCTTTGTTAAAAATAGGGATATTAAGGGACAACCCCACATTTTGTCCGAACTGATCTTTATATTGTTCAAAAAAAGTTCCCTGCACAGTACCTGGCATAGGATCAAATTGCCTGTTATAGAAAGTGTTAAGACCAGCACTGGCTGTTAATGTAGGCCAGAAGGCTGTTTTGGTTACTTCAGTTTGTGCTTCCGCAGATCTTATTCTGCTTTCTGCGGCTTTAATCTGAGGTTGTATCTCATATGCGGTTGTAAGCACTTCATCTACGGAATTAAGCTGTAAATCAAGCTTTTCAGGAACATTCACATCCTCCACATCAAACCCCTTATAGTCTGACAGTTGTAAAAGCTGAGCGATGGCAAACAAAGCACGTCCAACATTTACTTCTGCTGTTTTAAGATTTTGTTTTTCTCTTGCCAGCGCAGCTTCAGCCTCTGCTAAAACCGTCTGTGCAGTTGTTCCAACCTGAGTTGTGATTTTAGCTCTGTCAAACTGTTTCTGGGCATTATCCACAGCACTCTGAGAGATCTTAACGATCTCCTTATTCAGTAAGGCTGTCAGATACTGCTGAGCAATCTGAAGAGAAATATCATTTTTAATGGTTTCAATGTCATATTGGCTTGCTTCTACATCAAACTGGGCTTTTCTTACATTCTTCTCTAATCTTCCATTATTATAAAGTAAAATATCAGCCCCCAGACCAACACTGTTATTGAATCTATCGTTTCTAAAACTTCCGGCTCCTAATGACCCTTGTCCGAAACTCACCCCATTCGTCATACTCCCCGATACAGAAGGCAAATATTCTTTCTGGGCTGCTTTAAGATTATATTCCTGATTTTGTTTGTTATACTGATTTTGGATAACCTGAAGATTATGCTCCACTGCATAGCTTACACATTCTTTTAAGGACCATTTCTTCTGAGCGCTTAAACCCAGATAACCTAATCCAAAAACGATGATCCAAACTTTTTTCATATGTATATGTTTATTTGTTTTTAATGGTCATATGGAATCGTGTCATCTTCATTCAGTACTGTAACCTATAAATCACAGCGATTTCATATTAAGATTTTTCAATATTAGACGAATTAAATATAAAAAAGTTACAGATTGAAAAATTATATTTTATTTTAAAAAAACTTTTGGGAATTTTGCACTATGACAAACGAACAATATCAGGAAGCTATCGACTGGCTTTTCGTACAGATGCCCAACTATCAGATAGATGGGCAGAAGGCTTATAAACCCGGGCTTGATAATATTACAAAACTTTGTGCTTTCTTTGGAAACCCTCAGGATAAAATCAAATGTATTCATATTGGTGGTACCAATGGTAAAGGTTCTTCAAGCAATATGCTGGCATCGGTTCTTCAGGAAGCCGGTTATAAAACAGGATTATACAATTCTCCCCACCTGATCGATTTTACAGAACGTATTAAGGTCAATGGGAAAAACTGTGATAAAGAATTTGTCTTTGATTTTATTCAGAAATTAAAACAACTTCCTGAAGACATCCGTCCTTCTTTTTTTGAGTTTACCACCATTATGGCTTTTGAATATTTTTACCAGCAGCAGGTAGATTTTGCCATTATTGAAGTCGGATTGGGAGGAAGACTGGATTCTACAAATATCATTACCCCTTTGATTTCGGCTATTACCAATGTACAGCTGGATCATCAGAATATTCTGGGTGATACCATTGAAGAAATCGCAGCTGAGAAGGCCGGGATTATAAAAAACAAAATTCCTGTTATTTCAGGGGACGATAGTGAGGTGGTGAAAAATATCATCAGGGAAAAAGCGGCTAAAGAAAGTGCTCCGTTTATAGATGCTACTTCTATTGATGCTAATCTTTCTTCTGACCTGAAAGGAGATTATCAGAAAAAAAATATCAGGGTTGTTTTGGCAGCTGTAGAAGAGTTAAAAAAACTCGGAGTAAGTATTTCTGATAAAGATCTTGAAAACGGACTGCTCCACGTTCACCAGAATACGGGATTTATCGGCCGTTGGTTTGAGTTTTCACAAAATCCACTTACAATTTGCGATACGGGACATAATCAGGCAGGTTTAGAGTATGTTTTTTCACAATTAAATTCAATTGACCGTCACAAGCATATCATTTTGGGGTTTGTAAATGACAAAAAAATAGATGACGTGATGAAATTACTTCCTGAAAATTCTGAGTTCTATTTCGCAAAACCATCCATCAACAGGGGAAGACATCCCAAAGATTACGAAAACCTGCTTCAGGAGGCGAAAATTTTTTATAAAATTTTTGATTCCGTACAGGAAGCGTATCTGTCTGCAAAAGAACGCTGTACAAATGAAGAAATGATTTTTATTGGCGGAAGCAACTTTGTAGTGGGAGATTTTTTAGAAAAAAATTTGGAGATTAAAGAATAAGTCGTATATTTGCACCACTCTAAACAAGAGAACAAGTCTAGAGGGTTCTTAGCTCAGTTGGTTCAGAGCATCTGGTTTACACCCAGAGGGTCG
>NZ_JAYSDT010000079.1:0-9169 GCF_041914225.1 Chryseobacterium sp.
ATTTTTAAATAACGTGTGTTCAAACTTTTTGTTTGATTTTAAATATTAATGCGTAGATGACTATAAAGATAAATGAAATTACACTTGTTACCAACACATTAAATAATATTTCAAAAAACCGGCTAAACTTAAAGAATTCAATATACTGTACTAAAAGCTGATGCAGGAAAATACTTGAAAATAAAAACAGCAAAAACTGCGCCCACTGAAGGGACTGAAATGAGAAAAAGTCTGTAGACGTATCTGTGGAAGTCCTGAAGATCAACGTTCTGAAGTAAGCAATTAACGTTGTTGCAAATGCATTGATTCCCCATGAATAAAGAAAACCGTCGATAGACAGCCCTATTAAAAAGCTCAATGCCAGGAACTGAAATTTATTTCTGAAAAAAGGATAGAACATAACGAACACGGGATATAATACCGGCGTATATTTCCCGAAAAGTGTAATCCTGTTGAGTACAAAAATCTGTAATGCAACAAGAAAGATCATGATCAATATATCTGTAAATAAAGTTCTGCTAATCATTTTCTTTTTTTATTACAGCCTGCATAGTGTCCTGAATCTTCTGCACTTCTGCTTTCTTAAGATTCTTCACTACATACACTTTATTCAACGCTCCCATTTTTTCACTCAGCTCCACGGAAATGTCCCAGAAGCCGGTTTTGTTGTCCACAGAGTATCCTGCAATGGTACCAATGGTCACTCCCTTAGGGAAAATAGCAGACTTACCGTCTGTAACAACAGTATCTCCTATTTTTAATGCAACATATTTCGGAATATCTGCCAAGTGCATTACCCTTGAGTTATCTCCGTTCCATGTTAAAGTACCAAAATACCCTGAGTTTTTAAGCGCTGCATTAATTCTGATCTTGTTTACACTTAAAACGGATTGAACCAATGCATAGCTATCTGTAGAATTGATTACAATTCCCGCAATACCTCTCGGCGCCATTACCCCCATTTGAGGAAAGACCCCGTCTCTGCGGCCACGGTTGATTGTAAAATAGTTGTTTCTTCTGTTGATACTGTTGAAAACAATTTCTCCATCAACAAAAGTATAAATCTGCCCACCACCAATGGTATCATGAACTCTTTTAAAAACAGGAGTCTTTGACCCGTCTTTTCCGTAGAGTTCAGTCATAAGGGCTTTATTCTGGGCCACAAGATCTTCATTGATCTGTTTTAGCTTCAGATAAGAAACTCCTTCATCAATATATCCGGAAACCCATGAATTGAACGCAGCCGTTTGGCCTGCAATCCAGGATCTCTGCATGGCATTTCTTGAGAATATCAAAACCAGAGCAATAATTTGCAGGAATATAAAGAAGACGAAAAGAGTATTCTTCGAAAATAATCTCAGCAAAAATCCCATTCAGATATAAAGTCGTAAAAAGTTAAAATTATTTAATTAAGAAATTGAACTTATCCATATTCTTAAGCGCAATACCTGTTCCGCGAACTACCGCTCTCAACGGATCTTCAGCAACAAATACAGGCAGACCTGTTTTTTTGTGGATTCTGTCCGCAAGACCTCTTAATAACGCTCCTCCTCCGGCAAGATAAATACCTGTTTTGTAAATATCAGCTGCCAGTTCCGGTGGTGTAAGAGAAAGGGTTTCCATTACGGCATCCTCGATTCTGATGATCGATTTGTCTAATGCACGTGCAATCTCTTTGTATCCAACCATAATTTCTTTAGGTTTCCCTGTGATAAGGTCTCTACCCTGTACCGGGATGTCCTCGATATCTACATCAAGATCTTCTACTGCAGAACCTACTTCAATCTTGATTCTTTCAGCTGTTCTTTCCCCGATATAAAGGTTATGGTGAGTTCTTAAGTAATAAGCAATATCATTGGTAAATACGTCTCCTGCAATTTTCACAGATTTATCACATACGATACCTCCTAAAGCTACTACAGCAATTTCCGTAGTACCTCCGCCTATATCGATGATCATGTTTCCTTCAGGCTTTTGTACATCTATTCCTACTCCTATTGCCGCTGCCATCGGCTCATAAATAAGCCTTACTTCTTTTGCATTTACTTTCTGGGCAGAGTCTCTTACCGCTCTTTTTTCAACTTCAGTAATACCAGAAGGGATACAGATTACAATTCGTAATGCCGGTTGAATGAATTTACCTTTGATGCCAGGAATTTTTTTGATAAACTCCTTAATCATGTGTTCAGAAGCATGGAAATCAGCAATAACCCCATCTTTCAGAGGACGGATGGTTTTGATATCCTCGTGAGTTTTACCCTGCATATGTTTAGCCTGCTCTCCGACCGCAATCGGCTTACCCGATGAACGTTCAATTGCAACAATTGAAGGTTGATCTATAACAATTTTATTATTATGGATGATTAGGGTATTAGCAGTTCCAAGGTCTATCGCAATTTCTTGCGTAAACATATCAAATAAACTCATATTTTTCTTCTGATTTTAAGTTTACAAAGATATAAATTTAACACTACTAAAGAAATTTCCCACCAACTTAATTTGGTTAAAATTTTATTAAAATTTATAATTCTTTATTAACTTTCAGTTTAGAGGTTTACAGACTTTGAGTTCAACTAAAATTCATGGCGTGTTAAAAGGGCTGAAAAGCGAAATAGCAAAAGGGTAAAAAGACTGAGAAAGCACAACAATGAAGACAGAAATAAAACTTAAAAACAGTAACAGCTTTTACACAATATGCGATTTTGCCATTTACAGTTTTGCCTTTTGCGGCATTCCCTTTTATAGTTTTTTACGATAATTATCATATACACTATCAGAGAATGATTAATTAAAAAAATTGTAAATTTGCGACTGCTTATGTTACAGTATTCCAACATTCATCAAACGTCAAATTTCGCCGTGCTTTCAATAAGCTACGAGAAAGCCGATGTAGAAACGAGAGGAAAGTTTGCATTCTTTGATGAGAACATCAAAAACTTTGTTTTCAGGGTCCATCAGGAAGATCTTGGGGATGCTTTTGTGGTTTCCACCTGTAACAGAACTGAAATCTACACCACTTCTCCCAATTATCTTTTAGTTGCTGAAGAATACTGTAAAACCATTGGAGTACAGCTTACAGATTTTCTTCAGTTTGCCAATATTCTTACGAAAGAGGAAGCACTGATTCATCTTTTCAGGGTGGCAGCCGGACTTGAAAGCCAGATTATCGGGGATTTTGAAATCATTGGGCAGATTAAAAAAGCATACAACCGTTTCAAAAAAGAGAGACAGAATTCAAATCCTTATCTGGAGAGAGCCATCAATGCGGCTATTCAGATTTCGAAAAGAATAAAAAACGAAACCGGCATTTCCAATGGAGCAGCATCTGTTTCTTATGCAGCAGTTCATTATATTCTGAACAGCCAGAAAAGAATAGCTGAAAAAAACATTCTTCTTTTAGGAGTAGGCGAAATAGGACAGAATACGGTTGAGAATCTGGTAAAACATGTTTATCAGCCGAAAATTAAAATTGCCAACAGAACTCAGGAGAAAGCTGAAAAAATTTCCCAGAAATATAATATTCCTCATGTTGATTATTCTGATTTTGACCAGGAATTAAAAAATACTGATATCCTTATTGTAGCAACAGGAGCCAAGCATCCTATTGTCAACCAGTCACATTTTCCGAACGGAAAAGAAACACTTGTCATAGATCTTTCCATCCCTCATAACGTTGAAAAGAATGTTACAGAAAATAAAAACGTAACACTGATTGATGTAGATGAACTTTCAAAACAGATCCAGGAAACCATTCAGCAGCGCGAAAAAGAAATCCCGAAAGCTGAAAAAATTATAAAGGAACTGATGAAAGATTTCATTGAATGGGAGAAAAAGAGAAAGCTGGCACCCAATATTCATCATTTCAAAGCCGTTTTAAAGAACATGGAACGCAATGAAATGCATAATTTTTATAAAAAGAATAAATACATAAACATCACGGATATGGAACTTTCTGATAAAATGATCCAGAAAATCACCAACCGTTTTGCAAAATATATCATCGATAACCCTTTAAAAGCCGAAGAAATTAGTAAATTAATGCACGAAATATTAGTTGAACAACCAAACAACGAATTCAATGAAAAGCATTAGAATCGGAACGAGAAATTCCGCACTTGCACTTTGGCAGGCTAGAGAGGTTGCGAGGCACCTTCAGAACAATAATTATTTAACGGAAATTGTTCCTATCGTTTCTTCCGGCGATAAGAATCTTAATCAGCCACTCTATTCTTTAGGAATTACCGGGGTTTTCACAAGAGATCTTGACATCGCCTTATTGAATGATGAAATTGATATTGCCGTACATTCCTTAAAAGATGTACCTACCCAATTGCCTCAGAATATCGAGATGATCGCTTACCTCGAAAGAGATTATCCTCAGGACATTCTGATCAGAAAAGAATCTGCGAGGAATAAAGAATTCCATGAGCTTAAACTGGCCACCAGCAGTTTGAGAAGAAGAGCTTTCTGGCTGAGAAATTATCCTACTGCTGAATTTTCGGATATCCGTGGAAATATTCAGACCAGGCTTCAAAAACTGGAGGAAGGAGATTTCGATGCAACCATTCTGTCTCTTGCAGGAATTAAAAGAATGAAAATGGAGATCGATTATGAGATGCTTCCATTAATGATTTCTGCTCCGTCACAAGGGGTTATTTCCGTAGCCGGACATACTAACAAACCGGAGATCAATGAAATTGTACGCCAGATCAATCACCAGCAGACTCAGATCTGTGTAGAAATTGAAAGAAATTTCCTAAGCACTTTAGAAGGAGGCTGTACTGCACCTATCGGAGCATTTGCAGAAATCATCGGCGATCAGATCCGCTTCAAAGCTGCACTTTGCTCCCTGGACGGGAAAAACTGCATTGCTGTAGATGAAAACTTTGTATATACTCCAGCCGAGAATTTCGGGGAAAAGTATGCAAAAGTAGTTCTTGAAAACGGAGGAAAAGAATTAATGGCCGAAATCAAAAGCCAGATCTGATATTTCAGATTGTAGATTCTTACCCGTTCCTTTCATCTTCTTAATTTTACAGACATGAAAATCTTATTTACCAAAAATATAGACCCATCTATTATATCCAAAGAATTAGGAGAGGATATTTTGGTTGACTGTGTTGAGGTGATTAAGACCAATCCTATCATGATCAGTCCTTTTGATCTGAAAAATTACTCTCTGATTTTCACCAGCGTCAATGGTGTTATATCTTTTTTTAAAAACAGGTTTAAACCCAATGAGGATTTTACTGCAAAAAACTACAACAAGATCTATTGCGTAGGCGAAAAGACCAAAAGAGAGTTAAGAAAACATGGCTTCGGAACATTTAAGGTATTGAAAAATGCTGAAACGCTTTCCAGGTTTATTATCGGAAAATGCCAGCATGAGCAGTTCCTTCATTTTTGTGGCAATCTTGCCATCAACGTTCTCGATAATGAGCTTCCGTTACAAAACATTAAATACAAAAAAGTTACGATTTACAATACCGAGGAAATCAATCCTGTAATAACTGAAAAATATCATGCTGCGGTATTTTTTAGTCCGAGCGGAGTTCGTAGTTTTGCAAAGCGAAATTCGCTGGAAGGAATGACGCTTTTTTCCATTGGCGAGACCACTTCCGGTGAGCTGAGAAATTATACGCAGGAAGAAATTTTTACTTCTGAAGAAAATACGCTGAGCTCCATCTTTGCATTGATCAGAAAAGAAATCGGAAGTATAATTTAGAATATCTGTTATCGGATATTGCCGGTAATATTATTTAAAAAGATTATGATTAAAAACGACCTATATTTAAAAGCACTTCGCGGAGAAACCGTTGAAAGACCTCCTGTCTGGATGATGAGGCAGGCTGGAAGATATCTGCCGGAATTCATTGCTTTAAGAGATCAGTATGATTTCTTTACAAGATGTCAGACCCCTGAGCTTGCCGCTGAGATCACTCTGCAGCCTATCCGCAGATTTCCTCTGGATGCCGCGATTCTGTTTTCTGATATCCTGGTAGTTCCACAGGCAATGGGAATTGATTTCAAAATGAAAGAATCCGTTGGACCATGGTTAGATACTCCTATCAGAACGATGGAACAGGTTCAGAATATTGAAACTCCGGATGTGAATGATACTTTAGGTTACGTTTTTGATGCTATTGAGCTTACTCTTCAGAAACTGGACAATGAGATTCCACTGATCGGTTTTGCGGGTTCTCCGTGGACCATTCTTTGCTACTGTGTAGAAGGAAAAGGAAGTAAAGCGTTTGATATTGCAAAATCTTTCTGTTTCCAGCAGCCTGAAGCAGCTCATTTATTACTGCAAAAAATTACCGATACTACGATTGCTTATTTAAAAAGAAAAGTAGAAAAAGGAGTTTCTGCAGTACAGGTTTTCGATTCCTGGGGAGGCATGCTTTCTCCTGCGGATTATCAGGAATTCTCATGGCAGTATATCAACCAGATTGTTGAAGCATTAAGCCCGCTTACTCATGTGGTAGTATTTGGGAAAGGATGCTGGTTTGCTTTGGAGGATATGACTATGTCTAAAGCTTCCGCACTTGGTGTAGACTGGACTATTAAGCCGGAATTCGCAAGAACGCTGACTAATCATACAATGACTTTACAGGGGAATTTTGATCCTGCAAGACTTCATTCAACTCCTGAAACCATCAAAAAAATGGTGAATGAAATGATCAACCGTTTCGGAAAAGACAGATATATTGCAAACTTAGGACACGGAATTCTTCCTAATGTTCCTGTAGAAAATGCTGAGGCATTCATCAGAGCTGTAGTAGACTGGAAACCGAATTTATAAGATTATTCTCTTAAAAAATATAATAGCCTTGTTATCCGTTAACAGGGCTTTTTATTGTAATTCATTTTTCCGGAGGCCTGTTATTAATTTTATTTATATTTGATTATTAACACTTTAAATCACATCCTATGAAAAAACTAAACAAAGGCAAAATGAAAAGCATTATGGCAGGAGGAGAAATCTGCCTTGAGTGTGCCATCGGTTATTACCAGGTTATTATTGATGGGCATTGTTACTGCGTTCCGATAGACTAATAAAAAAGCAGCTTAACAGCTGCTTTAATTTATATAAGTAATATTGTATTGGTTAGCTCAACATTCTCTGAGCTTTTTTAACCCCTTCTACTAAAATATCAATTTCTTCAAAAGTATTATAAACAGCAAAACTAGCCCTTACCGTCCCTGCAATATTAAAGAAATCCATAATAGGCTGTGTACAGTGATGCCCTGTTCTTACAGCAATCCCCATTTTGTCAAGGATCATCCCTACATCAGAGGCAATCCCCACTCCTTCAAGATTAAAGGAAACAACCCCGGTTCTTTTTGCTTTTTCACCATAAATCTTAATACCCTCTAATTCCAAAAGTTGTCTCTGGGCATATTCCAATAAAACGTTTTCATGATTCTGAATATTGGTATGACCTACCCTGTTTATAAAGTCAACAGCGGCTCCTAAAGCAATATTTCCACCTACATTAGGTGTTCCCGCTTCATATTTGAATGGAAGACCTGCATAAGTGGTTCCTTCGAAAGAACATGTCGCAATCATCTCCCCTCCTCCATGGAATGGCGGCAAAGCTTCCAGGATTTCACGCTTTCCATATAAAACACCTGTCCCCATAGGAGCATACATTTTATGACCTGAGAATACAAAGAAATCACAATCCAGCTTCTGAACATCGATATTGAAATGCGGAGCAGACTGCGCCCCGTCAATAACAATATAGGCATCAGTATTTTTTCTTGTCTTTGCAATAATCTCCTCAACAGGGTTTATAATCCCCAATGCATTGGAAACCTGATTTACAGAAACAACCTTCGTTTTTTCATTTAGAAACTGATCAAAATAATCCATCTGAAGAATTCCGTTTTCATCAATAGGAATCACACGGAGTTTTGCACCTGTCCTTTCACAAAGCATCTGCCATGGGACAATATTAGAGTGGTGCTCCAGATATGAAATGATAATCTCATCATCTTTCTGCAGTTTCTGTGTTAAAATATAAGCGATAAGGTTTAATCCTTCCGTAGTTCCTTTTGTAAAGATTACTTCAAAATCATGTTCAGCATTGATGAATTTCTGGATTTTCCTTCTTGAAAGCTCCATTTCTTCTGTTGCCAGCTGGCTCAGGGTATGAATTCCTCTGTGAACATTGGCATTAAGTTCTGTATAATATGCGTGACAGACTTCCAAAACTGAATTTGGCTTTTGAGATGTAGCTGCATTATCCAGATAAACCAGCGGTTTACCGTTCACTTCTCTGTCCAGTATAGAAAACTGGCTTCTTATTTCCTGAATGTCAAACATTTATTTATTTTTTAAATTAAAACGTTCTTATTTAGAACTCTTCAAATTTACGGCTTTTTTTCCGAAAGGAAGCATGAGGTTAACAGCTGATAGTTATCAGTTGATAGAAATATTCGATGAGTTATAATGAAGAAAGTGTATTAAAGGAAAATAGTGAAGATTAATAAATCTGAACATTTATTCCAAAAACAAAAAACCCGTCAAAAACTGACGGGTTCTATATTGTTTAAATAAGCAATTCTTATTCTGCTGCCGCTTCTGCTGCTTCAGGAGCTGCTCCTTCTTCAGTTGCAACTTCTCCTTCATCTTCATCATCCATTGCAGCTGCACCTCCTTTCATTGCATTTCTAGACATCTTAACAGCAACTACTACTGCGTTGTCCGGGTGCATGAAAGAATATCCTTCTGTTTTGATACCACCGATGTAAAGTTTGTTACCGATTCTTAATGGAGTAACATCTACAACGATTTCATCAGGTAGGTTAGCAGGGATAGCTTTTACTTTTAGTTTTCTGAAAGACTGACGTAAAACACCACCAGCAACAACACCTTTAGAACGTCCTGTAATTCTTACCGGAACTTCCATGATAACTGGCTTATCGTCAGATAACTGATAGAAATCAGCGTGAAGAATTTTGTCTGTAATAGGGTGAAACTGGATGTCCTGAAGAACAGCCGGAATTGTTTTTCCGTCAACTTCAATAGATACCGTGTGTGCTTCAGGAGTGTATACTAAACCTTTGAAAGCTTTCTCTTCAGCAGAGAAGTTCAAAGGAGCTCCACCTCCATAAACAACACAAGGAACTAATTCAGCATCACGTAAAGCTTTTGTAGACTTTT
>NZ_JAYSDT010000080.1:0-8778 GCF_041914225.1 Chryseobacterium sp.
TATAGAGTCGCTCATAATAATGGCAAAGTTAGAGAATAATAACGAGAATGAGAATAAAAAATCAGTAGCTGAAAACCTAGGTAATCAGGTACAAAAAACTGTCGAAAATGTAGAGGAAAAAGTTCGGGAGACAGTGAAAGAAGCATCTGAACTGGCTTCAGATGCCATACATCATCCTGTGGAAACAGCTGAAGAGTTTGGGAAGCAGGCTGTGAAAGATGTTACCAGCTATACCTGGTGGGCAAAACTTCTTTTGATTCTCTTCTGGCTTGGAATTGTGCTTGTTGGGGGAGTACTTATTGCCATTAATCTTCCGGTGACAAAGCAATGGGCAGCTGATCAGGCACTGAAGCTTGTTAATAACGATTTCAAATCTGATTTTTCTACGGAAAGTGTAGATGTAAATTACTTTGGAGATGTAACCATAAAAGGCTTAAAAGTAAAAGATTATAAAGGCTTTAATTTTATTACCGCCCGCGAGTTCCGTGCAGATTCAGACTGGATGTCTCTTGCAGTAAACGCTATTTCGGGAAACAGCAATTCCTTAAGTTTCAATTCCCTTGCTCTTGTTAATGCTGAAGTGAAGGTCATTACCTATAAAGGTGACAGCATCTCTAATTTTGTAAGGTTTGTTGAGCTTTTTGATAACGGGAAGAAAAGGGACCCGAAAAAACCTCCTTTTCAGCTGAATTCCAGAATACAGATTATTGATTCCAAAGTTTCTATTGTCAATCAAAATTCTCCCGGCGAACAGGGGAAATGGCTTACGGCAACGCAATTTAACTTAAAAGCTCCCAATGTAAAAGTCAACGGCCCGAATGTTTCGGCGCTGATCAATAATATGTCGTTTGTAACTTCAAGATGGGGGAAAGCTCATCTTGTAGATACGTTTTCAACAGAACTGTCTTTAACGAAACAGTTTCTGTCATTAAAAGATCTTACGCTGAATACGGATCATACCTTGCTTCAGGGAGATATTAAATTCAATCTTCATGACGGATCATGGGCAGACTTTGCCGATAAGGTACGATGGGATATGAATATCAAGCAGGGAAGCCAGTTAAGCGGTTATGATATCAGCTATTTTGTAACAAACTGGGATAATATCAAACCGTTCAATCTTTCAGGGACAATGACCGGTCCTCTGAACAAGTTTCATCTGGAAAACTTCCTGATCAGAAATCCTGATGTGAATATTGCCACTAAAACAATGAAGGTTGAGAATCTGCTGAAAGGGCATTTTGCTATCGAAACGAAAGACCTTTCCACAGATTTTACTTATAAGGATTTAAAAGCAATGATGCCTTCATTTATTTCCAAAAAGATGAAGAATTTTGCTGATGATTTTGGGAAATTAAAGTACAACGGAACAGCAAAAGTGAACCCGGATCAGATCTATGTGGATAGCGGAAACCTGATGACGGGAATTGGGCAGGCGAAGATTTCCAAGCTTACTCTGACAGGTTACAGCACAGCTATGCCAAAATATTCCGGGTATCTTGATGTGAAGGATCTTAATACCTCTGTGATCACCAAGAATAAAACAGTGGGTTTGATTTCCGGTAAATTTGATCTTAACGGACAAAGCTTTGATGTCAATACCATGCGTCTGACTACAAAATCTCAGATTGCAAGTGTTGAAATTATGGATAAAACGATCAACAACCTGTATCTGGACGGGCTGTTGGATCATAAAAAATATAACGGATTAATCACCGTTGATGATGAGCAGGCAAAAGCTACGATCAAAGGATTAATAGACTTCAGTACTTCAAGGGTAGCAATGGATGTCAATGCTGATGTCACATACCTGAACATGAACTACTTTACCAATAAACCCGGTACTCAGGTGGTAAGCGGACAGGTTGAAGGTAAAATGGCTATGTCTTCCATTAATGACCTTACTTTGGATGTTAATGCCAATAATCTCCACTTTGCTACCGCTACCCAAAAATATAATATTCCGAATGCCAGGTTAAAAACATTTATAGAAGCTGGATCCCGTGTAATAGATGTAGATGCTCCGGGAGCTGCCACAGGTAAAATTTCAGGGAGATACAGCCTGGCAGATCTTGCCGGAATGGTAGAAAACGGATTAGGAAAAATACTGGTAGGGCCGCCGCCAAGGAAATTATACCGCGGACAGAATTTCGCCCTTAAGTTTGATGTTCAGCAAGGATTGGTCAATTACTTCCTGCCGGATCTCAGATTACCCCAGGGAGCTGTTGTAGAAGGAGAATATGATGGAAATTCCAATAATCTTATCCTGAATCTTGATGCAGCCTCTTTAAAATATATCATGACAAAGGAAGAAGAAATTACAGATGCTGATAAGGCGCTGGCAGCTTCCAATCCTGATTATAAAGTCAATGACAGGAAAAATATCAGCAGAGACAGTGCATTGGTGGATAGTGTTAAAGTGAGAATTAACACGGCAGACCTTAATCAGCAATTGTACGCCAAGATCAATAGAGTAGTCTATAATAAAAATGTAATCAAGGATTTTGAGCTTAAAGGAAATAATGAAAACGGAAATACGCTTCATTTAGCAACCGTATTCAAACATGGAAGCCCGGATGATGAGCTGAATGAAAAGCTTAAAGAATATGCCATTAATGTAGATCAGACTACAGATGCGGCGGGTGATTATGTATTCAGGTTTGAACCTACGGAAGTGAAGTTCAATGAAGTTACATGGGCTATAGATACAAGTCCGGAATTGAATCATTCCATAACCTACCGGAAAAAGACAGGGGATTTTGATATCAGGAACCTGAGGGTATATTCTGATAAAAGTGCTTTGTTCATTAAAGAAGCACAGTTTAAATCGGCCAAAGATTTTTATGTGGATGCTGATATCAATGATTTCGCTGTAGAAAAGCTGCTGGAAATGCAGTCCGGAGGGAATACGATGGATATCAAAGGTCTTGCCAACGGAAGTGTAAAGATCAAAATGGATAAAAGTACCCTTCAGCCGCTGGTAGACCTTAATATTGATGATATTAAGATGAACGGCAATGATATGGGAGATATCTCTATTTCTGCAACCAATGGCTTCTCATTGAATGTCTATGATATTGATGTAAAAGTTCACTCTGCAGGAGTTCTTGGAAACAACAGCCTTAACCTGACAGGAACCGTTAATAATAATACATCTTCTCCGATTATTGATCTTACTGCAGAAATGCGTGATTTTGACCTTTCATTTACGCAGCAGTTTGTACAGACCGTTTTTGGAAACCTTCGCGGAAAGGCAACTGGGGAACTTAAAATCAATGGAAAACTTAATAACCTTGATTATAGCGGGGATATTGCTTTAAAGGATTTTGGATTAAAACTTTTGTTTACGGGAGTGGATTATTCATTTGATGATACTGTAATCCAGCTGTCCAGAGGACTTGCCATTCTCAACAATATTGAAGTGCATGATGGAAGAACCAATTCCAAAGGAAATGTTTCGGGGGCGATTCAGTTTGAAACCCTTTCTTCCATGGGGGTGTCACTCGTAATGAGGGCAGACAATCTGTTGATGCTGAATACGACACAGAAAGATTTTGACCTGTTCTGGGGAAGAGTTTACGGGCAGGGAGACCTGTACGTGGACGGCCCGGTTTCGGGATTAAGTATAACGACTCCTAATATGAAGGCACTTAACGGAAGTACCTTTACCTTTAATTCCAGTTCTACTTCCAATGTAGAAGAATTCAAAATGCTGCGCTTCCTGAAGGAAGGAAAAGACGGTCTGATTACCCTGGAAGAAAAGAAAAAAACAGGAGCCAATATGAATATTGATTTTAATCTGGCTGTAGATAAGGGAACCACTGTAAATGTACTGGTAGGGGATGATGTAGGAAATATTACCGTAAAAGGATCTGCAGATCCGTTGAGGTTCCACATGAACAGACAGGGGAATATTGCAATGAGCGGTACCTATAAAGTAGATAACGGAACATTTGTCTCTAAGGCTATCCTTAATAAAACATTCCAGATTGAAAGAAACAGCAGCATCAGATGGGATGGTGATGCGATGAAACCTACATTAGATATTAATGCCAATTATATCAGAATGGTTTCCAACGCAGGGGAATACCTGAGTATGGGAAAACTGCAGCCTATCAGTATATTGCTGCAGGCTCACATTACCCAGTCTTTGGTAGATCCTAAGATTGATCTTAATGTAACTGCCATGGATGTATCCAGCCAGGTAAGGGAAACCCTTGCCGCAAAAATGAGCCAGGAAGGAGAGAAAGTTCTCCAGTTCGGATCTGTATTGCTGTTGAGCACCTTTAACGTATCCAATACAGGTGGATTCGATGTGAATGTAGGAAATGTAGCGGAATCCTCAGGATATAACATGCTGCTGAAACAGCTGGGATCTGTACTTAATACGATGAGTAACGAATTCCAGATTGACCTTAATTATGTAAAAGGAGACCAGAATTCAAATTTCGGGGACAGAGCCAATGCCGGGGTAAGTGTAGCCGTATCCCCAAGAGTCAATATCAAGACAGGTTTAGGAATTCCATTATCAAAAACAGATGGTGCACAAAACAATTATCTTTCCACGGAAGGGTCAGTAGAATATGATTTGTCCAAAAAGAATGACGGTTCATTGGTTATACGTGCTTATTCCAAGCCTACAAACATCGGAATGGTGAGTACAAACGGTTCTGCTAATCAGGCCTATGGAGGAGGGGTAGTGTGGAGTAAAAGCTTCAATTCTTTGTTTAAAAAGAAGAAAAAAGACAAAAAAACTTCAGAGGCAAAAGGTGAAATAAAAACAGATTCTATAAAATCGCAAGGTAAATAATTAGAATATTTTAATGATTTTTATCATCTGTGTTAATTATTGTTAATATTTGATATATATTTTTTAGTTAAATTATTTTTTATAAATTTGCAAAAAATACATTGTTTTTTTAAGAAAATTGTAATTAACTAATATGAACTATCAACTGGACGAAATAGACAAGAAGATTCTTGATTTCTTAGTAGAAAACACAAGAATGCCTTTTACTGAAATTGCAAAGCAGATGGATGTTTCTGCTGGAACAATTCACGTAAGAGTGAAAAAGATGGAAGATGCAGGTATTATTTTGGGATCATCTCTTAACATCGATTATGGTAAGCTGGATTATCACTTTACAGCTTTCATAGGTATCCTTTTGACAAAATCAAACCGTACTCAGGAAGTATTGAAAGAATTGTCAACTATTCCTAACGTAATCGAGGCTAGCGTTATTTCCGGAAAATATAATATTTTCTGTAAAGTAAGAGCTAAGAACACTGATGATGCTAAAAGAATTATTTACCAGATCGATGACATTCAGGATGTAATGAGAACTGAAAGTATGATCTCTATGGAGGAATTCTTAAGTGACAAAAACAGACTGATTAACGCAATCTCTGTGTAAGTCAAATTTTAAACGAATAATTATAAAAGAACTTATGAAATCTCTCATAAGTTCTTTATTTTTGTAGATATGGAAGAATACAGCTATTTTGACGAAGACCCGAAGAAAGGATGGGGATTCATACTGGCGTTTGCCGCCTTGATGTTGTTTACCGTAATGGGGCTTGGAATAGATGTGGATGAATATCTGCAGCATGAATACCTGCAGATTCCTAGGTGGTACTTCTATGTAATTTTTACTATTGATGTACTGATGATGATAGGGCTTGTGCTGATGTTCTTTTACAGGAAGGTTGGGATTTTCATGTTCCCGGCTTTACTGGTGCTGCATTTCTTTATGCACAATTATTATCTGTCTACATTCCTGTATACGGATGTTACCAATCTTTTCCTGTTCACAGGATTCGGTATGCTTGCCATTATCCCGAAATGGAAGTTTTTTAAATAAGAGTTAATCCATTGCAATAAGATAATAAACCGCTTTTAAATAACATTTAAAAGCGGTTTTTGAATAATAAAAAAGGGAAAATATTATCTGAGTTCCAGCGAATGAAAAATTTCTTGTTTTAAAGGATTCTTAGACCAGTCTTCCCATACTCCAGTATAGGGATTATAGCCGCATTTCAGAGGCTTTGATATATCCAGGTCTTTCTTGTTCTTTTCAGTATTTTCAGTGTAAGCCCTGCAGTCTGTACAGACATAGCGAAACTCACAGTCTTTACAGGTTTCTATATAATCTTTCGTCAAGTTCCAGTATTTTTTGAAACCTGGTTGGTTTACTGTTTCTTCAAGGCTTTGACTATTGATGTTTCCAAAACTTTCATTCATGAGCGGGCAGTTTTTGAGGTTGCCGTTTTTGTCTATACCCATCTTTTTATACAGGCAGGAATTGTGGTTAACTGCTTCTAACACTTTAGAAATATTGGTATTGAAATACTTCAGTTCCACTTTTCCACAGGCAGATATTTTCAGGTCATCTTTTAGGAAATGCAGCGAGAATCTGTATTCATTTTTAGCTTTGAAAGGAGGTTTCGAACAATTGTAGAAGACAAGACTGTATATTCTGACTGTATTTTCCTGAAGAGCCTGTATAAAAGAGAGGTTGATTTGCTGATTGAATGGTGAAAAAATTTCTATTCCAGATAAAACTGAGGTTTTAAAAATGGTATCAATTTCTATAAAATCTTTAGAGGTTAAAGGGTTCAAGCTATAAATGACCAAATGTTTGATTCCGAGATTTTCTACTGATGGATGTACTTTTTTCAATATCCCGATATCTTCCATTTCTATGAAAAGATTGGTTATTGTGCTGGGTTCATGGTGTTCAAAAGAAAGAGAAGGAAAATCCCTGTCCCAGTCATTCTGTGTAATAAACCCATATTCCTTTTCCAACAGGAGATCAATATATTCCTGAACAATTGATCTGGATTCCTGATCATAATCTTTCAGCATAGTTTCAATAGAATAGGTTTTCAGCCCTACTATAATCTCATACAATTCCAGAGGGTATAGTTCCGATACGTTTCTCTGCAGATCCGATATCAGAATTCTAGTGGAACCTTTGGTGATGAGGATATTGCTGAATAGGTTGAAATAGTTTATGAATTAATAATTACTTAGAGATTAATTTCTTTTCTGATCATCCGAATTATTTAAAGCTACTTATATTCAATTCTGTGATTGAGCTCAATAGGGTTATTATTTTTTCTGATATTTTCCTGATCATCTTTATTCATTTGTCGAATATCAAAGTCAATAACATTTCCGTGAGCATCCTGCATGATAACTTTTTTTGCATTTCTGATTTTTTGCTCTATTTCAGCATTAGGATTTTCATAATATATTTTTGCAAGTTGATCATATTTATTCCAATCAATTAACAGTGGTTTTACTCTGGCATTAAATAGGTTGGCTGATTTTTTAATCTGTACAAGATCAAATTTATAATCTCCACTGCTGTCTGTTATTGAAATAATCAATCCGGGCAGATTATTAAAGACGTATGGACCGTCATTAATTGGTATATCAATAGAAAACCATGCTGTCCATTCTCTATTACCATATGTAGTCATAGCTTTTTGAGCATTGTAAATTCCGATTTTTTTCTTTTCCGATAATATTTTCCAATTTATATTTTCTTCAATGGGAAGAAGATAGCAAAATTGTCCATTTGTAATTATTTTTGATATTTTGTGATTTAAAAAATCTTTTTTGATATAAAACTGATTTTCAAAACCGGAAGAAAGCATTGGTGAACCATTATTCATTTTCAAAGAATCTGATTTTCGATCCATACTTTCTCTGAAGATAGATTCTTTATCTACAAAATCTAAAATCATTGTTTTAGTAGTAAATTGATCAAGCATTTGGTGATTTAACCGATAATTGACCTCATAAATAAAACTGGTTTTTTGCCCGAAACAAAAGGAAGTTAATGCTACCAGAATTAAACTTAATTTATTCATATATATTAGTTATTTATATTCTACTTTATAATTTAACTCAATAGGATTATTCTTCTCCCGAATTCTTTTTTGAATATTCTCTCTCATTTCTTTAAAGTTGGTTTTTATTATATTTCCGTTTTCATCAAAAGATGTTATATCAGGTTTTTTGATCATTGATAATGGTTCGGTGTAGTAGTTTTTTTGAAGTTTTTGAAAGTCTTCCCAACTAATTTTCTTTTGAAATTTATCTGTATAAAGCTCTTTCCATTTAAAGTCTCTTACTTGAATAAGTTCAAAATCATAATCAAATTTTTCATCAGAGATTTTTACAATTAGTCCTGGCAATCCATAAAAAACATATGGGCCTTGTTGTAAAGGAATTTCATTTGTAAACCATGCAGTCCAGTTTCTTCCTCCATATTCTACTTCTGCTTGTTGTAAGTAGGATAAAGTTTATTTTTCTATTCATTGTTGAATTTATATTCCGGTTTTTCTATAAAAGGAGGGGAGTTTCCCCTCCTGCCATATTTAATCAATTGTCAGTACAGCTACTTGCTTTCCATCAACGCAAATGACAGTATCACCAGTATTGCCTGGCTGACCGTTAGGCCCAGACTCAGAAGTTGTTTTTTCATTTGTTGCACCTCCACCAATAATACTTTTTGTATTTGCTAACTTTTTGTTTTCCAAAGAAGAGAAATCTCTCTTCATTCCATTTAATTTTTTCATTTTTGATAAAATTTTTGTGTTGTGTAAAATCATTTGTGACATATAAACCCTGACATTTGGGTGAATGATTTCTCATATTTATCATGTACTGTACACATACAATCTAAAATGGAAATGCATTCCGTCAACGTTGATGTTGTAAGCTCCCCCGTAACTAGTACGACTATAATTTAGACAAAAAGTTTAAAA
>NZ_JAYSDT010000081.1:0-8565 GCF_041914225.1 Chryseobacterium sp.
CAGAACCCGAAACAGAATGGATAAGTTGGAAGATTTCGACGAACAGAAATTCAGTTGGGGGTTTTATTTGAACGGGAACAGACTGGATTACCGCATTGTTTTACATCCGAAATATGGGATGAATGATAATGAAAACCTTGTTACCTCTAAGGAAAGTTATAGTTTCGGTGCCGGGCTTATTGCAAAATGGAGACTGAACGACTATCTGGACGTAAGAATAGAGCCGGGTTTACAGTTTGCACAAAGACAGTTGACTTTTAATACTCAATCCAATGATATTTATGCAGGTGGGTCTTTAACGAATGATCCCTTCATACCGTTCCCTCTGCAGGAAAAGGATAAAGTAAGAGAAATTAAATCCACATTGATTGATATTCCGGTACTTTTGGAGCTTCACGGACAAAGATGGTACAACTCAAGACCTTACGTTGCAGCAGGGGTAAACTATGTAGTAAACCTTCAGTCTAATGCAACTTCTACCGATGATAACATGCAGGGTATCTTCAGATCTACCATGCACAACTTTGCATGGTCTGCAGAAATGGGAATCCAGTTTTATTTCAACAAGTTTAAACTGACTCCTGCGATCAGAGGAACCTTCTTCATGAACAATGAGAAAGTGGCGGATAACGCGACTACACCTCCTTACTGGGCATCTGCTGTTTCTACATTGCAGACAAGAGCAGTAATGTTCGTTCTGAAATTTGAATAAAAATTTTTCACTGGAAAATACATGGGAGACGCTCTGGCGCCTCCTTTTTTGTTTATATATCAAAATATAGAGCGTTTTATTTTTGTTAGTGTTATTATTTTTTTATTTTTGCTTTTAGTTAGAATATACAAACCTGAAATGCTTCAAGATTTAGAAAATAATTTTTCAGAATTAGAGAGAAAGATTTCGACTCTGCAAAAGAACTATAAAAATCTTACGGAAAATTTAAAAGAATTAAGTATTGAGCATGAAGAGTTGAAGAAGAAGTATGATGAAGAAAGAAGAAAAAATCAGGTATTAGCAGAAGAACAAAAAAATATAAAACTTTATTCAGCAATATCAGGAAACCCTGAACATAACAGGTTGATGAAAAATCACATCAACAGATTGGTGAAGGAAATAGATTTCTGTATTGCACAGCTTCAAAACAGTGGATTATAATGGAGGTAAGAAGAATAACCATCAACATTGCAGGAAGGGTGTATCCGCTGAACGTACCGGCAGCAGAAGAAGAAACTCTGCGTAAGGTCGGGAAGCAGATTGAAAATATGATTAAAGATTTTGAACAGAATTTCGATGTGAGAGACAAACAGGATGCTTTGGCTATGTGTGCCCTGAAACTGGGAACCAATGCAGAAGTGGTGTCTATGAACTACGATAAAACAATACAATCTACCAACGAAAGATTAGCCAAAATCAATCAATCGTTGAATGAAACAGGGAAATAGATTTTTTTTCCCGAAAAATGCTGCCTACAATAATTCTAACACATTAAAGGTAAACTCAACGCTAAACAATTACCGAACAAATGTCCATTGAATGGCGTGCCGGTTCGTCCGGATTACAGACCGTGGAAATCAGTTCAAATCGTGTTGATTAGGAGTTTACTCTCAATCTCTGGATTATTGTAGGCTTTTTTTATTTAGATATGAATACAATTAAAACTCAATATATATTATGATAGAAGTTATAGTCGGTGTTGTTTGTTTGGTAATCGGGGCCGTAGTGGGAATGTTTTTTTCCAGAAGTTCTCTGAATACTAAAGCAAAATTCATCATAGATGATGCCAAGAAAAATGCCGAAAACCTTATAGAAAAAGCTAATGTACAGGCTGAATCCATAAAGAAAGAAAAAAATCTCCAGGCAAAAGAAAAATTCCTGGAACTGAAATCACAGCATGATGCTGACATTCAGGCCCGCGAAAAGAAAATGCAGGAGATTGAGAAAAGAATCAAGGATAAAGAACATAAGCTGAATGACGAGCTTAGCAAGACCGGAAAACTTGAAAAAGATCTGGATAAGCAGATTGCTGACTACGCTAAGAAGAACGAAATTCTGGAAAGAAAACAGCAGGAGCTGGATGTTGCAACGGCTAAGAAAGTAGAAATACTTGAGAAAATTTCCAACTATACGGCTGAAGAAGCCAAAGCTGAATTGGTAGAAACCATGAAAGCTGAAGCTAAGACAAGAGCACAAGCACACGTTCAGAGCATCATGGAGGAAGCTCAGATGAATGCTAAAAACGAAGCAAGAAAAATCGTTATCCAAACGATCCAGAGAATCGGGACAGAGCAGGCTATCGAAAATTCAGTATCAGTTTTCAACATTGAGTCTGATGAAGTAAAAGGTAGAATTATCGGTAGAGAAGGTAGAAATATCCGTGCTTTGGAAGCGGTAACAGGAGTAGAAATCATTGTTGACGATACACCGGAAGCAATTCTTCTTTCTTGTTTTGATCCGGTAAGAAGAGAAATTGCAAGGCTATCCCTTCACAGATTGGTAACTGACGGTAGAATTCACCCGGCAAGAATCGAAGAAGTGGTTGAAAAAACAAGAAAACAGATCGAGGAGGAAATCATTGAAGTAGGGAAGAGAACCATTATTGATTTAGGAATCCACGGATTACACCCTGAACTGATCAAAATCGTAGGTAGAATGAAATACCGTTCTTCTTACGGACAGAACTTACTACAGCACTCAAGAGAAGTTGCGAATATCGCTGCAACGATGGCTGCTGAATTAGGATTAAACGTAAAATTAGCAAAAAGAGCAGGTCTTTTACACGATATTGGTAAAGTTCCTGAGCAGGAATCAGAATTACCACACGCCCTTTTAGGTATGCAGTGGGCTGAGAAATACGGTGAAAATCCGGAAGTTGTTAACGCAATCGGAGCTCACCACGACGAAATTGAAATGAAATCATTATTATCCCCGATCATTCAGGTTGCCGATGCGATCTCAGGAGCAAGACCGGGAGCAAGAAGACAGGTATTGGAATCTTATATCCAGAGATTGAAAGACCTTGAATCTGCAGCATTAAGCTTCGATGGAGTATCCAGTGCTTATGCAATCCAGGCGGGTAGAGAACTGAGAGTAATGGTAGAGAGCGGAAAAGTAAACGATGAAGTAGCTTCCCAACTTTCTTATGACATCTCTGAGAAAATCCAGAATGAACTGACTTATCCGGGACAGGTAAAAGTAACAGTAATCAGAGAAACGAGAGCTGTGAATATTGCCAGATAATAATCAGAAAAAGATATTTGATAAAAACCTTTCAAGAAATTGAAAGGTTTTTTATTTTTATCAAAACTTAAAAATGCAAGAACTGTCCATGTCTTCGAAACTGAAGTACATTTTCTCTATTCCCGTTATTATATCAGCCCTTGGCTATTTTGTAGACATCTATGATCTCCTTTTGTTTGGAATTGTCAGGATACCCAGCCTGAAGGCATTGGGACTCAATCCGGATGCAGACGGAACCTTTATTCTGAACTGCCAGATGGTGGGACTTCTCCTCGGAGGTGTTTTCTGGGGGATCTTCGGAGATAAAAAAGGAAGGCTTTCCGTGCTCTTCGGGTCTATTCTGGTGTATTCTTTAGCCAATATTGCCTGTGGTTTTCTGCCTTATTTTCCAAAAGAGCATTTAGTGTACCAATATGCCGGTTTAAGGTTTATTGCCGGTATTGGCCTTGCCGGAGAGCTTGGAGCAGGAATTACGCTGGTTTCTGAAAGCCTGCCGAAGAATTTAAGAGCGATCGGAACCTCAGTTGTTGCCGGATTCGGATTAATGGGGGCTGTTGTTGCCCAGCTTACTGTAGAGCTGGCTGGTGGCTGGAACATTTCTTACATTATTGGTGGGATCATGGGAATCATGTTATTGATACTGAGAATCAGCGTCTCAGAATCCGGGATTTACAAGAATCTTGAGCATAAAAATGTATCAAAAGGAAACTTTCTCTCCTTCTTTACCAATAAAGACCGATTGATAAGGTATCTGAAATGTATTGCAGTAGGATTACCTACGTGGTATTGCATAGGGATTCTGGCTGTTTTAGCTAATCAGTTTGCCCCTGAATTAGGAATAAAGGATATCAACCCCGGAAAAGCAATTATGTGGGCTTATGTAGGTATTTCTGTAGGTGATCTGCTTAGCGGTTTTATTTCTCATGCTTTAAAATCACGGAAAATGGCTATCTTTTACATGCTGATCTTTACGCTGATTGGCGTTGCTATCATGCTGTTTGGCAATACGAATACGGAAACCAAATATTATTTGTTTTGTGTCTGGCTGGGATTTGGAACAGGATATTGGGCTATGTTTGTGACATTGGCAGCAGAACAGTTTGGGACTAATATCAGAAATACAGCAACGACAACTGTTCCAAATATGGTGAGAGGTCTTGTTCCTGTTATGATTCTGGCTTTTGACTCTCTTAAAACTCATTTCCCTGTTGTGGAAAGTGCTGCCATAGTGGGAGTGATAGTATTCGGGTTGGCATTTTATTCCTCACTTACGATTTCAGAAACCCACGACAGAGATCTTGAATTTACAGAATAAATTAAACTGTTTAAAAAAAAGAAAAAAGTCATTCCTTATTTTGAATATAATAATAAGGTTATAATCAATAAATTATTAATTTTTATACTAATTTTTGTTGCGTGTAATTAATATTTGTTTAACTTTGGAAAGTAACTAAAACTATAATTGTTTAATCAACTAAATCTCATGAACATTATGAAAAATGCTAAAAAATTAAGAAAGCAGGATCTGAAAAACATTACTGGAGGAATAAGCGGAAATCCTGATTTATCTCTTTGCGGATGCAGCTGCTCAGGATCAGTAACAGGACCTTGGTATTGTGTACAGTATATCGCTTGTCCGCAGGTTTATACTTGTGGTGAAGCTGCTATCTAAAGAAATTATTTCAATATGAAATAAACATTTCCACATTTAATATGCAGCACCCTTTTGGTTTCAAAAGGGTGCTGCTCTTTTTAACGGATAATGTAAAGAAGACTGCCGGCACTTATTGTAACCCAAAGGAGTATTGCGGTTAATAATGGCTTTAATCCTATAGATTTCAGGGTCTGAAGGGAAAGGGTAGAACCAATGAAAAACAGGGTCAGATTCAGTCCGGATTTTGCCAGAACAGTGATTGAAGTGCTGAAACGGTCAAGAACCGGGAAATATGTATTCAAAAGAATAGCAATAATAAAGTAGCCGATAAACCATGGAATCTTTATTTTAGTGCCTTTACTTTTAAAAATAAACATCGTAATCAGTGAAACCGGGATAATCCACAATGCACGGGCAAGCTTCACTGTCGTTGCTATTTTCAGGGCTTCATCACCATATTTGCTTGCAGCACCTACTACAGAACTTGTATCATGAATTCCCACCGCACACCAAAGCCCGAACTGCTCCTGTGAAAGGTTCAGCAGATGACCTATCGCGGGATATATAAACAGCGCAATTGAATTTAAGGTAAAAACAATCGCCAGTGCGAGGGAAATCTGCTTTGTGCTTGGTTTAATAATAGGAGATACTGCCGCAATGGCACTTCCGCCACAGATAGCCGTTCCTGCAGACAAAAGATAAGACAGCGGTCTTTCCAGTTTAAATATTTTTCCCAGAAAATATCCCAAAACCATTACGGTAACAATACTTACAATAGTCAGCATCAGGCCTGTTTTTCCGGCGTTAAGGGCTTCATCCAGCTTTAATCCGAATCCCAGTCCTACAATTGAAATCTGCAGCAGCAGATGAATATATTGATGAAGATGTTTTTCAAAAGGATTTCCTAAAAAAACAGCTAGGGCAAATCCCAAGGCAAGAGCAATTGGAGAAGATATGAGCGGTGTAAGGCATAAGACAGCCAAAACTATAAAGAATACTTTCCGGGTCATTTCATTCTGAATGAAATCTTTCATAATGCGAACTTTTAAAATCTGCACCAAAATTCCGGAAAATAGTATAACAAAATAAATCGTATTTTGTTATATAGGATAACTATAAGTTATATCTTTACTTGTTGCTTATTGCTCTGCAAATCTCAGGAAAAGCTTAATCAGTTCAGACTGCTCTCCTTTAGGAAGAATAAAATGAAAATCCCTTTCAATACTGAAGTTCTTAATATCAATGACGGTAAGGATATTATTTTTAAGTTCGTTCAATATGGTGCTGATGGAAAGAAAGGCCATACATTCCGAATGAAGAAGGTAATTTTTAATACTTTCGCTGCTTCCCAGCTGCATAACGGTATTCAATTCATTGATATTGATTTCTTTCTCTTTAAGTCTGTTTTGTATAAACTCCAGCGTACCGGAACCCTGTTCTCTGAAGATCAGATCCAGCTGATAGAGGTCCTTTAGGTGTAAAGTTTTATGGGCAAGAAGATGATCGGATTTCGCTGTCAAAACAATTTCATCCGGTTTAAAAGTTCTGTACTCAAAATAAGAAGACTGTGATTCTCCTTCGATAATACCGAGATCAATTTTTTCTTCTTTTAAAAGTGTTGAGATTGTTTCCGTATTTCCGGTAAGCAGCTCAATCTTAATATCTCTATAATAAGAATTGAATTTGGCCAGAATTTCAGGTAAAATATACTGTGCAACCGTTGTACTGGCTCCGATAATCAGTTTTCCCTTATGCTGCTGATTGATCTGGCTGATCTCAAACTCCATGTCACGGTAGATATTTCTTATCTTTTCAGCATGCTCATACAAAATCTTACCGCTTTGGGTCAGTTGAATAGAAGTTCCTTTACGGTCAAATAACTTGGCGCCTACCTGGGTTTCAATTTCTTTAATGTGTTTGGTAACAGCAGGCTGTGAAATGTGAAGCTCTTCTGAAGCCTTAGTGAAACTTAAGCGGGAAGCTACCGTATGGAAAACTTTTAATCTGTAATCGAACATGGGGTAAAATTACGAATTATAGTTGGAAACGGGAAGCAGAGTGAGTTTGAGAGTGGGAGAGTCTGAGAGAAATGAGATGTGAGATCCGTATTTCGGGATTCGTGGTTATTCGCTTCAAAATTTAAAGGTTATGCTGCAGCTAAGAAAGAATAAGAACCAGCATCCTGCAACAAGTAATAAAAAATAACCAGCATCTCGCACCTCGAAACCCGAAACTCGAAACCCCTTATAAAAAATCAGAAATCGATCTGTCCTGCTGGCTTTCGTATCTTCTGTTTTTTGCTTCTCCGATTTTCTGCTTTGTATAAATGCTGTTGTGACCGGAAAGTAGGTAAGATACAACACAGGCAATGGCTACATACACGCCACATTCTGCCCCGAACAACTCAATTCCCATCAGCATACAGGCCAAAGGCGTATTGGTGGCTCCGGCAAATACGGCAACAAATCCCATCCCGGCCAATAGCCCGAAAGGTAAAGGGATAAAAAGAGATAAAGCACTGCCTAATGTAGCTCCGATAAAGAACAGCGGGGTAACTTCACCACCCTTGAATCCCGCAGAAAGCGTGACGATGGTAAAAATCATTTTTAAAGCAAAATCATACAATGGAAGTTGCTTTTCAAAAGATTCCAGGATAACGGGAACTCCTAATCCGATATAACGGGTTGTACCCATTGCAAAAACAGCAATTGCAATAATAATTCCTCCAACAACAGGACGAAGCGGAGGATATTTAATTTTCGATTTGAGAAAAGCTCCCATCCAGTGAATGATTTTACTGAAAGCTGCTGCACAGATTCCAAAAGCAATACCTGCCAGGATACTGTAAAGAATAGGTGAAAATTCCAGTTTTGGTATGAAATCAATATGATAATGGGTATGTTTTACGTTCCAGAGATTGGTCACCAGATCAGCAAGAATGGCCGAAGCAAATGCAGGGAAAATAGCATTGTAACGGATTCTCCCAATGAGAAAAACTTCAAGACCGAAAACCGCACCTGCCAGAGGAGTTCCGAAAACAGAGCCAAATCCGGCAGCAATCGCAGCAATAATCAATATTTTTCTTTCATTTCTGTCAAGCTTAAAAGGTTTCGTAAGCTGATCTGCAATAGAACCTGCCATTTGAAGAGCTGTTCCTTCGCGACCTGCAGAACCCCCAAAGAAATGTGTTGCAATGGTTCCCAGATAAACAAAGGGAGCCATTTTAAACGGAATGATGCCTTTGGGCTCATGGATGGTATCAATCAACAGATTGTTTCCGGCTTCAACATCTTTCCCGAAGTAATAATAAAGCAGTCCTATCAGAAATCCGGCAACAGGAAGAAAAGCTATCAGCCAGAGATGATTTTCTCTGAAATTGGTAGCCCATTCCAAAGACTGAAGAAATCCTGCAGAAGCGGTTCCCACTAATGCTCCAATAATCATACTGATGAACAGCCATTTTAAAATATAAGGCAATGCCGGAAATTTTCTGAAGAAAAAATGAGTCTGAAAAACTGCTTTTTCACCAAGTGTCCGTTGATTTTTTGACATAATAATCCTGATTAGTTATTTGTTAATAATCTTTTAATCAGGCGTCATCAGCTTTTGTAAAGCGGTTGGGTAAGGAAGAACACCATTTCCTTTTTTTGATACTGCAAATATAATAATTAAGGAT
>NZ_JAYSDT010000082.1:0-8343 GCF_041914225.1 Chryseobacterium sp.
CCAATGTTCAAGTGTGGTTTGTTACGATTAAACGTTTCCTTTGCCATGATTTAAAATTATTTATTTATTGTTTTTCAAATTTTCGGTGTGCAAATATAATGAATTTTTAAATACCAAAAACTTTTTATTAAAAAAACTTTCAATATTCTCATCCAGTGAAGGACAAACCTTATATTTTAACGTATTGAGACTGCAAATTTACAACATTTTTCCGGATTGAAAAAAACTTTCTGGAACCTTTTACTAAAAAGCCTGAAATACAGAATATTCCAGGCTCAATTAATATAAATGAAAGATAAGATCAGATTTGGCTGAGTTTTCTGGTTCTGTTGAAAATCCAGAAAATAATCGGGAAAATAAGCAGGGTAAGCACGGTTGCTGTAATCAAACCTCCAATAATAACAATAGCGAGAGGTTTCTGGGATTCTGAACCGATCCCCGTAGACAATGCCGCCGGCATAAGCCCGATAGATGCCATAAGAGCAGTCATAATCACCGGTCTTGTTCTTGATTTCACTCCGTTTAAAATAGCAGTATCTATATCAAGGCCATTTTTAACATTCTGGTGGAATTCTGTGATAAGAATGACTCCGTTCTGGATACAGATTCCCAAGAGGGCAATCATCCCTACCCCGGCAGAGATTCCAAAATTGATTCCGGTAACATGCAGGGCGATAATTCCCCCTATTAAAGCAAAAGGTACGTTAGCCAATACCAGAAGAGAGTCCTTCATATTTCCAAACAGGATAAACAGCAGGAAGAAGATCATAAGAATACTCACCGGCACAACCTGGGCAAGCCTGTGAGAGGCACGCTGCTGATTTTCAAACTGACCGGTCCATCCTACGGAATAGCCATCCGGCAGCTCAATTGCTGCTACTTTTTTCTGAGCATCAGCAATGGTACTTCCCAGGTCCCTGTCGCGGATTGAGAACTTAACCCCAATATAACGTTTGATATTATCCCTGTAAATAAATGCAGCTCCGTTATCTTTAACAATCGTACTTATTTCCTTTAAAGGGATCTTTGCTCCATCCTGGGTAGGAACCATCAAAGCAGCAATGTCATTTTCATTGGTTCTGTATTCCTGCGAATACCGGAGGCGGATCGGAAATTTTCTTTCACCGTCAAACATTTCCGAAGCAGTTTTACCACCAAAAGCCATTTCCAGCACAGCCTGTGCATCTGCCGGCATTACTCCGTAAGCTGCCATTTTATCTCTGTCCAAAACAACACTTACTTCCGGCTGGCCAATATTTTTAATAATCCCGGGATCTTTTACGCCATCCACATCTTTGATTTTCAATAAAACTTCATGGGCCAGTTTATCCAGTGTTTCCAGGTTATCACCATAGATTTTGATTCCGTTTTCTGCTTTAAAGCCTGCCACTGCTTCTGCCACGTTATCTGAAATAGGCTGCGAATAGTTGAAAGTAATTCCCTGATAGCTTCTGAGTTTTTTGTCAATTTCATTAATCAGTTCATCATAAGTAATTTTACGCTTCCATTCTTCTCTTGGTTTGAGATTCACTGCAAACTGTACAAATCCGAATCCGTTGGGATCCGTTCCATCATTACTTCTTCCGGTCTGGGCAAGCACATCCGTTACCTCAGAGAAGCTCATAATGTCTTTTTTTAGAAGATCTGCCGTTTTCAGAGATTCTTTCAGCGAGGAGCTCATCGGCATTTCTGCAGTAATCCAAAGTGAGCCTTCATTCAACTGCGGCAAAAATTCTGTTCCAAGGAATTTTCCGGAAAACAGAGTAACTGCCAGGAAGGAGACCGCTGCGATCATACTGATTTTTTTATGTTTAAATGTGAAATTAAAGCCTTTCAAAACGATTCTGTCCCAGAAATTAACAAAAGGGTTATTTTTTTCCTTCACATTTTTATTCAAAAGGATATGGGAAAGAACAGGAACCAGGGTTAAAGTAAATATCAGTGCTCCCATTAATGCAAACCCAAGTGTGAATGCCAGCGGAGAGAACATTTTTCCTTCCACTTTCTGGAATGAGAAAATAGGAATCAGAGAGGTAATGATGATTAATTTTGAAAAGAAGATGGCTTTTCCCAACCCGGTACCGGTCTGCTTGATCC
Organism: Chryseobacterium sp.; assembly: GCF_041914225.1. Taxonomy (GTDB): domain Bacteria; phylum Bacteroidota; class Bacteroidia; order Flavobacteriales; family Weeksellaceae; genus Chryseobacterium. The sequence continues at coordinate 2,098 of NZ_JAYSDT010000082.1, forward strand.
AGCCTCCTTTTGCCAGTTTATTGAACTTCTCGGTTCCGTACCGGTGTGCTTTATGATCGAGCATCACAAAGAGACCTTCCACCATGACGACGGCTCCGTCTATAATAATCCCGAAGTCTACCGCTCCTAACGAAAGAAGATTCGCACTCATTCCAGCCAGTTTTAAGCATAAAAATGCAAACAACAGAGATAAAGGGATGATGATGGAAACAATCAGTGTTGTTCTCCAGTCAGCCATAAAGATCAGAACAATTACGGTTACCAGTACAATTCCTTCAATAAGGTTATGCATTACGGTGTGGGTGGTAAAGTCCATCAGGTTGTCCCGGTCATAGAAAGTGACCATTTTAACATCTTTGGGAAGAATTTTTTCGTTGAGCTCTTTGATTTTAGCTTTTACTCCTACCAGGACTTCTCTCGGATTCTCTCCTTTTCTCATCACAACAATTCCTTCCACCGTATCGTCATGATGATTCAGCGCAGCCTGTCCTACCCTTGGCATAGAGCTTTCATGAACATCCGCCACATTTTTTACCAGTACAGGGTTTCCGCTGTCATTCTGGATGGTAATATTGCCTATGTCCGCAACTGATTTTACCAAACCGATTCCTCTTACCACATAAGCCTGCCCGTTCTTTTCAATAACATCACCACCTACATTCAGGTTACTCTTGGTAACAGCATCATATACCTGAAGCGGAGTCAGATTATACTTATCCAATGCTCTTGGATCAATGCTCAACTCAAAAACTTTATCCTGTCCGCCGAAGACATTAATATCGGCAACACCGGGTACCCCTCTTAAAGCACGGTCTATCACCCAATTTTGCAAGGTAAGCAATGCCCGGGAATCTTTTGTTTTACTTTCCAGCGTATATCGGAAAATCTCCCCGGTTGGCCCGTAGGGTGGCTGTACTTCGGGATCTACCTCATCAGGAAGGCTAATGGTTCTTAACTGGTTATTGACCTGATTTCTGGCAAAAGTATCATCCACCCCGTCGTCAAACAGAATTTTAACAATAGAAAGTCCGAACATGGTGGTACTTCTCACACTTGTTTTCTTCTGAACCGGGCTCATCGCCAATTCGACGGGTGTGGTGACAAAACGTTCTACTTCTTCCGCACTACGCCCATTCCATTGGGTAATGATTACGATCTGGGTATTGGTTACATCCGGAAAAGCTTCAATAGGCATATTTTTGAAACTTATAAATCCGGAGATGGCTAAAATGGCTACCCAGATAAAGGTAAATGCTTTATTTTTTAATGAAAAAGCAATTATATTTTTTATGAATTTATTCATGACAGATACATTGATGACCTAAAAAAGCCGTTAAAGAAAAATGTAGCATTCTTAAGGGGTTCATAAGATTAGCTGTTCAACGAACGGTATATCAGCAGCTGGTTGTTGGTAATTACTTCTTCTCCTTCTTTCAGTCCGTCGGAAACATAAGTGATATCACCTACCTGCTTTAGCACTTTGATTTCTCTGATCTTCACATCCGTTCTGGATTTAAAAATCACGACAAAGCTTTTATTGTCATCAAAGATTACGGCTTTGGATGGAACCGTTAAGGTTGTATTACTTTCCAGGCTGGAAACTTTTATCGTTGCTTTACTGTCCGGAATCAGAAGTCCGTTGGCGTTATCCAGAACTACCCTTGCCTGCATGGCATTGGTCTGCGGATCAATAATCCTGAAGATTTTATCAATTTTACCATCAAAAACTTTGTCCGGATAAGAAAGTGTAGAAACCTGAGCTTTCATTCCAAGGCTGATCTTATCAATGTCAGACTCGTTAACATTCATAATTGCCCATACATTCGTGGTGTTGGCAACGTCAAAAATGTTATCGCTCCTATCACTTCTCAGCTGCATATCTTTATTGATACTTTTCTGGACAATATACCCACTGATAGGTGCTACTACACTGTATATATTTCCGGTTTTCACATTATAAACCGTACTCACTGCTGTTGCTCTCTGCAATTGATCTTCGGCTTTTTGCAGCTGACTTTTGGCTTCCAGAACATCTCTTTCGGTATTCAGTTTTCCTTCGTAGAGTTCTTTGGCAACACGAAGGTTATTTTTTGCCACTACCAGATCGGTTTTGGCATCACTTACATCTTTCTGAATCTCTGCAAGCTCAGTACTCCTGATGGTTGCCAATACCTGTCCTTTCTTCACATAGTCTCCCAGCTCCACATTGACACTCATCACATTCCCTCCTACCAATGGATATACGTCTATATAACTGTTTTTGTCTGCAGAGATTTTACCGTAAAAGCTGTATTCATCTTCTATATTCTTTTTTTCAACTTTGGCTAAGGAAATGGAATTCAACATGGTGTTGCTCAGTTCAAATCCTTTTTTGGCATGACTGGTTTTCTCTTCCTCTTTTTTTGAACAGGCCGCTAACGAAAGGACCATCAATACGGGGATAATATATGTTTTCATGATTTAATAGAAGATTTTCGTTTGTACTAGTTGATTAAGCTGTTCTGCGGACTGCATGATCTCATTTTTCATATCATAAATCTGAAGGGCTGTTTGCCTGTAGCTGTCCATAAAATCTGTAAATTCAATCAGATTCACATTTCCTTTTCTGAAATTGTTCAGCATTCCGTTGTAGACAAGCTCCATATTCTGCAGATCTGTAGTTTTTACATCCTGAAGCTGGTCATACTGAGCTTTCCAGGTCTTATAGGCAGACTGTACTTTGGTTTCAAGAGTGAGTTTCTGAAAATCAGCATTTTTCTGATTCTGCTGAACAGCATAATTAGCTTTTTCCACATTACCCTGGTTCGCTTTCCATAGAGGCAAAGGAATTCCAAAAGTCAGATTCGCTTCGTTATTAAAGGTTCCTCCCGCCTGATCCCAAGCAGCACCTACTGTGACATCCGGTACATTCAAAGATTTCTGCCACTGCGCATACAGCTTACTGTTATCAATAAGTTTCAGATTATACCGGTAATCGGCATTATGCTCGAGGGCTTTACTTTTAAGCTCTTCTTCATCACCAAAAGGCTGTGCAGCCAAGGCTTCTTTAGCTTCCGCCTCAGACATTGTCGGTTCTATATCTTCCGAAACACCCGTTAAAACTTTTAAATTCTGTTCGAAATCCAGAATATTTTTATTAATCTCCAGTTTATCATGATTCAGCTGTATTACAATACTCTGCAGCCTTACAGCATCTTTGAGGGAAACGTTTCCTTTTGCTGACTGTACACGATAGGCATTTAAAAGATCATTCATATACCCTAGCTGCCTGTTGGTATTTTCAAGTTTTAGCTTTTCGTAGTAAAGATTAAAATAAGCAGAACGGAGTTGAGCTCTCAGATCGGCAAGCAGCTGGGAAAACTGAAGCTGTGCCAGCTCTTTATTGGATTTGGCAAAAGCGATCTCATTTTTCTTTTTACCACCCATATAAATTAATTGTGTTACTCCTGCCCCTTTTGAGTGTCCGACATCAAAAAACTTTTTATCCTGAGGATTATAAGCATTGAACTGTCCGCTTAACTGAGGTAATTCCCAGATTTTAGCCTGCAGAATATCCGCATCAGCCATATTGATGTTATATTGTTCGGCGAGCAGCTGGAGGTTGTTCTTCTGAAAAGCTTCTTCGCATTCCAAAAGAGACATCTGCTGTTGTGCCGCCATGAATGAGGAAACGGCGAGGCACAGCACTGCAATTCTGTTCATTATTTTTTCTTTTTAAATTACAAAATTGCTTTGATGCGATTAAAAGAAACTTAAATGACGCTTAAAAAAAAATTAAAATAGCCTTAAACAGGCTGTTTTATGAAAGCTTAACTGATAAAAAAGAAATATTTTTTCCCGGAACGTTGATATTTTTATTAAAAATTTAATCCGGAGTTTAACAAAAAGCAACTGCTGCTCAGATCAGCTGTTTTAATTTATTTTTTAAAATATAGGGTAAACCTGTTAATATATTCTTCAGGTGAAGAATAGATGATCTCCGCATCATGATATTCCAGGATTCTTTTGACAATTCTGAGACCTAAACCTGATCCTGCAATATTCTGGGCATTGTTCCCCCTTGTGAAAGCTTCAAACAGTTTAGCCTGCTCTTCTTCAGGAATGGTATTGCCATGGGAAATAACTTCAATGGAAAGGTTATCATTTGTTTCGGTAATCAAAACCTTTACTTCTGTATTGTCAGAATAGACGGCAGCATTTTTAAACAGATTGATAAAGACAATCACCAAGAGTGACTGGATTCCTTTTATCGTCAGAAAGGCATTTTCGGAGCTGTCTTCGTTAATCAGGAAATCCAGTTTAAGCTGTGGATAACTTTTTTCTACAGCCTCAAAAGCTTCAAAGATAACTTCATCAATTCTTACTTCTTCATAAATGCTCTGAATATTTTCTTTATCAAATTTTGTCAGCAGCAAAAGCGAATTGGTAAGATCTGACAACTGATAGATATCCCGTTGAATCTGTTTTAAAGAAGATAATGTTTCCGGTGAGTGTTCTTCAAATTTTATTAAGTTTTCCAGCTGAAATGCCATTCTTGTAATAGGAGTCCGGATCTCATGTGAAGCACTTGCCGTAAAATCCTTTTGTGACTGAAATACATCATCCAGTCTTGCAATCATTGTATTGAAAGATTTGGCAAGAACGCTGACTTCATCATTAGACTGCTCAACAGGAATCTGAGTTGTAAGTTTATGGGCGGTAACTTCGGAAATTTCTTTGTTCAGGTCTTCCAGCGGACGAAGAAACTTTTCAACAAAATAATAGCTGAAAAAACCAATGAGCATTGTACTCATCACATAAGCGGTAATCAAAAGATATTTCAGGTATCCCAGCTTGGATTTTCCGTTGGTATCAAAGGCGCTGGTAAGGATATAATAATTTTCACCATTAATATTCCTGAGTGCTGCATAAATTTCCGGAACTGTTTTTTCGGTATAAATGATTTTCTTTTTATCCAGCTCTTTCAGCATGGCGCTGTCCCAGGTAACATTCCGGTCTTTGATCGTGCTGTAGATCAATTCTTTTTTCTCGTTGAAAATTAAGATTTTTTCATTCAAAAGAATATTATCAGAATTCTCATTAAAGAAAACGGGAGCTTCTTCTTCAAAGTCTTTGGATTTTGAGATAAAATGGGAAGTAAATTCAAGTCTCTGCCTGAAACGTTCTTTAAATTCATCTCTCCTGAAATCATTAAAAGATAAATAAATGACCGCCATCACCATTCCAAAAAGCAATGAAAAGGCGATACTGATCGTTAAAGCTATCTTTCTTTTTAAAGACATTTATAATGGACTTAGGTAGTATCCGAAACCTGAACGGGTGTGGATCAGTTTTATTTTAAAATCCTTATCAATCTTTTTTCTCAGAAAGTTGATATACACTTCCACCGTATTGGTATTCGTATTGAAATTATGTTCCCAGACATGTTCTGTGATCTGCTGCTTGGAGACTGTTCTTCCCTGCGCCTCGGCAAGATAAACCAGCAACTGGAATTCTTTTAGCGTAAGGGTTATTTCATTTCCTCCACGATACACCTTCTGTTCTGTCTTGTTAATAATAAGGTCATCGATTCTGAGAATATCCTGATCTGCATTATCGGAAGGGGCTTTTCTTCTCAACAGTGAATTGATTCTTAAAAGAAGCTCTTCAAACTGAAAAGGCTTTACCAAATAATCATCCGCAAGTCTTGTGAAAGCATCTTTTTTATCAGAGATATCTCCATAAGCAGAAATGATAATGATCGGGGTATTTTTATCAAAAGAACGGATCGTCTGGCAGACATCAAGCCCGTTTATTTTAGGAACGTTGATATCCAGCAAATACAGATCATAGGTATTGTTTTTTATCTGGCGGAGAAAAGTCTCCCCGTCGTAGATCTTATCACAGTTAAAATTATTTGATTCTAAAAATCTGCAAAGCTCTGCAGACAGAATGAGATCATCTTCCAATAAAAGAATATTCATCAAAATTTATTTTACACGAATTTAAAGAAAATTTATGATTGTGATTCTAAAGGTGAAGTAAAAGTTTCAATGATGCTTTATTTCGGTTCATCAATAAAAAGCGTATGAAAGAATGGAAAGTAACCTCAGGAATTTATCCAATCAGATGTTTAACGATAAAAATATGTAGACCGGTAATTTCTTTTCCTGATGGGTAAAAAAAAATCCCGAACAACTTCGGGAAAATTGAGAGCCAACTACGGGACTTGAACCCGTGACCTCTTCCTTACCAAAGATAAGACTT
>NZ_JAYSDT010000083.1:0-7655 GCF_041914225.1 Chryseobacterium sp.
TATTTGCAAAAATTAAATTTTAAAATAACCATAAATCCATATTCTTTTATGAATAAAAAATTATTGTTTAGCTTCCTTGCCTTCCTTGGAGTGGTAGGTGTTAAAGCACAAAGAAACGAATTGGGAGTTCGTCTAGGTATGAGTAACCTAGTGGGAGATGTAGGAAGGACAAATTATATTTTACAAAAGCCGTTGGATTTAAGCAGAACGTCAGATTGGGGTGTCCCGTTTTATGGTGGTTTATTATATAGATTTAATTTTAACCCGCATCAGACTGTTAGATTGGATTTAGGATACAACCAGATCCAGTTTAGTGATAAAGCGGCAAAAGAAGATTATAGAAGAAATAGAAACTCATACGGAAAAAATAACGTGTATGAGGCGAGTTTAATGTTTGAATATAACTTTTTTCCTGTTAATAATGAGCAGATCAGCATGATAAGCCCTTACATCTTCGGAGGGGTAGGAGCTTTGATGTTTGATGCTCCCAAAGCTACTCTTGTGAATGATTTCAGAAGAGATGCGGATGGTGTAGCACAGGCTCCGATCAATGAATTGGATTTTACCACTACAACCAATTATTCATTAGGGAAAAAAGTAACCATGCATATCCCTTTTGGTGTAGGTTTGAAGTATAAATTCAACCACTCATGGGCTGTATTTGCAGAAGCTACATTCAGATATACATTGACGGATCAGCTGGATTACAGTAAAATCCTTTCCAAAGATGTAAAAAGTTCTTTTAATGCTGATATTCTGGACCCTGCTACCGGAGGTTCATTATTACAGTCAGGAAATTACTATGCAGTTTCTAAAGAAAGAGAAGCAGAGTTTATTAAAAAGAGAAATATTGGAGATACCAGATCTAATGATTGGATAAATACGTTCAGTTTAGGACTCACTTATTCGTTCGGAAGACCTCCATGTTATTGTGAATAATATGTCGTTGATTAAAGATAAAATAAATTCTGAGAATTTACCGAAACACGTAGCCATCATTATGGATGGTAATGGAAGATGGGCAAAATCTCGTGGCGAAGAAAGAACTTTCGGTCACAAAAATGCCATTAATGCTGTAAGAAATGCCATTAATGCCTGTAATGAGATCAATATCCCTTATTTAACATTGTATACCTTCTCATCAGAAAACTGGAGTCGTCCGGCTGAAGAAGTGAATACCCTTATGAATCTGTTGGTAGAAACTTTACTGCTTGAAGCAGAAGAGATCTTCAGCAAAGGCCTAAGGATGCATGTTATAGGAAATCTGGACAAACTGCCTCCATTGGTAAGAGAGCAGCTGGAACGTGTGGTAGAGCTCACAAAAGAAAACACAAAAGGAAACCTTGTATTGGCTATAAGCTATGGCTCACAAAATGAAATACTGGAAGCCGTAAAAAATATAAGCTCTGATGTAAAAGAAGGAAAAGTTGAGATAGAAAATATAAACGAAAGTTTATTCGAAAGCTATCTGTATACAAAAGATTTTCCTCCTGTAGATTTACTGATCAGAACCAGCGGTGAAATAAGGATAAGCAACTTCCTGCTTTGGCAGATTGCTTATGCAGAATTACAGTTTTTAAATGTTCTGTGGCCGGACTTCACCAAAGATATTTTCTTCCAATGTATTGTAGATTATCAAAACAAAGAAAGAAGATACGGGTTAACCGGTGAGCAAGTAAAAGGCCAATAAAATTTTAAGAAAAGAAAGACTCGATAAAATGAAGTTTAGACTATTACCCATCATTATGTTTGCTGCTTCTGCACATTTTTATGGACAAGTAACTCCACAAGACAGCACAAAAGTAAATAATGCTGTACATGCAGAAAATGAGGCAGGAACTTATACACTTAAAGACATCGTTGTAGATGGGGTAAAAAAATATACACCAGCTCAGATCTTGAGATTCACGGGCCTTACTAAAGGAGAAAGTGTAGACATTCCGGGACAGAAAATCAGCAACGCTGTAAAAAAACTTTGGGATACCCAATCTTTTTCTGAAGTGGAGGTTTATGTTCAAAGCATTGAAGGACAGACTATCGTTCTGAAATTTTACCTGCAGGATCTGAAGGAACTTGGAGAAGTGAAATTTGCAGGCAAAGGAATCGGTAAATCTAAAAGCGAAAAGCTGGCGAAGGATAATAACCTTAAACCGGGAACCAAAATTACTCAGAACCTGGTTTCAAGCCTTAAGACCAATGTCCCTAAAGACTATATTAAAAAAGGTTTTGCGGATGCCAAAATCACGATTCAGGATAAAGTAAATGCAGGAGACCCTGCTTTGGTAGACTGGACAATTAATGTAGATAAGGGTAAAAGAATTAAAATTGACCATATTGAATTTGAAGGAAACGAAAATGTAACCGACAGAAAGCTTAGAAACAAAGCTTTCAAAGAAACCAAACAAAAGCGTTTCGGGATCGGTGGTATTTTGAAATCCTCAAAATTCATTGAAGATAAATACCAGGAAGATAAGCAGAGCCTTATCAGTTATTATAACTCCTTGGGGTATAGAGACGCAAAAATCGTTTCAGACTCAGTATGGAGAAACAAAAGAAACAACTACGAAATCAATGTAAAACTTAATGAGGGTAAGAAATATTACATCGGGGATGTTACATTCACGGGTAATACGGTATACTCTACAGAATACTTACAAAGATTATTAGGATATAAGAAAGGAGATATTTACGATGCAGTTGGATTTAACAAAAAAGTTGGAGAAGACGGTGGTAAAGAAGATGATTCAGATATCAAATCTGTTTACATGAACAACGGTTACCTTTTCTCTAATGTAACGCCTGTTGAAAAATCAGTGTCAGGAGATGCTGTAAACCTTGAAGTGAGAATTAATGAAGGAGAACAGGCTACCTGGAACAAAGTAACATGGCAGGGGAATACTACCACCCATGACCACGTGATTCTTAGGGCACTAAGAACAAAACCGGGCGAGCTGTTCAAGAAAACAGAAATTAAAAGAACATACTTCGATTTGGCAGGGATGTCATTCTTTGACCCTCAGCAGATCGGTCAGGATATTCAGCCAAACCAGGTGGATAATACCGTTGATATTAACTGGAAGCTTGTAGAAAAAGGATCTTCTCAGGTTCAGCTGCAGGCAGGTTACGGTGGTAACAGCTTTATCGGAACTTTAGGATTGACATTTAATAACTTCTCGTTAAAGAACTTCCTTAAATTTAAAGATTTCAAACCGGTACCTCAAGGGGATGGGCAAACCTTCTCTATTCAGGTGCAGGCTGGACAATACTTCCAGAACTATGGAATATCATTCACAGAGCCTTGGTTATTTGGTACAAGACCAACAGCCCTTTCTGTAAGTTTGAACAACTCCAGAGTAAGATATACAGACCAATATGGAAGTGCCCAAAAATTGAATATTTTCTCTGCATCAGTAGGATTGAACAGATTATTGAACTGGCCTGATGATTATTTCTCATTGTATACAGGATTACAGTTCCAGAAGTATGACTTCAACAATTATCCGTTCCAGTTTGGTGAAACTACAGAATATAATGGGACTGCCAATAACTTCAGTGTCAATTTAGGATTGAGCAGAAACTCGGCAGGTATCGACCCGATTTTCCCGACAATGGGATCCAATATAGAGCTTTCAGCAAAACTGACTCCTCCATACTCATTGTTTAAGAAAAAAGACTACTCATCAATGTCAGCCATTGACAAGTACAAGTGGATGGAATTCTACAAAATCAAATTTAAAGCAGACGTTTACAATGAAATCATTGGAAAACTTGTCTTAAGGTCTTCTGCTGAAATGGGATTCATGGATGGATATAACAACCAGTTGGGAGCACCGCCATTTGAAAGATTCTATATGGGTGGTACAGGTCTTTTCGGAGGTAGATATGACGGTAGAGAGTTGATTCCTTTAAGAGGTTATGAAAATGCCACTACAGAAGGAGGTCAGGCAGAAGATATTACTCAGAAGGGAGGAGGTACAATCTATAATAGATTTACCCTGGAATTAAGATACCCGATCTCAATGAGCCAGACTGCAAAAATCTATGCACTAACATTTGCTGAAGGAGGTAACGTATGGAATTCATGGAGCACTTACAGCCCGTTCCAGCTGAAAAGATCAGTCGGAGTTGGCGTAAGAGTTTATATGGGAGCATTTGGATTGATCGGATTTGACTTTGCATTAGGTCTTGATAAGACATTATCAGGTGATAAGTCCGGATGGAGAAACCACTTCTTGATGAACCAAACATTATAATTACAGATATGAAGCACTTTAAAATAATCTTCACATTCGCATTACTTTTGCTTTTCGGGTTAAACAATGCCCAGAAAATAGGAGTAGTGGATACCAACGAAATTCTGAATAAATTACCTCAGTATAAAGAAGCTGAAGCAAGATTAAATTCTCAGATTGACACCTGGGAGTCTGAACTTCAGAGCCTTCAGTCTGAATATGAAAGAAAAAAAGCTGCTTTTGAAAGTGAAAAAGTATTATTGATAGGTGATCAGCTTAAACTTCGCGAAAAAGAAGTTACAGACCTTGATAAAAATATTAAAACGACAACAAGCTTACGTTTTGGAGCTAACGGTGAAATTACAAAACTGAGAACAAATCTGGTTCAGCCTTTTCAGGATCAGATCTGGGGAGCCATCAAAACAATGTCCGAAAAAAATGGCTTGGGCATAGTTCTTGATAAAAGCAATAACATTAGTGTTATTTTCCTTCAGTCAAAATATGATTACACTGAGAAAGTACTGTCTATTCTGTTGAAAGGAACAGACAAGAAGGAAAAAACAAATAGCAAAGGCAAAAAATAATAATAGAATTAACTTTTGCTATATTTTAAAATCTAAAAACAAATTAAATTATTTATTTACCAGTTATGAAAAAATTAAGTGTATTATTTGCAGCAGTAATGATGGTTGTATCTGTAGGTATGGCAAAAGCTCAAAAAATTGCTACTTTAGATGTAATGGGAGTTCTTAACGCAATGCCGGAGAAAAAGAAAGCAGATGCTGATCTTAAAACATTCTTAGATACTAAACAAGCTGAGATTAAGAAAAAAGCTGACGCAGCTCAGACTAAATATCAGCAATATCAGACAGAAGCTCCTAAAAAAACAGCTGATGAAAACAAAGCTAGAGAAGAGGAGATGAAAAAACTAGCTGATGAAATTCAGCAAATGCAGGAAAAAGCTCAAAAAGATCTAGAGGCTAAGCAAGATGTAGCTTTCGGACCTATTGAGAAAAAATTAAATGATGCAGTAGAAAAAGTAGCTAAAGCTAACGGATACGATTATATTATGGATGCAAACTCAACAGCATTCCTTTATAAAGCAGGACCGGATGCAACTCCAGCTGTGAAAAAAGAATTAGGAATTCAATAATTTCAGCAAATTAACAAAGATTTATAAAACCAACCGCCTCTTTTAGAGGTGGTTTTTTTATTTTTGCGGAATGGAAAAAGAAGTATCAACGACGGTCAAGGTTAGGTTTAGTGATTGTGATCCGATAGGACATTTGAATAATGTAAAATATCTGGATTATATGTTCAATGCCAGAGAAGATCATGTAGAAACATTTTACGGATTCACTTACGAAGAATATACCAAGAAAACCGGCTGTACCTGGATTGCCATTCAAAATGAAATAGCCTATTTAAAAGAAGTAAGATACAATACGCAGGTAGTCATCAGCAGCAAAACCATAGATGTTCAGGATAGGACGGCAAAAGTCGAAATTTTGATGAAAAGTCTGGATGAAAAAACAATTCATGCCGTACTTTGGGTGACTGTTATTTATTTTAATGTCAAAACAAGAAAATCTGAAGTCCATCCTGAAGAGATCAAAGGAATTTTTGATAAATTCTATGTAGATCTTATCCAGAAAGACTTCCAGTCAAGAGTGAAGTTCTTAAGGAGCCAGAATGCAAAAAACTCTTAATTTCATTTCTTAAAGGTTCCAATTTAAAAATTAATAATAAACAAATGAAAAAAATAGCAGTAATAGGTAGTAACGGGCAATTTGGCAACTGCATAAGAAAGATAGCTCCTGACTTTGAACATCAGTATGAATTCTTATTTACAGACTCCTCTACATTAGATGTTACCAGTGAAGAACAGGTGAACGATTTCTTTTATGAAAACAAACCTGATTACTGCATCAATGCTTCTGCATATACGGCGGTGGATCTGGCAGAGAAGGAAAAAGAAAAAGCTTTTGCTGTAAATGCTGATGGAGTAGCCCATCTTGCTCAGGCATGTGCAGAATATAAATCTATTTTGATTCATGTTTCTACGGATTATGTTTTTGATGGTACTACCAATCTACCGTATTCCGAAGATGATTTTACCAATCCGGTAGGGGTATATGGAGAATCAAAAAGAAAAGGAGAGGAGCTTGCCCTGGAAATTAATCCAAAAACAATCATTCTGAGAACCTCATGGCTGTACTCTGAATTCAACAAGAATTTTGTGAAAACAATGCTTCATCTGTTCTCTCAGAAAGATGAGTTGGGAATCGTGGCTGATCAGTTCGGGCAGCCAACCAATGCAAATGATTTGGCAGAAGCAATTATGCAGATCATCCAGGCTCCGCAAAAAACCTATGGTATCTTCCACTTCTCAAACTATCCCGAGACAACATGGTTCGAATTTGCCAGAAAAATTGCCGAGTTTTCAAAATCACCCGTAAAATTAAATGCCATAACCACCGAGCAGTATCCTACTCCGGCCAAAAGACCTGTAAGAAGCACTATGTCTTTGGATAAAATTGAAGAGATATACAAAATAGAACCCAAACATTGGGAAAACAGTCTTGAAGAATGTGTTGAAATACTTGCACACCAATAATAGATAATATGAAGAATATTGCAATCATCTTTTCCGTGTTATGTATCCAGCTGTGGAGCGCTCAGAATGTTTATATGACCAGGGTTGAAAAAACAAATGACAACCCGGATAAATTCTTTTACAGAAAAGACGCCGCCGCCACAGATGCTGTTTATTTAGGAGAAGTAGAAGTACAAGGATTTTCAAAAGATGATGCACTTGTATTTTCTCTCGTATATAAAAAAGCAAAAGAGATCGGTGCCAATACATTTCAGTTAAAACCTTTCGAGAATGTTGATGGTACGCCCCAGCCGTTCAATGCTGCCAATTATAAAGTTGCTTTATATTATACTCCTAAAGAAAAGTTGACGGCTAAGTATGGGGAGATGTATATATTTGCGTCCTCTGAAAAAGATCAGAAAATAAGCATCAACCGTAAAGACTATACCATCCCGCCAAGAACATTTTTAAAATTAAAAGTTGTTCCCGGAGAAATCTATACCATCTCAACAAAAAAATTGTTAGGCTCTACAGTGAAAGTTCAGCCAAAAGCCAATGACGACAATCTTTATTTCCAGGTTTCATCTTTAAAAGTGAAGCCAGATAATACAGGAGTAGGAGGTTTGAATCTGAAATCCGGAGATATTATTGGTCTGGAAAAGTCTTATGCAGAATTTTTAAGCGTAATTTATAAAGAGAACCATCCATAAAAATCAATTATAAAAGTTATTTTAGGATCCAATCTTAAAAAAGAACTATTCAGTAAATTTTTTGTTTAAAATTTTTCCCCCTGCCTTTCAGTGTTTTAGGAGTAAATATTACGAAAC
>NZ_JAYSDT010000084.1:0-7584 GCF_041914225.1 Chryseobacterium sp.
CAGCAAAGCGGATAACATCCGTCACCCGTGAGGGTAGGACAAGTGCAACAGAAAGCAGGTACAGTTCGGCTGTAGTGAAACCAGGTAAACTCTTTGCGGTGCAATGGTAAGTATATCGGTTCTTTTCAGCAATGGAAATAGGGGCGGCTCGCCCTGAAAACCGAGGGGTAATCAGCTAAAGTGTTGCAGCAATGTAACACGCAGATAAATAACAGGCGCTTCTCAGGAAGTACAGAATCCGGCTTATAGATTTTCTCGTGATTTTTTTTAAAAGCTGGAAGTCAGACGCTGGAAGAGTGAAGTTTTTAAACGTAATGATTTTAAACCTCCATCTTCATGCTTCCTCCTTCCAACCTGATTTATTCGCTTTCCAGTTGTTTTTTGGAATCCTGCAATTCCTGTCTGTCCTTATCAGAAAGCGTAGGATATTTAAGATTCATCTTTTCAAGAGTATCAATAATGATCTGGATAGCAGCTACTCTTGCAAACCATTTGTTGTCAGCAGGAAGCACATACCATGGTGCATGATCTTTTGCTGTTTCATTAATAGCAGTCTCATAGGCTTCCATATACTGATCAAATAATGCTCTTTCCGGAAGATCTCCTGCAGAGAATTTCCAGTTTTTTTCCTGCTCGTCAATTCTGTCTAAAAGCCTTTTTTTCTGTTCGTCTTTGGATACGTTCAAAAAGATTTTTACCACAGTTGTGCCGTTTTGTGAAAGGTGTTTTTCAAAATTCCGGATGCTTTCATATCTGTTTTCCCAGAATTTGCTGTCAAAATCTTTTACAGAAGACCATGTTTTTTCACTCAGGTTATATTCAGGATGTACCTTGCATACTAGGACGCTTTCATAATGTGAGCGGTTAAATATTCCGATCATGCCTTTCTGTGGCAGTGCCAGATAATGCCTCCATAGAAAATCATGGGAATATTCTTTCGGGCTTGGTGTTTTAAAGCTCGTTACATTGCATCCCTGCGGATTCACTCCTCCGAAAACATGCTCTATCATACTGTCTTTTCCTGCTGCATCCATAGCCTGTAATACGACCAGCAGAGACTGGTTTCCGTCAGCATATAATTTTTCCTGCAGCTCACGGAGCTTTTCTTTCTCCTGAATCAGCATCTGCTCTCCTTCTTCTTTAGTGAGTTTCCCTTTATAGGAAGTTGAAGTTTTTTTTATTGAAAATTTTCCGTTTACTTTAAAGTCATCTGAGAAATTGGTGTCCATATATTTAAAAGATTATGTTATTAAAATTCAATAGGGCTTTAGCCCAGCCATTTAAGCTACCATCTGCAACCTAATCCAACATAAATGTAATAAAAAAACCGCCTCAATAGAGACGGTTTCTTTATTTTTTGAGTAGAGCTTACTTTGCAGCAGCCTTTTTAGCAAGTTTTGCAGCTTTTTTCTCAGCTTTAGCAGCTTCTTTCTGCTCAGCAGGAGTCAATACTTTTGGCTCAGGAGCGTTAGCATCTACGTTACCTTTGATGTAGATTACGCTTCTGTTGTTTGCAGGGTCATTAGAGAAAACCTCAATCATTTTGTTGAAAGGTCCAGGGATCGCTGTATTGTATCCAACCTTAATCTTAGCGGATTTACCCGGCATGATAGGATCCTGGCTGAATTCAGGAGTTGTACACCCACAAGAAGGCTTTACATTTGAAAGGATCAAAGGCTTATCACCTGAATTCGTTACTGTAAAGAATCTTGTCCCATCAGCGTTAGGCTTGATAGTTCCGTAATCGAAAGTCGTTTTATCAAATGTAATTGTCTGTGCAGATGCAAGAGCAAATGTCCCGAATAGTGCAATTCCTGCAATTAGTTTTTTCATATTCTTGAATGTTAATATGTTTGTTAGATAAATTTTGTGAAACAAAGTTAAAAATTATTTTAATTCATGCTTAAAAATTTTTTTCTTTAGACTATTTTTGCAAATTGCAAGCCAAAGAAATAGAATTTATGCAGATTTCAGAAAAGTACAATCCACAGGAAACAGAACAGAAATGGTACAATTACTGGCTGGAAAATAAGTTTTTCCATTCAGAGCCTAATGACAAACCACCGTATACCGTGGTCATTCCTCCGCCAAACGTGACGGGGATACTACACATGGGGCATATGTTGAATAATACCCTTCAGGATGTTCTGGTCCGTCGTGCAAGAATGCGCGGGTTTAATGCTTGTTGGATTCCGGGAACAGATCACGCTTCAATTGCTACTGAAGCTAAAGTTGTTGCTAAATTGAAATCTGAGGGAGTCAATAAATCAGATATTACCCGTGAAGAATTTTTAACTCATGCCTGGGACTGGACCAATAAATACGGCGGAACCATTCTTGAGCAGCTGAAGAAACTGGGATGTTCATGCGATTGGGACAGAACCCGCTTCACTATGGAAGACAAGCTTTCACAGCAGGTTATTAAAAGTTTCGTAGACCTTTATAATAAAGGATTGATCTACAGAGGATACAGAATGGTCAACTGGGACCCGGAAGCGAAAACCAATATTTCTGACGAAGAAGTAATATTTAAAGAACAGAACGGAAAATTATACTTCCTAAAATATAAGATTGAAGGTTCGGAAGAGTTTCTTTCAGTAGCTACTACACGTCCTGAAACTATTTTTGGGGATACAGCCGTATGTATCAATCCGAATGATGAAAGATACGCACATTTAAAAGGTAAAAATGTAATTGTACCGATCGTTGACAGAGTAATCCCGATTATTGAGGATGAATATGTTGATATTGAGTTCGGAACAGGAGCTTTGAAAATTACTCCTGCACATGATATCAATGACTATGAAATAGGACAGAAGCATCAGCTGAAAATGATTGATGCTCTTGACGATGACGGAAACCTTAACGAATATGGTTTACATTATGCAGGAAAAAACAGGTTTGATGTAAGAAAACAGATCGCTAAAGAACTTGAAGAAAAAGATCTTTTGCTTAAAGCAGAAGATTATGTAAATAAAGTCGGAACATCTGAAAGAACAGGTGCCGTTATCGAACCTAAAGTTTCTGTACAGTGGTTCCTTAAAATGTCTGAAATTGCCAAGCCGGCTTTGGATATCGTAATGGATGATGAGGTAAAGTTCTATCCGGAGAAGTTTAAGAATACTTACAAACACTGGATGGAAAACATCCGTGACTGGAATATTTCCCGTCAGCTTTGGTGGGGACAGCAGATTCCTGCTTATTACTATGGAGAAGGAGATGAAGATTTTGTGGTAGCAGAAACCAAAGAAGAAGCTTTGGAACTGGCAAAACAAAAAACAGGAAATTCAGGTCTTACGGCAGAAAACCTCAGACAGGATGATGATGCATTAGATACATGGTTCTCCTCATGGTTATGGCCAATGTCTGTATTTGATGGCCTGCTTGACCCGGAAAATAAAGATATTAATTATTATTATCCTACTTCTGATCTTGTAACCGGGCCGGATATTATTTTCTTCTGGGTAGCCAGAATGATTATGGCAGGGCTGGAATACAGAAAAGAAGTTCCGTTTAAAAATGTATATTTTACAGGAATTGTAAGAGATAAGCAGAGAAGAAAGATGTCAAAATCTTTAGGGAACTCTCCTGACCCTATTGAATTAATGGAAAAATACGGTGCAGATGGTGTACGTGTAGGTATTCTATTGAGTTCTGCTGCCGGAAATGACCTTCTTTTTGATGAAGATTTAATGCTTCAGGGAAGAAATTTCATGACGAAGATCTGGAATGCTTTCCGTCTGATCAATATGTGGAATCATGAAGATAAACCGGCTGCTGCTACCGATAACCAGGCTATTGAATGGTTTGAAAATAAACTGAACAAAACCATCTTTGAAATCAATGATCAGTTTGAGAAGTTCAGAATTTCCGATGCACTGCATTTGATCTATAAATTAATTTGGGATGATTTTTGCGGTTGGTATCTTGAAGCGATTAAGCCTAATTACGGAGAAGGAATTTCAAAAGAAGTTTATAACAAGACCATCCATTTCTTTGAAGAGCTGATGAAGTTGCTTCATCCGTTCATGCCTTTCTTAACGGAAGAATTATGGCAGATGATCTCAGAAAGGAAGGTTGATGAGGCTTTGGTGATTGCTCAGCAGAAAGAAGCAGGACAGTTTGATGAAAACATTATTAAAAACTTTGAAACTGCCGCAGAATTGATTTCAGGGGTTAGAAATTACCGTCAGACAAAAGGAATTTCGCCGAGAGAAGCTGCTGAAATTTATACCAATGCTTCTGAATTTGCCAATGAAGCTGTAGTAAGAAAACTGGCTAATGTTTCTGAAATCCACTTCGGACAGAAAACAGATAAACCAAGCTTTACATTCCTGGTAGGAGCAACTGAAGTTTCTATTCCGTTAAGTGAAAACCTGGATTTGGGAGAGGAAAAAGCGAAGACTGAAGAAGAGCTTAAATATTTGAAAGGATTCCTGGTTTCTGTAGAGAAGAAGCTTTCCAATGAAAAATTTGTTGCGAATGCGAAACCGGAAATCGTAGAAGTAGAGCGTCAAAAACAAAAAGATGCTCAGGATAAGATTGCGATCCTTGAGGAGAAACTGAAAAGTTTGTAAAATATTAATACTCCTTAAAATATGGATGACAATAGGGATATTTTAACATTAGATAGTAGAACAGTTGCTTCAAATCCTGGAAGGGTTAGAGTAATGCCATTTGTATTGATAAAATACATCTATAAACCTATTTATTTGTTAATTGCTTTATTGTTTTCTTTAGCTTTTGCATGGGATGTTTCATGGCTATGGGGAGGACTTGCTTTTATTATTCTTTTACTTATAAATATTTTTTATTGGAGAAGACAAAAAGAACATTTTAAATATGGAGATTCTAACGGAGCAATAGTCATTTCTGAAAAACCTAAAATGATTGCTGTCACTACCAATCTATCCAAAGGTTTTGGAGGTAAGTTTCCTGTCATAAAGGTTTTACCTTATAAAGGAAAAGGAAAACTCAATGATAGGATAGGAACAGTTGCTCTTTATGAAAATTCTGAAGAAAAGCCCCACTGGAATAACTTTTTTCCAGTTCCTGTAGACTATGTTAATAATAATGAAGAGGAATTGAATGCTGTTTTGGAATCATATTCAGAAGAAAGCTGGGAAGTTTTGGAAAGCAGAATAAAGCATCTAAAGCAACCATATAGGGAAGGATTATTTAAAATATTTGATGAAACAAGCAGTTGGTAATTTATCCTTGAAGAGAAACTGAAAAGTTTGTAAAATATAGAGAATAAATTTGTCAAAATCTCAGGCTGGATACAGATGAAAATTGTATCCAGCCTGATGGTTTAAAAGAATAAATACAATGACACATATAGAAAACATAAAAAAACTATTCTCGAAAGACTTTGTGGAAAGTCCGTTACTGGAAAGTTTTGAAGTAGGAAAGATCTATCTTTCGAGCGGAAAGCTGGTGGCCTGTGATCCTTTGATCACCAATGATATGCTTCCTTTTACTACAGAATTTCCGAAGGGAGATTTTTCTGTAATGCTGCACAAAGAAAGAGAAAGTAACTGTGTGGCTTATGCCGAAATTATATTCAGCAATTCTGAAGTTAAAGAATGGAAACTGGCCACTACGGCAGGGCAGCAGATAAAAGATCTTGAAGAAGGAGAGGTGTTTGGATATCCTGTAGAAAGCGGCATGGGATGTTTCATGGATGTTGATACCCAAAACAGTCTCAATGAACTTGAACAAAGGCTGTATCAAAATAAAGGAGGTGACTTTATGGGAATCTACGAAGAGTTTTTCCATGATTATTTCTTTGATGAAAACGGAGCCATAGATCAGTATGCCTTTCTGAAACCGGCAAAGGAACATCCCGGAACTATATTTGCTTTTGAAACAGGATATGGGGAGGGTTTTTATGCAAGCTACGTGGCTTATGACAAGGATCATCAGCCGGTGAAAATAATTACTGAATTTATAGAAATAAGTTAAATTAAAATTAGTTATTTTAGAGACTTAATTTTTGAGGTATAAATTTTAAAGCTAATACAAAACACAATGAATTTCTCATCAGAACAACCCCGTATTATTGTTGTGGGCAGCTCATCCATAGATTTGGTTCTCGAAACCGAAAAACTCCCTTTACCTAACGAAACGGTTCTGGCCGTAAAGTCAGATAGTTATTTTGGAGGTAAAGGAGCCAATCAGGCGGTAGGTACTTCCAGATTGGGAGCCAATGTATACTTTATCGGATGTGTAGGGATGGACCCTCTTGGCCAGCAGATCATGAGAAATCTGGTAAGCGAGAATGTGAATGTAGGATTTGTTCATGAAACAGATAAAGAAGCTACAGGAACTGCTTATGTGACAACCTCCCACGGGAATGCAGCCATTGTGGTGGTACCGGCAGCCAATAAATATCTCAGCAAATCACATATAGATGAAGCTGACAAATATTTTCACACCGCAGATCTTATACTGGTGCAGCTTGAGGTTTCTATGGATGTAGTGGAACATACCGTTAAAAAAGCTAAACAGTACGGGAAAAAAGTAGGATTGTATGCTTCCCCTGCAATGAGAGTCAGTGAAGAAATTTTAGAAAAGGTAGACTTTATTGTGGCTAAAAGCAATGAACTATACATTATCTTCGGGGAAGGGAAGAGAGAAGACATCCTTAAAAAATATTTCAATAAAGTTTTCGTGAGAGATGATACCAACTCCACTATTTATTTTGATGGTACTGAAATGAAGTATTACAGAAACGATAAGGATGAAACCGTTTATAAAATGGGAATGGGAGATGCATTTACCTCAGGATTTGCTATTGCACTATGCCATGGGAACTCTATTGAGGAGTGTGTGAAATTCGGGAATGAAGTTTCTTCAAGAGTCTCAGGAGGGAAAGGTTCTCAGACCGGACTGCCGAGAATCTCAGATTTCTTTTCATAAAGCTATTTACGACATATCAAAAGTTTGAAACTTAACATAAAAAGATAAGTAAAATGTCCACTTTTATAGTGGATTTTTTCTTTTATACTATGGAAAAACTAATACTGACCACAGAAGACGATATTACGCTGACTGCCCATCTATTTAAACCGCAGAAGGATAATGGGAAACTATTGCTGATCAATTCGGCAACAGGAGTAAAACAGCAGGTGTACTTTTCATTTGCCAGCTACTTCGCTGAACAGGGGTTCACGGTGATTACTTATGATTACAGGGGAATAGGACTTTCCAAACCAAAAAATATGAGAGGGTTTCATGGTTCCATGAGAATCTGGGGCTCAAAAGATTATAAAGCCGTCACTCAATATATCAAGACGAATTTTAAAGAATACAAAAAATACTGCCTTGGGCATTCTGTGGGAGCATTGATTCTGGGCATGAATAAAGATTCTGAAATATTTGAGGAATTTGTTTTTGTAGGAACCCAAAATGCTTTTGTCGGAAACCTTAAAGGAATAACAAAAGTGGAAGCCTATTTAGGATTTGGAATTGCACAGCCAGTAACTACTTCATTGTTAGGATATTTTCCGGCACATTGGTTCGGGCTTGGAGAAAGTCTTCCAAAAAATTGCGCATATGACTGGAGAACCTTAATTTTAAACA
>NZ_JAYSDT010000085.1:0-7277 GCF_041914225.1 Chryseobacterium sp.
TTTGATTGCCTGCCTCGTCATACTTGAAGTAGACTTCGGTTTGCTGAGCACTGAGTATCGTGAGCATAGTGCATAAAATGACTGCACTTAAATAAAGTTTTTTCATTGTTTTTTTTCTTTAAAATTGAAATTAGATTGTAGTGATCCCAATAAATGAGAATTAATACTGTATTGAACGACATTTTGCGTGACAAGATATTGTTATCCTGATAGATAGTACATTTTCATAATGTTTGTTTTTAGAAATGGTAATGGAGTCTGTTTTAAAAAAGCAGAACTGTACAGATAGTCTCAGAAGACCTTAAGGCTTTAAAGCCCTACACAAAAAGAAATACAGGAATTCATTATACTGTGCATACAAGAAATTAAGCTGAAAAACGTAATCTCTTTTCTCTCATTTGTTATTGTTTTTATAAAGACGAACTTACACATTGTATAAGAAATCTGTAATCCGTGAAATCACGGTTTTTAATATCAGGGTTTTTACGGAAAATCCGAATTTAGCCCGATAACTCATGTGTTTTCATAATCTGTTGTTTTTAAATGTTTTATTTCTAATGCAAAGCTATCACGACACGGCGACAAACCTGCACTGCCCCCAAAAAGTTGGACACTTATTCAGAAGCATTATTATGAGAAAAAATCAACAAAAACAGAATGAAATTATAGAAGCAGAACTTGACACAATAGAAAAGGCGTGAAGCCAAGTCTATCGTAAGAGCGGTACTGGTATACCTACACACAAATAAACAAGTTCACGCCAAGCGTAAACATTGCTCATTCCTGTGTGTTTAAAAATTACCAGTTTTCTCTTACAAGAATAAAGCTATGCTTTATATTTTTTCCGTTAAAATCTGCAACTAAGATATAAATATTTTTTCAACTATCTGTGAGGGACCGTAAAACAATATCGACATTATTAAATCTCTCACGCACATAGAGACATAAAGAAACTCCGTAAAGATATTTGTTGATAGGAAATTACCTGGAAACGAGCAAAAGTTCCAGAATGGAGCGAAATATAGTGTGCAGAATATAAAATACTTCTTATTGATTACTCGCGTATGCGTGCATTAGATAGGGGAATATGAATTTATAATATTTTATCATTGTTTCCTGTACGTGCGAAGCGATAGGGATAAACTCGGCTGAGGTATTAATTTTAGGCTGTTTTTATGATTGATCATAAACCTAGATTATTAAGGAACTTTGGAACAAAAAAATTACCGAAGATCAATTAAGTCTCCGGTAATAATGAAGAAGTTGTTTAAAGTTTCCTGATTAGTATATCACAAAAAGCAATTAAGTGCCAGCACCTCCAATGTAAATCTTTGGTGTCGAACCTTACCAATAATGCCTTAAAAGCGTCTATCCATGCATTTGTACGTTCAATTACAAATCTTCTTTTATATAAAGTGTCATCAAAAATATACTCTCTTTCAGATACTTTTCCATTTCTGGGATTAAAGTCAATATTAGCAAATACTTCATTACTGAAACAGTAATTCCTGAACTTATCGGTGTCAAATCCAGCATCAGCATTTAGAAAAAGTCCATCAGCCCTAATATTTGAACTTTTAATATCCTCAATGATTTCCCCCATAAGCTTTTCCAGTTCAAAGGTGTCATGATGATTCCCTGCTATAGGTTGGCTACACGCAATCGGTATTCCCTGATTATCACATACAAAAAGCATATTTGTGGTTTTACATTTTTTTCTGCCTTGGTATCCAAAGGATTCACCGCCTCTCTTAACAGGAGTATGGGAACCATCCAACTGAATACAGCTCATATCTAATCTATTCTTATACTTGGCAAAGAGTCCTTTTTTAACATTGTCCCAACTACCATCTTTACACCAACGACGAAAATGCTGATAAACACTATTCCAACTATATTCTACTTCAAAAAACTGTTTACACGGTAGTTCTCGCCACTGGCATCCTGTTTTTAAGCGATATAAGATAGCTTCTACTACTTGCAACAGGGATACTTTTGCATTATTTTTCTTTTCTCCTAATGATAAATAGCTACACAGCTCTTTTTTAATCTATCTTTATTGCTCAATACTTTTTTTGAAAGAATGATACAACTTTTATAGTAAAATATCATTCTTTCTTTTTTACTTTAAACAACTTCGAAATAATAAAGTTAGTTGAAAAATAAATAAGTTTGCTTCAAAGATAAGCAAATCTTCGGTTTTTGTCAGAGAATAATAGTTATCTGGTCATTAAAAGTAATTCTATTCCCATTTTTAGCTTTAAAATGGTATTAAAACAGTAATAAATGGTAATTTTCAGACGCTAATTTAAGATATCGTTTCTACTAACTTCTTTTTGTTAATAGGGGTTTGATCCCTGTTTTTTGTTTTTAATATCAGAGAAGCCCCCCCTATCAGAAAATACATCCATTTTCATAGCTTTTTTAAACTGTCCAGAATAAACATATGTCGTTGTACTGTCGTAAAGTCGACATGAATTTTTTAATATTTCTGCTTTTCCTCCGTTTTTTCCTGCTTAAATTGAGAAGTATTAAAATTCTCATGTCAATTTCAGGTTGTTAGCCTGCATGATTTTACCAATTATGCTTATTGGGGGGGGGAGTAAGAAAACTCGGACAATTTGAAATTCACAGAAGTTTACTAAGCACTCTACCAATGTTTTAATTTTCGTATTGATCAATCCTGCCAATAATCTATAATTTCTGCGTTTCGTTTTCTATATTGATGTGAAATTAATTTAGACATCCATATGATCAAAAAAATACCTCCCACATAATGGGAGGCATTGCACTAATTATGGATCTAGTCATGAAAGCTATTTCCTTGCATAAATGTAATAAAATTTAGTTTATATCAAAAATAAATTCAAAAAAGAGAGATGAAGAATTCAAAACCTTATCAATGATTGGCTGATAAAAGCTTTATTCTCAATCAATATTTGCACTTGTATTATAAAAAAGTCTCCCACACAAAGAGGAATTAAGTAAGGAAAAAATTATTCTTTTTTATAATGATGCCATGGATTAGCAAATATGTCAGTTTTAAGTTCAATTGATAATTTTTAATCAAGTTTTTCAATAAAGATAGTTACGCCGCTTAATGTTGATGGTGTAAGTGCAATATCTGAATTCATAACGATATTTACTCTATAGATCTCTCTCTTATTTAAAAGGGATATCAAGAATCTTAAAGAGTCGTTGTTAGAAATTGTAACACCCGAATTTAATGTTTGCCATGTATTTGAAACAACAGAATTATATCTTGACCAATTGTCATAATTTGTACCACCACCACCTGCAACCTCTCTCCAAACAGTAATATGGTCAGAGAAACCATTCAATCTCAGATCAAAAAGATTCCCATTCGCATTCGCATTTGTAGCATTCATTCTGATAGAAATATTGCCTAAAGTAGTAACTGAATTAGTTGGTGTATTACTATTAATAGGAGAAGTAGTGTTCTTAGCAAACTCCAAGTTTTTTATTACAACACTATTTCCAACGGTTGCTGAACAGGATTGTCCGCCAATATTTAAATTGAATGTAGTAACATTCGGACTGGATACAGTAGGCATTCCTACTATATTATAATTCAAAGTTCCTGAACCTGTGGCAAAGTTTCCAGCTGAAATAGATGCTGTAAGGCCATTAACAGGTCCTAAGGTCTGCGCAGTATAAGATCCTCCGTCCCCCCCCACATAAGGAACGGTTAATGTGCCGTTATAAAGGGTTCCTGCAGTATATGTGCTTGGGGTAAGTGATGCCGAGTTACAGTTCAAGCCACTTAAAGTACCAACAGAAGTGGAGGAATTATCAAAAGTTCTCCATTGTATACCATTCCAGTAAACATATCCTTGATATTGAAGTCCTGCTGAACCAGTATTGTATACTAATAATCCGGTTTTAGGATTAAGTATTGTAACTTGGTCAGTACCAGAAACCAGAGATACCTGAGGAACTAATATTCCTTTACCAGACACTAAAGACATATCAAGAATAGCTGAAGCATCAGGTGAGACATTATTGCCTATTACCACCTGTCCGGTTCTTGCGATAGCAGATGTCTTAGATCCAGCTGCATCATTAGTAGTACCCGCTATATACCAATTGGTAGAAGTACTTTCGATAAATTTTTGCCAAACATTACCGTCAAAATAGTAATAACCTGGACCTGTAATATGAACTGTTTTAGGAGTTGTGCTTGTTACCGAAGAGATTGCAAAAATCAAAGTTCCTTTTTGATCTATACCATATTGGCCATCTGCTGCCTGAATCTGATCTCCTGTAAGTCTTGGTGCAATAATCCCCTCTGGTTTACTTCCATCAGTCGTCTTAGCTGTAACATCCAAAGTTGCTTTCGGATTGATATTATTTACACCAACTTGTGCGAAAATAATAGTTCCAGTAAAGATAAATAATGAATTTAAAATTTTTTTTGAGTTCATAGTCTTCTTTTTACATTTTATAATATTTTTAGATGTATTTCCAAATGTATGATAAGGTAATTTCGCAAAGAGAATTTCGATTTACGTTGTAATAGATTAGTATTTAAAATTTCTTATAAAACTTTCACATACAGTTTAGAGGTCTGTGCACAAATTTATGATAATTTTTTTACTAAAAAAAATCCTACAACATGCAGAGGGCTTTCGTAAAAAAAATACAGTGAAAAACAATTATTTTACTGGATAAATATACTACAAATTCTGTAATTCAAAACTTTTCTTTTATAACCTCCCAAAATCTTGCCAGCTTTGCCAGTAGAAGAATAATCTAATCAGCTTCTTTTACTTCGATTGTTTTTAAAATCCCCTCAATAGTATTGAGCTGTTCTGTAGAGAGCTGTTGCAATACCTGCTGATTAAGGGTGGTATTATTGATCTGAATATAATTGTTTTGATTTTTCACAGGTTGAGGGCTGCCAGACTTCCCTAATTTTCCGGCTACTTCCAAAAAGAGTCTTGCTGCTTTTACGTCTCCATTATCAGCCAGTGAATACATCTGCCAAAGGATTTTGTCTGCCATAAGCTCTACAGCCTGCTTTTGTCCTTTGTATGAGCGGTGCTCTTTAAAAGTATTGATATGTTTATAGATCGTTGTCCTGCTAAATCCTGTTTTTACTGAAATCAGATTGACGGGTGGAAAACTGCCTGTTTCTTTTGTTAATGTTGAAATAGCCCACATAATGGTCTGGTGGTTAAATTCCCATAGTTGGTTTTTAGTTCCAGTCAGTAAAACTTCTTCAAACTGATCATAAAATTCACCGTAAGGAACACCCTGAAGCCCGTTCATTTTCTTCCCTAATGCTTCATTAAATTGGTCCATTTCCTCAGGAGTAAAATCTTCAATATCTTTTGGAGTAACTTTTTCTAAAGTAAAGATATTCTGAATTTTCTTTTCTGATTCTGTAAACTTTTGTAAACCTTTATTATTTTTTGTAGTGGATTTTCTGCTGGTATTCATAATTGATTATTTTTTTTGTTAATTGTTTTTTAAAAAATTGATTGATTTTTAAATACTTAAATAAAATTCATGTCGGATGTGTCGGATATGTCGCAGGAAACAAACAAATATTTTTGCAATGATGAAGTTCATAATGGCTTTTGGTTCATCACTTTTCTTATTCCTATTAATTTGACGATAATATTCTGTCTTTGAGCTGCTGTAATCTGCTGAGGTAAGGTGAAAATATAGGGTTTCCATTATTAGCCCTTACCACTGAAAGATGACTTTTAATAAATTTCCGAACATCTGAAATATTGCTGTACGTATTAAATTGGATGGGGTGATCTGGGGTTTCTGCCTCAGTAAAGAAATTTTCAAGTGCCTGAATCTCTTTATCCCATATTTCAGAATATTTCCTAAATTTCTTCTCATCAGGTTTTTTATGACTTTCTATCAGTAACTTAGCTTTTACAGTTGGGTTGGAAGCTTCATCCGTTTTTATAGTTTGTGTTTCATCGTTTTGATTTTTTGTTATGGTTATGATCTTTTCAGATTGACTTTCACACTCAGACTCTGGATGAGATTCTGTTTTGATTCGTAGGGTCTGTTTTTTAAACAACCGCCAATCCTTTTGTATTAAATAATCTGCAAGATCATAGCCTTTATTTTTATCTTCCTCTGTGGCGAGTTTTTCCAACAAGTCTGAAAATATAAAAGAGGTGCTTGGCGATTCTCTTTCTATCTTTCTGGCCTTAGTTTCCCATTCACTAAAAGTATTCCCATCTTTTGACACGTCAGGAAATACATATACCTCTCTTCCCTGTAATACCTTCAGCTTATCAAAAGAAAAACTGCTTTTATTGTAGACAGCCAGCCAGATGAGGTTCTGGGAATTCTCTTCCGGGAATCCAAAGTACAGTGATCCATATACTGCCGTTTTGGGAGCTTCTACCAGTGCAACCGGATGAAACGGAAATTTTTTCAAAAGATGCTCTCCAAATAAACATGATACTTTTTTTTCATTATTGGCATAGGCTTTTAACCAGTCTGGCAAAGGTTCTTTATTTCTGATACAACCCTTTTCCAGTATAGAATGCAGAAAATCTGTACCTGTGGTATGATTGCCTGTATCAAACTCTTTGACCTGTACTGTCCTGATATTTCCTTCCAGATCAATAAAAGGAAAGGTAACGGCTCCCACTCTGTATCCTTCTGTAATGGTTCCCAGTCTGTACAGCTCTATGACTTTTGTAATCTTATCTGCTTCAAAGGGAAATTTTATCTGATATAAAAGATTTTGAATAAAAACATTTTGCTCATAGCCTTCAGGCTTTAATGTCGCCTTAAACGTTTCAAAATCAAAGTAAACAGTCTTTGTCCCTGGATGAGCTTTGAAGGAATTCAAATGTCTTTGCCTTGAGTAAATATATTTCTGTTTTACAGAATTTACTGTAGTAACTCCGGCAGCTCGTTGCTTATCTTCCTGTATCATTGCTGCATATCCGTCCAGATAAGGGTTAAGATGGTAAGCACATTTACTCTCACGGTCACAACGTCCATAATCTTTATGCAAATATTCTCTGGTCTCTGTATTTATATACCTCACAAAGCTTCTTTTCCCACACTCAGGACAAGGAAATTTTTTACTTCCTATCTCAAGTATATACAAATATTCGATTTTCATTTCGTAAAAATATTTTTTGTTTTTTCTGCTACATTTCCTACATCTCCTACATGATTTTCAAAAAGCAATCTGAAAATCAGCGTATTATATTTCAGCTATGTAGGTAATGTAGCAAATGTAGGTTCAAAACAATCTTTTTTTTATGCTC
>NZ_JAYSDT010000086.1:0-7231 GCF_041914225.1 Chryseobacterium sp.
CAGTACAAATGGATTATTCTGATTATTATAGTTTTAATGGTCAGCGATTGATTTTAAAATCTGGAGAATATGGTAAAGATGGCGCAGAATATGTGACAGAGAAATATTCTAATATCAAAATAAAATCTATTGGAAATAGTTTAAATATTTCAGGACCTAACTATTGGGAAGTAACTTTTGAAAATGGTTCTCAAGCTAAATATGAGAAAACATTTTCAACAGGATTTATGGGAGATACAACCCCTGCATTGGAGTATAACATCACAAAATGGAAAGATCCTCAAGGGAACTTTATCACATACAACTATGAATATACACCACTTGGTTCCGCGGGTATTAATGGTGGCGTGTCCAGAATATCCACTATAACATGGGGAGGAAATGAAACATTAAACAAACCTCATTATAACAGCATTGAATTTACTTATATAGACAGGGACTTGATCGAACAATCATATGTACAGGGATTAAGATATACTCAAAATAAACTTTTGTCCGAAATTAAGGTAAATTACAATGGCATCCAATTTAAAAAATATGGAATTGATTACGTTAAAAATGGAACAAATTATCAATCAGTTGATAAGATAACGGAGTACAATGCAGAAAACAAAGCTGCTAATCCGGTCGCTTTTACTTATCCTGCTCCTACCCAGCCTGTTTTAGAGTTTTCAGATAATAATGTAGATAGCTTTGAAAACGTAAAGCTGACAGGAGATTTTAACGGTGACGGATATTTGGATTTCTCCCTGAATAATGGTGTAGTAAAACTTGGAGGACTTAATAATACCTTTACTGATGTTTCTACAGGTAAAACTTTTAATACAGAAGCAAAAGTCGTTACTACATTGCTCGATGAAGAAGGACAAGTTTATAATGGAAATGGGATTGTTCAATATGAAGGTGGCAAAGTAGAAGGTTATATATTCAGAAGCAATACTTTTGTTAAAGTATTTGAAAAAGTTGTTTATATCGATCCAACATGTACTCAGGGAGGGGGAATAGGTAGTACAAGTTGCGTTTTGAATATGGCTTCATTTAATGAAGGAGATATTAATGGAGATGGTATTTCAGATGTATTTGTAACTATCAACAAAAAAATAACAGAATGGATTGTAAAGCCCTGTAATGGAACAGAGCCTGTAATAGGATTAGAAGAGGGAGGTCCATGTTATGGACAGCAAAATTACACTGAATTTGTAGGAAACTTCATCGTTGATTTAAAAAATCCCAACAATCCTTTGTCTAACTATACTGTTGATTCAGGAATCAATGAAAATTCCTATTATAAACAACAATATTTAGATATAGATGGGGATAAGAAGGTAGATATTATTGACGTCTCCAATACCGCTTATACTGTATTTGAATTTATAAAAACAGCTCCCAATCAATATCTTAAAAAGATAAAATTCACAGGTACTTTAGTCGAGACAAAGGCATCGGAATACCCTGTGTTGTTTGGAGACTTTAACGGTGATGGAAACCTTGACTTTACGATCCCAACAACAGATAACAAGGATAAAGATAACTGGAGGTTTTATATGGGGACAGGAAAAGGGTTTACCAATATCTTAAAAACAGATTTTTTGAAATACAGAAAGCCAGATGACTTTCAAAACAGTAATTACCCTACTTTTAATATTTACAGGAATTTTTACACCACCTCAGATATTAATAGGGATGGAAAATCAGATATTGTACACATCAACTCTTTTAATAAAGCGGGTGTAGTAAATTCGAGCGGATTAATACTTAAAAGATATTATGGCTATACTATTGATGCTTATACGGCTAATGGAGCTATGGCAAATGGAAGTCCTGATTTTTATACCAGTTATAATTATGGAGGGTATAATTACGTAACCAGTTCCAGTGAATTTGCTTTATTCTCTCCCGTCACCTCACAGGTAAAAGTCAACAACAACTATTATGATGTACTATTATTCTGGAAAGAGAGAATGCATAAGCTAAAATCCCCTTCACCCGTAGGAAAATTAGCCCAAGTACAATCTATTACGCAAGGAGGTATCGTTACATCAGCAGACTATATGGAAGTGATTCCGAATAATCCGACCCTTCCTAATTTCTACCAAAAAGTGAAAAAAGAATATTACCCATATTTTTCATTAAGTAGGGCAGATCAGTCCTATGCAGTATCACAACTTAGGCAAGAAGGCAGAAAGCAGGATTTCCGATACAGAGGAATGACAGGACATTTACAAGGCAAAGGCATGATGGGATATCATCAGTCTGCCCGCTCGTCATGGTATGCTGACGGTTTTGAAAATACCAAAATCTGGTCTGGAGAAGAGATGGATCCTCTTTTTGATGGTGCCCCGGTAAAAGAATGGAGCATCAGAACGACTAATGAAAATAACATTTTCCCAACTGATATTTCTGAGAACAATACTCAGTTATTAAGTTTTAAATCAACCATATATAATACTTATAAATTATTAGACGGACAGGTAGTAAGTACTCCTGTTTCTGATACAGATAAGCCAAGGATTGTTACAGCTACTGTTCCAAAAAGTACTAAAACAAAAGACTTTCTTAGTGGTACAATAACAAACAGCTCTATTATTTATGGAGATTACTATCTTCCAAAACAAACTCTTACCAATGTAAATAATGGTTATGCCGTAACCACTTCCGATTTTGAATATATTCATAATATAGCAACGGCAGGTTCTGATTATTTTGTGGGACGTCCACGTTCTAAGACCGAGCAAATTTCTGCCTACGGTGATACGAAATCTTCCAAAGAAGAATATACCTATGAAAATAATCTATTAAAAACCTTAAAAACATGGAATCGCGACAATACAGGGTATTTGCTTGAAACATACAATTATGATGGTTTTGGAAATATTACCGAGAAGACAATCAGCAATAGTGTGGACTCCCAAACCCAAACAAATGGAACCCTGTATGATCCTAAAGGAAGATTTGTTGTAAAGAAAACAGATAATTTAGGATTAGAAACAGGCATTGAATATAATGATTGGGGGCAGATAAAAAAGCAAACTGATGCATTAGGAAATACGCTTGTTAATACCTATGATGCCTGGGGAAAATTATTGACCTCTAAAACCAATCTTGGAGGCACAACTACCTATAAGTATGAAAGAGATGATAATTCTAATATCACTGTTACACAGTATAATCCGGATGGAGATATTTCAAAAAAATATACCAATAAGCTGGGACAAGAATATAAAATCTCTACTAAGGCATTTGGACAGGGACAATTTGTCTCTCAGGAGACTGGGTATGATCTACTGGGCAGAAAAATAAAAGAGTCTGAGCCTTACTTTGACGGGCAAAGTCCAAGTCAATTTAATACCATTGCTTATGACGACACGGTTTTTCCTGCTAAAATAACAGCCACTTCATTTAATGGGAAGCAAATGGAGACCTCTGTTTCAGGTTTAACATCTACTGTAAAAGAACTAAATGGATATGGGAGAACAACATCAAAAACTACCGATGCCTTAGGCAATGTAAGTTCTTCCACGGATAAAGGTGGAACAATCCAGTTTACTTACAATGCGGCAGGAGAACAAATAAAGGCACAATATGCTGAAAATATTGTGACCACTAAGTACGACTCCTGGGGTAGAAAATCAGAATTTAACGATCCTTCCAATGGCATTTACAAATATGAATACGATGGACTTGGACAGCCGAAAAAAACAATCAGTCCAAAAGGAACAAAAGAATTTACCTATAATAACTTAGGTCAGCTCATCTCGCAGAAGGAGATTTCAACAATAGACGGAGGACAGGCAACCAATAAATTGATTTCGTATTCATACGATAATAAAGGAAGGATTATTTCCAAATCGGGAACATCTAAAGGAAAAGCCTATAGCTCAAATGTTTCGTATGACCCTCAGGGAAGGCTCTTATCTTCATCCGAAAGCAGTAATGGGAAATATTTTATCCAAAAAGGAATTACTTATGACGATAAAGGAAGGGTAACCTCTTATGAAAAGCAACTCTATTCTTCCGGTGTTCTTACTAAAGTTCAGATTGAAAATGTGTACAGTGCATGGAATGGTGAGTTGTATCAGGTTAAAGATAAGTCAGCAGGTAAGATATTGTGGGAGCTCAAAGAAATCAACGCCAAAGGTCAGGTACTAAAATCCAGACTAGGCGCAGCAGATATTAACAATACCTATGGTACGAATGGTTTCTTGACAAATGTGAATCATTCTTCACAGGTAAAACCAGGTATCCTGCAATTATCTTATTCATTTGATGCGATCAAAAATGAACTCAAGAGTAGAACTACCGGAGGGGATTTTAACATTAATGAATCTTTTGATTATGATGATAATAACCGTTTGGTAAACTGGACCAATCCTGTTACGGGAGTTAAACCTCAATCTAACAGAAATGTTTATGACATTAAAGGAAGAATTACACAAAACGATCAGGTAGGAACAATTAAGTTTGAAAATTCTGCTAAGATTTATCAGGCTACAGGAATGACATTAAATGCGGCTGGAGAACAGAATTATAATAATGATCTGATCCAAAGCATTACCTATAATGAGAACAATGATCCTGTATTCATTGATGGAATCAAAGGAGATGTTGCCTTCCAATATGGATTAACTTCAATGAGGCAGAAAGTCACGTATGGTGGAAATTTCAGCAATGATACAGAAGGTAAATTCACGAAATTTTATAGTGAGGATGGGAGCTTTGAAGTGGTAAAAGATAATACAACCGGAAAAGAAAAACACATTCTTTATATTGGAGGGAATCCTTATGAATCAAATATTGTATATTTAAAAAACTTTACGGAGAGTAACGGTTCTTACAAATTCTTACATAAAGATTATATCGGAAGTATCCTGGCGATCAGTGATGAAGCCGGAAACAAATTAGAACAAAGGCATTTCGATGCATGGGGTAATTTCACACATTTACAAATAGGAAATGGGGCTATTATCACTGATAAAAATATAATTGACAATACTTCGTTGTTATTGGAAAGAGGCTATACCAGCCATGAGCATTTTGCAGAGGTAGGAATCATCCATATGAATGGAAGGCTGTATGATCCTTTACTGAGAAGATTCTTAAATGCAGATGAAAATATTCAGGATCCTTACAATACCCAAAACTATAACAAGTATGGGTATGTATTGAATAATCCTCTGATGTTTAATGATCCAAGTGGAGAGTTTTGGGTTGCCGGATTCTTTTTAACTTATTTAGCACCAGTAATTTGGGGAGTAGCAGTAGGAACACTGATCAGTGCAGGGATGTATGCGATACAGGCACTGGTCATGAATAGCTGGTCATGGAATGGTTTTGCCAATGCGCTGTTAATGGGTGCAGTCACAGGAGGAGTCTCCGGGGGACTGGGACAGGTATTCAGTGCCAGTGGTTTCTGGGGAACGGTAGGAAATGGTGCACTGGCAGGTGCAGGAACTGGTGGTGTTACAGCTTTACTTACCGGACAAAACTTCCTTGAAGGAGTACTGAAAGGTGCGGTAATCGGTGGCGGTGTGGCAGTCGTTAGCTGGGGAATTGATAAAATGGTAAATGCGGCTAATATTACAAAAGGAAATCATGAATATAGGATATCTGATAGTCCTGTGTGGGATTCAGGAAATTCAACAGATAATGTAAAATATGCTTACAGTACTGTACATGAATTTCAGGACGCTTATGGAGGATTAGGGAATTATGGTGTGGAGAACGTATACCTTAAAGCTCCTGAAGGATATGGCATTGCACAAAACGGAGGCTTCTATAAGAAATCTTGGTG
Source organism: Chryseobacterium sp. (assembly GCF_041914225.1). GTDB lineage: Bacteria > Bacteroidota > Bacteroidia > Flavobacteriales > Weeksellaceae > Chryseobacterium. Next base: position 5,792 of record NZ_JAYSDT010000086.1, read on the forward strand.
GGAAAATTTATGGGGAATAGATAGAAAAGTTGCTGAGGCCGACCTTCTTGGAGTAACTACACCTTCAAATAATATCTATCTTGCAAAAAGAGCATTTGCCTCCAAGTCGCAGTTTGTTGATACAATAACTCATGAGGTAGGACATGTAGTTTTAAACAACTCAAAGTATGCATTATTAGCACAAACAGTTACCAAAAATATGGGTGTGTTTCAGGGAATTTTAGACTACGAAGGTCATGTTTCGATAAGAAAAATGACAATAGATTTATTTAATAAAAATTCATGGTTAGATAAAGCCGATTGGATGAAATCTCTTTATTTTCAAAGATTTTTACAAAATTCTAATCCTAATTTAGATAAATTGCTTTTGCCTCTAATAAAATCATTTAAATTTTAACAATGAAAAAGAAATTAAAATATTTTGGAATTATTTTCCTAATTGCATCATTTTGTACAGTGTTATTATTTATTTATAAACTTGATGATGTAAAAATTGATAAGAGAATAAAAGCAGAAGTGATACAAGAGTTAAAAACAAAAAAATATTTTTCATTTTCAAATTTTGGTAAAAAGCAAGTTTCTACAGATCTTTCTCTGGTAGAAAACGACACAGACACAGTCTATTGGCAATGTAATATTAGAGAATGGGAAAAATTAAAGTCAATACAAGAAATTAATTTTCATATTGGTGATGGATATAGCGGAACGAATATCAATATAATTAGACTATCTACCAAATATAAGGTCTTTATAAAAGATTATAATGACGATCATCACGTTCCTCAAAAAAAATATTGTATTGAGAATCCAAACTTGATTTTAGATAAGAAAAATTATATAAAAGGAGATAGTATTTATGGTAAAATTGATTTCACAATAAAAGAAGAAATTGATAGAGAAAATTCTGTTTATCATGTTAGAGGACATTTTAAAAGTAAAATAAATTGAATAGAACTTACAATATCCATAATTTAACAAATATGAGAATCAGGATAATAATCTCTTGATTTTAACGATCTAACGGAGAGTCTTGGGGTGCCAGATTCTTTTTAACTTAACCTGAGTTCGGTTTAAGCAAAGTTTAAAAATAGTTGACCGTCATTTACTTTTTTCAAGTTAAGTGACGGTTTTTTTGGAAAGAAACAATATGCTGTTAGCCCAACAACACACACTCCCACAAGGCTTTTGAGAGATATCCTACAAGCTACTTTAATCAGTTAAGAACGTTCACCAATCCAAAGCCTCACCTGTTTTAAAGCCTCATTTTCCCTCTTTTTCTTTCCTACAGTGTAAACTTTTGTGATAGCATCTGTTCGATGACTGGCCGCTGTCTTTGCAAGATTAATATCCGGTATAGCGATATAATCCGGAGCTAATGAGTCAGGTTTAAATCCATCTAATATATCTAAGAACAAATGCTTCAGAGCATAGAAATCTTCC
>NZ_JAYSDT010000087.1:0-7141 GCF_041914225.1 Chryseobacterium sp.
AATTATCTGCTAATAAAAACTTTGGTAATTTCATTTTTTTAATGTTTTAACTTTCTCAAAGATAAATAAAATTATTGACTTAAAATTACTTCAAAAACATTTTTGAAACTTTTTCAGCTTTTTTGCTTTCAGAATAATCGTAGAAACCTTCCCCTGATTTTACACCAAGTTTCCCTGCCATTACCATGTTTACCAATAATGGATTCGGAGCATACTTAGGATTTTTGAATCCGTCATACATTACATTCAGGATAGCAAGACATACATCAAGACCAATAAAATCTGCAAGCTGAAGCGGACCCATCGGATGAGCCATACCCAGTTTCATTACGGTATCAATTTCTTCTACGCCAGCTACACCGTTATAAAGTGTTTCGATAGATTCATTGATCATTGGCATTAAAATTCTGTTAGCCACAAAACCAGGATAATCGTTTACTTCTACAGGAACTTTTCCTAAAGTCTTGCTCATTTCATAGATCGCATCGAAAGTTTCCTTGGAAGTGGAATATCCTTTGATGATCTCTACCAGCTTCATGATGGGAACCGGGTTCATAAAGTGCATACCGATTACCTTATCAGCTCTTTTGGTAGCTGCCGCAATTTTTGTAATAGAAATAGAAGAAGTATTGGTGGCAAGAATACAATTGACAGGAGCCAGTTCATCCATCTGTCCGAAGATCTTCAGTTTAAGATCCTGGTTTTCCGTAGCAGCCTCTACGATAAGGTCTGCAGTGCCTACAGCGTCGTTCAGTGCTGTAAAGGTAGTGATGTTTCCTAACGTTTCTGCTTTTTGTTCCTCTGTAAGGTTTCCTTTTGCAATGATTCTGTCAAGATTCGTAGTAATGGTTTTTAAACCTCTGTCCAGAGCTTCCTGAGATACATCTACAAGATTTACTTTAAAACCGCTTTGCGCGAAAGTATGTGCAATACCATTTCCCATGGTCCCCGCTCCGATAACTACAATGTTTTTGATCATTTTTCCTTTATTTTTTATAGATAGTTAAATTTTTTACTTGTGCAAGATCCGATTGTGAAACTGTAACTGTCGGATCAAAACTGACATTTCCTTTGTTGCTTTGTTCCTTGTTGTTGTTCTGATTCGAAACTGTAGCCGTAAGCCCTCTTACAAGCCTGCTTCTCTGATTTTTGGTCAGAAAATCTGTACCAACATACAATGTGTATTCACCTTCTCTGCCCATTCCTTTTTGTATCAGGACTTCGAGGCTTTTGATCTGGTATTTTCTTTTAAATTCTTTCAGAAAACTGATGACAGGCTTATCTGATGATGGACCACAGCATATGCTGCCATAGCTGATCTCCAAATAATTCTGATTCTTCTGTGAATAAAAGAAGGTGAATGCAAACAGAGCAGTTGTTACTATTATTTTTTTCATGTTAAATCGCTTTAAAAATAAGCTTAAAATTTTATTTATTAAAATATTCCCAAACCTCCTTCGAAATATCAGAAATCATCCTGCAGCTTACAGCATCCGTTTCCATTGAATTACTGACAAATACAGCTAATGCATAATGTTTCCCGTTGGGTAAAGTAACGATTCCGATTTCATTTTCTGCGCCTGTTAAGCCTGCTTTATTTTTCCCTGAGGCTCCCGTTTTTCTTGCGACAGGTGTATTTTTGGGAAGCTGTTCCACCATTTTATTTAATCCGGTTGAAGTAGAAAGCATTACTTTCATCAGATACGCTGTAGATTTTTTGGATAATAACTTTCCGTCATAAAACTTTTTCAGGACATCAGCATCGGATTTTGTTGTGCTGTAATTTTCATACTGAACATTCCAGTCTTTATGCATATCTTCTTCATTGTATTTGATCTGAAAACCTTTTACTCCTTTAGAATCCATGAATTTTTGAACAACCTGGGTTCCTCCCAACAGCTTCAGAAGAATATCACAGCCATTATTATCACTTTTGGCAACCGTATATTCAATCACTTCGCTTAACGGAATTTCAACATTTCCGGCCGGATATTTATCACGAAGCGGCGACCATGTATTTTCCAGTAAATTCGATTTATCCAGCATAATGTCCTGATCCAGAGAAAGTTTTCCCTGATCTACGGCATTCAGAACTGCTGCAGCAATGTGAAATTTAAACACACTTTGCATCGGGAGTTTTTTATCTCCGTTTTTATCGTACTTAACGCCATTTTCAAAACCGAGAACAGAAACCCCAACCGTAGCTTTTTTGTTCTTAAGGATTGAATTAATTTTTTGTTCCAATAAAGAGGTCTGAGCCCATGAAAATGCTGAAATCAAAAGAAAAAGAAGTGCTGTTTTTTTCATAATACGGAAATTAAAAAGCTCTCTTCTGAAGATAAGAAGAGAGCTGCAATTTAAGACAATTATTACTATTTCAATTCAAAATAATTCAGATTGGCACCATCACTTTCAAAGAAAATTCTGATTTTGTTTTCTCCTTTCTGAAGCGGAATGTTTTTTACAGAAACTGTTTTCCAGTTTTCATTTCCCCCGCTGGATGGCAGTGATACATTGGCCAGGACTTTTCCGGAAGCGGTCTCAATTCTTATATCAGAATCTTTTGCTCCCGAATATCTGATATCAAATGTATAATTTTTATCCCCTTTTGACTGAACCGTATACTGCAGCCATTCTCCGGATTCCGTTTTTCCTACATAATATTGATTCGTAATCTTATCATTACACTTATAGATGTCCACACCATCATTTCTCATTTGCTGCCCAAAGTTCCATTCTGATCTTTTGGCCGGATCACTTACCCAAAGATTAATGAAATCCTTATCCAGATAAGCTGAGCCCATTCTTCCAAGGTCATACTCTGAAGCAAATATTCTTCCCGGAGCCTGATGATTTTTAAATGACATTGTTGAAGCATCTGTTGTCTGCCTGAACATTGCATCAATAACATCTTTTTTAACTTCCGTATTGCTCAGTTTGTAATGATCGGCAATCTGCATTAATGCTTTTTGGGCATATTCTTTTGTTGGCTTTTCTCCGCCGTTTTTCCAGTAATCCAATAGCTTTTCATATTCAGGGGTGATTTTTACATTCGCAATGCCGGCAATATTATCAATCTTTTTCATAGGCCAGAAAGCATATCCGATATTATGCTTATCCAGAAGCTGTATCAGTTCGGTAAACCATACATTGGAATTTTCACCGGTCTCACCCAGCCAGATCGGAATATTATGTTTTTCCCTGAGATCTAGTGCAAATTTTAACGTTTGATCATCATTATAATTCCAGTATTTGTGGAAACTGAAAGCCATATTGTTATCCCAAAGCGCAGGAAGCCCGTTGTAATTATTTCCCCATCCGTTGCCTTCAATGAAGATCATATGTTTTTTATCAACTACTCTGATTGCAGCAGTGATATCTTTCTGCAGTTTCCAAAGCGGGGCATTCGACATTTCATCTGTACCATTTGGATTTTTGCCTGTAAAATTAATATTAGGCTCGTTAATCAGGTCATACCCTCCGATCCATGGATGATCCTTATATCTTTCTGCCAGTTTTTTCCATAACGCTATTGTTTTTCTTTGATTTTCTTCATTTTCCCAAAGTGATGGCTTAGACTTATCATTATCAGAAATGTTGACATCATTTCCCTGACCTCCCGGAGCTGCATGAAGATCCAGGATCAGGTATATTTTATTGTCGGCACACCATTTCAGTAATTCATCTGTCATTTTAAAACCCTCTTCCAGCCAGGTATTTTTCCCTTTTACCGGCTCCTTTTCAATCGGAAAGGTATAAAGGTTGTAATGCATCGGAAGCCTTATCGAATTAAATCCGGATTTGGCCAGAAGATCAATATCCTGTTTGGTAATGCCGTTTTTCAGGTAAGCTTTGTAAAATGCATTCATGCCGTCTTCACCGATTAATTCTGCAATCTTTTCCTTAATCTTATACTGTGGTCCTGCAAAATCAGCAGTTTTCAGCATATAACCTTCCTGAAGCATCCAGCCGCCAAGGCCAAGGCCTCTCAGTTGGACATTTTCACCTTTATCATTAACAATTTTTTGTCCGGAAGTCTTCAGTAATTGTGATGTCCCAAATTGAGACAATAAAAACGCGGATAATAGAATAGCTCTTTTCATAGTGGTTTCAATAGTTTAAAATAATAAGGAAATATTAGAAATTATAATGAATGATGCCAGCACACAATGAATCTGTATTCAGCTCATTTATTGTATTAGATATCCATATATGTAAAATAAAATCTTTCAATATTGTATTGAATTATTCTTCAAATATATTGTTTTTTTATTTTGAAAAAGATTTTTTATTGGTAAATCTGTAATTATTAATAACCGTTTTTCTTTATATAAGTTTCTTAAAAAACAAATTATACATTAATTAATAAACCCGCAACTTCATCAAATCGATTGAAAATCGATTCTTCCTTTGTTTCCTTAAAATAATGCGTTACTGAAATAAAGCCTTTGCGTGTAAGTTTGCAATAAATAACATCAAAAATTAAAAATGCTATCTTATAACTGATTACTCAGGATTATAAGATAGCATTTAATTATTGCTTAGAAAAGTAATGTATTTTTAACTGATCAGTTTCATGATCTCTAAAGCCACTTTTAACGCTTCAGTTCCGTCCTCCAGAGAAACCTCTACATTTTTATCCCCTGTGATGGCATCTGCAAAAGAGTTTAATTCATCCAAAATTGCATTATTAGGCTGAATATTCGGATATTCGAATAAGATCTGATTCTTTTCCCCATCTGCATTTTCAATAATCATATCAAATGGAGTAGGGTTTTCAGGAGCATCTTTCATTCTGATCACTTCTGCCTTTTTTTCAAGGAAATCAACAGAAATATATGCGTCTTTCTGGAAGAACCTGCTTTTTCTCATGGCTTTCATAGAAATTCTTGAAGTCGTAAGATTAGCTACGCATCCGTTTTCAAATTCTATTCTTGCATTGGCAATATCCGGAGTTTTGCTTACTACACAGACACCGCTTGCGTGGATGTTTTTAACCTTAGATTTCGCCATACTCAACAGAATATCCAGATCGTGGATCATCAGGTCCAGTACAACAGAAACATCTGTACCGCGTGGATTGAATTCTGCCAGCCTGTGGATTTCAATGAATATTGGGTTGCTGATGTATTCCTTAGTCGCTATAAAAGCGGGATTGTATCTCTCAACATGTCCTACCTGTGCCTTGATTCCTTTTTCCTGGCATAAATGTAAAATTTCTTCTGCCTGCTCAAGAGTCTGGGTTACCGGTTTTTCAATAAAGAAGTGAAGACCTTTTTCAATGGCTTTTAAAGCATAATCGTAATGATAAATCGTCGGGGTGACAATATCCAGCATATCGATCTGCTCCAGTAAATCATCGAAATTTTCAAAATATTTATACCCGAATTCGGCTTCTAATTTCTTTCCGTTTTCAACATCTTTATCATGGAAACCTACAAATTCATATCTATCTGACTGATTAAGAAGTTTTAAATGTATTTTTCCCAAGTGTCCGGCACCTACCAAACCTGCTTTTAACATAGCTGTATTAAATTTTTGTAAAGATAGTGAATGTACATTTATTAAAATACATGACTTTTTACTTGGAGATTTTTAAGATTAAACAATCTGTTCATTAAAGAAATTGCAGTAAATTCAAGGCCTGAAAAATAACTATGAAAAGAATAATTTCGATTGTATTTATATTTGGATTACTTACTACGGGATGTATAGGAGACAGTCCATATGACCCGCAGCCTAAATGTGGAACTCCTACAAATCTGATATTTGAAAAAGGGAGTAACCTGCTTTCCTGGAACATGATCAGCCAGGGTGAAGGATATTATGAGGTACAGTACGGAGAGCAGGGTTTCACTTTAGGAAAGGGAACAACCGTTGTAACCAGTAAGAATTCCTGCAATCTTCCGTTATATAAGAATAGTAAATATGACCTTTATGTAAGAAAAAACTGCGGAGTTGACAATGGCCGGAGCAACTGGGCAGGACCTGTTACCGTATTGGCGACTAATACAACCACCTGTATAAAACCAGCGTATGCAACCTATTCAAAAACAACTTCTTCTGTTAATTCTTCTGTTTTTGATGCTACAGTAACCTGGGAAAGTGATGGCGTTTCCATGTATGAAACTGTTTTGACAACCAGTCCTGCACCACCGGCAAGCGGAGAACAGGTGATCTCAGGTCAAAAAGCTGTTTATATAGGATTAAGTAAAACGGTGAATTATAACTTTTTTGTAAGAAAAAGATGTGCAGATAATACCTTCAGTGATTTTTACGGACCTTATCCGATAAAATGGAATTAAAAATAAAAGAAAAGCAGTTAACAAATGACAGCTTTGTTTTTGTGGATAATTCTTTCGGTCGATTTCTGAAATCTAATTTCTAATTTCTTATTTTTGTCAAATGCAGGATTCGTTTGTACATAAAGGAAAAAGAAAGATTTTAGTAGATTACCTTCGAAACAGAATTGGAATTTCAGACGAAAATGTACTTTCGGCTATGAGTGAAGTTCCGAGACACCTTTTTATCGAAAGTATTTTTGAAGATTTTGCCTATGAAGACAGGGCATTTCCCATTCTGGCACACCAGACCATATCCCATCCCTCCACGGTAGCGGAGCAGTCTGAGCTGCTGAAGGTAAAACCTGGTGAAAAAGTGTTGGAGATTGGTACCGGATGTGGTTACCAGACCGCTGTTTTAATGGCAATGAAAGCCCATGTTTACACAGTAGAAAGACAGAAAGATCTTTTTGATTTTTCTAAAAAGAAACTCAGGGAGCTTCATCTGTTCCCAAAATTCCAGAGTTTTGGAGATGGCTTTGCCGGGCTTCCTACCTTTGCTCCTTTTGATAAGATTATCGTTACCTGTGGAGCTTCTACTTTACCGACAGAATTATTGAAACAACTGAATGTAGGAGGAATAATGGTGATTCCGTTAGGTCCTACGGATGAACAGGTTTTATACAGATTTACCAAGGTAGGTCCCACAGAATTTGAAAAAGAAGAATTCGGGGCGTATAAATTTGTTCCGATGCTTGGAAGTACCAATCAATAATTGTATCACAGATACGGAATTGGCAGACCTACTGGTCTCAAACACCAGTTCTTAGGAGTACCGGTTCGATCCCGGTCCTGGGTAC
>NZ_JAYSDT010000088.1:0-7089 GCF_041914225.1 Chryseobacterium sp.
TCGTTAAACAAAGATGTCATACCGATTTTTTTACCAATAATACCTGACATTATTTATATATATCTATTATATTTTAGTTCAGCATTTTAGCGGTTTTCGTCATATTCTATGTCTGAAATAGGCATACTCCTTCCCTAAAATGAGTGTGCAAATTTATGGATAATTTTCAAACTGACAAATATTTACAATAAAATATTTTGATTTTTAATGATTTAGCCCGGATCTGGAAAATTTCACAAGTTTTACACGTTGAATTTTTAAATTTGATTATGAAAAAAATATTTCCAGTTTTAATTCTCGTGTTATTCTTCGGTTGCAGTAAAGAAAAAAATCACACCTATGGTTTTTATTACTGGAAAACAAGATTATCCTTAAAAGAATCGGAAAGGGCTGTACTGGAACAATCACCACTGGTCAATTTATACGTCAGATTTTTTGATGTTGATAAAGTGGATGGTAAGTTTCAGCCGGTCAGCGTTATCTCGAAATCAGAAAATTTTCGTAGCTCAAAACATATTGTTCCGGTAATTTTTATCACGAACAGGACATTTCTTTACATCAAAGATTCTGAAATTGATTTTCTTGTCAAAAGCATTCATCAACTTATCGAAAAGAAAACAAAAGAACTAAGTTTCAAAGACGCTTCGGAAATCCAAATCGACTGTGATTGGACAGCCGGAACAAAAAATGATTATTTTAATTTTTTAAAAAAACTTAAAGCGCTTTCCCATACAGAAATCACTTCCACATTGCGGCTCCATCAGGTAAAAGATAAAATTACAATGGGAATTCCGCCTGTGAGCAAAGTTTACCTGATGTGTTATTCTACTTCCTCTCCTTTGGAAAACTCGGATAAAAATTCAATACTTGATATTCAGATCCTGAAAAATTATCTTTCTGATGTTCAAAATTATCCTATAAAAAAGATAGACGTTGCGTTGCCCATCTATTCCTGGGGAATCATCACCAACCATTTCGGAAAACATAAACTGATTAATGCCCTGTCGGAAAAAGATCTTAATCATAAGAATTTAGAAAAAATTTCGGAAAACGAAGCCGTTGTAAAGAAAGATGGTTTCTTTTTTGGTTATTATCTCAATAGAGGTTTCAGGGTGAAAGTGGAACAGATCCCGGAACAAACCTTAAATGAAGCCGTGAATTTTCTCGGCCGGAAAATTCCTAAATTTAACATCATATATTATCAATTGGACGAAAGGTTTATCAGAAACAGAAATTTCAACCGTTAATAAAAAACTTAAACTATGAAAAAATTCCTTTTAAGCTTTGTTCTTGCTTCTGCATTTTTCAATCAGTCTAAAGCTTGTGCGTGGTACGATCCGGATTATGATTATTTCAATCTTTTTACACAAAATATTATCCGTGATAAATCTTTCACACCATTTTTGCTGTCATATTCTTCAAGATTCTACGAAGATGAAAAAGCTGTAATTCCTAATGAAAATATAGAAAACTGGCAAAAATATTTCGGGAATCAGTTGAATTACCGTGAAACGGAATATTTGGTAAATCATATTGCTTTACAGGCACTAAACGCAATCAAGGCCGGGAAAACTGCATCCGAACCAATATTAGCAAAGCTTGGAAATTCCTTTTACGTCAAATACAAGGAAGGCATTGATTACCTGATTGAGGCCAAATATCTGGAGCCGTATATGCGAATCAGTTATGTGGAAAGCCCGGATTCTTTCTACTACCGCTCCGAAACGGATAATAAAAACGCTACTGACCTTGATTACAATAAAACAATTGCCGCTCTCAACTCGCTTTATAATTCGGCCAGAAATCCTGAAATCAAATTGCGTTACGGATATCAGCTGGTGCGATTTAATCATTACACCAGGCATTTTGAGGAATCTGCTAATGCTTTTAGAAAATATGTTGAACCACTAAAAATTAAATCCGCACCATATTATCTTGCCTTGGATCAGTTTGCCGGTGCCGAACGCGGACTTGGCAAAAACGAGGAAGCCAATTGGCATTTTTTCCAGGTTTTTATGAATTCGAAATCTCTGAAAAGAGATGCTTTTGTATCCATGAAACTTTCTGACAGCGCTTCTTTCAATAATATTCTGAAACGCGCCGGAAATGATCGGGAAAAAACGATGGCCTATTTTCTTTTGGGCTACCAGGATTTTAATGATCCGCTCCCAATGATGAAAAAGATCTATGACATAGATCCGGAATCTGAAATGCTGAAAGTTCTGGGCGCAAGAGCCATTAATGAGCTGGAAAGAAATTATCTTCCGATCTATTATTATCAGAATCCTGATACACAAGACACAACTGATAAAACAATAGAGCAGCCAAAAGTTAATGATAAGGAAAATTCTGAAAAACACGAATTATCCCTTTGGCAAAGAATCGTGCGATGGTTCAAAAGTATTTTTAGTTCAAAATCTTCCGAAAAAACTGATCGCAGCAATGATCTTTCTGATAAGCAATATTTAGAAAATCCGGACAGAATCCCCTTTTTCAACAAACCGGAATATGGCTATTATTATAATGACAATGATAAACCTGTCAATTACATTTCCGACCTTGAGGAATTTACTGCCAAAATAAAAGACGAAAGCAAAGACGACTTCTGGAAAATTGCGGATGCCTACCTGAAATTTCTTCAAAAAGATTATGATGGCAGCTCAGAAGTTCTGAACAGCATCAACACCAATGACAAAGCTTATCAATCCCAGATCCAGAGAATGAAAATGCTGAATGATATCGTCTCACAGCCAAAAATCACATCGGATTTTGAGGAACATCTTTATAAAGATTACCGTGAGTTCTTTGAAGAAAAACCAAAGAAAATGGAAACCGACAGCACTGCAGAAAATTTCGGATATGAGGAATATACAGCGCCTTCGACACACGATTTCCTCAAAGATATTCTTGCCAACCGGTATTTTCTGCAAGGTGATGATGCGAAATCTTTCCTGATGAACAATCAATTGTCAGATCTTCGGTTCAATCCGAATCTGAACCTGGCCAAAAAACTCCAGGCATTCTTTAATAAAAAAGATAAATCTACTTTTGAAAGCCAGATCATTGCTAAAAACATTAACAATGTTGGCGATACCGAAGCATTCTTTAATATGATCTATGGCGATTTTGCGATGAGAAATGCCGACTTCGCCAATGCCAAAAAATATTATGAGAAAGCCGTTCATTTTTCAGGTATTCCTTTGCCCGAAGGTTATTATGATTATAATAGCGGAAATTATGTAAAATATCAAAACACTTCCGGTCTATATAATGGATTCAGTAATATTTCAGGATTAATTTTCGGACATAACGTGTGGGAAAGTTACCAAAGCCCTGACAATGTTAGTATGAAAGCCGAAGGTTTTGTAAATGATTTTCCATTCATCAAACAAAAGATGAATAAGCTGGAGCTTGCAGATGCTGTATTGAAACTTCAACAAACCGGTAAAAACAAAGGTGAGATATCTTCAAAAGCGAATCAGCTGATCGGGAATTTGCTTTATAACACTTCGGTTTTAGGTTATTACCGAGAAGTTTTTGTGATGGATATTGACAATTCCAATGGTGGAAAATATTATTTTGGAAATGATGAAAGTCCTTTCAGATATTACTATAAAAATTATGGTTCTAATGTTTTTATAAAACCGGACAACTTTGATCTGTCCATTCAATTTTATACTAAAGCTTTGCAAAATTCCGGAGACAAAGAGCAAAAGGCAAGAATACTTTTCCAGATGGCCAGCGCTGAGCAAGGTAAATATTATCAGTGGGAAGCCCGACAGCCAAGTGTGTCTTATGATGACAAAAACTGGGAACAAAAATCCAAACAACGAGAGATTGATTTTGCTAATATGAAAAATGAGAAGTTCAGGACTTATTTCACACAGCTGAAACAAAACTTCAGCGATACAGAAGCTGTAAAAAGTCTAAGCGAAAGCTGTTCTTATTTTGACTATTTTATGAAGAAATAAAATAAGAAAAAGGAATCACTAAGATTCCTTTTTTTGATTTTGTCTGGAAAGCCACTCTTCGTGGCGCTTCTGAAAAGCTTCGTATTTATGATCCTGATTCTTCTTCGCCGCATCAATAGAATGCGATTGATGGATATCTTCATCCTTCTCAGCATAGTCAGACAGCATTTCGTAGTAGCAATGCAACTGATCCAGTTCTTTTTCGGTGAGATCTTCGATATCTACGATTCTATTACTTGCTTTTTCATTAGAAGCTATAAGCTCGTTCAATTTAATCTGGATAGCTTTCGAATCTTTATTCTGAGCTTTCTGAATCAGGAAGACCATCAGAAAGGTAATAATGGTTGTTCCGGTATTGATCACCAATTGCCAGGTTTCCGAATAATTAAAAACAGGACCTGTGACCGCCCAGATGATTACAATCAATGTGGCCGATATAAATGCCGCTGAACTACCGGTAAATTTGGTGGCCCAGTTTGCGAATCTTTCGAAAAAATTTTTGCTTTTCATATGTTCTGAATCAAATATTGATAAAAAATAAGACCTCCAAAAATAGAGGTCTTAAAGTTATTAAAATTCAGCTACTAATCTTTTACAAACTTAGTTTTGATTGTTGTGCCTGCATTTTCTATATTGATAAAGTAAACACCTTTTACCAATCTGTTCACAGTTGCTCTGCCGCTATCCAAAGTTCCTCTGGAAACAATCTGTCCTGCTGAGTTGAAGATTTCGTATGAAGCATTAGCTGCAACATTGGAAACGTTCAGAACATCTTTTACCGGATTTGGATATACCTGTACAGATTTTGTGTTATTAACATCAGACACTGCTAAAGTTGCACTTACCGTTGCTGGTTTTACCGCATAGAAAACATTTCCTATCGCAGAAACCCTTATGTGACCTGTTTTACCAACTAAAGAAGCCGGAACAAAAACAGTAGCAGAACCGCTATTTGGAACAGAAGCTGCCAGAGTTGTCCAGTTTGCGCCACTGTCTGAAGTAAAATCAATTTTTACATTAGCAACATTATATGGAGATGCTGTTGTACCAGAAACTACCCAAGTAATAGTAGAGTTCCCATTTGCAGTTAGTGTAGGTGGTGTATTAACAGTAAACGCTGCTGCAGAACCTACAACAATAACTTGAGTAGCATATGCAGTCTGAGCCTGCCCTCCTGCTTTATTATCTCTAACAGTTACACGGAAATTTGTAGTTCTTGCCACAGTTGAAGCTGCTTCAAAGTCTGATAAATTTTTTACAGCTCCGCCCAAAACAGTAGAAAGTTTAGGGAAATATCTTGTGGGATCGGATGTTGGTGCCCAAGATCTGAAACTTGCACCAGAAGTTGTATTACCTATTACAGAAGCAGTACCATATGCATTAGAAGTAGCAGCTTGCCCGATACCTCCTGCTAATTTACTTGCATCCATCTGCTCCCAACAATATGTCAAAGCATCGCCATCAGGGTCAGTTGCGTTTGCTGTCAGCACAAAAGCTGTAGATTTCGGAATAGTATATGTTGTTGACATTGATGCAACAACAGGAGGATTATTGCTGATATCTGTCTCAACATCTACTGTTTTTGAAGCCAGATTAGCCTGTACCTGATCAATACTTGCACTATGAAAATAAGGATCAGAATGTGGCTGAATGTCTGTATTAGTTCCTGTTATACCCGCATAACCCATTATTGTAGATCCAGATCCTGGTTCCATTTCCTTATTAAGATATTGCTCATAAAAACTATATGTATGAGAATCCCCTAGTTGATGTCCCATTTCGTGAGCAACATAGTCAATATCAAAATTATCTCCTTGCGGCGCTCCAGTTCCAGGAGAGGTGATTCCACTTCCTTTATAATTATCTGGTGAAATATAAGCATATCCACACCCCCCATTTGCTGCTGTATATGAAGTAGTAGTCACATCATTACTTCCGATACAGCCAATACAGCCTGCATTACCACCACCACCGGATCTTCCGAAAAGATGGCCTATGTCAAAATCTGCATCCGTAACACCATATGTTCCTCCGTGGAGCACATTCATTAGTTCATTATTCCATTTACACATGGATGATGCTGCACTATAGGGATCTGTTGATGCATTAGTAAAAATAAGATTTGGAGCGTTGATGACATTAAGGTGTAGGTTAAATTCCTGTTCAAAAACACCGTTTACTCTGGTCATTGTTGCATTGATCTGGGTGAGGGCTCCTGCTGCACTTCCATAATATGCGCCATATTCACCTGTTACGGACACAGCAAGTCTTAAAGTATGGTATTTTTTATTCCCTGATTTTTCTGCTAAGCCATTTTTTGCCAATTCATTCAGTTTCTGAATAGATTCCGGGCTTTCTTTGGTTCCACAAACAAAAGCACCTGTTTTACTTGTTTTTCCGTGAATGGAGTAATAAGCTTTATCAGCGGTAGCAGGTTCAATGAACTCATATTTACCATTGGTGATGATCATTGATTGGAAATCATTAGGTGCCACACTGAATCTCACATACTTTGTAGGATCATCAATTCCTACTCCTACGTAAGAACCTAACTGGTATTTATTTGCCAAAGCTTCATCCATCACAGGAAAGCTGCTGACAGCAAACCGCTCAAGCTTACCATCCAGTGTCGGCATAGTAATTGTAACTGCTCCTGCTTTATTATCAACTTTATCAGCCGCCAGTAACTGACCTCTAATAGTTTCAATATCTAGCTTGTAATAAGTATTATTATCACTTTTTCTTGTCACATCGCTATCAGGCACAGCTTTGCTCCATTGTCCATATGCCAACGGAATGCTACCTAGAAGCAGTAATGTAGTTAATTTTTTCTTCATATTTATCAAATTAAGGCGACAAATGTAATATTTTATTATGATATATCTAATGTTTTAAAAAAAATAATAAATATTTAACAATTAGATTTAATTTATCTATTTAAATAATGAGAATTGATAAATTTTCTATATGCTTTTTTAAGTTTTTTTTAAGGTTGATGCTTATTAACAAAAAAAGCCTTTCCCTAAATTGGAAAAGGCTTTTTTTATCATAGCAAAGTGGATATTATCACACTTTAATTTCTACGTCTACACCTGAAGGAAGTTCTAATTTCATTAGA
>NZ_JAYSDT010000089.1:0-7030 GCF_041914225.1 Chryseobacterium sp.
TTAAGAAGCAATTAGAAGAAGCTGGTGCTGAAGTAGAATTGAAATAATTTCAATTTTATTAATATAGAAGCCCGGGCATATTGCCCGGGCTTTTTTTGTTGTAAGCTGTTGTAAATCTGTATTTTAATTTGTAATTGTATTTAAATATTATTAATTTTTGTTTTGCTGTATTTTATTATTATTGATTATTTGATAAAAAATAATCACTTATTTTATTGGTATTGTTTCTTTTATTTATTTTGTGTGAATTTTTATTAACAAAATTTATTTTTGAATGAAAAAACATTATATTTGTATCGAAAAAACACATATAATTGGAGAGAAATTATTTTCTTTCTTATAGCCATAAGATAGCACTTCTGTTGCTGTTGGTGGCTGTGGGAAAACTAAATGCAAAATTTATATCTGTAACGATGAGTAAAAATGTATTACCTTATTGTGCAGATATACATACTCAACGATGCCTAACTGGTGCTTCAGTTCGCCATTGGGCAGATGGCTCAGTTTTACATAACTCTGCTGATCAGAATTCAGTCCATTCACTGTACATTGGCACACAACATAATCTTTCTCTTTCTAACGATATTTATATCCAGATTTTCTTTCTTAAAGAGGTAAAGTCCATTATCAATAATTATAACCTGATATATTCATATTTTTTCCATCTAGGAAATGCTCTTTTCACCTTTAAAGAATTTGGAAAGTTTTATATCAATTCCGTTAAACTCATAGATGGGTTTAAATTTATCATTAAAATTCCTGATAAGCTGGTCCATATCCTTCAGCACTAACCCTGTAACAATTTTCAGCGTTTTCGTTATAAAATATTCATGATTTCATTTATTATCAGATGAAAACACCTGAGAATTTTACCTCCTGAAAAAAACATACATAAAAAACATCAAATATCATTAGAAATGAAAAACAAATTATTCACATTAGCTCTTTTATCCGCTGGTTTATCAATAAACGCGCAGCTAGGGATTAATACATTTTTGCCACAAGCTACTTTTGATATAGTAGGATCACCTTCCAATACAAGTAAGTTTGACGGTCTGATTGCTACCAGGATTACAGGAACAGAATTAAAAGTCAAAAACTATACTGCAGCTCAAACCGGGGCAATAGTATATGTTACTGCAGCAGAAAGCGCACCTACCGGGCAGACAGCAGAGGTACTTGCATCAGGTTATTATTATTTTGACGGTACAAAATGGTTAAGTTTAAGCGGAAGCTGGCGCACAGTTGGGAATTCCGGAACAACAGCTGCATCTGCTGCTTTAGGAACCAATATTGGGACCGGAAACTATCTGGGAACAAATGATGGTCAGAATCTGGTTTTGGCCACTCAGAAGAATGTAAAAGGCATATTGGATATTAATGGAACATTGCAGGGAGGAAATGCCAATTCTGCAACTGGCCCTTACGCTTCGTTTACATGGGGCTCCAATAATATACTTACTAACAGTTCATCTTCTAATATTGCATTAGGAAAGGATAATACGGTTTCTGCACAGGGAAATTTTCCTGCTGTAGCTATCGGATTGGGAAACACAGCCAGTAATGGAGCTAAAGTAATTGGAAATACAAACACTGCTACAGGACCTAATAATTTAGTTTTTGGGAATCTGAATACGGTTACAGGACTTACCGGCCTTACAGTGGGTAATAATCATAACAACAGTGGAGGAATAGCCATCGGAAGCGGAAATACAACCTCTTTGAATAATATTGCTGTAGGTTCTGCCAATACAGCTACCGGTACAGAGGCTTTTGCAATAGGATTCTCCGGTCAGGCTGCTGCAGGACAGATGGTTTATGCCAATAAACAACATGTTTTCTTCAATAAAAGTAACGGGACAGATACCATTTTAGGCATCAATATGATCCCTACCGCTGCTACTTTTACAGGTGCTGCTATTCAGATAAAAGGAATTGCAGCCGGTGCCAATGCAGCCTGTTCAGCGGCTGAAGAAGGAGCAATCCGGTATAATACTACATCAAAAGTACATGAAGGCTGTAACGGGACTAACTGGAAAGCTCTTTATTAAAAAAACACAAACCTTAAAAAAATAGAAATGACCAGAAAATTATTCGAAAACTCAGCTGCTATGCTCATGACATTAGTGATGTCTGTGGTATTATTTGCGCAGCAAGGTTATGAGCCGATCCGCGGGATGGGCGTGGAGGCAAAACCTGTCAATAACTCAGGGATCTGTCTTGCATGTTATAACGGAAGTATGAATCCGGTGGTAGATGCCAGCCTGGATAACAGCGTGAGTATGGGGAATTTCGCTTCCTTGTTAAGTGGAAACGGAATATCTGTAAAAAATAAGAATACAACTTATCCCGCAGGATACATCACCGGTTTCAATGTAGACCTTGGAACAAGTTTTATTACTGTTGATCTTTTAAGCTCATTGAGAATCAGTACTTATAAAAATGGAGTTCTGCAGGAAACCACTACCAGCAGTACACTTTTATCAGTTCCTGCATTCGGTGGCAGTAAAAACAGGATTTTCCTGCATTTTAAAACATCAAAGGAATTTGATGAAGTAAGGCTATATCAGACTAATGTCCTTTCCGTGTTCAGTGCAATGAACGTTTACTATGCATTTGCATTTGATCCTGCAAAGGTGCCAACAGAGAATAATGGTATTTGTGATGACATCATTGCAGGAAGTGGTGTGGATGGCAATGTATCCGGAAGCAGCAGTTTCCTGGCTCCATTATCTTATGTTCAGAACAAAGAAAGAATCGGGGATGGAAATAAAAGTTCTTACGGATCAATCGTTCTTCCTGTTGGATTACTGGGATCTTATTCAGTGGGAGTTCTTGATAAAAACCAGGTATATCCTGCAGGCAACAAAGCTGGATTTGTAATTGAGCCAGATGACCAGGGGAAGCTTTTAAGCGCTGAGTTTTTAAAGAATATTACGATTGAGACCTATCTGTACGGACAGCTTCAGGACTCAAAACAACTGTCTGACGGTGGAGGCCTGATTAATATTAAAGTACTCGGATATGGTTCAGGAAAACAAAAGTTAGCTTTAACTACAACCAAACCTTTTAACGAAGTAAGATTAAAAGTTACCCAAACGGTAGGATTTAATTTAGGAGCATTAAAAGTGTACTACGCTTTTGAAGAACCGGTTTCCTGTGAATGTGATGATAAGATTCAGACAAGCGGCTCATCAGTTCCCGGAAATCTGGTTACTGGTGCTTCATGGACATCGGGGCCGGGATTTCTTGGGCTTATTTTAGCCAAGATGACCAACCCGGAGGCTATTGTGGATAATAATCCTTCCAATTATGCCACCGCTACCGTTCCTGCTGCATCTATTCTGAGTATTTTCTCTGCGTTTGCAACAGTAAGCAGCAATACAGTACTGCCTGCCAACACAATGGCCGGTTTCACTGTAGAAAAAGCTGGAAACCTTCTTGGGGTAAGTGTTCTGGAGAATATTACCGTGACATTGTACAACGGAAATATACTGACAGATACTTTTACAAGCTCGGGAAGTCTTATCAGCGGGAATTTTTTCACAACAAACTCTAATAAATTCTATGTGGGAGGAAAAGCGACAAAACCTTTTAACCGCATTAAGATTACTTTCAACAGCGGTACGGCAATTCGTATTCCTCAAAATTATTATATCTACAATGCTTTTGCAAGCAGGGATGATGATAATGATGGCGTTCCGAATTGTTTCGACCAATGTAACGGCGGTGATGACAACATAGATAATAACGGAAATGGTATTCCTGACTGTGCAGAAGGATGTACAGCGGTAAATGACAAATCGCCGGCGTTGGATACGGATGGTGATGGTATCGTAGATGCCTGTGATCAGGATTCTGATAATGACGGAATTCCGGATGCCGTGGAAGATTTTGATAAAAACGGTAAGTTTCAGGATGATGATAATGAAGGGGATATTCTTTTAACTCCTGTACTGGGAGATTCTGTTCCGAATTATCTTGATCTTGACTCTGATAATGATGGTATTTTGGATTTATTCGAATCAGGAATTCCTGCATCTGTTATTAATCAGATTGATGCAGATCATAATGGAGTGATTGATGCCGGTGTTCCGGTGGGCAAAAACGGAATCGCAGACATTCTGGAAACTTCGCCTGACTCAGGAGTATTGAAGTATCCGATCAAAAATACAGATGGAGATGATAAACCGGACTTCCTGGACATTACCTCCAATGGCTCAGACCTGGATCTTTATCAGATCGGAAAAGGAAATCTTGATACTTTAGGTGGTGGATTCATTTCTACTATTGATGATAAAGATAAAGATGGTATCCAGGCTGTTGTAGATACAGATCTGGTGAAGAGAGGGTCTCCTGATTCCCCGCTTTCACCTTATGCTTCATTATTAAAAGCTTCCAATACTGCTGCAAAAATTACTACAACAGAAATTACTGCTGCAGTGAATGATGTAAAAGTATATCCAAATCCGGTAAAAGCTGGGGAGAATCTTAGAATTTCATCAGCAGAAGAAGGAGTGTATACATTGTTCTCCGCACAGGGACAGGCAGTTAAAACAGGTAAGTTTAATGCCGGTACAGGTATTGATACATCTTCACTTCCTGCAGGAGTGTATATTATTAAAATAGAAACCCAGTCAAAAATAAAATCTTATAAGGTTATTGTGAAATAATCATAGGATTAGCTTGTGTTGTGGAGGGGTTGCTCAATATTGGGCAGCCTCTCTTATTTTAAAAGCCTCAAAATGAGATGATTTATTTGTTATTGTGGATAATTTGTTGTATCTTTGCCCCTCTTTTGGCGCGAAAAATTGTTTGTAAATTTATAAAATACTGAAAATCAGCTCTTTCATTGGTAAAGCATGGAAGAGATTTCGTGTATATAAATACAGCAGTCATACTGCCTCAAAAGTAAGAAAAATATTTTGCATTACGCTGTGAAAAGATATACCAGTGTTGCAGTTAGAAAGAGCCAAGTACAAAGTGGAAAGAGCCTAAGGTCTTTCGTGAGCGCCAAAAACACTTCTACCTTTTACTTTTACCTTGTTTCTTGTTCTTTTCTGATATTTTTTAATGAATCAAAATATTTTTTAACCCTTTCTTAAAAGTTTTATGAGTAAAACAAAATCAACAACTCAAGGAAATCCGAGAATTAATTTCTCATCAGCGAAAGGAAAAATCATCACTCCTGACTTTTTGGACATCCAAATCGAGTCTTTCAGAGAGTTTTTCCAGCTTGATACACTTCCTGAAGCCAGAAAGACAGAAGCTCTTTACAAGACTTTCCAAGAGAATTTCCCAATTACGGATTCAAGAAACCAGTTCGTATTAGAATTCTTAGACTATCTGGTAGATTCTCCACGTTATTCAATTGATGAGTGTGTGGAAAGAGGACTTACTTATTCAGTTCCTCTAAAAGCTAGACTTAAACTGTACTGTACTGACCCGGAACACGAAGATTTCCAGACTGTGGTTCAGGATGTATATTTAGGTCCGGTTCCTTATATGACACCAAGTGGTTCTTTCATCATCAATGGTGCTGAGAGAGTTATCGTTACGCAGCTTCACCGTTCACCTGGTGTATTCTTCGGACAGACTTACCACGCCAACGGAACCAAACTTTACTATTCAAGAATTATTCCTTTCAAAGGATCTTGGATGGAATTTACAACGGATATCAACAGCGTAATGTACGCGTATATCGACCGTAAGAAAAAATTACCATTAACAACTTTATTAAGAGCTATCGGGTATGAGTCTGATAAGGATATCCTTCAGATCTTCGACCTTGCTGAAGAAGTGAAAGTTTCTAAAGCAGCCCTTAAAAAAGTGGAAGGGAGAACATTGGCTGCGAGAGTATTGAACACATGGTTCGAAGACTTCGTAGACGAAGATACAGGGGAAGTAGTTTCTATCGAAAGAAACGAGATCATCCTGGATAGAGAAACCATCCTTGAAAAAGAACACTTAGATCTTATCCTGGATGCTGGTGTGAAATCAATCCTGATTCACAAAGAAAACAGCAATGAATTCTCTATCATCCAGAATACATTACAAAAAGACCCTACCAACTCTGAAAAAGAAGCGGTAGAGTACATCTATCGTCAGTTAAGAAACGCAGATCCGCCAGATGAGGAAACGGCAAGAGGAATCATTGAAAAATTATTCTTCTCTGAGCAGAGATACTCTTTAGGTGAAGTGGGACGTTACAGACTGAACAAAAAATTAGGTCTTAACATTCCTACAACAACTGAGGTTCTTACAAAAGAAGATATCATTGCTATCGTAAGACACCTTATCGAGCTTGTAAACTCTAAAGCTGAGGTTGATGATATCGACCACTTATCAAACAGAAGAATTAAAACTGTTGGTGAGCAATTAGCAGGACAGTTCGGTGTAGGTCTTTCAAGAATTGCAAGAACAATCAAGGAAAGAATGAACGTTAGAGATAACGAAATCTTTACTCCGCTTGATCTTGTTAATGCTAAAACTTTAACATCTGTAATCAACTCATTCTTTGGTACCAACCAGCTTTCTCAGTTCATGGACCAAACCAACCCACTATCTGAAATCACTCACAAGAGAAGACTTTCAGCTTTAGGACCTGGTGGTTTATCAAGAGAAAGAGCAGGTTTCGAGGTGCGTGACGTTCACCATACTCACTACGGAAGAATTTGTCCGATTGAAACTCCGGAAGGACCAAACATCGGTTTGATTTCATCTTTAGGGATCTATGCGAAAATCAACAACCTAGGTTTCATCGAAACTCCATATAGAAAAGTAGAAAATGGTAAGATCGATCTTAATGCTGATCCTATTTACTTAAATGCAGAAGACGAAGAAGCTAAGGTAATTGCTCAGGCAAACATTGAACTGAGTGATAACGGTGAATTTGAAACAGACAGAATTATTGCAAGATTGGATGGTGATTATCCGGTAGTGGAGCCTAACCAGGTAGACCTTATCGACGTAGCGCCAAACCAGATTTCCGGTATTTCCGCTTCATTAATTCCATTCCTGGAGCACGATG
>NZ_JAYSDT010000090.1:0-6926 GCF_041914225.1 Chryseobacterium sp.
AATTCTAATGTCCAGTACATAATTTTCTAATTTTTTGCAAAAGTATAAAAATAGGTTGTATAATAAACTTTTTTATACTTGATTTTCAATTCTTTTTATAATATTTTCTTATAAATGGCTGTCACAAACTGGCTGTCAGCGATGTCAGCAATTTACTTAATGTCGTTTTCTCAAAAACCATTCCACAAATTTTTTTATGCCATTTTGGAAGTCTGTGGCAGGTTTATAGCCTATTAATTCCTTTGCTTTTGTGATATCTGCATTGGTTTTTGTGACATCTCCCGGCTGCATTGGCAGAAATTTTTTAGTGGCAGATTTTTCAAGTGCCATTTCTATAGTGGCTACCATTTCCGATAAAGTCACAACCTGATTTTCTCCCAGATTAAGGATCTCATATATCCCGGTATTATTTTCCAGGTAAAGAATTGATTTGGTAATTCCATCAATGATATCATCTATATAAGTATAATCCCTGGCTGTATTTCCATCACCATAGAAAGGGATTTCCTGATTTTCCGAAATAAGCTTTGTAAACTTATGAATCGCAAGATCGGGTCTCTGTCTTGGCCCGTATACCGTGAAGAACCTAAGCTGGATCATATCTATATGGTATAGGTTATGATAAACATGGCCTATAACTTCGCCACTTTTTTTGGTCGCTGCATAAGGAGAGATAGGCCTGTCTACATTATCTGTTTCTGCAAAAGGAATTTTTTCATTATTTCCGTAAACACTTGAAGAGGATGCACAAATGAATTTCTTAATATGATGTTCCTTACACAATTCCCAGAGGTTCATAGTGCCTCTTACATTCACTTCTTCATATTCCAGAGGGCGTTCAATAGAAGGGCGTACCCCTGCAAGTGCTGCCAGATGGATCACCATGTCAATATGATGATTTTTAAAGATAGTTTCAAGGCCCTTATGATCCCTTATATCCTGCCAATAGAGGGAATATTGATCAGAATGGGAGAGGGAAGCCAAACGACGGATGTCAGTCTCTTTATCAGAGAACTCAAAATCCGAAATTTTACCAATTGACTCTAAAGTATTTTTAATTTTTACCTGATAGTCGTAAAAGTCATCAAAATTGTCAATGTTTATGACAGAATGTCCATTTCTTAATAATCGCTCAGTTAAATGAGAGCCGATGAACCCGCTGCCGCCTGTTACAAGATAAACCATTTGTATTTTTTATGGGTACAAAAATATAAATTTTACTATTTGAAAAATATAATCATTAAATTTACTTAAAAAAGTAATATAAATATAATATGCAGTTTCAAGGGCAAATTTTAAAAATGACAAGCTACGATGCCAAGCCAATCCAGTACTACCTTAACCTTTCAGGAGATCTGATTCATATGAATGAGCTGTTTGGTAAAGAGTTAAGCATAAAACATATTGGATTTCAATGTGTAAATTGTGGTGAGAATAAACCGATTTACAGAATGGGATTCTGTAAAAACTGTTTTTTTGAAAGCCCTTATGCAAGTGATACCATTATCCGTCCGGAACTTTCCACGGCCCACTTGGATATCGCAGAACGTGATCTCGAAATTGAAAAACAAATTCAGTTGCAGCCGCATACTGTTTATCTGGCCTATACAGGGGATGTGAAAGTAGGAGTGACCAGAAATACACAGATTCCAACAAGATGGATTGATCAGGGGGCAACTTTTGCTTTACCTATTGCAAGAACAGAAAACCGCTACGAAGCAGGAATGATAGAAGTTGCTTTAAAAGAACATTTACCGGACAAAACCAACTGGAGAAAAATGCTGCAGGATGATTTTGAAGGAGAAGTGGACCTGGCGGATTTCAGACAGAAGATTAAAGAATATTTCCCTGAAGATTTTCAGAAATTCTATAGTGAAGGAGAAGATTTGTGGATGCTGGATTATCCGTTTGAAAAACCGGAAAAAGTGACTTCATTCACATTAGACAAAAAACTTGAATTCACAGGAAGGCTTACCGGAATCAAAGGTCAGTATCTTGGGTTTGAAGGAGGAAATTTCATCAATGTAAGAGGCCATGAAGGATATGTAATCGATCTGGAAATCAGGAATTGATCAGGGTAAAATAAAAATCAAATCACAAAATATGAGAAAATGGGTTAAAAGACTATTGATAAGTTTCGGGATTCTGGCAGGTATCCTTCTTGCCACAAATTTCGGAGTGAACATATGGCTTAAGACCCGGCTTCCGGATTATATAAAAAAGAATACGGATTATAAAGTATCCTATAAAACCCTTGATGTGGATTTAGGATCAGGAAATATATTCGCAACAGGAATTTCCGTCAACAGTAAAGATCCGCAAAATACTGATGTTATTGGCCTGCAGGGAACAATTGATACCTTGAAAATTAGCCGTTTCGGAATTTATGATGCTGTTTTCAATAAAAGAATCAGCTCTTCGGACCTTTTGCTGGCTAAACCCAGTTTAAATGTTATTCTTGCAAAACCGGTTGATCGTAAGACCGGCAAAAAGAGAAATCCCGTGCTTTTTGAAAATATCAGGATTAGTAATGGAAAAATTGCTGTTTTCAGACATACCAAACAAAAATTTTTATCTGTAGAGAAGCTGGATCTGTTTGTAGAAAATTTACAGATGACGGAAGAATCTGTAGAGGATAAATTACCGGTTGTTTTTGACAGATACAGCATTAAAGGAGAAAGATTCTTCTTCCGTCCGGATAATATCTATGCTATTACCATCAGTAAAATCAATACGGAGAACGGACAAATGTCGGTGGATAACTTCAGGTTGATCCCACTGCTTTCCTTGGCCCGCTTTAAAAAATTTTATCCTGAGAAGGTACAGCTATTTGAATTTTCCATTCCTAAAATGGAATTTAAAGATGTTGTTTTAAATAAAAACAAAGTGTCCCTGGCTAATGCAGATTTTAAAAACCCTGCTTTGGCGGTGTACAATACGGGAGTAAAGGGGAAAAAGAATGAAAAAAAATCAAATTTTGAAGTTGATTTAAAGAATATAAAACTCAATAATGCCATTGTTCGGATCAATAAACCGGATGGCAATAAACTTCTATCTGTTGGAAATCTTAATTTGAATATCAATCAGTTGATGTTTAATAAAGAAACTTCAGAACAGATCATTCCTGTAGGATATAAAGATTTTACCGTTGCCGGAAGAGACATTGAATACTCAAATCATCAGAATATTACAGTAAGAAGCCTTGCACTTAAGCCTTCCAGCGGTGAAATCCATGATATGGTATTATCGGCCGGCACTTCAGAAACAGGAAAGTCTATAGAAGGATTAAGAACCGACCATATTGCTTTCAATATCAATAAGCTGGAATTTATAGATAAAAAACTGGATATTGATCTTAAAGATCTTCTGATAGAAAATATAAACGGAACTTTTACAGCAGGTAAAAAAAAGCAGAACAACGCCGGCGGGCCTGATATTGTAAAATCCATTATCATAAGAAAAGCTTCCTTAAAAAATTCAAATATTATTTATGATAAAGGAAAACAGCCTTTAGCTTTTCATGATCTGAATGCTACCTTTAATGGGATTGAACTGTCTCCTAAGCCTGATCACAAAGGCCTTTCTTTTACAGTGAAGGATTACTATCTGACAACCAGAAATTTTGCCTACAAAACACAGTTCTATAATATGAGCCTGGGTCTTCTTAAACTGAATAAAAACAGAATCCAGGTCAATAACTTTGCGATGAAGCCTCTCGTTTCGAGAGCACAGTTTATCAAAATGATACCCGTTGAAAGAGATCTGTATGACCTGAAGGCAAACCAGATAACTGCAGAAGGAACCTGGGAGCTTTTTTCTCAAAATAAAACGGTAAATGCTTCCCATGTCGTTATTCAGTCGGCGGATGCCAATATTTTCAGAAGTAAAATTCCGAAAGACGATCCAAAAATAAAAGCTTTATACTCCAAAATGCTGAGATCCATTAAAATTCCAATGACGGTTAATAACCTGGATCTGAAAAACTCTGTATTAGTGTATGAAGAAGATACGCCAGAAAGTATGGGACCGGGAAAACTGACTTTCAGCAATTTTAATATGAATGTAAAGAACCTGAATTCAGCCAAAATAAAAGGAAAACCAACCCGGGTAGATATTAAAATCAATTGCTCCTTTATGAACCTGTCGCCGCTTTCCGTAAACTGGAACTTCGATGTAGCCGATCAGAGTGATAGATTTGCAATTTCCGGAAAAACATCTAATCTCCCGGCCAGTGGAATCAATCCATTTATCAGGCCCTATCTTCATGTAACGGCTACCGCAGGGACGATTCAGGAAATGCTTTTTAATTTTAAAGGAAATCCTGCAGGATTGCATGGAACCTTTAATCTTAAACATAAAGACCTGAAAATTGCCGTCTTAAATAAAAACAACCATGAGAAAAAAGGTTTTCTGACTGCTGTTGCCAATGTATTTCTGAAATCAGACTCAGGACGTTTTCCTGAAGCAGTTACGGTGGAAGATGTGGAGCGTGATCCTACAAAGTCTTTCTTTAATCTTTTCTGGCGTGGAATAGAGCAAGGATTAAAGAAAACCCTGATTGGTAAAAATGTAGAAAAAACAGAAAAGAAAGTAAAAGATGCTGTCGCTTCAGTAAAAGACATGAAGCAGTCTGTAAAAGAAATTAAACAGGAAATCAAAAATAAAAAAGAAGCCTCGCCGGCGGAAGGAGAGAATAAAGAAAAGAAAGGTTTTCTTAAAGGAATATTCAGGAAAAAAGAAAATACTCAGGAATAATTCCTTAAACCATTAAGATAGAATGATCGTCTGCTCATAGAAACGATATGTAATGATAACAACCTTAATGGTTTAAGGATGAATATAAGAAAGATTCAGTTAAAAATTGAATTCATCGCTTTCCTGAATAGGAATGTCTCTTAAAAACTTATCAAACTCTTCACCCGGATAATTACTGTCTGCTCCATATGAGTCTATGATCATTCCGCGATTTCCGCTATTGTCTTTTACCACATAAAGGACTGCATTATCATCGGGATTGCTGTCTCCTTCAAAGCGGTAGGTTTTCAAAATGATCAGCTCCGAAGGCTGATAAATTTTGTCAGAATTTTCAAATTTCATTTCACATTTTTCATTCATTCTGAACTCTCTGTGTATTCCTCTTTCAGAAAGCGTTTTCATGACTTGGCTCAATGTCGTCATTCTGTCGATGTTTTCTGGATTTTCCATAATAATATTTTTGGTGATAAGTGCAATAATTAAACCATTGCAATTTCTAAATATAAGAAAAATAACAGATTATAACTTTCCTAAAAATAAAGTTTAATGTTAACAAAATTTATAATCTGAAAAAATAAATTGGGTATACTTTTTGCAATGGTATCAATAATAAATCAAAGAAAATATGAAAAAAGAAGTTGGAGTTTTACTGGCAGGGGGAGTTGGTCTTTTGGCAGTATTAAGTTTAATAAGCATAAAAAAAATATTGACTAAAAAAGATAAAAAATATAGTGATACCTACTCGGATTATCACAGACACTTTGATGAAAACAATCATGAAGATGAATATCATGGAGTTGAATTTTACGCAGTGAAGTAGTAAAAAAATATATTTAATTATGTTTAAATCCAACGCTTTTGAAAGTGTTGGATTTTTTTTGTGGAAAACTTTAATGTTAAAACTCATTATTTTATAAAAATTCCACTCTAATTTTACACCGGAATGCAAAACGAAAATTTCATAAAAGGTCAGGGAGCTCAGCGAAACGTTATCAGCCGTTTCGACAGGTATACCTATGAACCTGAAGATGAAGATTTCGAACCCGTAAAGACCTCTTTTACCGAAGTCTTTCCTAAAACAATTGTCAATCAGGTGAAAAGCGAGGATCTTCCCATGGAGTATTCAATGAATCCTTATCAGGGATGTGAACACGGCTGCTCCTACTGCTTTGCAAGACCCACTCATGAATATTGGGGATATAGCGCCGGAATTGATTTTGAAAGAAAAATCATGGTAAAGAAAAATGCTCCTGAACTACTGGAGAAGTTTTTTCAGAAAAGAGGTTACAAGGCAGCTCCTATTCTCCTGTCCGGAAATACAGATTGCTATCAGCCGGCAGAAAGACAATTTGAAATCACAAGAAAACTACTGCAGGTTTGTCTGGACTACAGACATCCTGTCAATATTCTGACAAAAAATGCATTGGTATTAAGAGATTTGGATATTTTAAAGCCAATGGCAGAACAGAACCTTGTTTCCGTTTCCCTGAGTATCCCGACAATCAATGAAGAACTCAGAAGAAAGATGGAACCGAGAACCAGCTCCGCAAAAAATAAATTAAAAGCAGTTGAAATCCTTTCCGGAAACAACATTCCTGTACATGTAATGGTCGCTCCTATCATTCCCGGACTCAATAGCGATGAGCCGCTGAATATATTGAAAGCCATCTCGGATGCGGGTGCTTCGAGTTTCGGATATACGCTTGTAAGGTTAAATGATACTGTTGAACCTGTTTTTGTAAATTGGATAGAAGCACATTTTCCGGACAGAGCTCAGAAAGTATTGAATCTTATCCGGTCTATGAGAGGAGGAAAACTTGGAGATAAAAGATATTTTGAAAGACAAAGGGGAGAAGGTAACATTGCAGAAATGATTCATACCACTTTTAAAATCGGAAGAAAGAAATTTTTTGAAGGTAAAGAATTCCCGAAACTTTCAACCGCAAACTTCACCGGAACCCGTGATCAGCAATTGAGACTGTTTGATTAATCATACTTTCAAAGAAATCATCTATTATATATAGTATAAGAGTATAAGATATTTTACAATAGATTTCTCAGTATTGTACATCATTATAATATAGTAATAGATTTTCAGGAGCTATTTCCTGCTATCCATTTTTACTCCTCGCGCCAGCGTCTCCCACCCTCAAACTCTCCCACGCTCCAAC
>NZ_JAYSDT010000091.1:0-6775 GCF_041914225.1 Chryseobacterium sp.
ACCTTCGGAACCACAATCCGACGCTCTAACCAACTGAGCTACAATCACCGTTTTCTGAGTGCAAATATAGGACAATTTCCTCAACTACCAAACAATTCCGTCAAAATTTTTCAAAGAAATTAACTTCTCAGACGTAAACCCCTCAGCATAAGTAACTCCCGATAACCGGCCTAAATCCTGTGCACGATAAGTTAAGCTCTCATAAAAGTCTTTTGTGGTAATTGGAGTCTCAGGTTCTTTAGAAGTCGGATCATAAAACTGGGTTTTATAGGCCATACATGCAGCGATCTTTTTGTCAAGAAATTCAGAAATGTCAATAACAAATTCCGGCTGAATATTTTTCCATTGGATGTAATGAAAGACATGCTTCGGTCTCCATACTTCCTGGCTCTCCCCTTCCAATACCGTTTCAATTTTTCTCAGTCCGGACAAAAAGCACGCATCCGACACTAATTTCGCTCCTTTTGCATGATCCGGATGTCTATCATCAATTGCATTAGCTAAAACGATTTCTGGCCTGTATTTGCGGATCATTTTTACGATCCTCATCTGATATTCTTCTGAGTTCACCAAAAAGCCATCTTTCATTCCCAGGTTCTCTCTTGCGGAAAGTCCCAGGATTTTAGCAGCATCGGCCGCTTCCGTTTTTCTGGTTTCATCCGTTCCTCTTGTTCCAAGCTCACCTCTTGTAAGATCTACAACCACACATTTTTTTCCTTCAGAAACCATTTTAGCAATAGTTCCGCCACATCCCAGTTCCACATCATCAGGATGTGCACCAAAAGCAAGTATATCAGTTTTCATAGATTCAAATATAGGATTTAAAATAAAAACTTCCCAAACATTACGAATGGGAAGTTTTAATATCTATAATTTAAATTTTAAATTACTTATTGATTTCTGCATTTAATTTTACAGCATCCTGGTAAGTAGGATCTAGCTGTAATGACTTAGCTACATAATCTTTTGCTTTTGCAGGATCAGAATCTTTGCTCATATATGCTACCGCAAAGTAAGCGTAAGCAAGAGTCTGCTTGTTTGCTTCCTGATCAGCTGGTTTTACTGTGCTGATGAATTTTTCATAAGCCAGTTTTGCAGCCTCATTATTTCCTGCCTGCTGGTAAGAATATCCCTGGCTATAGTATGCCGGTGCCCAGTCTGGAAGAAGGGCTGACATTTTCTGCCATGTAAGGATAGCTCCGTTCCAGTTTTTAGCATCCTGGTAAGCCGTTGCCAGCTTAAATAAAGCATCAGAATCCTGGCTGTTTGCAGCAACCTGCTTTTTCAACGCTTCAATGGTAGGGTTAGTAGGTCCCTTGTCAGCTTCTGCCTGAGAAGCACCTCCTCCACCTGCGATGTTAGCTAATTCAAGATCCCACTTCATTGTTTCATCCTTAGCAGCTTTTGCAATACCCACTTTTTGCTGAGCTTCAGCCATTAGAGCAGATTTTTTAGCAGCATCTTTTTCATCTTTTGCTAAACCAGCAGCAATAAGCCCCTGTAAACCTTGGTCAGCAGGCAATATTCTTGTCTTCTCAGCCTGAGAAACAAAAGTATCCATATTTTGTTTTGCATCTGCATAGTTTCTGTCTGCATATGCGTTGTAAGCTCTTAATTTGAACTTAATAGGATCGTCAATTTTATCAAAAATCTTGTCCAATACCATTTTAGAGTTTGCATAATCTTCATTTGTGAAGTATAATTTAGCAATTTCTAGTTGAGTATATGGATCCTCATCAGCATATTTTGTATAGTTGATAAGGTCTTGTGTAGCTTTTGCATTTTGTTGGTATCTGATATCATAACCAGCCAGTGCTTTGTAAGCCGGAGCATAAGTAGGGTCTACTGCAATTGCTTTATCAACACTCTCTTTCGCTTTTTGCCATACCTGTGCTGCCATCCATAATGTAGCCATTCTTGTATAAACGGAAGCTTTATTTTTAGCTACAGGTAACGCTTTGTCGTAAGCTGACATTGCTTCCCCCGGAGATCTTTTTAATCTGTAAGCGTCTCCTAATGTATAATAATAATGTGCAGGAACTCCTTTTTTCTCAGCTTTTTCAATAGCTTTATTAAGGTACTGAATAGCAAGATCAGGAGAACTGTTCTTTTCAAATAAAGTTAAAGCTTCTGCAGCTCTGAATAATACTTCAGCATCTTTTTCTTTTGAATCAGTAACTACTTTCTGAATTTCAGCAATGGCATTTTTATCACCCTTTCCTAATTTAACAGCAGCTAAACCGATTTTGTTAAGATAGCTTTTACCGTCAGCAGCTAGTCCCTTGTTGAAATTCTCAGTTGCTTTAGCATTATCCGGCTCTCCCTGTCTTAAGAAAGTATTTCCTAAATAGAAGTAGTTTTCAGCTGTAGGCTCTTTAGCGATCATTTCAGTGAAGTTTGTTTTTGCCTGTGCAAATTTATCACTGTCTATACTGTTGATACCATCCTGCAGTGTCTGTGCAGAGGCGAAACCGGTAAAAAATACCACGGCTGCTCCAAAAGCAATCTTCTTTACATTCATATTCATTATATCTTTCATTTTATATTTTCTAAATAATTGAGTTATATTCTACACAATTTTCAGACCAAATCCTTATTTTTAGTGGGAATAAATTGTGAATTTAATTTTTTTTAACGCATCTGCACTTCTCTCTTATACAGATTATACGGCTGCAAACCTTCTTTCTGTACAATTTTCTGGCCCAAATGAGTACATGAAAATCTTATAAATCCATTGGCGATATTAAAATTACCTTCGTTAATCAGAAAGTAAAGTACTCTTGTAAACGGATATTCCATAGTACGGAGTCCATCAAAATCTGCGTTATATGATTTTCCTTTGTCTACCACAGGAAGAATCTTTACCATCTCTCTTAATCTTTCCGAAGTTTTATCATAAGTACGGCTAAAAGTATTAAGGCCAATAACGCCTATTTTATCCGGATATTTTCCCAGTTCCTCAATAATCTTCTGATTTCCTGGAATAATAGAAAATTTCAGGTCTTTTGGCTGTTTTTTAAATTTTTCAGCAACAAAATTCAGATTACTTGAATTGGTTCCGTCAAAGATAAATTCTTTTTTATCAGACATCAGCCCGTTATTGATCTCATCCATAGAAATACTTTCTTTCGGAGAATCTTTAGGCACAACAAAAACGACTGCATCTGCAGCGAATCTGGCAGGAAGAAACTTTAAATCTGTTCTTTCCTCGTATGTTTTTATTTCTTCGGGAGTAAGGTTTCTGGACATTACCACCACTTTGGCACTTCCTTTTAAAAGATCAAGAAGTCCTAAATCTTCCTTCTTGGTTTCTACTTTGATGTGGGTTTCAGGGTAGTTGATCATATAGCCTTCAGCTAATGCTTCTGTAACGCTTTGAAAGGATTCGTCAGTAAAAATTGTGAGATCACCTTTGTGATAGGAAGGAGCATTTTTCTCCTTTTTGCAGCCTGCCAGCATTATGCTCAGAGCAAAAATTACTGCAAGCTTGAAACTATTCTTCATTTCTCGATTGTTTAATTCTTGAGATCGCCCTGTAAATTCTGAAAATACCATAAATAACCAGTACTACTCCTAATGCGTAGGCAACAGCAGGTTCTAAAATAGTAAAGAAGAATTTGTAGACAATCACTACAATTCCTAAAACGATATAAAACAATCCCGTAACCAGGGATAACCAATTGAACATCATGTAACAAAAATACCAAAAAAAATAAAAAGAGAAGCATATGCCTCTCTTTTTATTTATATTTTGAATAAATAAGTCTTATTCAAAGTTCATCGTAAATGGTACACTATAGTAAGATCTAACGCTCTCCCCGTTTCTCTTCGCAGGAGTCCATTTTTTAAGTTTCTTCACTACACGTACAGCTTCACTGTTGAAGTCGCCATTTGGAGATTTCTCTTCAATAGTAACGTTCGATACAGTTCCGTCTTTTTCTACAACGAACTTAAGCTTAGCTTTAAGTGTTCCTTCACCTCCTTCCATCAAAGAAGTATCAAAGTTATCACCCAGGAACTTTCTTAATGCTCCCATACCTCCAGGATATTCTGCAGACTGGTCAACATCTTTATAGATCTCGTTAGGGTTGTTCGCTTTTACTTCTACTGTACTTGCTTTAGTACCTGTAGATGGTGGTGGCGGTGGTGGTGTATAAGCCGGAGCTTTTACCCCCTCCTGATTCTGTAAACCAGTTGTAGTTTCCAACTGCTTAGAGATCGGTGGTGGTGGAGTTTCAATTTTCGGAGCTTTTACAGGCTCAGGAACCACGTTCTGAATAACCTCAATTTTCTCCTCTTCTTTTGGAGGTGGAGGTGGTGGAGGAGGTTCTTCTTCTTTAGGCTGCTCGATAATCGGATCTTCTTCGATAATATCTACTAGATCTGCCTTTACTTCCTGCTTAGGCGGAGCTGTAAGATTTTTAATCGTAAGATAGATGAACGGAGACAAAGCTGCCAAAAGGAATAAAGCTGTTCCGATGATAAAAGACTTTGTTAAAAGTCTCGGATACTGATGTCTAAGATCATAGGCACCATATTCCTTGTTTCTATTTTCAAATACGATCTCGTCTAAAGTAAGATTCTGACCGTATACATTTTCATCTGCCATAGATTAGATATAACAATTTTATGGTTAAATTACTTTGTAGCAGCAGCCGGCGCAGCAGCACCTCCTACTTTTTTCTCGTACACAGCTTTCTCCCAAGGCTTGATATCAGTAACACCGTACTGCTCACTCTTGGTAATTGCCATTTCGTCAAGAATATCAACAAAGTTCTTATATACAGCATCGTCAGTCGGCTTAATGATCACGGTAAATTTAGCCGGATCTGCAGCTCTAGATTTTGCCTGCTGAATTACTTTTCTGATTCCTTCTCTATCAAGGGTAGTTTCCATAAGAGTCTGGTCATTCAGGGATGTAGCATCCTGCTGGTGCCAAAATACTCTATTGTTTTTTCCTAATAATATAGAGATAGAATTCGAAAGTTTAATTTCTGTTGGAGGTGGTTTCGGCTGATCTTTTTTCGGTTTCGCCGGAAGACCCAAATCCATAACATTCGGTTTACTGAACGTAGTTGTGAACATAAAGAAGGTAATCAATAGAAAACCCAAGTCCACCATCGGAGTCATATCGACTCTGGTACTCTGCTTCTTGGAGCGGACCTTGCCGCCCTTGCCGCCTTTTTCTTGTACTTGTACTTCTGCCATTTCTATCGATATTATTCGTTAGGTTTACCTTCTTGTGATGTAATCAACCAAAATTTAAGAAAATCAATATCTCTTAAACCTTCAAATAGGCTTTTCACTTTAGGGTATTGAGTAGTAACGTCACCTTTAATTGCTAACTTGTAGTCAGGATTAACGCTCAAACTTTCTTTTACCCAATCAATTAATTGCTTATTTGTACTGTCCATAGGAATTCCTGTAGGACTCTTATAATTTTTCTGCTCATCTTCAGACATATCCAAGTAACCTTTAAGCTGGTTCATTGGAACACCGATTGCCTGAACTTTCTGGAAAGCAGCCTTTTGATTGTTGTTAAAAGTAATTCCATACTTTTGTCCCATTTTATCCAAAAGAGCAACTCTTTCTGATGCATTTTCTACTGGCTGGAAATAGAATTTTCCGTCCGGAGTAGCATTGATAGTCATTAAACTAGCATCAGGAAGCAATTTTTCCGAAATTGAAGATGGCGGTTTGATCTGCTCCACGTCAGGTTTTTTAAACTGAGTGGTCAAGATAAAGAACGTAAGGAGTAGGAACGCAACGTCACACATTGCAGTCATGTCCGTAATTACTCCATGTCTTTTTGGTTTGACTCTCGCCATTATTATAAAATATTTTTAATTAAACTTCTTTTAATTGCTAATGCAAATATCTTGCTAATTCTTAGTTGAATTCAGCGAAAGATTGTTGGATACTCATAGAGATCTCATCGATCTTGTAAGTTAATCCGTCAATTTTAGATGTAAAGAAGTTGTAAAGGATAATAGCGATTGCTGAAGTACCAATACCTAATGCCGTGTTGATCAAGGCTTCAGAGATACCTGTAGATAGAGCAGCAGCATCCGGAGTACCACCTCCTGAACCTAATGCGAAGAACGCCTTGATCATCCCGATTACCGTTCCTAGTAGTGCTACTAACGTTGCAACTGTACCTAAAGTAGAAAGGATCATCATGTTTTTCTCAAGCATTGGCATCTCAAGAGTTGTAGCTTCTTCGATAGCTTTGTTAAGTGCTACCATTTTCTGCTCCTTATTTAATGTAGTATCGTGAGCAAGTGCTTTATAAGTAGTAAGACCTTCTTTTACTACGTTACCAACAGAACCTTGTTGTCTGTCACACTCTTCGATAGCTTCGTCGATTTTGTTTTGGTTTAGTAAGCTTCTTACCTGAACAACGAAGTTGTCTAAGTTTCCTTTTCCAGCTGCTTTACCAAGAACGAAATATCTTTCAAAAGAGAAAACGATTACAGTAATCATGAAAGTAATCAAGATTGGTACGATAACCCCTCCTTTGTAGATAATACCTAAAAACGATTCTGGGTGAATGTCTTTTCCTTCAACACTTGAAAAAGCTACAGATCCACTTCCTAGTTTGTCTGCATCTTTAAAGTTTCCTGGGCTACCAAGAACGAATAAATAAATACATACTCCTATAGCAAATAGAATAGGAATAATAACAGCTGGATTTAAACCTCCTGCCTTTCTAGCAACTACTTGCTCATCATTTTTTGAAACATTCATTTCCATATTTAACTAAATTATATTGTTT
>NZ_JAYSDT010000092.1:0-5964 GCF_041914225.1 Chryseobacterium sp.
ACTGGTTACTCTAACAAGTTAACAGATTTATTATTACACTCTGCTTCTTTATAATTAGAAATAAATAATATCAAACATAAAAAACCTTCGGAATATTTCTGAAGGTTTTTTTGTTTGAATAGTTTTTGATCTTTTCTCTAGTTAGTCTTAAAGCTCCAAATCTGGCCTATCGTTTCGCCGCCCTTGCCATCTTTTACGACTACTTTCCAATAATAGGTAGTATTGGCTGCAAGAGTGGTCAACTGATGTGTCTTTGTGCTATGATTCAACTTGCTGTTCTGTAGATTGGTTCTATCGGTTCCCCAATATAAATCATACGTCAATACATCCGAAGCATCCACATCCGAGGCATTCCACTCCAAATTCACTGTTGATGGAGTTACCGTGGCGTCCATTGACGGAGTTACCAACTGTGGCATATAAGGAGCATGATTGCTAGTAGCAGTTCCTTCTGTATAAAAACTGTAGACAGGAGAATAATCACTGCTTGCGCTTTTACTGTCCGTAGCTTTTACTCTCCAATAATAGGCCTTTCCCTTATCCAATGTTACACTATAGGATGGAGCTGTAACATTACCTGTGGCTACCACTTGTGTGAACTGATTGTCTGTAGCTACCTGAACCTGATAAGTAATGGCATCGTTCTGTGAATCTGAAGAGGCATTCCAGCTCAGGTTAACAGCATTACTGATGCATAAAACCTTGTCCGTTGGGCTTATAAGCGTTGGGGCCGTAGGAGGGGTGTTCACTACTGGGGCTGGAGGAGTCTCTCTTTCTCCTCCGCCTCCGCCTCCACAAGAAATCATTGCTGCTGATATAAACAATAAGTATATCAAGTATGCTGATGGGGTTCTATTTATTATTTTCATTTGATCTTATTTTTTGTTGGCTATTAATCATTAATTATTTCATTATTCTGATTTTTAATGATTTTTAATGATTTTTATAATTTTTGGATTACTTAACAGTACTCTTACCATATAAACACCATCGTTATTATTCGTTAGGTCTAATTTTATTCGTCCAGATATTACTTTTAACGTTTGTTTTAACACCAATCTTCCTTCCTGGGAGTATACCTCTACCGCTGCCTCTTTATTGGCATCTGGAATGCTGATATAAAACTCTCCTCTCGTAGGGTTAGGATAAGCGGCTGAAACTCCAAAAGACACTGGCTCTGTAACCGTTTTAGACAGAACACCTTCACAGGATACCGCGGTCTTTACTTCTACCAAATCCCATTGGTTGGCTTCTACCGTAAACTCCTTGTCTGTAGTTTCTAGCTTTTCTGTTCCATTTACAAATACAGTATAAGGGGCCGTTCCTTCATTGATAGAAACTGAAACTGCATTTTTCGATGTGGAAATCTTACCCGTCAAACTACCTCCTTTGCCTATGGTAACATTGTAACATTGTTCAAATGTCTTACCAGGTATCGTAATACATACCGAATATGTTCCTGGTGACAATCCTGTTACTGAAAGTTTATTGTTCGTAAAACCATAGTCCTTTCCATTAATTTTAGCTACATAGTTGAAACTTTGCGTGGCAACAATATTGATCTCACCATTGTTCTTACCTGTACATGTCTCTGATTTGACCTCTATGCTGAAGTTGGTATAATCTATTGTTACTATTACCGCTAACCTTACAGCACTCTCACAACCATTTACGGTCTGGGAGGCATAGTATGTATTTCCACTAACCAAAAGATTTGTGCTGGCTAATGCACTGCCTCCACTAGAAGCTGCATACCATTTTATATTACTGCCTGTAGCAACCAAATCACCTATTACTGAACCAGGTAAAAAAGTCTGGCTGGAAGAACCGGTAGGTTCAGAAATAATTTCTTTACTAATAACCAAGTTATAACATTTTTCATCATTATTTCCAACGGTAGATACACAAACACTGTATGTGCCTGCAGCAAGATTACTTATAATTTTTGTTGATGTAAAATTATATGTTTGGTTATAATTAGTACCAATAATCTTTGCTATAAAATCAGCCGATTGATTGACTGTAATGGTAATTTCACCATTATCTTGACTACATGACGCCTGTTTTGTTGAAAAAGAATATTTTTCACCTATCAAAGACGCTTGATTACCAAAAATTCTAAATTCACCTGGCTGTAAAGTAATTGGAGCAGTAGTATTTGTAACCGTAATACTCGAATTATCCATCAAATTATACCAAGTTCCTGTGTATGGAAATCCAGTATTTACATCTTTGGCTTCTACCCCAAAATTTGAAATAATTAAAACATCTTTTAATTGATTACTAGGCAAATCTGATTTTGTGATTTTTATATTGGGGGTAACTGTATTCTCGTTGGCAATTACAACATCTCCAGAAAATACAGGCTCTGAATTTTTCAAAGTAATCATTTTAGCCCAATCATCATAAATTTTCTTTCTATTAACATCAGCAAGCCAATTACCTGACCATTGTGGTTGCGGTTTTGTACTCAGCTTACAATCTCCAGAAGTAGTATCTGAGGAAG
This sequence comes from Chryseobacterium sp., assembly GCF_041914225.1. Lineage (GTDB taxonomy): Bacteria > Bacteroidota > Bacteroidia > Flavobacteriales > Weeksellaceae > Chryseobacterium. The sequence goes on from NZ_JAYSDT010000092.1 coordinate 2,507, forward strand.
TGTTTACAGTACCGTCTGTACAAGTAAAAATTGATTTTTCCCAACCTAACTCACCAAAATGCCAAATCATTTTTGGACCGGGAACTAATATAGAAACCGCTCCTAAAGCAGACATTCTTGAAAGGGCAGTATTGAGGTTCTTTACATTATAACTGCCTTGACTATTCCCATACTGCAAATTCTTATACATCAGTCTTTCCTCATCATGGCTTTCTGCATATCCAATCAATCTTTTTCCTGTGAATCCTCTACTGGTACTTGTCATTCTGGCAATGCTTTTGTTAGGATACCCCATGGTGAGCTCATTATATTCATCTGTCATTTTACCCCATAACATTATCCCTTTTCCTTCATTGATTTTATAATTAGCCCATTCTCTTTCTTCAGCATCTGTTCCTAAATGTTCAAAAATAACATAATGATTAGGGTCTATACTCCAAGAGTAATCTGCATATTCTTTCAATACATCTACCCTATCTTGTTGATAACTGTTGGTACAGGTTTCATCTGATGCACTGCAGTTTTGGGTAAAACCTTTGGTTAAGTCCCATCTAAAGCCATCTATCTTAAATTCATTAATCCAATATTTAATGGTCTGTTTTACATAATTTTTGGTATAAGTAGATGAATGATTGAAATCTTCTCCTACACTATAGGTATGCTTTGCAACTGTATTAAAATATGGATTTTCAGTACTTGGGCTTCCCCATCCGTCTCCATCAGGGTCGTTCATCCACATTCTCACCATTGGATTTCTTCCAAAGGCATGGTTAAATGCAATGTCCAAAATCACGGCAATACCATTCTGATGACATAAATCCACAAACTCTTTCAATTTGTTTTTATTACCATAAAATTTATCCAAAGCCATATGAAAAGCCGTGTTGTATCCCCAACTTTCATTACCTTCAAATTCCATTACTGGCATCAATTGGATAGCATTGATCTTTAGATTTTTAAAATAATCAATCTTATCAATCAAATCCTGAAAATTTCTATGGCTGTCAAAATCCCTTACAAGAACCTCATAAATAACCAGTTTATCTTTGTTAGGCTTCGTAAAGTTGTTTGTTGACCAGGTGTAAGGGGTTTCTCCTGTCTTCAAAACGGTAACTTCTCTGTCTTGATCTACCGGATATGCCGGAATATTAGGATAAGAAGCTGAAGGAATATTAGGATCGTCTGAAGGAGAAAGAACGAGGGTTGATGCAGGATCTGCTGTTTTCACAACCGATGGAGAATTGGCAAGTGGAGTAGCATCTGCCACCCAATATTGATAAGAATAACTAGTTCCTGATGTTAATCCTGACAATTCCAGCCAAAACTTTCCGGTAGTAGGATCTTTTTTCATGGCATAATTTGCACTTGGCTGCCAATTATTGAATGATCCGGCTACATAAACGAAATCTTTTCCGGGTGCCTCTAAGACAAGGGTTGCTTTTGTATTATCGGTACTATTGTAATTAATCCCATTTTCCATATTCGTTGGAAGGGCTTGTGAAATAGTCCCGGGGTTTATTAAAACATAAAATTTCTTGGAGTATGTTTGGGAACCCTGTGTTACTTGTAATTCATAGCTTCTGTTAGCTAAAATATTAGAATCCGTAAAGCTAAAACTGCTACCTGTATAGGTATTTATACTTACTCCATTGGCCAAAAGGGTATAACTGGCATTACCATTGGTATTATTTGCTTTAATGGTAAGACTTTGTCCCGAATTCAACAAAGTGATAGATTTTTCAAGCGGAGCAGTTAAATTGGCCTGATAAGCACCTACATTCAACTCCAAATCCGATGTTTGCGGAGAACCTGAGGCACCCCTGAGTACAATATTTATTTTGGAAATATTTCCTGTTGTAACTCCATAAAAACTTTTAACAGAAGGTGTCAAATCCAGTTTATAGATATTTCCGGATACCGGTACCAATGCAGGCTGAACAGTATTGTCACCCCAATTTCCAATTACCTTTTGCCAAGTGACACCATCCAAAGTGACACCAGTATGTGCATAAATGGTTCCTGTATAAGAAGCTAACGGCGTTCCTGATTTGTCAAACAAAATGGTTCCAGATTGATTAGCCTCAGGAGCAGATCCTCCTTGCCAACTTACTTGTGCAAATCCAATTAAGTTGGTTATTAACACTAATAAAAGCGTGTAGATATATTTCATTTTATACGTTTTTCACGGCTGTAAATATATGTAAAAGATAATTAAATTTTCAATGAATACATATGATTTTTTTGGCAAAATTTATGTTAAAATCAAAAAATTAATTGAGTTTAATACTAGGAGTAAAAATTAATCGCAGAATTTTTCAGCACATCTGACAAGTATTTGGAATGACAATGCCTTATTTTCCTAATTAATAAGATTCTGGCAATGCTTCAAAAAATAAGCTTAGACTAATTTTTTTGTTCGGGAAATTCCTGCAGAAATGCGGGATATTTTTGAATTAAGAAACTAACAGACTACAGCCTCTGATATCCGAATGATCTATCCTTCCCAAAACCTGGAAAGTATATTTTAAAAAGTCTGAATGCCCATTTTGTTCTTGAGCAACAATCTTACCTAAATCTTGCGTCGCAATAAAACTGCAACTGTGTCTGTTGGCCAAATCTATGATATTGATCGCCCCTGTTCTGCCGTCTTCCACATAAGAAAATGGATCTTCAGTATTACGGATAAGAATACGCATCCAATTGGGGCATTGGTATTCATTTTTGCCTAAAGAATAGGCCTGAGAAAGCAATTCCGTCATCGAATATTCTGAATAAATCTTCTCTGTTTTGAACCCTTCCTGCAAGAGTTTCAGCAGTTCATCTTTCGTCATTTCTTCTTTTCGGCCTTTCATACCACCGGTTTCTATGATAATTAAGTCCGAAGTCTGAAGTCTGAGGTCTGAAGTTTTATTTTCTAGATAATCTAGAAAATCCAATAAGGCAAAAGAAACCCCGAAAAGAATCACTTTTTTGTTTTCTTTTCCTAATTTTTGTAAAAGTTCAAATAACTCTTGATGATTGTATAAAAAATATCCGTTTTCTGGTTTTCTTGATTTTTTCATTAAAAAATCAACCATATAAATCAATGAAGAGTTAGGATTTTCAGAATAATTCGGGAGCAATCCAAGGAAAATATACTCTTCGGGCTTACCGATAAACTGCTCGAAACTCCTATAAATACTTTCTTCATAAAGACTGAAATCGGCTATCCAATGCTTGGAACGGGTTTGGATTTGGGTAGTTCCTGAACTTTGAAAATATTTTATGGATTTGTCCGTCTGAGCGGAGTCGAAAACTTTGTCTAATACCAAATGGTTTTTAAACATTTCAATGGGCAAAAATGGAATATCTATTACTTCTTTAATTTCCGAAGGATTTTTACCTAAAAAATCTACAAATTTTCGGTAAACTTCTACATTTTCGTACTGATAGAGAAACGTTTCCAAACATGCCGCTTG
>NZ_JAYSDT010000093.1:0-5453 GCF_041914225.1 Chryseobacterium sp.
TACCTACGAGATTGCTGCGGCTTGGCTTGCTTGTGGGCTGGATACTGAAAAAACATATTTCTACAGACAAAGCGATATCGCTGAAACCTGTGAACTTTCTTGGCATTTATCATGTTTTTTCCCTTATCAAAGATTAACATTGGCCCATTCATTCAAGGATAAGGCAGACAGACTTCAGGATGTGAATGCAGGGTTGTTTACTTACCCTATTCTGATGGCTGCGGATATTTTGCTGTATGATGCAGAGATTGTTCCTGTTGGAAAAGATCAGCTTCAGCACCTGGAGTTCGCCAGAGATGTCGCGTCAAGGTTCAACAATCAGATGGGTGAAGTTCTTGTATTGCCACAGTCTGAACTTCAGGAAGACACCAAATATGTTCCCGGGACAGACGGTCAGAAAATGTCAAAATCCAGAGGGAATATCATCAATATTTTCTTACCTGAAAAGGAACTTAAAAAACAGGTGATGAGCATTGAAACGGATTCAAAAGCTTTAGAAGACCCTAAAGATCCTGAAACGGATAAAGTTTTTGCCATTTACCAGCTGATTGCTACTCCTGAACAAACCGAGGAATTAAGAGCCAAGTATCTTGCCGGAAACTTCGGATACGGACATGCTAAAAAGGAATTGCTGGATCTGATTCTGGTACGTTTTGAGAAGGAAAGAGAAACGTTCAATTATTATATGAACAATCTTGATGAGCTTGAAGCAAAGCTTCAGCAGGGAGCCGAGAAAACCAGACCTATTGCTCAGGAAACTCTTAAAAGAGTAAGAACAAGCCTAGGATTTTAATGCTAAATTGTAGACATAAAAAAGAGGCTATCTCAAAAGTGTCATTCTAAACGAAATGAAATGTAGTGAAGAATCTAATATATCTGATATCAATAAGATTCTTCCTTCGTCAGAATGACAAAAGTCAATAATTGACTTTTGAGACAGCCTCTTTCTCTATTAATATAAATTACAACTTTTAACGTCCGTTATTCTTTGTCAGAATAAAGTAATGCATATGATCTGCATATTCATAGTTAATCTCCCATCCCGGATACTGCCTGATAATGGTCTTAATGATAGACAGCCCCAATCCGGTAGAAGTATGATCTGAACCCTGTTTATAGAACCTGTTAAATATCCTTGTTGAATCCAGCGGCACAGAGCTGCCACTGTTTTGAAATGTTATTCTGTTGTTTTCAACGATAATGTTTAGTGCTCCTTCTTCATTATTGTATTTAACTGCATTCTTAAGAAGATTAGACAGCAGAATATCCGCCAGATCCTGATTGAAATCGGCTATAAATTTTCCTTTTTCAATGATACTGACCGCTACTTTTTTAAAAGCGATAAAATCTTCGTAATTCTGAACCAGCTGGGTAATCATTCCGTTAAAATCAACGTCTGAAGTTTTGTTAAACTGACTGTTTTCAATTTTGGAAAGCATTAATAAGGATTTATTTAAACCCACCATCCTTCTCAGGTCATTCTTCACTCCGGTAAGAAAAGTAAGGTTCTTTTTATCCAGATCATCATTCTGGATCATGAGATCAATTTTATTAATCACAATAGCCAAAGGAATCTGAAGTTCATGAGATGCATTTTCAATAAACTGCTTCTGCTGATAGAAAACAAGCTCATTACGTTCAATCATTTCATTGATTTCTTTGTTTAATTCTTCAAACTCAGTGATCTTGTAATTGTACTTTTCCCGGGAAAAAGGAATCCCAAACTGATATTTTTTAAGCTTATCCAGAATCTGATAGAAAGGTCTCATCGCCTTATTCAACAGATATCCGTTAACTACCACAATGCTTATCACCAAAAGGATATAAAAGCACGATCAGGGCAGTAGTAAGATCGTATATCAATTCATCTTCCTCCACCGTTGAAGTTCTTATAACAAGCCGCTGATGACCTTTGAACTGATCCATAAAATCTGCTTCCAGAACCCTGTAAGGCTGGTCTTTATCATCATACTCCATGTAGTACATCTTGTTGTAAAGCCTGCTTTTGTTTTGGTATTCTTCAGCTTTAATAGGGTTGATTTTAAATTCATTGAATCCAAACTCGTTATTCCTCAACAGCTGCGGATTAAGATAAACCGCTTTGATAATCTGTATTTTCCGGTCCCTTAAACCATCATCTACATTATCATGTACTTCATCCAGGATATAGGCATAAAAAAGACCTGCCCATACGGCTATAATCAGCAGCAGAATCATGATCAGGTATTTTATGGTGTAATATTTTAATGAGGTCTTCATCAGATCAATTTATATCCTATTCCGTATACAGCCTGGAAATCTGCTTCTGCATGGAGGGTTTTCAATTTTTTACGAAGATTTTTAATTTGGGAATAAATAAAATCGAGACAGTCTGCCTGGTCGATATAATCTCCCCAAATGGCTTCTGCCAAAGTTGTTTTCTGTAAAGTTTTCTCCGGATGAATCACAAAATAATACAAAAGATCATATTCTTTACGGTTGAGAACAAGTTCTTCATTCCCTACTTTCACAATTCTGCTCTCCGGATCAATGCTTATATTTTTGTAACGGATGATATTTTCTCCGTCCTGATTTTTTCTTCTGATCACAGATTTGATTCTGGCCATGAGCTCTGCAAGGTGAAAAGGCTTTGCCAGATAATCATCAGCTCCTATTTCCAATCCCGATACCTTATCATCCACAGAGTCTTTGGCAGAAAGGATGATCACCGGATCTTTCTTATGCATTTTCTTGATCTCCTTCAGCAGATCTATCCCATTTCCGTCAGGCAGCATAATATCGAGTAAAATACAGTCGTATTCGTAAGAAATAATTTTTTCCAGCCCGGCACTGTAATTCTCTGCGTATTCCACAATGAAATGCTCTGCTTCCAGAAACTTCTGTACGGTATCTTTCAGTTCAGGCTCATCTTCTATTATTAAAATCTTCATATTTCTGGATCTATTTACTCTGCTGCATGGTTAACTTATACCAAATATAGGAAATTAAAAGCTGGAAGATTGAAGTGAGAAGCCGGAAGTTATTCAGGCTCCCATCAATCTATGCCGTTTCATTTAACTTCCTGCCTCCAACTTTCTTACTTAACAAAGCGACCGTCTGCATCAAAAACAAGACAGAGACCATTCATCAAATGAATTTTGTAGGCATTGTATTTTTTTTCAATAGAATCAATGATGCTGCAGGGATGATTCCTTGTCATAAATGAAACTATATTCTTTCTGATCTGAGCAGAAGAAATCATTCTTCCGTTATTGTTTATTATATCCCAGTTGACCATAATATTAAAATTTAGTGTTTGGTGTTAGTATTAATCATCAATTTTTTTGAAGTTCCCGTTCCTGTCGAATTCAAGTTCCAGTCCATTGGAAAGCTCTGCTTTATAAGACCATCTTTTCTTTTCTATTTTGGTGATGTAAGTATTGGGGAAATTCTTCGTGCTGTAATTTCTGATTGATGCCGGAATAAAACCATACGGAATTTTCTGGTGCTTGCCATCTACTTCTTTCCAGTTTCCGCTTCTGTCGAATTCCATTTTCATTCCATTGGTCAGATATACTTTGTATTCATCCACTCCATAGATTTCCCGGTCTTCTATGGCTGAGTTTACAGGTATTCCTTTGAAATGGGCAGCAAGAAAGTTTTTCGCTGTTTTCGGCAAATGATTGGGAGAGATTGCTCTATCCTGTGCAGAAATAAAGTTTCCCATCAATAAAAACATGATCATCAATACTCCTGTGATTTTCTTTACATTTTTCATATGATTACATTTTTTGTTATTATTCTGGAGCAAAGTTCACCATCAATTTGGGAAAGAATTGGGAAAATTATTTAGGTAAAAAATTAAATAAGGTAAAGTTTAAATTTGACCACAGATGCTTGGATTGATTCTTAGAAAACATTCAAAAACAAAAAAGCCATTAAGATGATCTTAATGGCTTTTATACTGTAGACTTTTTTGTCTTACACTTTATAAGTATTCCTTAATCTGCTGAAGATGGGTGATGGATTTTAACCCCTCTCTCTGTTTATCTTCTTTATATACATCGAAGAAAATAACGTCCATTCCGAAATCTGCAGCACCCATTGCATCTGCAATCCAATCGTCACCGATCAGGATACTTTCCTCTTTTTTTGCCTCAGAAAGCCCCAGCGAATATTCAAAAATCCTTGGATTAGGTTTTCTTACCCCTACAGAATCTGCACTGGTAATTGTTTTAAAATAAGGGGCGATTCCGGAAAGGGTACATTTCCTTTCTGTCACCTCCTGAAATCCGTTGGAAATGATGTGTAATGTATAATTCTTCGCTTTCAGATATTCCAGAACATCTTCTGCTCCTTCTACCAGTTCATTATAACTCACAATATTATCAAGGAAGTTTTCTTCAAAATAAAGGGCAAGCTCTTTATTATCTATTCCGAAATGTTTGAATGAGTCATAAAAACGGTGTTCTCTCAAAAACTCTTCGCCAATAATCCCGTCTCTGATCTTTTCCCATAATTCTTCGTTGATATCATGATAAACAGAATGAAATTCTTCAAAGTCAATATGATACTTCGAATTGATTTCCTGCTTTTCAAAAAGGTCTTTGATGGTAAGATAGGCATTTCTGCGATGATCCCAGAGCGTATTGTCCAGGTCAAAAAAAACGTGCTGCATTTTCATACAGCACAAAGTTAGTAATTTTAATTTTTCGAGACAGGGTAATTCTTGCTTTTGACAATTTCAAGGCTTTTAGAAAAGTTGAGCAAAAAATCGATTGTTTGTTTCTTAGGTTTCAAAGTTTTCACTTTTAAAGAATCATTTTTTTTCATAGGCGAAGTATGTTTTTCTTTAAAACGTGAATTTATTTGAAATATTATTCTACCTGGTCAATATTATATTATTTTCATCCATGATTTTTCTCAGGTTTATCAAAGCATATCTTACTCTGCCTAAAGTTGTATTAATGCTCATCTCCGTATGGTCTGCAATTTCTTTGAAACTCAAACCATCAAAAAACCTCAGTTTTATTACCTCCTGCTGGTTTTGGGGCAAAAACTGTAACATCTTCAGAAGGTCCTCCTGAATCTGGTTGGTCACAAGCTGATCTTCAATATTCTCTGAAGGTTCTCTGATTAAATCAAAAATAGAATACTCATCTGTTTCAAAAGTAGTTTCTGAAACTTTGATATTCTTGGCTTTTGACCTGAAATGATCGATGATTAAATTGTGTGAAATTCTTTTCGCCCAAAGAATAAATTTACCTTCTTCGTTATAGCGCCCTTCTTTTAGCATCACAATAATCTTCATGAACGTATCCTGAAAGATATCGTTGGCTAAATCTTCATCATTAATTTTGTAAAAAATGAATGTAAACAGTTCTCTCTGATGTCGGTGAATGAGGGTTGATAATGCGCCCTCGTCTCCTTTTTGGTAAAGGGAAATTAGTAAACTATCCGATTTTGATTTCATA
>NZ_JAYSDT010000094.1:0-4978 GCF_041914225.1 Chryseobacterium sp.
CTACGCCAAATGGAAGAAGAGTTTTGGCTGCGAGAAGAGCTAAAGGCAGAAAGAGATTAACTGTAAGTGCAGCACGCGCTAAGAGATAATTTCTACATTATCATATACAAAACATGCTTGAGAAGTTACTTTTCAGGCATTTTTTGTTGTTAAAATTTACTAAAATTAGAGTCAGATAGACATCTTTTTTCTATTTTTAAAGATTGAAATTTTTTTGTTAGAAAACAGCCTTTAAAATTTAATTATGCCACATACACATATCTCCGGAGATAACATCATAAGTTTACAACACGCCAAGATTGCGCAAAAAAACTTTACTGTACTTTCTGATGTAAATCTTAACATTAAAAAAGGCAGATTCTGCTATCTTATCGGAAAAACAGGTTCCGGAAAAAGTTCTCTTCTGAAAACGCTTTACGGGCACATTCCATTGGCATCAGGACACGGAGCGGTTGTAGGGTTTGATCTGGCAAAGCTAAAGCCTTCCGACATTCCTAACCTAAGAAGAAAATTAGGAATCGTATTCCAGGACTTCCAGTTACTTTCAGACAGAACCGTTGAAAAGAACTTAAAATTTGTTCTTGAAGCAACAGGCTGGAATGACAAAATAAAAATGGAAGACCGCATCAACGAGGTTTTGGGAAGCGTGAACATGAAAAGCAAAAAGCACAAAATGCCTCATGAACTTTCCGGAGGAGAACAACAACGTATTGCTATCGCAAGAGCTCTTCTTAACCATCCCGATCTTATCTTAGCGGATGAGCCTACAGGAAACCTTGACCCTGAAACTTCCAACGAAATTATGACGTTATTGAAGCAGGTTGCTCTTGAAAATGGTGCCGCTGTAGTAATGGCAACACACGATTACCACATGATCCAGAACTTTCCTGGAGAAGCTATCAGATGTGAAGACGGAAAAGTTTCTGTGCTGGATACTTCAGAACTATTTGAATAAGAACTAAAGATTAAGAAGTCAGAAACAACTAACTTCTAAAATCTAATTTCTAACTTCTTTACTTAAAAACATGAAACTCTTTAGTGAGTTCAAGATATGGGTCCGAGTATTGTCTCGGACTTTTTTCTATAATAAAATCAGACTCATCAATCTCTTTTGCTTCTGAAGAAAACTCCAGAATAAGTCTTTTGGTCTTTGAACCATCAATTCCTTTAATATTAATCTTTCTTTTCAGGTACAGATTACTCTCTTTACCTATTGAAATGAAAATCTCTCCTGCTTCAACAGGTATGATCACGGAAAAAATTCCGCTGCCAGACAACAATTCTGCCGCCCTGGTTATCAACTGGCTGAAGTTCAGTTCTACTGTCTGACGGGCTATCTTATCTTTTTCAGATCCTGATTCTTCAAAATACGGAGGATTGGATATGATAAGATCAAACCGGTCACCCGCTTCAAAAGTTTTAAAATCCTGATGTCTATTTTTTAATCTTTTATAAAAAGGAGAATTTTCAAAATTGAGCCTGGTAAGCTGTGCTGCATCTTCATTAATATCCAGTCCTAAAAATTCAGCATGAGGATTCCTTTGGGCCAGCATCAGGGAAATTAATCCTGTACCGGTGCCTACTTCCAAAACACGGGAAGCCAATTCAACATCAGCCAAAGCTCCAAGCAGGACACCGTCTGTTCCTACACGGAAGACGTCTTTAGATTGCTGAATTTCAAATTGCTTAAACGTAAAAGGTTTCACTATAAATTGGTAGGCAGTGTAATAATGAATGTGGATCCTTTCCCTACTTCTGATTTCATAGAGATCTCACCTTTATAGTCTTCAATCATTTTTCTTACCATCGACAACCCGAGGCCCATTCCACTGCTTTTAGACGTGAAATTCGGTTCAAAAATCCTTTCATACATGTTTTCAGGAATTCCTATTCCGTTATCCTGAACAGAGATCATCACTCTTCTCTGATGCTGTTCCACATCTACATTAATGATCAGTTTCCTCTGGTCGCTTTCCGCCTGCTTTGCATTGGTAACAAGGTTGGTTATGATTCTGGAAAGATAAATCCTGTCCATATTGATCATAATATTGCTCTTATTGGCATGCATGAAAATACTGTCATCATTAAAGACCCGGAGAATATCTTCAACTTCTGTATTGAGGTTGATTACTTCATTATTTTTTTCAGGAAGTTTTGCAAATTCCGAAAAAGCAGAAGCTACTGTAGCAATCAGATCAATCTGATCTACAATAGTTTTACTCATCTGTTTTACCCTTTCTCTGATATTCGGATCTTCAGGATCAAATTTCCTTTCAAAATTCTGGATGGTCAGCTTCATCGGAGTCAACGGGTTTTTCACCTCATGGGCTACCTGCTTTGCCATCTCTCTCCAGGCTTCTTCGGAAGCCTTAAATCTAAGCCTCTCTTTCTGATCCTGAATCTGCAGAATCATTCTGTTATAAGCTCTCGCCAGCGCATTAAGCTCATCATTCTTATAATATCTGATAGGACGCATTTCGTTTTCAAACAAGGTAATACGTGTAATCATATCAGAGAATTTCGTAATGGTTTTTGCAAGGCTGTTAGAGGTAACCCAGCTGATCCAGATACTAAAAAGTATGAGGAATATATCGACCAGAAGAATATATTTTACATATTGATGAAGAACATCCAGGTAAGCAGACTCATTATGATATAAAGGAATATAAACAATCCCGATGGGCTCAAGCTCATTATTTTTCAGCAAAAGATAGGAAGAGGTCAGCTTGGCATCTTTAGCAGCATCATACCTTGTCAGATCAACTCTTGCATCAGTAGAAAGGATTTTATTAATGATATCAATGGAAATCGTCTTCTGGTCTATCAGGCTTTCATCTTTGTTGGAAAGCAAATAGTTCCCCTTCAGATCATAAATAACAATATCATGCTGGTTAATATCTGCAATTTCAAAAATTTTGTTTCCCAAAACTGTAGGAAGATCCTCTGTTTCCACCAATGTACGGCTTACCGCATAGTCCAGATACCGCATTACAGCATTGGTCTTCTCCTGCATGTCAATATTACTTTGCTGCATGGAGTTATTCCTTAATACAAAATAAGGAACAAGCGAAGTGGCAACAACACTTAAGAAGCATACCAGCAGAAAACCGAAAAACACCCGATTCCTTAAGCTATATCCTTTATACTTATTAATTGACATTCTACTTTTTAATTAACCTAGCAATATACTTACCAATGATATCAAATTCCAGGTTTACTTTATCACCAACTTTCAAATGTTTCATATTCGTAAATTCCCAGGTATAAGGAATAATAGCTACGGAAAACTGAGCATCTTCACTTTTAGCAACAGTAAGACTGATCCCGTTTACTGTAATGGAACCCTGAGGCACCGTTACAAAACTTCCGTCATTTTCATATTTCATGGTAATGAAATAACTTCCGTCTTTATTTTCAATACTTACTACTTCACCGGTTTTATCAACGTGTCCCTGAACGATATGGCCATCCAGTCTTCCATCCATCTTCATGCAGCGCTCAAGATTCACAACAGTTCCCAGTTCCCATTTTCCAAGATTGGTTTTTTCCAATGTTTCGTTGATTGCTGTAACTACATAATGATTGTCTTTAATCTCTACAACCGTAAGGCAGCAGCCGTTGTGCGCCAGGCTCTGGTCAATTTTCAGCTCGTTTGTAAAAGGACATGTAAGGGTAAAATCTATATTGCTTCCTTTTTCTTCAATCTTCTCAATAACACCAACTGCTTCAATAATTCCTGTGAACATATTATTTTTTGCTAAATTTGTAAATTATAATCTTCAAAGATAATCAAAATGAGCCCAAAAAACCATAAAGTACGAGTAGGAATTTCAATCGGTGATTTCAACGGCATCGGTCCGGAGATCATTATGAAGTCTCTGAAAGACAAAACTATTACAGATTTTTTCACTCCTGTAATTTTTGGTTCGGGGAAACTATTCACTTATCAGAAAAATATTTTTAAGCTGAATCTCAATTTCAACTACATCAATGAAGCTTCACAGGCCCAGGCAGGTAAGCTTAATATGGTAAATCTTACCAAAGAAAACGTGAATGTAGAATTGGGAGTTCCCACTGAAGAGTCTACTAAAATGGCGATTGATTCTCTGGAAGCAGCTACTGAAGCCTTGATGAGAGGTGATATTGATGTGTTGGTAACCGCACCGATCAACAAGGATGAAATGGTAAAGATGGGCTTTAAACATGCCGGACACACAGGATATTTTGAGGAGAAATTCAGCAAAAAAGGACTTATGTTCCTCGTGACTGAAGATCTTAAAGTAGCTGTTTCTACACATCATATTCCTATTGCACAGGTTGCTGAAAATATTTCCAAAGAAAAAATAAAGAAGCAGATCAGAGTATTGAACCAAACGCTTGTAGAAGATTTCTGTATTCAAAAACCTAAAATTGCCGTATTGGGATTAAATCCGCACGCTGGCGATGGTGGTGTTATCGGAAATGAAGAAATTGAAATCATCAGTCCGGCCATCAAAGAACTTTCTGACAACGGAATACTGGCATTCGGACCTTTCCCGGCAGACAGCTTTTTCCAGCCAAACAAATACAAAAATTTTGATGCAGTGCTCGCAATGTATCATGATCAGGGGCTGGCTCCGTTCAAAACATTAGCGTATGAAGAAGGGGTAAATTATACTGCAGGGCTTCCTTTTATCAGAACATCTCCGGACCACGGGGTGGCTTATGATATTGCAGGAAAAAACATCGCTGATGAACAAAGTTTTACAGAAGCCATCTTCACTGCTATTAAGGTTTTCAAAGACAGAAGTGAATACAGCGAACTGATGAGCGACCGCCTGCAGCCTAGAAAAATGGCTGTAGACAACGGAATCGATGAAGATCTACCGGAGGAAACTGAAGCATAAATCTTTAAAACAAATTTTAAATTAATTTGTTTCAGATTTTATTTGTTATTATAAAAAAAATGCATATTTTTGCACACTCATTTTATGGACAA
>NZ_JAYSDT010000095.1:0-4851 GCF_041914225.1 Chryseobacterium sp.
GTGGAAGCTAGCCGTCTACTTTCTTCCTGAAAAGTTTATAATAAAGCTTTTTAAAAGAGAGATATCTTGCAACAACGGCCAGCGGAATCATTCTTTGAAATTCGCGTCTCTGTTGTATCAGCTGTGTCGTACGAACTTCTATAATATAATAGGCCAGCTTGTCATGTACCTCTTCACCGTAAAGTTTCTTTAATGTTGGTAAAATTTTAAGGCGTTGCTTCATGATTTTGAGCGGATCAGAGGACATACTGTCGTTGACATCTTTTCGGTAGTGAGCAAGAGTTTCATTAATCAAAAGCGCATCAGGATTATCTTTAGTGATATAAATCCACATAACCCAGTCTTCACAGCTGGTAAGAGTCGTATCAAAAAGAAAACCTTCCAAAAGCTTTTTATTGATCAAAGCACAATGGATAGGAATAGAAAAACTAAGGTCCCAGCCGTATACAATTCCATCAAACGTCAGGAATTTCTGCTGAATGTCTTTATAACCAGGAAGATGCTCCCGGTTTCTGTAAATTGTATATTGGCTTACGATCAAGGGATATTCTTTATCTCCGGAAAGGCTTTTGGCAAATTTTTCCCGGTGTATGAGGTCATCAGAATCCAAAAACTGTATATAATCTCCGGTAACAATTTCCAAAGCAGCATTTCTTGCAGAAGATAAACCACCGTTTTCTTTGTAAAGATATTTGAACCGGCTGTCTTTTTTTACCCATTTATCAGCTACTTCATCAGTATTATCGGGTGATCCGTCATTGACAATAATGCATTCCCAGTTTTCATAAATCTGATCCAGTATAGACTGCAGGCATTCATCTAAAAACTGGGACTGATTGTAGCAGGGAACAATTACGGATATTTTGGGGTTTATTTTCATTTCTATTCAATGGTTAGTTGTGTTTACAAGTGTATGATCGAATAATTTTATGAGAAAAATACTATTTATTTACATCATTATTATATTATCAAATTACACCTAAACCTTTTTAAATTAGGAGTAACTTGATGTATTTAAAGAAATTTCAAATACTCTCAAAATTTGTGATAATAAGTGTTACAAGATTGCATCATATGAAAACATAGCTCAATTTTTTTTGTAAAAAAAAGTATTTATAACTAATAATAGCAAATATAAATGTCAAAAGTAGCGAAAGTAATGTCTAGTTGAGTTTGTGGATTAAAGGAAATGTTGACTGAGTCAGGTTTGTAAAAAATAGGAAAAAAAATATATGGAAATACTATAGCTACGTGTTAATTTTTAGTGTATATTTGTCTCGTCACTGTGACATAGGTATATCTTCTAAAATGCATGAATACATACATAAATGCGTTAAAATTTATTATTCGTTGTATTAGGGGACTTTATTTCATTTTTCTCTTTAGCTTTTTTCATTCACAGATTAGTGATACAAGCAATTCTCTATTTATAGGTCAGGAGTCTAGGGTTTATGTTACTTCAGATACTGATAATTTAGTGTATGCTTATTCAGGAAATGAAACGTCCACTCATTAAAACACCCATACTTCTTATAAGGCTCCAAAAAAAGAAAATCAACGACCTGTTTCAAGAGAAACAAGCAAAGACTTAACAACTTCTTCTGAAAGAATAGATGATAGGGGTTGGGGTATCCCACCATTAGAACCTTCCCGTTTTTTACTGTCTCATACAGGCTCAGGATATTCGATAATCCCATTTAGCTCATATAACTTCAAAATGCTTTTTACGGATACTTCACAAAAAGTATTGAGTAGTAGTTTAATTTTCTCAGAGTGTGTAAAACACAAATTATCATATAGCATTTCTTATTATTTTGAAATTTTTCTTCCTTTTTTATCCAGGCCTCCCCTTGTATTGTTTAGTTCTAATAATAGCGTAGCTAATTGCTACAATCTTATTTTTTAAAGAGACACAACTATATTAATATAATATTTAGGTTGGCTCAATAAAAATAATACAAAAAAATATGATTAAAAATTTAAATATAAAGAAACAGTTATTGACACTATTTGCAATAACAACAGTCTCAATAGCCTATGGGCAAGTGGGTATAAATAACACTTCCCCTAAGGCAACCTTAGATGTGGTTGCTAAAAACACAGATGGGAGTACTCCAGAGGGATTAATTGCTCCTCGTCTTACAGGAGATCAGATTAAAGCAGGTAGTGCTCAATATGGATCCGACCAAATCGGAACCATTATTTTTGCTACATCTGCTGTTACAACTCCTGATGCAACTACTCAAAATATTACCGCCCCAGGCTGCTATTATTTTGATGGGACTGTTTGGCAAGCTATAGGTAGTAGCAGTGGGACAGGCACAGGTTCTAATATTTATAACTCTGACGGAACTCTTACTGGAAATCGCCAAGTAGATTTGGCTAGTAATACACTTGGATTTACTGGAGGAAATGTAGGAGTGGGAGTTGCCACTCCAGATACCTCTGCGATATTGGATGTGCAAGTACGACACAGGGGCTACTCCCTCCTCGAGTAACTAAGGCACAAAGGGATGCTATTTTATCTCCTGCTTCAGGACTTATAGTTTATTGTACAGACTGTAGTGGAACTGTTTCAGCTCCTACTGGGTGTTTGTCACAAAACTTAGGAAATCCTACCACTCCAAATTGGACTTGTATTGGTTCTACAACCGCGGCTACCGTAGTCGCTTCAGATTGTACAGGATTTTTAGGTACCTATACGGCAGGAGCGGCTTTATCAGGGGCTAACTATAAAGTAACAATAACGAACAATTCTTTTTCTACCGCTATTATTAATTTTGCTGCGGGTGATTTAGTATTAAGTGGGATTACAGGTCTTACCGTCGGGAATCCAACATTTAGTGGAGGTACGGTGGCAGGAAGTAATGTGACGCTAATAGCTGGGCAGGCTGTTGTGGTTACCTACCCTATTACAGGAACCCCTGCAACTGATGGTTTTCTGACTGGAACATGGACAAAACTATCCCTAACGTGTAGTAATACCCAATTAGTAGGTAAAGGTTCAGCAACATTTACACTCCCTCAGAATTTATATGTAGCTTCTGTAGATATGGGAGGAACAGGAGATGTACAAGGGGTTGTGGATAATGGAACCAATAAATTTACCATTAATGTACCTTATACAACAGGAAAAGGAATTTATGATGCTTATCAGAGTCCTTGGATTCAAAACAATTCAGGAACTGGTCAGGCAGGAGATACTAATAGCTTTAGAATTTCTTATCCGTCAGGAACATTTAGTGCTTCAGGGACTATTCCTGTTATCATAGAAGTAGACGGTGATGGAAGCTTCAATGCTCTTAAACTGACTCCAGGAACTACGATGGTATTAGCAACTTTACCATTTAGCGTTAATGGTGATCCTTCTCCTGGGAATATTATTCTAAATATCGTTACCTGCGGTGCATTTACTGCTCCTGGGGTGTTTAAAGCATTTAGGTGTCATAATTTAGGAGCTGATACGAACGCCAATCCATTCCAGCCTGCGGCAGCAATACACGGTGCTAAATACCAATGGGGTGCTACAACTGGTCAAGCGGGAAGATATATAGATCAAGCCACTGATCAAGCCAATAGTGGGACTATCGCAGGATGGAATAGTTCTTCACTTCCAAATGGAACTTGGTCTGATACTCAAAAAACCACAAACGATCCATGTCCTACAGGATATAGAGTGCCTACTGCTGCACAGTTGGGTCAAGTGATTAATTCTAGTAATAACTTGATAACTCATATAGGAACTTGGACTAATAGCCCAACTAATTACAGTAGTGGAATCAAGTTTGGAAATACCTTATTCCTGCCTGCTGCGGGGTACCGTAACAGTAGGGGGCGCTCATCGAGTATGGTAGCCGTGGCATCTATTGGAGTAGTACCCAGTATAACAGCGTGGACGCGGGCTTTCTGCACTTCTATAGCAATAGCCAATCTATCGTCAACCACAACAGCGGCGGCCATCCAGACGGATTCAGTGTGCGCTGTATTTCAGAATAAATTTTCTTTATAATTATTTCAATTAGATATTTCGGCGGTTTTTTAACCGCCGATTTTAGATAATTACAGTATGAGAACACTCAATAAGAGGTAAATGGGAAGAACAGTTTAAAAACTCTATTTACAATTTTACCATAAACTAATATTGGGAAAATATAGACTTTCTGAGATCACAAAAATTCTTATTTTTATGTCATGAATTTTTAAAAATATTCATTGAAAATTTCACACTTATTATGAAAAAAGTAATCCTACTTGCATTGGGCTTTTTGTTTACCAATTCCAATGCACAAAATATTCGGATGGAATTTCCACAGTTCGCAGGAAAATCCTACGACTTTATTATTTTTCAGGGAGATCAACAAAAAACAGTAGGTCAGGGAACAATACCGCAAAATGGAAAGTTTTCTCTTACAATTCCGAAAGAATATGTTCCATATACAGGTATGAGCCGATGGCTTATCACTAATTCTCAGGAAGGAGGGGGGCTAGATATGGTTATTCCGGGAAAAGATTTCTCGGTAAATTGCCTGGAAAAGCAGCCCAACGATACCAATATTACCTATCAAGGGAATGATCAAATAAATGAGCTTAATAAACTCTACAAAGAGCAGCAATTAATTCTTATGCGCCACGAATCTATGCTGCAGGCGACTAAAGCTTTTTCAAAAGAAGATAACAACTATAAACTATTTGAAGAGAAATATAAAGAGCAAATAGGTCTTTATAAAAATTTTCAGGACAGACTCAGTAAGAATTCAGATTATGCCCAAAAGTTTCTACAGATTGTTAATCTTACGCAAGGATTAGGTACTCAGCTCGAAGATACAGAAGAAAAGAAAGCCAGAAATATAG
>NZ_JAYSDT010000096.1:0-4449 GCF_041914225.1 Chryseobacterium sp.
CAGTACAAATGGATTATTCTGATTATTATAGTTTTAATGGTCAGCGATTGATTTTGAAATCTGGAGAATATGGTAAGGATGGTGCAGAATATGTGACGGAAAAATATTCTAATATCAAAATAAAATCTGTTGGAAATAGTTTAAATATTTCAGGACCTAACTATTGGGAAGTGACTTTTGAAAATGGTTCTCAAGCTAAATATGAAAAAACATTTTCAACAGGATTTATGGGAGATACAACCCCAGCATTGGAGTATAACATTACAAAATGGAAAGATCCTCAAGGGAACTTCATCACATACAACTATGAGTATACACCACTTGGTTCCTCGGGTATTAATGGTGGTGTGTCCAGAATATCCACTATAACATGGGGAGGAAATGAAACATTAAACAAACCTCATTATAACAGCATTGAATTTACTTATATAGACAGGGACTTGATCGAACAATCATATGTACAGGGATTAAGATATACTCAAAATAAACTTTTGTCCGAAATTAAGGTAAATTACAATGGCATCCAATTTAAAAAATATGGAATTGATTACGTTAAAAATGGAACAAATTATCAATCAGTTGATAAGATAACGGAGTACAATGCAGAAAACAAGGCTGCTAATCCGGTCGCTTTTACTTATCCAGCTCCTACACAACCTGTCTTAGAATTTTCAGACAATAATGTAGATAGCTTTGAAAACGTAAAGCTGACAGGAGATTTTAATGGTGATGGATATCTGGATTTCTCATTGAATAGTGGTGTAGTAAAGCTTGGTGGGCTCAATAATACCTTTACTGATATTTCAACGGGTAAAACCTTTAATACAGAAGCAAAAGTTGTTAATACATTGCTCGATGAAGAAGGACAAATTTATAATGGAAATGGAATTGTTCAATACGAAAGTGGAAAAGTAGAAGGTTATATATTCAGAAATAATACTTTTGTTAAAGTATTTGAAAAAGTAATATCTCCAACAGTATGTACAGTATGTGATGCCACCTTGAATGAAGGTGATATTGATGGAGATGGGGTGTCTGATGTTTTCCTTAATTTAACAAGCTCTGGTGCAGCCAATGGGTTTACTGATAAATTTATCATAGATTTGAAAAACCCAAACAATACTGTTTTTAATTATTCTCTAGAAAGAGGCCAATCTGAAAGTTTTTACACAAATCAAAAATATCTCGATATAAATGGGGACAGGAAAGTAGATATTATTGATATCTCCAATACCACTTATACTGTATTTGAGTTTATAAAAACAGCTCCTAATCAGTATCTCAAGAAAATTACGTTCACAGGTAATTTAGCCGAAACAAAAGCATCTGAATTTCCTGTTTTGTTTGGAGACTTTAACGGTGATGGAAACCTTGACTTTACGATCCCAACAACAGATAACAAGGATAAAGATAACTGGAGGTTTTATATGGGGACAGGAAAAGGGTTTACCAATATCTTAAAAACAGATTTTTTGAAATACAGAAAGCCAGATGACTTTCAAAACAGTAATTACCCTACTTTTAATATTTACAGGAATTTTTACACCACCTCAGATATTAATAGGGATGGAAAATCAGATATTGTACACATCAACTCTTTTAATAAAGCGGGTGTAGTAAATTCGAGCGGATTAATACTTAAAAGATATTATGGCTATACTATTGATGCTTATACGGCTAATGGAGCTATGGCAAATGGAAGTCCTGATTTTTATACCAGTTATAATTATGGAGGGTATAATTACGTAACCAGTTCCAGTGAATTTGCTTTATTCTCTCCCGTCACCTCACAGGTAAAAGTCAACAACAACTATTATGATGTACTATTATTCTGGAAAGAGAGAATGCATAAGCTAAAATCCCCTTCACCCGTAGGAAAATTAGCCCAAGTACAATCTATTACGCAAGGAGGTATCGTTACATCAGCAGACTATATGGAAGTGATTCCAAATGATCCAGCCCTTCCCAATTTCTATCAAAAAGTAAAAAAAGAATATTATCCTTATTTTTCTTTAAGCAGAGCAGACCAATCGTATGCTATAGCTCAGCTTAGACAGGAAGGAAGAAAACAGGATTTCCGATACAGAGGAATGACAGGACATTTACAGGGCAAAGGAATGATGGGATACCATCAGTCTGCACGCAGCTCATGGTATGCTGATGGATTTGAAAATACTAAAATCTGGTCAGGAGTAGAGATTGATCCTCTTTTTGATGGAGCCCCGGTAAAGGAATGGAGCATCAGAACCTCCAATGAAAACAATATTTTCCCAACAGATATTTCTGAGAACAATACTCAGTTATTAAGCTTTAAATCCACTTTATATGAGTCTTATAAATTGTTGAACGGACAGATAGTAAGTACTCCTGTTTCTGATACAGATAAGCCAAGGATTGTTACAGCGACTGTTCCAAAAAGCACTAAAACAAAAGACTTCCTAACTGGAACATTATCAAACAGCTCTATCATTTACGGAGACTATTATCTTCCAAAACAGACAGCAACCAATGTAAATAATGGTTATGCTGTGACCACTTCTGATTTTGAATACATTCATAATATAACAGCGGCAGGTTCTGATTATTTTGTGGGACGTCCAAAAAGCAAAACAGAAACGCTGCAAGCTTATGGTGATACAAAATCTGCTAAAGAAGAATATACTTATGAAAATAATCTATTAAAAACCTTAAAAACATGGAATCGGGACAATACAGGGTATTTGCTTGAAACATACAATTATGATGGTTTCGGAAATATTATTCAGAAGACAATCAGCAATAGTGTGGACTCCCAAACCCAAACAAACGGAACCCTGTATGATCCTAAGGGAAGGTTTGTTATAAAGAAAACAGATAATTTAGGATTAGAAACAGGCATTGAATATAATGATTGGGGGCAGATAAAAAAGCAAACTGATGCATTAGGAAATACGCTTGTTAATACCTATGATGCCTGGGGAAAATTATTGACCTCTAAAACCAATCTTGAAGGCACAACCACCTATCAATATAACAGAGATAGCGATTCTAATATTACCGTTATCCAGTATGATTCAGATGGAGATATTTCAAAAAAATATACCAATAAGCTGGGACAGGAATATAAAGTCTCTACGAAGGCATTTGGACAGGGACAATTTGTCTCTCAGGAGACCGGGTATGATCTACTGGGGAGAAAAATCAAAGAATCTGAACCTTACTTTGAAGGGCTGAGTCCGAGTCAATTTAATACCATTGTTTATGATGACACAGTTTTTCCTGCTAAAATAACGGCAACTTCATTTAATGGTAAAAAAATAGAGACCTCTGTTTCCGGTTTAACATCTACTGTAAAAGAACTAAATGGATATGGGAGAACAACGTCAAAAACTACCGATGCCTTAGGCAATGTAAGTTCTTCTACAGACAAAGGGGGAACAATTCAGTTTACTTACAATGCGGCTGGCGAACAGATAAAGGCACAATATGCAGAAAACATAGTGACCACTAAGTACGATTCCTGGGGAAGAAAATCAGAGTTTAATGATCCTTCCAATGGAATCTATAAATATGAGTATGATAGCTTCGGACAACCCAAAAAAACAATCAGTCCAAAAGGAACGAAAGAATTTATCTATAATAACTTAGGTCAGCTTATTTCTCAAAAGGAATTATCCACAACAGACGCAGGACAGGCAACCAATAAATTGATTTCGTATTCATACGATAATAAAGGAAGGCTTATTTCCCAAACGGGAACATCTAAAGGGCAAGTGTATAGTTTCAGTGTTTCTTATGATCCCCAAGGAAGACTCTTATCTTCATCCGAAAGCAGTAATGGAAAATATTTTATCCAGAAAGGAATTACTTATGACGATAAAGCAAGGGTTACCTCTTATGAAAAACAACTCTATTCTTCGGGTGTTCTTACTAAAGTTCAGATTGAAAATGTGTACAGTGCATGGAATGGTGAGTTGTATCAGGTTAAAGATAAGTCAGCAGGTAAGATATTGTGGGAGCTCAAAGAAATCAACGCCAAAGGTCAGGTACTAAAATCCAGACTAGGCGCAGCAGATATTAACAATACTTATGATACGAGTGGTTTCTTGACAAATGTGAATCATTCCTCACAGGTAAAACCAGGTATTCTACAACTCTCCTATTCATTCGATGCAATCAGGAATGAACTCAAGAGCAGAACTACCGGAGGAGATTTTAACATTAACGAATCTTTTGATTATGATGATAATAACCGTTTGGTTAACTGGACGAATCCTGTAACCGGAATTAAACCAACAACTAACAGAAATGTTTACGACATCAAAGGAAGAATTACACAAAACGATCAGGTAGGAACAATTAAGTTTGAAAACTCTGCTAAGATCTACCAGCCAACCGGAATGACATTAAATGCTGCTGGAGAACAGAATTATAATAATGATCTGATCCAAAGCATTACCTATAATGAGA
>NZ_JAYSDT010000097.1:0-4397 GCF_041914225.1 Chryseobacterium sp.
TCTCTAACTTTGCCATTATTATGAGCGACTCTATAATTTTAGGTATTGAATCGTCCTGCGACGACACCTCAGCAGCTATCATCAAGGGAAATTCTATTCTTTCAAACATTGCCGCGAACCAGGCCATCCACAAAGAATATGGTGGTGTTGTGCCTGAATTAGCTTCACGGGCCCATCAGCAAAATATTATCCCCGTTGTTGAAAAATCTTTTTCCAAAGCAAATATACAACAAAATGCTATCTCAGCTATAGGATTTACACGCGGACCCGGACTTTTAGGATCTCTTCTCGTAGGAACATCATTCGCTAAGTCTCTGGCTATGAGCCTTAACGTTCCGTTAATTGAAGTAAATCACCTTCAAGCCCACATTCTGGCCCATTTCATCGAAGATGCAAATCCTGTGCCGCCTGCCTTTCCTTTTTTATGTCTTACGGTAAGTGGCGGACATACTATGATTGTGCTCGTAAAAGACTATTTCGATATGGAAATCATTGGAAAGACCACCGATGATGCCGCAGGAGAAGCTTTTGATAAAATAGGAAAAATCTTTGACCTTGACTACCCTGCCGGACCCATCATTGACAGATTGGCCAAGGAAGGAAATCCTGATGCTTTTAAATTCAACAAACCTAAACTGGAGAACTATGATTATTCTTTCAGCGGAATTAAAACATCCGTGTTATATTTCATCCAGAAAGAAGTCAGAAAAAATCCGGACTTTATTAAGGAAAACCTTAATGATCTCTGTGCTTCCGTTCAGAAATCCATTATTGAGATTCTGATGAATAAGCTTGAGAAAGCAGCCAAAGATCTTAATGTGAATGAAGTAGCCATCGCAGGAGGTGTTTCTGCCAATTCTGCCCTGAGAAAAGCAATGAAAGACAATAAAGAAAAACTGGGCTGGAATATCTACATTCCAAAGTTTGAATATACTACAGACAATGCAGCGATGATTGCTATGGTAGCAAAGCTGAAATTTGAGAGAGGAGAGTTTACAGATCTCAGAACAACGGCAACGGCAAAATATGATTTATAAGAATGCGGAGCCACGAAGTGGTGACGTAAAAAACAAAGGGTTTTAGCCTTTTGAGATAAATAGGCTAATAATAAATAGCTACGAAATAGCGGGATAAAAATGGGACAGTCTCTTGTTAAAAATTATATTCATATTGTATTCTCTACTAAAAACAGAGAACCAATCATTGATGAAGAAATACAGGAAGAATTATTTTCATATCTGGCAGGAATCTGTAAAAATATGGAGTGTAATCCCGTAAAAATCGGAGGCTATAAAGATCATGTTCACATCCTTTGTCTTTTATCTAAAAAAGTAACTCTTGTAAAGCTTTTGGAAAGTTTAAAATCTCATTCTTCAAAATGGATTAAAACTAAAGATAAAAAATATTCGCATTTTTATTGGCAGAATGGCTATGGAAGTTTTTCAGTTAATCCAAAAGAAATAGACACTGTAACTGAATACATCAGCAATCAGAAGGAACATCATATAATTAAAAATTTTAAGGAAGAGTTTTTAATATTTCTTAGGAATTATGAAATGGAATTTGATGAAAGATATGTCTGGGATTAATATTCCGCTCTTTCAGAGCTCAGGTAAACAATATTAATTCAAAACAAAGACCTGTAATCTTTGCTAAGTATTGCGCCACTTCGTGGCTCTAAAAAAAATAAGATGAAACTATTCTACGGAGAAATAAAAGATCAAAAAGCCACCATCAACGATGAAGAACAGCAGCATATCGTAAAAGTTCTTCGAATGAAGGATGGAGAAGATATCCATGTGACAGATGGCAAGGGAAACTTAGCTTCCGGAAAACTGATTATAGAAGGAAAGAAAGCTGGTATTGAAATTTCTGAGATTAAAGAAAATCTGCCTGAATTCAATCCCAGGCTTCATATTGCTATTGCCCCGACCAAGAACATTGACAGAATTGAATTTTTTGTGGAAAAAGCTGTGGAAATGGGTATTTCTGAGATAACGATCCTGCAGACTGAGAAAACAGAACGTAAAAACATCAATATTGATAAAATCAGGAAACAGGCTGTTGCCGCATCAAAACAAAGTTTGAGATTTCATTTTCCGGTTATCAATGACTTAACTAAAATTCAGGATTTTCTGAAAAGCATAGATCCGGAGCATACGTTTGTAGCGCACTGCCATGAAAATTTAGAAAGAATTGGCCTGAAAGATATTCCTCAGCAGGAACAGCTTACATTTTTAATAGGTCCCGAAGGTGATTTTTCTGAAAAGGAGATTGCATTTTTAGCAGAAAATAAAATAAGAGCCGTATCCCTCGGAAACCAAAGACTGAGAACGGAAACGGCAGGAGTCTTTGTAGCAGCATGGAATTATTATAATATGATATAAACAAAAAGAGAAGGTTGAGGAGCCTTCTCTTTTTTATTTCAGATTGACTATTTCCAGTCAATATTATTTTCTCTCAGATATTTTTCAAAAATCTGCTGTCCGCTTCTGATTGAATTGACAGCCCAAAGGATTTTCAACCTTAAAAGCTTTTCTTCATTTAATTTATAATCAATATCAGATTTTATAAGCTTCTGTTTCAATTCATACATACAGATTGAGGCTGCCACAGAAACATTGAAGCTTCTCGTAAAGCCATACATCGGAATAGCCAATGTCTCGTCGGCAAAATCTAAAATTTCCTGGGAAACGCCCTCCATTTCAGTTCCAAAAACTAAAGCAATAGGTTCATTTACTTCATATTCAGGCAGCATTTTAGCATTGTTTTCCAGTGAAACAGCCACTATTTTATATCCTCTGTCTTTAATATTCTGAAAAGACTCCATATTCCGGGGAAGTTTTTCTACCTCAACCCATGTGTCTGCCCCTTTTGTTACCCGAAGATTGGGTTCGAAACTGTATTCTTCCTGCAACGCCACTACTTTATGGAAACCACAGGCCTCCACAGAACGTACGATTGCAGCTGCATTTCTGAACTGATAAACATCTTCTACAACCGGAAGAATAAAGTCTGAGCTTTCCTGTGAGAAATGTTCAATTTTCGTCAGTCTTTCTTCTGTTAAAAACTGCTTTAAATATTCATAAGTTTGCGATAAATCATTCATCTGCATTTAGTTATTTTTTCAATAGCCCTATGAAACCACTACAATTTTCATTTTATTTTTATAAAATTTCATGATAAGCGTTTCATTCATTTTCAAATCTTTGCAAATTAACGTAATTTTGGCCTATGAACCCTAATCGGGGCCCAATTCTTAATTAAATTAATACATGAAGCGAAAAGTCCTGCTCATCTATACCGGTGGAACCATCGGAATGGAAAAAGATTACGAAACCGGAAGTCTCCGTGCCTTTGATTTTGGAAATATATTTGAAAAGATGCCTGAAATGAGGCTTATGGAATGCGAAGTCTTTGTTCATCCTTTTGCCAAACCGCTGGACTCTTCGGATATGGGACCTGAAGAATGGAGAGTGATTGCCAATTATATTCACAAAAACTATAATGACTATGACGGCTTTCTGATTCTTCACGGAACAGACACAATGTCCTACACCGCTTCAGCACTAAGCTTTATGCTGAAAGGATTAAGAAAACCTGTGATCATGACAGGCTCCCAACTTCCGATTGGTGATCTGAGAACAGATGCCAAGGAAAATCTTCTGACCAGCCTTTACTATGCCAGTCTTTATGAAAATGATGAAGCAGTTATTCAGGAGGTTGCCATTTACTTTGAGTATAAATTATTAAGAGGAAACAGAACGTTAAAATATTCCGCAGAGTATTTTGATGCGTATGCAAGCCCGAATTACCCGATCCTTGGGCAGTCCGGAGTTCATTTGAATATTATTAAAGACAACCTGTTCCGCTGTGATCCTACTGTAGAATTTCATGTGGATGAACATATTTCTGAAGATATTTTATTCTGGAGAATTTTCCCGGGTATGCATCTGAGTCATTTCAGGGAAATCCCTAAAATGAAGGTACTGATTCTTCAGGTTTTCGGCTCGGGAACGATTTTCAGCAGTGCCAAAACACAGGAAACCCTTCAGGAAATCAGAAATAACGGAACTGAAATCGTAGTGGTAAGTCAGTGTATTTCAGGCGGTATCTCATTCGGAAAGTATGAGAACAGCAATATATTCTCGAGAATCGGAGCCATCAGCGGAAGAGATATGACTGCAGAAACAGCGATTACAAAAGCAATGCACCTTATAGATAATCCAAGCTACACGGGAAGCTTTGCGGATAACTTCAGCAGAAGCCTTTGCGGCGAAATTACAGATTAATTGTTAGAATAATTTGGATATTCCAGAAAATACACTATTTTTGCAATCTCAAAAAGAAAGGTGTCCGAGTGGTTGAAGGAGCTACCCTGGAAAGGTAGTATACGG
>NZ_JAYSDT010000098.1:0-4238 GCF_041914225.1 Chryseobacterium sp.
GTTACAGTCAACAGTTTTCAAGACTGCCGCAATCGACCACTCTGCCAACTCTCCCTAAACTCCGGCTATACCGTTGTTTTCAGTGGTGCAAATATAGAACGATTTTTAGTTTCTGCAAAACTTTTCCCACACAAATTTTAACAAAACTTAATAATAGACTAGGAATCAGGGGAATTATTTTTCACTCTTTCGCTAAAGTTTCAATATAAAAATCTAAAACGCCCATGTTTTGGGGAATCCCATTCTAGAAAGGCTTTTGTATGACAAAACTTACAGCTATATTTACAAACACACATATTTTTCACTACATTTGTAAAAACACAGGTATCCTATGACAATGGAAAAACTAAGAACTTTAAGAAAGCAGAAAGGTTATACTCAGCAGCAGATTGCTGATCTTCTTGCCACCGATGTCTCCAACTACAGCAGAAAAGAAAATGGAGACGTTAAAATTTTTGATGACGAATGGGAGAAACTGGCTAAAATTTTAGATGTTTCTGTAGAAGATATCAGAGAGGAGAAAACAGCAACTGTTATACAGAATCTTACATTCAACGATAGTAGTTCTAATACCAGCAACCAATCTGGTAACTATAATCAGTATTGCAATATTCCAGAGTATTTATTAGAAAACCAACAGGAATACATTAATCTTCTGAAAGAGCAGATTAAAGCTTTAAAAGAAGAAAATGAAAACCTAAAAAAAGGATAATCACTTTTATATAAGAACAAAACGGCTTCTACTGGAAGCCGTTTTTATTTTGTTCCTGTAAAAGTTTCTATTCCCGGTCTACTATTGCAATGAAGCTGTTTTTTAAAAGGTCAGACGGATAAACAAACTGATCACCATTCTCTCCTTTTACAACGATAGCTCCCTGTTCATCATTCAGACATTTGTCCAGCTGGGTTTTCAGGTCGTTCAGTGATCCGTTGGGAACATCAATAATGTATGTTCCGGTGACATGTGTGATTTTGATGATTTTTCTTTCCATATTTTTTGATTAGGGGTCTAAATGTAAGGATTTTACCTGATACAACAGGAATAATTGCTTACCCGCAACGTTTGTCATTCTGAAGAATTTAAACTGCTATTTTATC
The DNA here is from genome assembly GCF_041914225.1 of Chryseobacterium sp. GTDB lineage: Bacteria > Bacteroidota > Bacteroidia > Flavobacteriales > Weeksellaceae > Chryseobacterium. The sequence continues at coordinate 1,099 of NZ_JAYSDT010000098.1, forward strand.
ATCACTTATGATAAGAATACTTTTTGGCCTGGATTCCTACGGAATGATAAGCAGAACGCTTTATCTTTGCGCACATCATTCCGCAGGAATCTAAGCTTTATTAAAATATTCCAGTCCACGCTTTATCTGGTTCCGCTCTGAATGATAAGCTTTAAGTATAGCTAATAGCAGGTTGTCAATCACAGCCCTTTTCCGTCCTCTACTCTCCTGCCGGTTCAAATAATTCTATCTTGTTTCCTTCCGGATCCAGGATGTGTACAAATTTTCCATATTCGTATACCGCAATTTCATCCAATACAGTAACACCTTCTTTCTTTAATTCCTCTACCAGCGTTTCAATATTCTCCACATGATAATTGATCATAAATTCTTTGGCAGAAGGCTCAAAGTATTGGGTAGATTCTTTAAAAGGACTCCACAGCGTATATCCTTTCTTACCGGATTCTTCGTCTTTCCAGTCGAATTTGGCTCCGTATGGGCTGGTGGGCAATCCCAGGTGGGTTTTATACCATTCATTTACTTGTTCAGGGTCTTTACACTTAAAGAAGATTCCCCCAATAGCGGTTACTCTTTTCATTTTTGATTCGTTTTTTCAGTTTATATATAATGGATGCAAGCAGAAACGTTTGCAGTTTCACAAATATATTAATGTTTTCATGGAATATTTGATATGGAAAAACATTTTATATTGGAAAACAGTATAATATTTAACCATTAAGAAAAATTAAATCCTTAAGAATATTAAGAAACGGTACGCTTTAAAGTATCTTTGATGCTTCCTTAATTTTCCTTCACAGCTTCAATCTGCTTAATGGTTCAAAAATCTGAAAACATTATATTATTTCAATCCTCAGAAAAGAATATAACAAAAAAGCGCACCCTTCGGGTACGCTTTGTATTGTATAAACTGAATAGTATTAGTGTAATTCAGCCAAATATTTCTCTGCATCCATAGCAGCCATACATCCGCTTCCCGCAGCTGTAATAGCCTGTCTGTAGATATGGTCCTGAACATCTCCTGCAGCAAATACACCCGGAAGATTTGTTCTTGAAGAACCTTTCTCTGTTAAGATGTATCCGTTTTCATCAAGATCTACCTGACCAACGAAAATATCAGTATTCGGTTTGTGACCAATCGCAATGAAGATTCCTTCAACATCTACAGTAGATTTCTCCTGAGTCTGGTTATTGATGATTACCGCTCTTTCTACCAGGCTGTTTTCTCCTTCAATCCCGATTAACTCATGGTGAAATTTCACTTCGATATTCGGAGTATTCTCTACTCTGTGGATCATTGCCTTTGATGCTCTGAAAACGTCTTTTCTTACCAGCATAGTCACCTTTTTACAAAGTTTTGCAAGGTAAGTAGCCTCTTCAGCGGCTGTATCTCCTGCTCCTACCACTACAACGTCTTTACCTCTGTAGAAGAATCCGTCACATGTAGCACAGGCAGAAACTCCGCCTCCTGCATATTTTTTCTCATCCTCAAGGCCTAAATATTTTGCTGTAGCTCCTGTAGAGATAATAACTGTTTTTGCAAGGATTTCTTTGTTTCCTGCGTATAGCTTGTGAACACCGCCTTTTTCCTTAGAGAATTCAGCTTTGGTGATCATTTCGTAATGAACTTTGGTATCAAATCTTTCTGCCTGTTTCTGCAGATCCATCATCATTTCAGGACCTGTAATCCCGGCTGGATACCCTGGAAAGTTATCCACTTCAGTAGTGGTTGTTAATTGTCCGCCCGGCTCCAAACCTGTATACAATTCAGGCTTTAAGTCTGCTCTTGCTGCATAGATAGCAGCTGTGAAACCAGAAGGTCCAGATCCAACGATCACACAATCTAAAATGTTTTGCTCCATAATTTGCTTTGTTCGAAAAGATTTAATTTGAATTAAGACCGCTAATTTCGGAATTTTTAATTTCTTTTTAAAGTTATTTTAATGATACTTGTCAATATCTGATATGTTGAATTTCGATGGCTGCTGTTGGGGATTCGGGTTCCGGGATTCGGGATTCAGGATGCGAGTTATTTTGAAACCTTTTTACATCAACCTCGAATCACGTATCTCGAAAACCCGTACCACGCTACCTCGCCCCGCCTTACACCTTCATCTTAATCTTATCTACGTTGATGATCTTATACACCAGTTCTCTGATCAGCTCAGCATCTCCCATATTCACCGCTCCAAGTCCTTTTCCTTTCATATCGAATTCACGGAGAATGGAAATCACTCTTGTGGCATGTTTCAGGGGATAAAGCCTGGCACTTTCCGCGTAGTCTTTAATAAAATAAGGATTTACGCCCATCTGTGAAGCAATTGCCTGCGGAGATTGTCCGGCCATAGTCTGATAAATAATAACGTTTGAAAAATAATTGTAAAGGCTTGCCAGCATCATGACAAAGGGATTATTCTTCGGGTTCTTTCCCATAAAATGGGCAATTTTAAAAGCTGCATTGGCATTTTTTGTTCCTAAAGCCTTCTGAAGTTCAAAGATATTGTACTCTTTACTGATCCCGATATGGTTTTCAACAATGGTTCCGTCAAGAATCTCTCCTTCTTTAAGGATCATCTTCAGCTTATTCAGCTCATTGGCAATTCTGGACAGATCGTTTCCAAGATATTCTGCCAGAAGATGGGAAATATTGGGAGCGGTATTGATCTTAAGCTTTGCACATTCATCCGAAATCCATTTAGGAAGGTTGCTTTCCTTTACAGACTCGCTCAGGAAAAGTGCTTTAGCTTTATCTAATGCTTTGGCTGCTTTTTTCCTGCTGTCCAGTTTTTTGTGCTTGTGTGCGAAAACCAATACTGTTGAAGGTACCGGGTTCTCTACATAAGATTCCAGAATCCTGTTTTCCTCTTCGTTAAACCTTAAATCCTGAGCTTCTTTTACAATAATCACCTGCTTGTCTCCCATCATCGGAAACTGTCTTGCCAGGGAAAGAACTTCCTGGTAAGTGGTATCTTTTCCGTAGGTAACGGTTTGGTTGAAGGCTTTTTCATCTTCTTCCAAAAAGTTGTGTTCAAGGGCTTTTACAGCAACATCAATAAAGTAGGCTTCTTCTCCGTGGAAAAAATAAATAGGTAAAACTTCTTTATTTTTAATATTTTTGAGGATTAAATCTAATTCTTTCATCT
>NZ_JAYSDT010000099.1:0-4126 GCF_041914225.1 Chryseobacterium sp.
TACAATATCAAAAATTGTCTAATTTTAAATCGTACTAAAAAAGGGAAGCCTACAAACGAAATCATAAAATCAACATTTATCAAAACAGTTATAATCTCCCACGCACAGAGAGAGAGAGAAAGAAACTCCGATCATGCACTTTTAAACAGGGAAATATCAGGAAACGCCCTCAAAATACTTCTTATTGATTCTTTCAGTATGCGTGTGTTAGATAGTGGAATATAGATTTATGATGTTTCTCTTGCGTGCGTGGCAGATAGGGATAAAATCGGCTGAGGTCTTTATTTATGGTTTTTTATTAAGTGACACTCTACAACACGCAACTTTGAAACAAAAAAATTACCGAAGATCACTTAGGTCTCCGGTAATAATGAGATGAGTTGAATTATAAAGTATGTTTCAAATATACATAAATCTTTGATTTTTGCGAGAGAATGAGTATTATCTTATCTGGCCATTAAAAGTAATTCCATTCCCATTTTCAGCTTTAAAATGGTAGTAAAACAGTAATAAATGGTAATTCTCAGACACTTTTTTAAATGTGGTTTATACCAGCTTCTTTTCATTAATAGAGGGTTTTACATCTATTTTCCTGTTTTTAATCTCAGAGAAGCCCCCTGTCAAAAAAGTCAAATATTTTTAGAACTTTTCTATAACTATCACGGATAAAGGTATGCCGTTTTCCTGCCGTTTGATCGGCTGGATTATTTAGCCGGAAAAATAGTCCTCTTTTTTCGGTTCTCTCCCGTTTAATGGAAGGAGGTTGTCAAAATATCCATGTCGTTTATGTGTCGTTATTACGACATAATCTTTCAATATTTTTGCTCTCATTTCGTTTTCTTTCCGTTACTATGGACTTATTATAAAAAATAGAGCTTCGTAGTTTTACCGTTGATTGACTACGGCTATGTTGTTTTCCTGTTGATATACAACATGATTTTAATAATTCTGACGATTTTTTTTGAGTAAGAAAACCCGTAAGCCTTGAAATTCAAAGACATTTACGAAGTATTCTACCAATGTTTTAATTTCCGTAATGAATTCTGTCAGTAATTTATATTTCTGCGTTTGGTTTTGTATATCGGTGTGAAACCTAATTTGGACTTCATCCTATGATCAAAAAAATACCTCCCATATAATGGAAGGCATTGCACTAATTATGGATCTAGCCATGAAAAAACTATTCCTGTGTAAATGTAACAAAATTTAGTTTAAATTCAAAAACACATATTGAATTCAAAACCTTATCAATGGGTGGCTGATAAAAGCTTTATTCTCAATCAATATTTGTATTTTCATTATAAAAAAGTCTCCCATACAAAGTGGAAGACTATAACCAATATCCCAAATGAAGATGAAAAAATTCTATTTGAGAACTAATATAACGTTTTTCCATAAAAGAAAAAAATGTAAAAACAATTTTTGTAAAAGAATGTTCTAATCTGTTTCTTTTACTTCGATTGTTTTTAAAATTCCCTCAATAGTATTAAGCTGTTCTGTAGAGAGCTGTTGTAATACCTGCTGATTTACAACGGTATTATTGATCTGAATATAGTTGTTTTGATTTTTCACAGGTTGAGGGCTGCCTGCCTTCCCTAATTTTCCGGCTACTTCCAAAAAGAGTCTTGCTTCTTTAACATCTCCATCATTAGCCAGTGAATACATCTGCCAAAGGATTTTATCTGCCATAAGCTCTACAGCCTGTTTCTGTCCTTTGTATGAGCGGTGTTCTTTAAAGGAATTGATGTGCTTATAGATCGTTGTTCTGCTTAATCCTGTTTTGACCGCAATCAGGTTAACAGGAGGAAAATTGCACGTTTCTTTCGTTAATGTTGATATAGCCCACATGATGGTCTGGTGGTTAAACTCCCAAAGCTGGTTTTTAGTTCCAGCCAGCAACACTTCTTCAAACTGATCATAAAACTCACCATAAGCAGCACCTTGAAGCCCGTTCATTTTCTTTCCTAATGTTTCATTAAATTGGTCCATTTCCTCAGGAGTAAAATCTTCAATATCTTTTGGCGTAACTTTTTCTAAGCTAAAGATATTCTTAATTTTCTTTTCCGATTCTGTTAACTTTTGTAAACCTTTGCTATTTTTTACAGTGGATTTTCTATTGGTGTTCATAATTGATTGTTTTTTTTTAATTTGTTGATTTTAAAGCATTTAAACAAAATCTGTGACGCAAGTGACGGATGTGACGCAGAAAAAAAACAAATATTTTTTGTATTAATAAATTTATAACGGTTCCTGGTTTATTACTTTCTTTACTCCTGTTAATTTGATGATAATATTCTGTCTTTGAGCTGCTGTAATCTGCTGAGGTAAGGTAAAAATATAGGGTTTCCATTATTAGCCTTTACCACTGAAAGATGACTTTTAATAAATTTCCGAACATTTGAGATATTGCCATATACATTAAATTGGATGGGGTGATCTGGAGTTTCTGTCTCAGTAAAGAAATTTTCAAGTATTTCAATCTCCTTATTCCATATTTCAGGATGTTTCCGGTTGTTCTTTTCATCCGGTTTTTTATGACTTTCTATCAGTAACTTAGCTTTTACAGTTGGGTTGGAAGCTTCATCTGTTTGTATAGCTTGTGTTTCATCGTTTTGATTTTTTGTTATGGTTATGATCTTTTCAGATTGACCTTCAGATTTACTTTCACACTCAGACTCTGGATGAAATTCTGTTTTGATTCGTAAGGTCTGTTTTTTAAACAACCGCCAATCCTTTTGTATTAAATAATCTGCAAGGTCATAACCACTACTTTTATCATTATCAGGTACTAAATACTCCAATAGATCAGAAAAAATGAAATGTGTTCCAGGTAACTGTTTTTCGAATTCATCTGCTTTTCTTTTCCACTCCCTGAAAGTGCTCCCATCTTTTGACACGTCAGGGAATACATATACCTCTCTTTCCTGTAATACCTTCAGCTTATCGAATGAGAAACTGCTTTTATTGTAGACCGCCAGCCAGATGAGGTTCTGGGAACTCTCTTCAGGGAATCCAAAATATAAGCTTCCATATACAGCTGTCTTTGGAGCTTCTACCAATGCAACCGGATTAAACGGATATTTCTTTAAAAGATGTTCTCCAAATAAACACGAAACCTTTTTCTCATTACTGGCATAGGCTTTTAACCATTCTGGCAAAGGTTCTGTATTCCTGATACAATTCTTTTCCAATATAGAATGTAAAAAATCAGTTCTCTTGGTATGATTATCCATATCAAACTCTTTGACCTGTACTGTCCTGATATTGCCCTGTATATCAATAAAAGGAAAGGTAACAGCTCCCATTCTGTAGCCTTCTGTAATGGTTCCCAGTCTGTACAGCTCTATGACTTTTGTAATCTCATCTGCTTCAAAGGGAAATCTTACCTGAGATAAAAGGTTTTGAATAAAAGTGTTTTTCTCATAGCCTTCAGGCTTTAATGTCGCTTTAAACGTTTCAAAATCAAAGTAAATCTTTGTCCCTGGATGAGCTTTGAAGGAATTCAAATGTCTTTGCCTTGAGTAAATATATTTCTGTTTTACAGAATTTACTGTAGTAACTCCGGCAGCTCGTTGCTTATCTTCCTGTATCATTGCTGCATATCCGTCCAGATAAGGGTTAAGATGGTAAGCACATTTACTCTCACGGTCACAACGTCCATAATCTTTATGCAAATATTCTCTGGTCTCTGTATTTATATACCTCACAAAGCTTCTTTTCCCACACTCAGGACAGGGAAATTTTTTACTTCCTATCTCAAGTATATACAAATACTCTGTTTTCATTTTCGTAAAAATATTTTTTGTTTTCTGCTACATTTCCTACATCTCCTACATGGTTTTTAAAAAGTAATCTGAAAATCAACGCATTATATTTTAGTTATGTAGGTAATGTAGCAAATGTAGGTTCAAAACAATCTTTTTTTATGCTCTATTACTTTCTGATGTTAGGAGAAAAATATTTTTTGTTTTCTGCTACATCTCCTACATGGCTTTTAAAAAAAACCTGAAAATCAATGCGTTATATTTCTGCTATGTAGGTAATGTAGCAAATGTAGGTTCAAAACAATCTTTTTTTTTATGCTCTATTACTTTCTGATGTTAGGCGAAAAATATTTTTTGTTTTC
>NZ_JAYSDT010000100.1:0-4009 GCF_041914225.1 Chryseobacterium sp.
ATAAATATTTTCAAAGTACAAAGAAAAAATAAATTATTCAATAAATCAAGTAAACATTTGATTTTTTTGAAAAACGTTAACAAATTAATTTTATTGTATCACAATTTAATTCTAAAATTTTCATTTATTTTGTAATTTAGCAATTTCAATAGTAAACATGAAACGAAAAATTACGCTTTTATCTTTAATCGCTTTTGCATCAACACTTTACGCCCAAAGAAATACCATTGAATGGAATGGCTCTAAAATCCAGGATTTTGGTGACACAAAATTAATTCTTCCCAATTTTAAAAATGAAGGTTTTTCTTTCAGCCAAAATAATGTTTTTATAGTAACCAAGCAAAAAATCGGAGAAAAGCAGTTAAAAATCTCAGACCTTGTCTGGGAGAACGTTTCCAACCAGGATTTATTTGAACTGGATAAAGGCAGACTTCCTGATCACGATGTGGCAGATGTTTCTTACTATTCATCGGAAGGGGACAGCTATGCCAGTATCAGCATTGCTTTATTTAAAAATGTAAAAGGCCGTGTTCAGAGATTATCTTCGTTCAATGTTTCAGAAGCTTCCGCATTTGTTAATACCTTCGGCACCGTTAATAAAATAGGAACTACAGCCAATCCGCTATCCAGCGGCAATTTTTATAAAATAAAAGTAGACAAGTCCGGGATATTCAAAATCACATCACAGTTTTTGAAAGACAACGGAATTAATCCTGCTTCTGTAAACCCAAAGAATTTCAGAATTTACGGAAACGGCGGCGTAATGCTTCCTGAGTACAACCAGGATCCGAGATACGGGGCATTACAGGAAAATGCCATTCAGGTGGTAGGTGAAGATGACGGTGTATGGAATGACAATGATTATGCTCTTTTCTATGCGCAGGGCCCGGACGGATATAACCTTTATGATACTTCCAACGGAAACGGTTTTAAAAGACATGAAACCCGTATCAACCCAAGCAATAATGTTAAAAATATATATGAGGATTTTTCATATTACTATATCAACTTCGACAAAGGTGCGGGAAAGAGAGTTCCGACTGTCGACGGAAATCTCCCTGCCCAGCTGATTACAAGGTACGACAGTTACCAGGTAATCAACAAAGATCAGAAAAACCTGTTAAAGGTAGGAAGAACGTGGGTGGAAGATACTCCTTTCACCAATGAAAAAACAGTAACGCTTACTACCAATTCACCTATACAGGCTAATGATGTGATACGATACAGAACTCAGGTGGTAGCGTATAATTCCCAGCAAAATACCATTGATTTTAAGATCAACAACTTAAATCCACAGCCGATACAGACGATTCCTTCGGATACTTCGAGCTACCAGTATACCTTCTACCCTGTCACCTACTCCGGAACATTAACTAATCTTACCGGAAACCAGTTTACATTGGTGTATAATCCTGATATTTCCAAGAATCCCAACGGAACCTTTTATTTTGATTATGTAGAAGTTCAGTATAAAGAAAACCTTGCTTTCAATGGTTCACAGATGAACTTCAGAGATTATTCCATTGTAAGCGGAAGTAATACCAACTATGGTTTCAGCATCAGCAATGCAGCTGCTATAGAGCAGGTATGGGATGTAACGGATATTACCAATGCCAGTAGAAGGGTGAATAAGGCAGGAGCAGGTTCTTTCAACTTTGCCTATACTGCTTCTGATCAGAATTTCAACAATGAATTTGTGGCTTTCCGTGCTGATGCGGCTTTCAGTCCGCAATTTGTAGGAAGAATTTCCAACCAGAACCTTTCTGCTATACAAAACGTAGATTATCTTATCCTTACCGTTCCGGAAATGATGGGCCAGGCACAAAGGCTTGCCAGCTACCATCAGACCAATCATAACTATAAGGTAGAAATTGTTGACATCAATAAGATCTATGAGGAATATGGCAGCGGAAGCAGAGATCTAACTGCAATAAGAGATTTCGTTACCAGACTTAACACTCCTCTGGGCAGACTTCAGTATGTATTTATTCTCGGGGATGCTTCATACGACTATAAAAACAGAGTTCCAAACAATACAAATGTTGTTGCCAGCTACCAGAGTGAGCAGTCTTCAGATTATGTATCATCATTTGTAACGGATGATTATATCGTAATGACCAAGCCGCAAAATACATTATTAATTGAAAACAACCTGCCGGATCTTCCGGTTGGCAGAATTCCGGCCGCCAATGCAAGTGAAGCCGGAGATATGATCAATAAAACACTGGCTTATTACAATTCCCTTCAGGGACAGTCAACTCCTTTCGGGGACTGGCGTATGCGACTTGATTTTGTAGTGGATGACAACAATGAAGGGGGAAGCCCTTTCCACAATGTGATGGACAGTTCACTATCCAGTATATTTGAACAGCCGGGTCAGCCGGAACTTAAAGAATATAATGTTAAAAAATTGTATATGGATGCCTTTACCGCTCAGAGTACTTCCGGCGGACGAAGATATCCACAGGTCAATCAGGCGATCTCCAATGCTATCGGAAACAGTTTGTACCTGTTCTATTTCGGGCATGGAGGAATCAACGGATGGGCACAGGAAAGAGTCCTTACAAGTTCTGAGGTTCAGAATGCCAATAACTTCTCTAATGTATACAGCAGATTTCCGTTTGTCTCTACCATCACCTGTGAATTTACATTATGGGATGAGCCTGCAACCAACTCTGTGGGAGAACAGTTTATTAAAATGAAGCAGGGAGGAGCCTCTACCATGATTACTTCCAGCCGTGCCATAGGAGTTGATTACGGACGTGATTTTACCAATACGTTTACCCAGAATATTTTTAAACTGACCAATGACGATTTTAATTCGTTGGGAAATGCCCACCTACTCGCTAAAAAGCAAAAGGGGCCAAACAGTAACCATTTAAAAGTAAACTTCCTGGGGGATCCTGCTATGAAATTAAGCAGACCACAAAGACTTCTGGTGATTGACAATATTGAAACTCCGGTTCCGGGATTGATCAGAGGACTGGATTTCGTAAAAATAAAAGGACACGTTAATAATCCAAACGGAACATTGAATAATACTTTTAACGGAAAGGTAAGCATCAATATTTTTGATAAAAGATTAAACAAAAAAACTTTAAATAACAGTGGCGTTTTATCTCCGGTTTTAGAATATACCGAAGAAGGAAGTGCAATTGTAAAATCTGCAGGAACTGCTGTAAACGGTGTATTTACTGCGGAATTCTATGTACCTAAAGACATTAATTATGCTGTAGGTCAGGGAAGAATATTAGCCTATGCAGATAACAAGTCAACGGATGTTTTCAACAACCAGGCAGTACAGGTGGGTGATATCAATCCAAACGGAATCAATGATAACCAACCTCCGAAAGTAAAACTGTACATGAACAACACCAACTTCGCAGACGGAGGAATCACCAACCAGAATCCTATGCTTCTTGCCTGTCTTACCGATGATACCGGAATCAACTCAACAGGATCCGGGGTAGGACACGATATTACAGTATATCTTGACGGGCAGATTATCAATACAGTTGTGTTGAATGATTTTTATGCTCCGGGAGAAGGAAACGGCTGTTTAAATCCAAGTCTTGCCGAGTACCAGAAGGGAAATGTAACCTACCCTTTCAGAAATCTGGCAGTCGGACAGCATCAATTAACATTTAAAGTTTGGGATATAAACAATAATTCCACAACTGCTACGTTAAATTTTGAAGTTAAAGATGAATCTGACCAGCACCTGACGATCAACCGTCCGCTGAACTGGCCAAATCCGTTTACAAACAAGACCTATATTCAGTTTGAGCACAATTGTGATGACATTCTGGATGTGAACGTACAGATTTATACAATAACCGGAAGACTGGTAAGAACTTTATCACAGCCGGTAGTTGCAGAACCGTTCCTGCAGGGCTTTAGAACCCCTCGTCAGGCAATAGAATGGGATGGAAGAGATGATTTTGGTTCTACAGTAGCAAAAGGTACGTATATTTTTAAGATATTTGCAAAAAGTCAAAATCAAGAAAAA
>NZ_JAYSDT010000101.1:0-3730 GCF_041914225.1 Chryseobacterium sp.
TTTTTAAAAGGTTCTTATAACGAATTCAGACATAAAGTTGAATGGCCAAAATGGGCTGACCTTCAGTCTTCTACAATTGTAGTGACTATTGCGACAGTGATTCTGGCTTTATTTACCTTTGGAGTTGATGAATTGTTTTCAAAAGCAATCAGCAACATAATAGGAATGTTAATCAACTTGTTTAATTAACAAAAAAGTATTTTCCCATAATGAGCGAATTGAAATGGTATGTGCTGAAAGCTATCAGCGGACAGGAAAATAAAGTGAAAAACTATATTGAGACAGAAATCAAACGTCTAGGGTTTGAGCAGTACGTTACTCAAGTGGTTATTCCCATGGAAAAGGTGATCCAGATTAGAAACGGTAAAAAAGTTCCTAAAGAAAGACCTTACTATCCTGGCTACTTAATGATCGAAGCTGATCTGATGGGAGAAATTCCTCACGTTATCAAGAATATCCCTGGAGTTATTTCTTTCTTAAGCTTAACAAAAGGAGGTGATCCTGTTCCAATGAGAAAATCAGAGGTTAACAGAATGCTTGGAAGAATGGATGAACTTTCTGAATTTGCAAGTGATGTTGAAATTCCTTATGTAGTAGGTGAAAACGTTAAAGTAATCGATGGACCTTTCAACGGATTCAATGGTACAGTGGAGAAAATTCTTGAAGACAAAAAGAAAATTGAAGTTTCTGTATTGATCTTCGGTAGAAAAACTCCAATGGAACTAAGCTACATGCAAGTAGAAAAAGTATAATATTATTTTATAAAATATAAAAAAGACTGCTATTAAGCGGTCTTTTTTCATTTATGGCTTTCCGGCATTTCTGCAAATGCGGATTAGGTTAAAGCAATATGATACGGTGGGGTACACATGTAAAAAGTCAATGAGGTCTACCAAGTCTTTGCTTCCTGAAATACAATACAGCAAACGGGATCCCTTTGCATGAAATTCAAGCATTAGACATTTCTATTTCTACAGCTTTTAAGATTGAATCAAAAATTCCAAAATTCTATTAATTCATAATAAAATATTGGTATTTAATTTTCATAATTTTTCCCTATTGTTAGAGTTTTTTTAAGTTTATCAAGATTATTTTAACGATGTTTTAAATTCAGAACCCTGTTAACTGCTTCTAAAGAATCGTTTGCCTTAATAGTTTAATCACTGTTACGTGATCATATTTGTTTTTTCAGTGGAGATCTTTTTCAGATCGTCTAATTTAATTTCGGATGGCATGTTTCTTGCAACCAAGGTGTTAACTAATCCATTAATTTTATATTTTTTTATTTCATACACTGATTACAGTTGTAGTGGGATCTTATGTTTTGAAGCATGAGATATAAAAAATGGGCTGGTTAAAAACACAAGTTTTATATAAACACATAACCCAATGACAAAAATTATTTCGATGATCACTCTGGTGAGTACATCTGTGTTCGCAAGCGCGCAGGTTGGAATCAATACTACGACACCGGAAAAGGAACTTACCGTAAACGGTACGATGAAGACATCAGGAATTGTTTTCAAGCAGCCTATGGAAAAACTGAAAGCGGATGAGAACTACACTTTCATTATCAAATCTCCGGCTCCGGAAAACAAAATAACAGCGTACAATGACTCTTTTGTACCTAATTCACCGGCTCCCATTAATCTTATTCAGTTCAAGATTACGTGTGATCCTGCAGATAAAGACTGGGTGAATCAGTTTGATACAAAAATCAATTCTAAAAAATTTCTGGTAGTCATTTCTTCTTTTGGTTTTACACAGCCTACAAGAACGTTTTCTGCCAACTGGCTTACTCCTGTACCTCAGATTTTTGCCTATTCTTCAGGAGGGACATGGAAGCTGAAGGCAGACTATCATGGATTCTCGCCGGATTCATCACTTCCGACAGGGGTTTGGACACTGAACCTGTTAGTATTTGACAGATCATATGCCAAGGATTTCAATTCTACACAAGACCTTAATGCTTCAGGAACAGGTGCTGCTGCAACTCCATTAATTCAATAGAAACATAAATTATGAAAAAAATTATTGCGATACTCTTTACGGGTTTTGCTGCATTAGGCATAAACGCCCAAGTAGGAATCAATACAGCAACACCGAAAGGAACTCTTGATGTGGAAGGGGAAACATTGGTAGAGTCCTATTTAATAGATACGGAAAATACGAAGGCAGCAGGAAACTACCTTCTTCTTACCCGTTCAAAAGACAGTTCACCGGTAGGTAAAGTTAAGCTGCTGGATATATCGCTTCGTAATGTGGCGCCTGTAAATATGTATAATGTTGTATTGAAAAATGTAAGACAGGATGAAGTAGTGAATCTCAATACAGGATTGGATGCGAGTAAATATGTTGTGGCTATTACAGGTGCTGTCTTTACAGAAGCGGTTTCTGCAGCAAATATGACGACAAATCCAAAATCGTATGGATCTTATTCCACAGAAATTACTCAGGTAACCAGTGGAGGTAAAAGCTACCATGCTATTAATTTAGCTTTTAAAGGAGCCGGAACTGTTTCATCTCAAAACGGTACATGGACGCTTACTTTAAATGTCTTTGAAAAGTCATTAGTTAAAGACTGGGGAACTTTCAACGGTTCTGTTTCAGCATCAGCTTCACCTGGCTACTCAGGAGTTTCCACCAACACACCTTTAGGACTTCAATAAAAAGCTATGAAAAGAAAAATTTATATCACAATAATCATGTGCCTGGGATTGTTTATGAATGCCCAGCAGGGAAAGGTAGGAATAAATACAGCAAATCCTACAGAAACACTTGATGTTAATGGTAAAACCTATACCAATTCCTTATATCTGAGAAATCCGGGAGAACCTACGATGTCAGGAGGAAGCTTTCTGGCAACTTCAGAAAACGCATTGCAGCTGTATGACCCAACTTTGGAAAGCAGCGGATTGTTTAATTACCTTAAACTTACCCTTACCGGAGTACCGGGTACAGGAATTGAAGATTATGACACAAAGATAGATGCCAACAATTTTCTTGTTGTACTTCATAATTATTCATTCAAGCTGAATGACGGAACTACCAGTGTAATGCTTGATTACGGAGACAATGGTATTAATGATAACAAGCAGGGATCCCCTAATGTTGTTGCATTCAAAAGTAACGGAACATGGCATATCAGAGCAAAGTTTACAGACAGAAGAATTATTGCTATGAATGCATCCACTCCTTCAAGAACTTACAACAACTTTACTGTTGATCTGTATCTGATGGCATATAAAAGATTAATTGAGAAACAGAATATCAATGATATCAATGCTGATCTGGGAGGAAATGACGGTTCTACCCAAACGATTAACAAACCTTCAGGTTTTTAACAGATTTTCCTGTCAGAATATATAAAACGGCTATTTAAAAAGTAAATAGCCGTTTTTATTTTTATTGCTCGGATAATTTTAAAATACTTCAGAATTTATTTCACAGGATAACAAGTATTTTTATAAAACTTTTTAAAAATCAGTAATTTCCATTTGCTATTTCAAAAATATTTTATACTTTTGCAGTCCAAAAAGTAGGTTTGTCATAGGTGAGTACGATAACCTACTGAATAATAAATGCTTCCAAACTCATTAATTATTCAAATTTAAAAAACAAACAATGGCTAAGAAAGTCTTTAAAATGGTAAAGCTTCAGGTGAAAGGTGGCGCAGCTAACCCTTCTCCACCAGTAGGTCCAGCATTGGGTTCTGCAGGTGTGAACATCA
>NZ_JAYSDT010000102.1:0-3556 GCF_041914225.1 Chryseobacterium sp.
GATTTATTGACAATAATCTTTCGTCCTTCTAAATTCATTTTTTATTTTTGTATTTAAATTCTTAACTATTACAAATGTATAAAGTTTTTGTCAACGAAAAAAAATTATTGATATCTAAGCATCCTGAAGAACTTGAAAAAAAGCTTAGGTATGAAAATTATACAACTTTAGAGATCGCATTGGATCTTCTGGAGAATACTTCGGTACAGGAACTGAATGTATATGGAGAGAATTTAGACGAAATCTGGCTGGAATTCCAGAAACTTTTCAGAATTATAGAGGCTGCAGGAGGTCTTGTTAATAATCCTGAGGGTAAGATTCTCTTCATCAGAAGACTGGGCAAATGGGACCTTCCCAAGGGTAAGATGGAAAAGGGGGAGTCCAGGGAAGAATCCGCCGTTCGGGAAATAGAAGAAGAAACAGGTCTGAGCGACGTAGAGCTTGTAAAATTCATCAATACGACTTATCACATCTACGTAGAAAGAAATGGTGAAAAAATCCTGAAGTGTACCCACTGGTTTGAAATGAACTTCGACGGAGAAGATACTTCAAAGCCACAGATAGAAGAAGGTATTACTGAAGTAGCCTGGAAAACAACATCAGAAATTGAGAATGAAGTTTTTCCAAGTACTTTTAAAAATATTAAACTGATTGTAAGAGAATTCTGGGATTTGAAGAAATCTTAAAAGCCGGAAGCTGGAAGAAGGAGGCTGGAAGTTACTATCCGGCCATTTACTTCTTCAAGTGTTTATTTATCAATGAAAATTCATAAAGTTGAATAAAAAAGAGAACACTCTCCTATTGTGTTCAGGAACTTCTTTCTTCCAGCTTCCTTACTCTAAATAAAGTCGATCAGCTTCTCAAGAGCAATTCCTCTGGAGCCTTTCAACAGTATATTTTCAGTTTGAATTTTATTCAGTTTCAAATATTCTATCAGTTCCGTTGTGTTTTCAAAAGCAAGATCTGAAGAATTGACAGCCTTGAAATGTTTTCCTACAGTGATAATCTCATCGAAATGAAGATCCTGAGCCAGTTTTAAGATGTTCTGATGCTCTTTCTGACTCTCATCACCCAATTCCAGCATATCTCCGATAATAATGGTTTTACTGCCTTCAAAACTGATAAAGTTATTTAAAGAAGCGGTCATAGAACTCGGATTGGCATTATATGTATCCAGAACCAGAGTTCTCCCCTCTTTTTTCACAACCTGAGATCTCATATTAGTAGGGGTATAAAGCTCCAGCGCATGTTTTATTTTTTCAAAACTGATTCCAAAATGAAGCCCCAAGCTTGCGGCTGCGCAAAGATTGGTAAAATTATATTCCCCTGTCAGTTTTGAAACGGCTTTTACTCCCTGATACGTCAATCCTACAAAATGTTCCTCTGAGAATGATTCAAAATTGTAATTGGAAGTCTCTTTCCCGAAAGTAATTTTAGAAGAGTAATTTTCAGTTTTCTCCAGCTGGATAGGATCGTTTTCATTTACAACAATCGTTCTGCTGTTATTTTTAAGATAATCATACAGCTCAGACTTTCCTTTTATCACACCTTCAAAGCCCCCGAATCCCTCCAGATGTGCTTTTCCAAAATTGGTAATGTATCCGAAATCAGGCTGTGAGATGGTACACAGAAATTCAATTTCTTTCTGATGGTTGGCTCCCATTTCAATCACTGCCATCTCATGCTCAGGCTTTATAGAAAGAATAGTCAATGGAACTCCGATATGGTTATTCAGATTTCCTGATGTATACTGTACATTAAATTTTTCTGAAAGAACAGCATGAATCAGCTCCTTTGTGGTCGTCTTTCCGTTGCTTCCCGTAAGTCCAATAAAAGGAATGGAAAGTTTTCTTCTGTGGTAAATTGCCAGCTGCTGTAAAAACTCAAGAGTCGATGGAACATAGAAAATATTTTTATCTCTGTTTTCAAATTCCGGAAGTTCAACAATTACGGCCAAAGCTCCGTCATCAATGGCTTTTTCCGCCAGGGTCGCTGCATTGAAATTCTCACCGGAAAAGGCAAAGAAAATATCATTCTCTGCTATTTTTCTGCTGTCAATGGTTACTTTTGCTGCCTGCAGAAATAAAGGATAAAACTGTTCTATATTCATCTGGAAATATATGTATATTTTTTTTAAAGAAGTCAGATGCAATCACCAAATCTATACAAGTGCTTCAGACTTTTTAGCCAGGGCGATTTCATGGTTCAAAAATAAAAAACCTTCCGGAAATCCGGAAGGTTTTTTTAAAGTATTTTTTTGATAAATATTATCTTCTAGTTCTACTCTTATCGTTAGTTCTGGCATCCTGTGCAACACGGAAACCTATCCAACCATAAGCTTTGTTTTGGTTTTTATATCTTCTTTGTCCCGGATCCAGCCAGTAAGCTGTGTCCTGCCAGGAACCTCCTTTTACTACTCTAACATCGTTAGAAATTCCTGAAGTTCTTTCTTTAGTATCTTTCTGCAGCTTCACTCTACCGTTTGCATCTACAACAAAACTTTTCTTAGGAGAGTTGTACATGTCATATGAATCAGTAGAATCAGATACTCTGTAATATTCTAAAGAAGATTGTCTGTCCCCGTCTCTGTAGTTTCTGTAGTCAGCGATAGTTTGTCTTTCGAATTGCCCCGGAAGTCCTTTGTACACTAATCTTCCGTCAGCCAATGTATCATATTTGATGCTACCTTCGTCGATCATTTTATAAGTTCCGTCTCCGTTTCTTACGATAGCCTGAGGCATATTTCCTCTATAGTAATTGAAGTCGTTGTAATCTTCGTCAATGATAGGTCTGTAAACGTCAGCTGTCCATTCAGACACGTTACCGTACATACCGTAAATTCCTAAGTCGTTAGATGGGTATTGTCTTACATCAGAAGTCTGAGCTGATCCGTCGTTTTTCCATCCTGCGATACCGGAATAGTCACCTTTACCCATTTTGAAGTTTTCAAGGAACATTCCTCTGTCTCTTCCTTTAGTACCTCTTAATCTTTCGATTTGAGGCTTCTTACCAAGGTATTGGTTATATTCTCTGTTTTTAGCCATACCTAGGGCAGCATATTCCCATTCTACTTCGGTAGGAAGTCTGAACTTCTGTACCATGGCAGCATTAGGAGCTCTGTTAGCAGCAAGCAATCTCTGGTTTGTGGTTTTCATACCGGTTTTTTGCTGCATTCTTTTCTCATTGATGTACCCCTGCATTTCAGGATCATTCGATTTGAATTTATCCATATTGAATGCTGTTCCACCCTGGTTGTTAGATTCATTGATATATAAATCTTTAGCAATAATACCAGCCTGCATCAAAGCTTTTTCGTTCGCTCTGTCTGACAGCCATTCGCAGTATCTGTTTGCCTGAGTCCAGGAAACTCCTACTACAGGGTAGTAATCGAATTCCGGAGAACGCAGATACGTTTCATTATAATCGTTTCTAGCTAATTTGTTGTCCCATAATAAGGTATCCGGTAAAGCACCGTTATAGATTTCCTTAAAACTCGGGTCACTTGGTGGGAATACATACTTCAACCATGTAAGGTATTCGCGGTATTCGTAGTTAG
>NZ_JAYSDT010000103.1:0-3438 GCF_041914225.1 Chryseobacterium sp.
ATTTAAGATATTTGCGCATTGTTTTAAAAATAAAGAATGAAAAAAATCTTTGTAGTATCATTCATATCAGTTGGATATTTTCTGAATGCACAGAGTCTAAGCAACTCTCCTTATGCAGCTTATGGAATTGGAGATGTGAAATATGATAATACGATCGAAACTACTTCTATGGGAGGTATATCTACTGCTTTTATAAGTGATTTTACCAGTAGTTTCAATTTTGCCAACCCGGCAAATAACGCCAATTTTGAACTTACAAGTATCAGACTGGAAGCTACCAACGAAAACAATTATTTCAAATCGAACTATAACGATATGAAATCTACAAAGCATTCTACGTATCTTTCCAATATTTCGATCGCTTTTCCATTATCTTCAAAAGTGAAAATGGGAATCTCTTACCAGCCATACAGTTCCAAAAGCTACGATATTGTAACGGAACAGTTTGCCAGTGACAACACTCCTCTTTACAAAAACAGCTTCAAAGGTAGCGGAACTTTAAATACCGCACAGCTTGCTGTTTCTTATAAGATCAACCAGGAATTATCCGTGGGAGCAAAAGCAAATCTTTATTTCGGAGATCTTAATGACCTTAACGAATTCCGTGCCTACAACAGTAACCTTGGTACATATGTAGGGGAATATGTTAATGGCTATGAGACTAAAAACAGAATCAGAAACTTTAATTTTACGCTTGGTACTAGCTACCAGACTTTAAATACACGTACTGACAAGAAGTTTACCGTAGGAGCCACTGCTACTTTTGGGAACACAAGTAATATGACTACACAGTACACCAACAGTACCTACAGATATTCTGATGCTCAGGAAACTACAAAGATGACCGGTTCAGAAACAATCATTGAGCAAAAAGAAACAAAATCCAAAAATCTTCTTCCGTTACAGGCTTCCCTTGGAGTTGGGTACGGAAGTGAGAACCATTGGTTTGTATCTGGTCAGATAGATTATAAAAAAGGAGAAGATATCAATTATTTTGGTAAAACTTTTGATTTCCAGGATACTTACAGAATTTCTGCAGGAGGATGGTATCTTCCTAACTATAATAACTTCAGAAGCTACTTCTCAAGGGTGATCTACAGATATGGAGCATTCTACGAAAGAGGAAACCTTAAGCTGGAAGGAAACAGCATTAACAAGTTCGGTATTTCTGCCGGTGTGATGCTACCATTCAAAAACAGCAGTATCACAAGAATGAGCGGTCTTGAAATCGGGTTGGAAGTTGGTAAGAGAGGAACTCTTCAAAACAACCTGATCAACCAGAATTTCGTCAATCTGAGAATCGGCTTTAATTTTGCTGACAAATGGTTCAGAAAGACTCTTTATAACTAAAATGAATTTTTCAGAAAAAATATCATATAAAAATATAGCATGCCTTTTTAGTTGTGCTATATTTTTTATACTGACATCCTGTGAAGAGGACCTTACCAAAGCTAATGGCAGCCAAAGCAAGAATTTCCCTTCACAAATTATCAATAATGCCAATATTATACAGCGTGACTCCGGTTTTGTTACTTTAAAAGCCAAAGCACCCATTATTGAAAAGTATGAGCTGATCGACAGCCCGTATGTAGTAGCCAGAAAAGGAATTGATATTGAGTTTTTTGATAAAAAGAAACCTAAAGTTCCGGGAAGAATTACAGCGAAGTACGCCCGTATTTTTGAATACAAAAAATTCTATGAAGCCAAAGGCGATGTAAGAATAAGAACCAATGAAGGGCAAAGATTTGCCATGCAGAGTATTTACTGGGATCAGAAAAAAAACAGAATTTATACCAAAGATACGGTATATGTCACCATGGAAGACGGCTCTACATTGGTAGGAGCCAATGGAATGACTGCCAAAGATGATTTTTCCGAGTACACGTTCTATAACAATTCAGGAGATTTCAGTTCGAAAAGAATTTCTGAAAGTAAAAAATAAACCTGAAAATAATGAAAGCGCTGGCTATTGGACTGATGTCCGGGACGAGTCTGGACGGTTTGGATATCTGTTTTGCTGAATTTGAAAAAAAGGACCAATGGACCTTTCAAATCCTGAAAGCTGAAACATTCCCTTATTCTGAAGATTGGGAGAACAAACTTAGAAATTCAATTCATCTTGCTGCTGAAGATCTTCTGGAACTGCATTCAGCATATGGCTTTTACCTTGGACAAAAGGTTAAAGAATTTATCCATCAGCATCAGCTTGAAAATATCGATCTTATTGCATCTCATGGCCATACTGTTTTTCATCAGCCACAGAAAAGATTTACCCTTCAGATCGGTGACGGCAGAGCTATAAAACTGGAAACCGGATTACCCGTTATCTATGATTTCAGAAGCCAGGATGTCCTGATGAAAGGAAACGGAGCCCCTCTGGTTCCTATAGGTGATGAATTACTTTTCTCAAAATACAGCGCCTGTCTGAATCTTGGCGGATTTTCCAATATTTCCCTGCGATCAGAAGGAAAGAGAATTGCTTTTGATATCGCTCCGGTAAATATTGTTTTAAATCACCTGGCTCAGAAGCTCCACAAGAGTTTTGATGAAAACGGAACATTGGCGGAAAAAGGTACAATAAATGAAGATCTGCTTAATCAGCTTAACGCATTAGATTTCTACCAGCATTCTCATCCGAAATCATTAGGAGTTGAATGGTGCAGCCAACATATATTTCCGGCTCTTGAACATATTGAAATCACAGATGCGCTGGCTACTTTTACAGAGCACACCGCCCAACAGATCTCTAATGTCATCAATGCAAACAATATAAAAGATATCCTGATCACAGGAGGAGGTGCCTACAACACGGTTCTGATTGAAAAAATAAGAGCAAAAACAAAAGCTGAAGTAATCATCCCTGAAAAAGAGATTATCGACTATAAGGAAGCTCTGATATTTGCCTTTATGGGAGTTTTAAAAATGAAAAATCAGATCAATGTGTTGTCTTCCGCAACGGGAAGCAGTGCTGATCATTGTTCGGGAGTTATAGCATAGAAATACATAAAATAAAAAAAACCTCCAAAATTGGAGGTTTTTTTTATTTATAAGCTTCGATTTTATCAGTAAGCGTATTGATAAAGTTCTGTAACGGCTTTTCTACCATCATTTTGATGAATGGATTAAATTTTCCTTCAAATAACATCTGAACCTCTGTCTGATTATCGCTGATCGGGTTCAACGTTGCTGTTAATGAGAAATCAAGGCTGGAGCTTGCGGATCTTAAAACAGCTTTGTGATCATCCACTTCGTCAATTTTTAACGCAATCTCCGGCATTCCCTGTAATCCGAATTTAAATCCGTTATCTCTTGTTTCAAATTTCTGAAGACCATCCGGCATAAAATCTTTATAATTTTCAGGAGATTTCAGCAACTCGGTAAGTTCTTTAGATGATTTATTGACAATAATCTTTCGTCCTTCTAAATTCATTTTTTATT